>NZ_JAXCEI010000012.1:0-227982 GCF_041463655.1 Actinomadura monticuli
AAGACGGACTCTCCAAGAAAGAGATCATCCGCTGCCTCAAACGCTACATCGCCCGCGAGCTCTACCAGCTCATCACCACACCAAACGATCACGATCTAGCCGCTTGACATCCATAGGAGCATCCCTCAAGCTTCTCGATCGCCTGCACAACATGCAGACGCTCCAGTATCTGGACAGGCGGAAGCAGATCGCGAAGTCCCGCGAGACCCTGTCGGTCATGGCGCCCCTGGCTCTTCGCCTGGGACTGGACAACGTCGCCGGCGAACTGGAGACACTGGCCCGAGCACGGCTCCATGACCCCGCACCCGCCAGGATGAGTACCCGGCCGTTATCTTGGGCCGCCGTTCTCCTCCCCCGTGACGTCAGGTCCCGATACCTGGACGAATGGCTCGGCGAACTCGACGTCCTGCCGACCGGGAAGGACCGCCTCCGCTTCGCCTGGCGAGTACTGGTGAGCGCGCCTTACCTGGCACTGATCCTGCGCGACGCGACGTGGACCGCCGCGCTCTGCTGGATCCTGCGCTCCAACCTGCGCACCTGGCCGCCCCTGATCGCACTCCTCGCCTGGATCACCGCAGAAGCGGCACGAAACAACCTCGGCGATGCGGCGGTCGTGCTCATCACCGTCCCGCCCGTCCTCAACACGGGCGTCAAATGGCTACGAGCCAAGTTCACCTGACCACTCGGCGGCGAAGCCCTGCTTCGTCCAGATTCCCGATTCTGCACGTAGAGTTGATGACCTGCGGAAACATTCTGAATCCCGTCTCATTGAACAGCCCCGTGGTGCCTTGATCCGGGGGTGGCCGCAGAAGGCGCCCTTTTCGACCTGTCGGAGGACTCGGCCGTATGCGAGCATCCCGGGATGGTTGAGGTGACGTTGGACGTGGACGCCGATCCGGTGCCCTTGCTGATGGTGCAGACCGAGACGTGGGAGGTGCATATCTGGGCGCCTCTCGCGGACTTGGCTCGGCTGGACGGGATCCGTGAAGCACGCTGGGACGAGCGGCGATCCTTGATGGTGGGCGTCTGCGCAGGCTCGCCGGTCTTCTGGTCGGTGTCCGGGGACGAGCGGGCAACGATGCTGATCGGCCAGGATGACGAGACATGGGATGCGGCGCTGATGATTCCTCTCACAACCGTTGATGAGATCGTCGCCCTTGCGCGCTGATACCGAGCCGGCGGCGGCGCGTCCCGTGGCGGCCGATTGAGGCGCGGCCGGCGGAATCTTCGCGATGCGCGGCCTGATGCGGCCGTCCGGTGACCGGCCCAGGCCCCGGCTTGTGGCCACGCAGCGACCTGAGCGCCACGGCCCTTTGATAACTGACCCGATCTACTCCCCGGGCGCTCGGTGCGTTCGAGGGCCCTCCTCCGATTTGCGGAAACACTCACGAACTCCTTCCCCGTACATCCTGGGGACGGTGACCTCCGGGTGCGGCCGTCAGCGTCTCGATTCACGCGCCTCATGTCGCCTGACCAGCAGTAACGCTCCAAGTCCCGCGAGGTCACCCGCCATTCCGCGTATTCTCCGGATCTTGAACCGCCCCGGTGCACGCTCCCCCGACGTCCCTCCGCTACGACCGTGACGCCGCATCGCCTGCGATGCCGTGGGAATGGCCTCCTCGCTTCCCGGAGGCTGGACGATCGAGCGAGTACGCACACTGTCAGGTGACGACAGTGCCGCAGTGCCGGTCGCTGTCCTTCCTGCACCTTCCTCCCCCGGCTCGCATGAGACCTGCATTTAGCGGCAGACGCGTTCTGTCAAGGGTGGCGAAGCCACCACGCAGTGACGCCCAAAGGGCGCCTTTGCGGGTTCCGGCCGCCGCCATCCTCGACAACTCGGGGTCGCAAGGAGCCGCACCCTTCCAGGCGGTCGGCGCGCCTCTCCTTCACAGCACCGAGACGCCCCGCCCGAGGCGACCCGAACCGGACCACGACCAAGCTCGCGAAGGAGCGGGGATCAGCACGGACGCTCTTGGTAGACAGAGCTTGCGACCGGCCGGTGTACGCCGATGATCTCCCATTCCGATCGACACTCGATCTCGTCCAGCACCGTGGCAAGCGACGGCTCACCCGCTCCGCCTGACCACCATCGGCTGTACGTGCCTAGGGCTTCGAGCGCAGGCGTGGGCTCGTATTCCATATCACAGCGCACTTGGATGAGAGCCTGAGCGAAGTCCTCATCGACGTCGAACTGACGGCAGAAGCTGAGGACGAAGCGGCGCGGCCCCTCCAAGGAGTAGGTGCCGTACTCATACAGCAGGGCGTCTTCCTCGACTTCAACCGGATGACGCATGAATTCGCCGAATGCCTTCCAAGCCGGTCGGGGTTCGAGCTCGCGCACCTCTTCGCCTGCGGCTTGCAGACACATAAGCAGCTGCAACCGTGCATCCTCGACTCGCATAAAAGGTCCGCCCTTGCGCCTGGGTGGGTGTCAAGCCTATCCATCGAAGACGCCTTATCGGCGGGGCGACCGAGCCAGAGACGCACAGAGCTTCAGCATGACCGCTATAAGTGACGTCAGCGATCGGAGCGAGCGGAAACGGGCGGGCAGACGCTGACCAGGTAACGCCCGCCGCGACCCGTTGCAGGTATCCGTCCGGCGAGGACCGTCCCTATGAGGCTGCGCTCCTCGCCATACTCACACCATGGACACATACGAAGGTGCGGCCCGTCTGGAGTGGTGGGCGAACCGTGACACGTGCTTGTGCTCCGTTAGCGTCGCCATCGCCATTGTCAGCGACGACTCGGGATGGCGCGTCTCGGCGACCTTCGTTCCTCCGCTGAACGGCGAAGACCGGGAAGGCTGGATGTTCCTCATGGCGCTGTCGCCCTATTGCACCCTGCGGTTCGACGATGACGAGGATGCCACGGTCGATGTACGCGTCGAGGAACCGAGCGAGGGAAAGCTGGTTCTGTCCGCCGTGTAAGGCAGCGGCACCGCAGCAGTGTGACCCACCGCGAAGCACTCGGGGCCAGTGGACCGGAGACAACCCCCAGGGAACGGCGCAGCCGACCGGCGACCGATGCCCCAACGACCGCCTACGTCGTTACTCAGCGTTGCCTAGGATGCCGCGGGCTTGCACACGGAAGTCCTTCACCGCCTGGTAGAGCCGGCGCTCTTTTGTCGAGTCCTGCGTCCATGGTCACATTGTGGCGTCACGATCCCCGACCAGCGCGGCAACTCCCTGCCGGCCCATCCGTGGAGACCGAGCGCGCCACGACAAGGTCAGAGTTTGAGCGATGAAGCTCGAAATCTCATATGGATGCACGGCCTGAGTCTGTCTATGCTTCTGGGTGAGCCGCTCGGCTTCGCTACGGAGGGGATGGACACGTCGTGGACTAGATGTGGAACCGTCACGTGATCCTGGCCGCTCTCGCCTCATTGGGAGACAAAGGTGAGTTGGGGCCGCCGTGCCCCCTAGACCACGTTGTGGACGTGGAACGACGACTCGATGTCCGTCTTCCTTCGTCGTATCGCAACTTCGTCCTGCAAGTCGGTGACGGCGGAGCCGGTCCGGGCCAAGGTCTGTGGCCGCTTCGCCGATCCATCCGCTGGGCGGACCGCGGAGTCTACGCGCCCCGATATCTGGCCACACCGTTCCCGTTCACCGCTCGGGTACCCGGTGAGTACTTCGATGACCTGGACGAGGGCGGACACTACGACGACCTGTTGACCGGCTCCATGATCATCGCTGAGATCGGGCATGGATCGTACTTCCGAATGGTCGTGACCGGGCCGACCAGCGGGCAGGTCTGGCGTGACGACGTCCGCCGCCCGGGCGGCTCGCTCAGCCCCGGCCTCGACTTCGCCGACTGGTACACGAACTGGCTAAAGCGCCTCGGCGCTCTCGCCGGAACCCCTCGCGGCCGTCGGCGACTCGTTGATTGATCAGCGTGAAGACGAACAGACCAGGTTCCTGCCCTCGCCGCCGTCCCGTGAGCTTCCCACCAAGCGCTGGATCGCCAGCGCGACAAGGCCAGAGGACCACCAGAATTTCGGCACGAACGGCCACAGAAGGGCCCGCTAACGATCAGAGACAGCCGGACGCAAGCGCGGCGACGTCTGCTGGCGTCGCCCTTCGACTGCTGTCACCTCTGAAGCGCCTCTACAAGGGAAAGAAGGTCACGACCTACACCGTGCGCTGGAAGGTCGCTCGGAAGACCTGGAAAGAGCCGTTCCGCAACGCGGCACAGGCCGATGGCTTCCGCTCATCCCTCCTCACGGCGGCCCGTAAGGGTGAGGCATTCGCCGTGAAGACCGGTCGTCCCGCCTCCTGGGATCGGGAGGAGAACGCGGTCACCTGGTTCGCGTTCTCCCTCGACTACTGCGCGGCCAAGTGGCCGTACGCCTCCCCCAACCACCGGCGGGGCATCGCTGAGGCGCTCACGGACGCCACCGAGGCTCTGTTGACCACGGGCAAGGGCGCTCCGGCGGGCGGCCCTGCTGCGTGAGGCTCTCCGCACCTGGGCGTACAGCGCCGTCTGCAGAATGGCGAGACCGAACCGCCCGAGCATCTGGCCTCGACCGTCCGCTGGCTGGAGCGGAACACGGTCGACATGAGCGACCTCGCGCCCGACCGACAGAGGCCGCAACTCGCACGCCAAGTCCTCGACAGGCTGAGCCGTCGTCAGGACGGGTCTCCGGCGGCGGGCAGTACGGCGACGAGCAAGCGGGAGACCTTCAACAACGCCATGGAGCACGCCTGTGAGCGGCCGCATCCTGCCGGTCAACCCGCTGACTCTCGTGAAGTGGACTCGGCCGCGAGTGGCGCAGACGCTTGACCTTCGGGTCGTCGCCAATCCCGACCAGGCGCGGCGGCTCCTCGACGCCGTCCGGTGCCAGGGCAAGCGCGGTGAGCGCATGGTGGCCTTCTTCGTCATGTACTACGCCGCGCTGCGGCCAGAGGAGGCGGTGGACCTGCGGCGGGATGCCCTCGTGAGCCTGCTGACGACGGCTGGGGCGAGATGCGGCTGACGCACGCCGAACCGCGTAGCGGCTCCCGGTGGACCGACAGCGGCAAGCCACGGGACCGGCAACCCCTCAAGCACCGGGCACCCGGCGAGACCCGACCTGTGCCGATTCACCCGGAACTCGTCACGCTGCTGCGCCACCACATCAAGGAGTTCAGCATTCCGGCGGGTGGCCGGCTGTTCGTCGGGCCGCGCGGCGGGATCATGACTGACCGGACGTACCTCGGGGCCTGGCATAGGGCAAGGGCGGCGGCGCTGAGCGAGCGTGAGGTGCCGTTGGCTAAGACGCCGTACGACCTTCGGCACGCTGCCGTGTCGACGTGGCTCGGGGCCGGTTGTGCCTCCGGCTCAGGTCGCCGAGTGGGCGGGGCATAGCGTCGCCGTCCTGCTGCGCGTCTACGCCAAGTGCGTGGCCGGTCAGGAGGAGGACGCCAAGCGCCGAATCAGTGAGGCGACCAGGCCAAAGAGCCCTTAGAACTTCGGCACGTATTCGGCACAGCCACCCGTAGAAGGCCGTTAACGATCAGAGACAGCCGGACACGACGAGAACAGCCCCTGACCGGGTTACGCCTGGTCAGGGGCTGTTCTGTGTGGTGGTGGCGGGTGCAGGGTTCGAACCTGCGTAGGCTAAGCCGACGGATTTACAGTCCGCTCCCATTGGCCACTCGGGCAACCCGCCGTGGTGTCGTCTCTGCGACGGCACTGGAAAGAATAGCGGACGTCGGGAGTGGGTGTGACATCGAGGCGGACGTGCGGGGCGTGGGCTTGATCGCGGGGAGTCGATACGCTCTTCGGATCGCGAAGGTGCTGCTGAGGGGATGTGTGTGCGATGGCCGACAGCTCTTTTGACATCGTCAGCAAGCTCGACCGGCAGGAGGTCGACAACGCGCTGAACCAGGCCGTCAAGGAGGTGGCGAACCGGTTCGACTTCCGGAACGTGGACGCGGGGATCAAGTGGTCCGGGGAGTCGATCGAGATCCAGGCGAACACCGAGGAGCGGGCCGGTGCGGTGCTGGACGTGCTGAAGGACAAGCTCGTGAAGCGGGGGATCTCGCTGAAGGCGATCGACGCGGGTGAGGCGAAGCTGTCCGGGAAGGTGTACAAGCTGAGCGTGGGGCTCAAGGAGGGCATCGCTCAGGAGGACGCCAAGAAGATCGGGAAGATCATCCGGGACGAGGGGCCGAAGGGGATCAAGGCCCAGATCCAGGGGGACGAGCTGCGGGTCAGCTCGAAGAAGAAGGACGATCTGCAGGACGTCATCGCGCTGCTCAAGGGCAAGAATCTCGATGTGGCCCTGCAGTTCGTCAACTACCGCTAGTCGACTCTGAGAGCGCGCCGGCCCCATCCCCCGCAGAAGGGGCCGGCGTGCTCTCGTGTTCTATGACGCGGTCGGGGCCGCGGTGGTTCGGATGGATTCGGTGGTTCTAGCGGCGGCCCGCCATGCGTTCGAGACGCGCGATGCGGTCGGCGGTGGGCGGGTGGGTGGAGAAGAGCTTGCCGATGCCGGCGCCCGAGAAGGGGTTGGCGATCATCAGGGAGCTGGTGGTGGCGAGTTCGGGGTCCTGCGGCAGCGGCATCGCGCGGGTGCCGGCGTCGATCTTGCGGAGGGCGGCGGCGAGGGCGAGCGGGTCGCCGGTGAGGCGGGCGCCGGCGGCGTCGGCGGAGTACTCGCGGGTGCGGGAGATCGCCATCTGGACGACGGCGGCGGCGATCGGCCCGAGGACGAGCATGAGGAGGGCGCCGAGGATGCCGGGGCCGTCGTCGTCGTCGGCGCGGCCGATCGGCAGGAAGATCGCCAGGTGGGACAGGTAGGTGATCACGGTGGCGATGGCGGCGGCGACCGACGAGATCAGGATGTCGCGGTTGTAGACGTGGGAGAGTTCGTGCCCGAGGACGGCGCGCAGTTCCCGTTCGTCCAGGATGTGGAGGATGCCGCGGGTGCAGCAGACGGCGGCGTTGCGCGGGTTGCGGCCGGTGGCGAAGGCGTTGGGCTGGCGCGTCTCGGAGATGTAGAGGCGCGGCATCGGCTGCCGGGCCGAGGTGGACAGCTCCCGGACGAGCCGGTACAGCATCGGCGCCTCGACCTCGCCGACCGGGTGGGCGCGCATGGAGCGCAGCGCGATGCGGTCGCTGAAGAAGTAGGCGACGCCGTTGGTGCCGATGGCGATGACCAGCGCGATCGTCAGCCCTGCGGTGCCGCCGAACGTCCATCCGGCGACGAGCATCAGGGCGGACAGCGCGCCGATCAGTGCTGCCGTCTTGACGCCGTTGCTGTGCACTTCCGTTGCCTCCCCGTCGACTCCGGCATGAACATCAACGGTTTGACCTGGGTCAACGTTCCCGGCTAGATGGCCCGCGCCACGGTCTGCAGGACGATCTGCGGCGCGACCGACAGCACGACCGCGGCGGCGGCGGTGGCGGCGATCGCGACGCGGACCGGCAGGCCGGGGCCCGTGTGCGGCTCGTCCGCTGGGGACGGCGTGAACAGGCGGACGGTCCAGGCCAGGTAGTAGTACAGCCCGATCACCGTGTTGATCGCCAGTATGACGGCCAGCCAGGTGGCGTCGCCCGCGACGGTGGCGCGGAAGACGACGACCTTGGCGAACAGGCCCATCACGCCGGGCGGGAGGCCGGCGAGGCAGATCAGGAAGAAGGCGAGGGCGGTCGCGGCGGCGGGGCTGCGGCGGGCGAGGCCGCGGTAGTCGTCCAGGGTGCGGCGGTGGTGGAAGCCGATGACGACGGCGAACGCGCCGAGGTTCATGACGGCGTACAGGGCGACGTAGGCGACGGTGGCGGCGACGGCCTCGGCGAGGCGGTGCTCGCCGGCGGCGAGGGGCGCGAGCATGTAGCCGGACTGGGCGACCGACGACCAGGCGAGCAGCCGGATGGCGGTCCGCTGCCGCAGCGCCATCAGGTTGCCGACGGTCATGGTGAGGGCGGCCAGGACGGCGATGACCGGCGCCCATACGTGCGCGTACGCGGGCAGGCCGAGGGCGAGGACGATCGCGAGCCCGGCGAAGCCTGCGGCCTTCGACACCACGGACAGGAACGCGGCGACGGGCAGCGGGGCGCCCTGGTAGACGTCCGGTGCCCAGAAGTGGAACGGGACGGCGGCGACCTTGAACGCGAACCCGGCGAGGACGAGGACGGAGCCGACCGCGGCGATCGGGTCGAGGCCGGCGTCCAGGCGCGAGAGGGCGGGGGCGATGCGGTCCATGTGCATGGCGCCGGTCGCCCCGTACACGAGGCTGATTCCGAACAGCATGACCGCGGTGGAGACGACGGAGACGAGGAACAGTTTCAGCGCGGCCTCGGACGCCGTCCCGTCGTAGCGGCGGAGCGCGGTCAGCGCGAACACCGGCAGCGACAGGGTCTCCAGCGCGACGAGCAGCAGGACGAGGTCGCGGGCCGCGACCAGGGCCAGCGCGCCGATGACGGCGGCGAGCAGCAGGAAGTGGTACTCGCCCACCGGCAGCTTCGAGTCGGTGATCTCCCGCAGGGACAGCAGGACGATGATCACGGCGGCGCCGAGGACGATCCCCTGGAACAGCAGCGTGAAGTCGTCCGCGACGTAGGAGCAGGAGGGCGGCCCGCCGGAACGCAGGCCGTCCGGCAGGCAGAACGTGGCGCGCCGCTCGCCGGCCGCGAGCACGATCACGGCGATCAGCGCGGCGAGCAGCGACCCGGCCGACAGCAGGGACAGCGCGCGCCGCGGCAGGTCGAACGCGTCGGCGAGCAGCAGCCCGAGCGCGGCGAGGGCGAGGATCAGCGGCGGCGCGATCGCCGCGTAGTCGATGCCCTGGATCATCAGCCGCCTCCGAACAGCGCGCGGACGGGGCCGGTGGTCACGTCCAGCAGGGTCTTCGGCCAGAGGCCGACGAGGAGCGTGAGCGCGATCAGCGGCGTCCAGGCCGCGTACTCCTGGACGGAGACGGCCGCGACCGGCGCCGGGCGCTCGGGCGAGGGGCCGTGGGTCAGCTTGGCGAGCATCCGCAGGAAGTAGGCGGCGGTGAGGGCGGCGCCGAGCGCGGCGACGGCCATGAACGTCACGAACGTCTCGCGGGGCAGCCCGGCGTGCGGGCGGTACGCGCCGATCAGGGCGAGGACCTCGCCCCAGAACCCGGCGAGGCCCGGCAGCCCGAGCGAGGCGACGGACGCGAACGTCAGGATGGACGCCAGCCGCGGTGACGTGCCGAGCATGCCGCCGCCGATCGCGGCCATGTCGGTGGTGCCCCAACGGTCCTTGACCGAGCCGGCGAGGAAGAACAGCAGGCCGGTGATCAGCCCGTGCGCGATGTTGCCGAACAGCGCGGCGTTGATCCCGACGGGGGTGAGGGTCGCGATGCCGAGCAGGACGAAGCCCATGTGCCCGACGGACGAGTAGGCGATCATCCGTTTGAGGTCGCGCTGGGCGAGGCAGGCGAGCGCGCCGTAGATGATCCCGATGACGGCGAGCAGGCCGAGCCACGGCGCCCAGAACTCGGCGCCGTCCGGGGCGAGCGGCAGCGCGACGCGGACCAGCCCGTACGTGCCCATCTTCAGCAGGACGCCGGCCAGGAGGACGGACCCGACGGTCGGCGCCTCGGTGTGCGCGTCCGGCAGCCAGGTGTGCAGCGGCCACATCGGCGCCTTGACCGCGAAACCGATGCCCATCAGCGCGAACGCCGTGATCTGGATGCCGCGCGAGAGCCCGGACCCGTGCCGTTCCGCGAGCACGGTCATGTCCAGCGTGCCCGACTTCGCGCCGACGAGGAGCATCCCGGCGAGGAGGAGGCCGGAGCCGAGGAGGGTGTAGAGGATGAACTTGTAGGCGGCGGCGCGGCGCCCCGTCCCGCCCCACAGCATGATCACCACGTACATGGGGACGAGGACGGTCTCGAAGAAGACGAAGAACAGCACGAGGTCGAGGGCGACGAACGTGCCGAGCATCCCGATCTCCAGGACGAGCAGGAGCGCGGTGAGCAGCCGGATCCGGTCGCCGGCGGGCGGGTGCCGCAGCGTGTAGAGGAAGCACAGGAACGTCAGCAGCGCGGTCAGGACGACCAGCGGCAGCGAGATCCCGTCCACGCCGAGGTGGAAGCGGAGCCCGATCGCGGGCGCCCAGGCGCGGTCGACCTCCAGTTGCATGCGGGACGTGGCGCCGAAGTCGAACGCCGTCATGGCGGAGATCGCGACGAGCAGTGTCGCGCCGGACACGGCCGTCCCGAACGCGCGGACGGCGAAGCCGGTGCGCAGGAACCGGTTCGCCGGGACGAGCATGGCGAGGGCCCCGAAGAGGGGGATCGCCATCATCAGCACGAAGATCACAGGAAGATCACCACCCCGGCCACGATGACGACGACGCCGGCGAGCAGGCCGGTGAGGTAGGTCTGCGGGTTGCCGTTCTGCGGGACGCGGAGGAGCCCGGCGAGGCGCCGCGCGCCACCCGCGGTCCCGACGACGGCGGCGTCCACTCCGGCGCGGTCGAACGTGACGACGAACCGCGCCAGTGCCTGGACGGGACGGACGATGGCGGCCGCGTACAACTCGTCCACGAAGAAGGCCCGCGCGAACGCGGGACGAACCGGGCCGAGCGCGCGCGCAGGATCCAGTGCAGGGTCACGGTTCCACACCAGGAAGGCGGCACCCGCCCCCAGCAGCAACAGCAGAACGCTGAGCAACGACGCCCCGAGGTGGGGACGCAGTTCCGGAGCCCCCAGCCCGAAGAATCCGAGGATCGCGGCGGGGACGGCCAGCGCCGCGACCGTCCACGACATGAACTTCGACGGCTCCCGGATCTCGTACGAACCGCGCGGCTCACCGAAGAACGTCATCAACCATGTGCGCATCGCGTAGGCCGCCGTCAGCACGACCGTGATGAGCAGCCCCAGATACACCAGCCACGCCACCCCGCCCGGCAGAGTCACTTGGCCAGGCCCGACGATCACCAGCCGCTGCATGTCCACCCTCGCCACAAGGCCATCGCAGATCGTCGAGGCATCGGGACACTTGGGCGGCCCTGGAACGTCGGAAAGCGGCGGGTATGCGGACCAGCCCGCCCGTGTGGAAGCCTCCGACCAGACACCGCCGTTGGTGGCGGAGTGTTGTGCGGCCTCGATGACGGAATCCTTGGAGAACCAGCCGCTGAACGGCGGGACGCCCGCGAGCGCGGCCAAACCCACCGTCATCGACCAGAACGTGATGGGCATGCCGCGCCGGAGCCCGCCGTAGCGCGCCAGCATGTTCGACCCGGCCGTCACGATCACGCATCCGGCGGCGAGGAACAGCAGGGCCTTGAACGCGCCGTGCGTCAGCAGATGGAAGATCGCCGCGGACTTCGCGCCGACCGCGAGCCCGGCGGCCATCACGGCGAGCTGGCTGATCGTCGAGTACGCCAGGACGCGTTTCAGGTCGTCCTGCGCGAGGGCGGCGCACGCCGCGCCGACCATGGAGATCACCGCGGCGAGGGCCAGCACGGTGCGGGCGCCGGGGGTCAGCAGGAACACGCCGTAGAGTCGCGCGACGACGTAGATCCCGGCCGCGACCATCGTGGCCGCGTGGATCAGCGCGCTGATCGGCGTGGGGCCGGCCATCGCGTCCGGCAGCCAGGTGTGCAGCGGGAACTGCGCGCTCTTGCCCGCGACCCCGGCGAGCAGCAGCAGCGCCGCGGCGGTGACCGTCGAGCCGGGCAGCTCGCCCGCCCGCGCGAGGACCCCGGAGATCTCGAACGTCCCGGCGCCGACGCCGAGGACGATCACGCCGATGAGGAACCCGACGTCGCCGAGCCGCGTGACGAGGAACGCCTTCACCGCCGCCCGCGAGTTCGCCCGGTCCTCCCAGTGGTGGCCGATCAGGAAGTACGAGCAGATGCCCATGACCTCCCATCCGGCGTACAGGACGAGGAGGTCGCCCGCGTACACGACCAGCAGCATCGCGGACGTGAACAGCGAGATGAACGCCGCGTAGGACGAGTACCGCCGGTCGTCCTTCATGTAGGCGACCGAGTACACCTGGACGGCCAGCGCCACGCAGCAGACCATCAGCGCGACCACGGCGGACAGGCCGTCCACCTGCAGCCCGACCCGGATCGGCACCGACCCCGTGTCGACCAGCGCGAGCATGCCCGTCCGCACGCCGGGGTCGCGCCACACGGCGAACGCGACGATCGCCGACAGCACCAGCGACACCGCGACCGGCGCGCACGCGAGCACGCCCGGGCCGCCGCCCGGCACGCCCCGCACGGCACGGGTCAGGGACGGGCCGAACAGCATCCCGGCGAACGCGGCGAGGAACGGCAGCAGGGCCGTCAGGGAGGCGAGCCAGATCATGGGGCGTCGACCGCCTCGGGCTTGGAATCCGGCTCAGCCGGGGGTTGCGGGCGCGGCGGGGCGTCCGGCTCCTCGGCCAGGGTGCGCAGCCGGTCGACGTCCACCATCTGCCGGTTCCGGTACACCAGCAGGACGATCGACAGCCCCAGCCCGATCTCCGCCGCCGCGACCACGATCGTGAACAGCGTGAGGACCTGCCCGCCGTGCAGCTTGTCCCGGTACCAGACGTCGAACGTGACGAGGTTCAGGTTGACCGCGTTCAGCATCAGCTCGACCGACATCAGGACGAGGATCGCGTTGCGGCGCGCCAGCACCCCGTACACGCCGACGGAGAACAGCAGCGCGGCGACGACCGTCGGGTAGGCGAGATGCATCAGCCGTCCTCCCCAGGGCCGGGCCCGCCGGGACCGATGTCGGACCGCGACAGGACGATCGCGCCGACCAGCGAGGCCAGCAGCAGCACCGACAGCACCTCGAACGGGAGCACCCACGTCCGGAACACGGCGGCGCCGAGCGTCTCGGCCGACCCGCCGCCCGCGTCCAGTTCCATCCGCTCGTCCCGGAAGCCGACGGCCATCAGCGTGACCAGGACGGCGGCGGTGGCGACCGCGACCGCCAGCGCCGCCCACCGGTTGCCGGAGTCGAGGTCGGCGGACTCCCCGATCGGCGCCCGCGTCAGCATGATCCCGAACAGCAGCAGGACGACGATCGCGCCGACGTAGATCAGGACCTGCACCCAGGCGACGAACTCGGCCGTCAGCACCAGGTAGCCGCCGGCGAGCGCGCCGAACGACACCACCAGCCACAGCGCCGCGTGGACGAGCTGCCGCGTCGTCACCACCAGGATCCCGGACCCGACCGCGACCACGCCCAGCAGCGTGAACACGATCTCCTGCCCGCTCATCCGGCCGCGCCCGGACGGCGCGCGGCCCGCGCCGCCGCCTTCTCCGCCGCGCCGACCTCCTTCGGCGGTTCCGCCGCCGGGTCGTGGGCCTGCGGCGGCGGGACGGTCCACATCCACTCGCGCAGCCGCTCCTTCTCGTGCGTCAGCTCGGCGATGTCGTACTCGGCGTACTCGAACTCCGGCGACCAGAACAGCGCGTCGAACGGGCACACCTCGATGCAGATCCCGCAGTACATGCAAAGCGCGAAGTCGATGGCGAACCGGTCGAGGACGTTGCGGGTCCGGGGGCGTCCGCCGCCCTCGGCCGGGAGGGTCTCCTTGTGGGAGTCGATGTAGATGCACCAGTCGGGGCATTCGCGGGCGCACAGCATGCAGACGGTGCAGTTCTCCTCGAAGAGCGCGATGACGCCGCGGCTGCGCGGCGGCAGATCGGGCTGCACTTCGGGGTACTGACGCGTTATGGACCGCCGCGTCATCGTCCGCAGCGTGACCGCCAGCCCTCTGGCCAGCCCGCCTCCTGGTAGCCGTCCCACGCGCCCCATGATTGCGCACGATGGGCGCGGGGGGAACGCGAAGGCCCCAGCGTTCGTCCTATCTGGAGTAGTCCGTGTGGTACGCGCGGGACCGGGCAGAGAGGGCGAAGGAGGGGCCCTTGCCGTCTGACATCAGCTCCCCGGACATCGCCGGAGCCTGCTCCGGCAACGGCCCGACCAGCCACGATCCGCATGATCTGCCCGTTACAGAAAGTAAGTGCGGCTGTACGAAGATTGCGGACCGCGCGCCGGGGAACTTCGACACTGGGCGGTCCCCGCTCCGCCGGGCCCCTGCTGACAGAGTCCGCATTCCCCGCCGGCCTGCGGGCCGGGGCACCCTTCGGAGGACTGGGTGAGTCATCACGCAGACCACCCCCGCGATCCCGACCCGGGCCGACGCTCCCGCCCCGCCGCACCGGGCCACACCCAGCCGGGGCGGGCGGCGCACGGTCACCCGCAGTCCGGGCATCCTCCGGCGCCGCGGCCGTTCGCGGCCCGGCCGCCATATCCCGGACCGCCCATGCCCCCTCCTCCGCCGCCACCGCCGATGCTGCCGCTGCCTTCGGAGGCGACCAGCGGGATGCTGTGGGCCTTCGTGCCGTTCATCACACTCGGCTACGGGACGCCGTTCTCGTTCCTCTACGCCGCGCTGCGCCGCGGGTCGTGGCAGCTCGGCGCCACCGCCGCGGGGTACGGCGTCGGCACCGCCACCGTCCTCGCCATGGTGCAGACCGGCAACCAGTTCCTGACCGTCTTGGGGTCGTTCCTGGCGATCCTGCTGTGGCTGGCCGGGACCGGGCACGCGTTCGCGGTCCGGACGTCCGTCTTCCCCGGGGGGGCGCCCCGCAGCCAGCAGAACGAGCGCGCCATCGAGGTCGCCAAATACCGCCGGACGCTGCGGGAGCAGGCCCGGGCGCTCGCCGCCGAGGACCCGGCGCTCGCCCGCGAGCTGCGGATCGGCCGCCCCGACGTGCCCCGGACGTACGACGACGGCGGGCTCGTGGACGTCAACCACGCGCCGCGCGAAATCCTGGAGGCGCTGCCCGGCATGACGCCGGAGATGGTCGACCGCGTCCTCCACCGGCGCGAGGAGCAGGGCGGCTTCCTGTCCGCGGAGGAGATGGCGGTGGACGCCGACATCCCGCCCGACGCGCTGCCCGAGATGGCCGACTTCACGATCTTCCTGCGGTGACCGCCCTCAGAGCGCGACGCTGAGGACGCCCGTCAGCGCGAGCTGCGCGAGCGACAGCGGGACGAGCCACGCCCAGGCGAGCTTCTGCAGCTGGTCCTCGCGCATGCGCGGGTAGCTGACCCGCAGCCAGATGACGCAGAACGCCAGCACGGCGATCTTGAGCAGCGTCCAGAGCCAGCCCAGCTCGGTGTTCAGGAACGGGCCCTTCCAGCCGCCCAGGAACAGGACGGCCGTCAGCGAGCAGAGCACCACGATCCCGGCGTACTCGGCGAGCAGGAACAGCGCGAACCGCAGCCCGCCGTACTCGGTGTACGGGCCGAAGATGATCTCCGAGTCGGCGACCGGCATGTCGAACGGCGGGCGCCGCAGCTCGGCGAGGCCCGCGACGAAGAACACCACGCCGCCGACCGCCTGCCACGGCAGCCACCACCAGCGCCACTCGTCCACGATGCCCTGCAGCGACAGCGTGCCCGCGGCCATCGCCACCGACGACGCCGCGAACACCATCGGCAGCTCGTACGACATCAGCTGCGCGGCGACCCGCATCCCGCCGAGCAGCGAGTACTTGTTCGCCGACGCCCAGCCCGCCATGATCGCGCCGATCACGCCGACGCCCATCACGGCGAGCGCGAAGAAGATCCCCGGCCCGAGGTCGAGCGCGACCTGCCCGCCGGGCCCGACCGGGATCACCAGCAGGACCAGCAGGTAGGGGACGAGCGCCACGCCCGGCGCCAGCTTGAACACCCACCGGTCGGCGTCGCGCGGGACCACGTCCTCCTTCTGCGCGAACTTGACGCCGTCGGCGACGAGCTGCGCCCAGCCGTGGAAACCGCCCGCGTACATGGGGCCGAGGCGGCCCTGCATGTGCGCCATCACCTTGTGCTCGGCCTGCCCCACCAGCAGCGGCAGCAGCGCGAACGCGGCGGCGACCAGGACCAGCTTGACGACGATCTCAAGCATCGGGGCCCTGCCCTTCCGGAGGCCGGGCGGACTTCGCGCGGCCCTCGGCCCGCGGGCGCTCCGCCGCGGCCGCCCACGGCCCCTCTTCGGGCACGCCCGGCGGGCGGACGCGGCGGCGGCTCGGGGCGCCGTGGCCCGACTCGCCCGGTTCCTTCGCGCCCGGCCACGGCTTCGCGACACGGGCGGCGAGCACGAAGTCCTTGCGCAGCGGATGGCCCTCGAAACCGTCCGGGAGCAGCAGCGGGACGAGGTTCGGGTGGCCCTCGAACAGGATCCCGAACATCTCCGCCGTTTCGCGCTCGTGCCACGCGGCGCCCCGGTAGACGCCCGTCGCCGTCGCCAGCACCGGGGCCCGCTTCGGGACGCGGGTCCGGACCAGCAGATGGTGGCGGCGCTCCAGCGAGTAGACGTGGACGACGACGGCGAAGCCGTCCTCCAGCTCGTCCACGCCGGTCAGCCAGTCGAAGAAGCCGCAGGCCAGGTCGTCGCGCGCGAAGGTCAGCGCGTCGAGCCAGTGCTCCGGCGGGACCCCGACGGCGAGGCCGCCGAACGTCTCCTCCATGCTGACCTCGTCGCCGAAGCGGGCCGTCCAGGCGTCCGCCAGCTCGGCGCTCACCGGTCGCGCCCGATCTGGTCGTCGTGGTCGTCGTGGTCGTCGTGGTCGTCGCCGACCAGCCCGGGGATGATCGACGGATCGTGGTCGGACGCCCGGCGGCGCCTCCCGCCGCGCCGGCCCCGTCCCTCCGCCGCGGCGGGCTTCTCCTCCGCCGCGGGGTGCTCGGCGGCGTGCGGGTCGTCCCCCAGCGTCGGGACGGGCGCGGTGGCCTGGTCGTCCTCCAGCGCCGGGACGGGTGCCGTGGTCTGGTCGTCGCCCGCCACGTCGTCCTCCAGCACGGGCACGGGCTGGGTCTCCGCCTCGGCCGGGTGGGCGGCGGGCGCCCGGTCGCCGGTGTCCCGCACGGCCTCGGTGTCCTGAGTGGTCCCGATGTCCTGAGTGGTCTCGGTGTCCTGAGTCGGCCCGGTGTCCCGGGCGGTCTCGGTGACGTCGGCGTCCCCGAGGTGCTCGACGGGGACCGTCTCGTCGTCGGCCGCCGCGCTCTCCCGGCGCGCCTCCTCGCCCATGACGTTCCAGTGCTCGAACGTCTCCTCCTCGTCCGGCGGCGGGGGCGGCAGGAGGGGGCGGCGCAGCACCGTGGCCGACAGCGGGCGCGGCGGGGGCGGCGGGGTGCGGGCGTCGCCGTTCGCGTACCGGTCGCCGAGCGACTCCGCCGCGATCTTCTCCTGCAGGTGGACGATGCCCTGCAGCAGCGCCTCCGGACGCGGCGGGCAGCCGGGCACGTACACGTCCACCGGAATGATCTGGTCGACGCCCTTGGTGACGCAGTAGGAGTCCCAGTAGGGGCCGCCGCAGTTGGAGCAGGCGCCGAACGAGATGACGTACTTGGGCTCGGGCATCTGCTCGTACAGGCGCCGCACCGCCGGGGCCATCTTGTCGCTGACGGTGCCGGAGACGACCATCAGGTCGGCCTGGCGGGGCCCGGGCGCGAACGGGATGACACCGAGCCGGATGAAGTCGTGCCTGCTCATCGACGTGGCGATGAACTCGATGGCGCAGCAGGCCAGGCCGAAGTTGAAGACCCAGAGCGAGTAGCGGCGGCCCCAGTTGAGCACGAACTTGATCGGCTTCGGCGCGACCCGCGACAGCGGTCCCACGCTCGGCGGCGGTAGATCGATGGTGCCCACAGCGCCATTGTTACAGCGCCCGGCACCTCAGACCCAGGAGAGGACGCCCTTCTTGCCCGCGTAGGCGAGCCCGGTGGCGAGGAAGGCCAGGAAGACGAACATCTCACCGAGCGTCGTCGCCCCGTAGCCGGGCGCGGAGAAGACCGTCGCCCAGGGGAACAGGAACACGGCGTCCACGGCGAACACCACGTAGAGGTAGGCGAAGACGTAGTAGCGCACGTACGAGTGGGCCCAGCCCTCGCCGACCGGGTCGACGCCGCACTCGTAGGTGGTCAGCTTCTCCGCCGTCGGACGGTGCGGGCGCAGCATCCGGTTGGCGGCGAGCGCGCCGGCGACGATCCCCGCGCCGGCGAGGAGCAGCACGACCACGACGACATATGTGTCGAAATAGTTATGCACCGGGTTCTCCTCGCGTGCGTCTCATCGAGTATCCCCTCTGGAGCAGGGCCAGGGGAGTGTGGCGTCGTACCTCCACCCCGGAGGATCACAATGTCATGGTTTTGCTGCACACTAGTTTTGCATTGGGTCAGGTTGACCTGGAAGGACGTGACCGGATGAGCAACCCCCCGCCTCCCCCGGGCTGGGAATCCCCGGGCGGTGCCTCGTGGCCGCCTCCGCCGCCACCGGCGGGCCCCGGCGGTCCCGGTCCGGTCGGACCCGGAAGCCCTGGTGGTCCGGGCGGTCCGGGCGGGCCTCCCCCGCCCGGCGGCTTCGGCGGCGCTGGCACGCCGCCCCCCTTCTTCCCCCCGCCCCCCGGCGCCCCGATGGGCCCCGCCATGCCGCCGCCGAAGCGCGGCGGAGGCGGCGGGCTCGTCATCGGGCTGATCGGCGGCGGCCTCGTCTTCCTCATCATCATCGCGGTCGTCGTGTACGCGGTGACGGTGAGTGGCGGGAAGTCGCCGGAAGAGAAGCTGACCGCCGCCGCCGCCAACATGGACACCGCCCGCGCCGTCGGGCTGAAGGGCACCTTCGGCGGCGCCGAGACCCTGCGCGGCGAGCTGAACGTGACCAAGGGCGGCCGCGCGATGGGCCCCGTCACCTGGGGCGGCGACAGCGTCACCGTCCTGTCCGCCGACGGGAAGCTGTTCGTGAAGGCCGACAAGTCGTACTGGAACCGGGAGATCTCCTCGTCCGACGACCCGTTCTTCCTGCAGTCCGGCGAGCAGTGGGGACGGCTGAGCGACGACGAGCTCGACCTCGACTTCAAGACGGAGCTGACGCCGGCGGCGCTGGCGTCCAAGCTGCGCTCCGCCCGGACGTCGAGGGTCAAGCCCCTGGAGACCACGTGGCAGGGCAAGAAGGCCCTCAAGTTCAGCACCTTCTCGTCCACCATCTACATCACCGATGACGACGACGCCGAGCTGATGCGCTACGAGGCCACCTCGCCGCGCGTCGCGGTGGACGTCACCCCGAAGGACTCGGGCGACGCCTCGTCCCTCATCTCGGACATGCGGTCGAGCATGGGCGAGCTCAAGGACGCCTTCAGCACCGCCGGCCGTCCCTCGGTCAGCGAGTGGAAGAAGGGCGGCTGCAACGGCAGCTCCGGCTGCACGGTCCAGGCCAGCATCCGCCCGCCGTACAACGTGGAGAAGCCCGTCACGATCGACGTGCGGTTCCGGCTCACGGCCGGGACGCTGACCGGCCGCGACCTCGGCGACTGCACGACCCGCATCACCATCAGCGGCACCAGCCCCGAATGGGCGAGCTGCCGGGTCAGCTCCAGCGCCTGGCGGAGCTGGGCCAAGTCCACCGGCGGCACGTTCTACAAGCACGCCCAGTACAAGGTGATCGGCGCCACGTCCGCCGAGGTGCAGTCGCTGCAGAACGGCCTCGACAGCGAATGAGCCGCAGGTGAGGCGCGGGGTGCCCGGCACCGCGCGCTGACCCCGGCCACCGGGTGCCCGGTGGCGCTCCTCCCCGCCCGGGGGGGGAAGCGCCGCCGGGCACCCTTATGCTCTGTGGAGACGCCCCTCCCGGGCCCCGGCGGCCGCCCTCCACCCCCCGTAGACGGTCCCGAGCCTCGCCGACGCCCTCCGGAGGACGCCTTCAGTTCCCTTGCTTTGTGCCTGACGGTCGGGCCGGACCGGCCCCGGAAGTGAGAGCAGAGTGAGCCGCGAGTGAACGCTGAACAGGACGATCCGTCACCTCAGCACGAGCCGCCACCCCAGTACGAGCCGCCATCGCAGCACGAGACGTCCCCTCGGCCGGGCGGCGGTTCCGCCATGGACGGGCCCGTCCCGCCCGGCGGGGTCATGCCGGGGAAGAGCGGGCGGCAGCGGCGCGGGCGGGGCGCGCGGATCATCGCCGTCGCGGGGGCGGCGGCCGTCGTCGTGGTCGCCGGCGGCGCCGTGGCCGCGCTCGCGTTCGGCGGGGACGGCGAGCCGCCGAAGAGGAAGGCCACGCCCACCGTGTCCGCGCCGCCGCCGGCGTGGACGGTCGCGGCGGGCCGCGGGCTCACGTCCGGGACGGGCGTGCGCTACGACGGCACCATGACGCTGAAGGGCCGGCCCGTCCAGGCGCATCTGCGGGTGACGCCGTCGGGTTCGACGACCGGACGGCTCGTCGCGGGCACGCTCACGGCGGACATCGTCGCAGTGGACGGCGTCACCTACGTCAAGGCGGGCCTCGCGTTCTGGCGCGACTACGCCGGGGAGATCACGCACCCCGACCACTACGCCGGCCGCTGGTCGAAGGCGCCCGCGTCCGCGCCGGGCTTCGACGTGCCGCAGGTCCTCGGGCCGAAGGCCATCGCGAAGGCGCTGGCCAAGACGTCGGGGAACCCGCCGACGGAGGTCGTGAACGGCGTGCGGGCGTACCGGGTCAAGACCGCCGCCGCCGAGTACCTGGTCATGGCGGCCGCCCCGTACCGGCTGCTGTCGGTGCGCGCCGCCGCGCAGAGCGCGCCGCGGTTCACCGCCGCGCCGGTGGCGGCGCCCGCGACGCTGTTCGCCGAGCTGCGCCCGAGGGTGGCCGCGCTGGGCGGCGCGGGCGACCCGAACCTGCGCTTCCGGCCGGGGACGCTGACGTTCAGCAACTGCGAGCAGAACACGAACGGCTGCACGGTCAGCCTGCCCGCCACGCTGACCGCCCCCGAGACGGCGGTGCCGGACGGCGCGCGCGCCGCGCTGCTGGCGTCGATCACGTCCAGGGGCAGGCCCCTCGGCTCCTGCCGGACGTCCGGGGACGTGCAGGGCGACCGCTCGGTCGTGCTGCGCTGCACCGTCACCAGCAGGCTGTGGCGGGACTGGATGAAGAAGGCGCTCGACAACCCCGGCTCGTACCCGTACGAGGCGTCCGCCCGCGTCGTCGGCGAGGCGCTGGACGCGGCGGACGTCCCGGAGCTGCTCGCCCAGGTCGACCGCGAGCGCACCGCGGTGCTGAAGCCGGATCCGGCCACGCCGAATCCGGCCACGTCCGCGCCGGGCGCGCCCGCGGCCGAGCGCTCGGACGGTCCGGAGGTCGCCACGTCACGGTCACCAGGGCGGCCCTGAGGCACCGGTCCAGGGGCGGTGCCGCCGCCCGGGTCCGGCGCTGTCTACACTTCGCATCGTGAACTCCACGCCCCTGGGGAGCCGCGGCTCCTCGACGCGCCCTGCGCGACGCCTGGTCAGGCGGCTGCACGTCGACCTGTGCCGGCAGCGCAGCAGCCTGTGTTCGGGATGAACTAGGACGCCGCCCCAGGTCGTATCTCCCGGTGAGCGGTCGTCCCGATACCACCATCCGATCCCGGACATACCATGAAGGTAAGCCTAAGTAGCATCACGATCCCGGGTGCCTCCCCCGGGAAGGGTGCTGCCCGTCGAGGAGGTCTTCCTCTGTGACCAAACAGGTCCAGCAACTCGACCGCGTCATCATCCGCTTCGCCGGAGACTCCGGCGACGGCATGCAGCTGACCGGTGACCGCTTCACCCAGGAGACGGCGGCGTTCGGCAACGACTTGTCGACGCTGCCGAACTTCCCTGCCGAGATCCGCGCCCCCGCCGGGACGCTGCCCGGCGTGTCGAGCTTCCAGCTCCACTTCGCCGACCACGACATCCTCACGCCCGGGGACGCGCCCAACGTGCTGGTCGCGATGAACCCGGCCGCCCTCAAGGCCAACCTCGCGGACCTGCCGCGCGGCGCCGACCTCATCGTCAACACCGACGAGTTCACCAAGCGCAACCTCACCAAGGTCGGCTACGAGGCCAGCCCGGTCGAGGACGGCTCGCTCGCCGAGTTCCGCGTGCACGCGCTGCCGCTGACCTCGATGACGGTGAAGGCCCTTGAGAACTTCGACATCTCCAAGAAGGACGCGGAGCGCGCGAAGAACATGTTCGCGCTCGGGCTGCTGTCCTGGCTGTATCACCGTCCCACCGAGGGGACGCTCGGCTTCCTGGAGCGCAAGTTCGCCACCAAGCCCGAGATCATGAAGGCCAACATCGCGGCCTTCCAGGCGGGCTGGTCCTACGGCGAGACCACCGAGGCGTTCTCGGTGCAGTACGAGATCAAGCCGGCCGAGCACGAGCCCGGCCTGTACCGCAATATCACCGGGAACCTCGCGCTCGCGTACGGGCTGGTCGCCGCGGGCGTGCAGAGCGGGCTGCCGATCTTCCTCGGCTCGTACCCGATCACCCCGGCGTCCGACATCCTGCACGAGGTCAGCAAGCACAAGAAGTTCGGCGTGCGGACCTTCCAGGCCGAGGACGAGATCGCCGCGGTCGGCGCGGCGCTCGGCGCCTCGTTCGGCGGGTCGCTCGGCGTCACCACGACGTCCGGGCCGGGCATCGCGCTGAAGAGCGAGACGATCGGCCTCGGCGTCGCGACCGAGCTTCCGCTGCTGGTCATCGACGTGCAGCGGGCCGGGCCGTCGACCGGGCTGCCGACCAAGACCGAGCAGGCCGACCTGCTGCAGGTCATGTACGGCCGCAACGGCGAGGCGCCCGTCCCGGTGATCGCGCCGCAGTCCCCGTCGGACTGCTTCTACGCGACGATCGAGGCGGCCCGGATCGCGGTGAAGTACCGCACGCCGGTGATCCTGCTGTCGGACGGCTACCTCGCGAACGGCTCCGAGCCGTGGAAGCTGCCGGACGTCGCGTCGCTGCCGACGATCGAGCCGAACTTCGCCGCGCCCTCGCAGGAGGACTTCCAGCCGTTCAAGCGCGACCCCGAGACCCTCGCCCGGCCGTGGGCGATCCCGGGGACGGCCGGGCTGGAGCACCGGATCGGCGGCCTGGAGAAGGCCGACGGGTCCGGCAACATCTCCTACGACCCGTCCAACCACGACACCATGACCCGGCTGCGCCAGGCCAAGGTGGACGGTATCGCGAACGACATCGAGCCGCTCGCGGTGGACGACCCGTCCGGCGCGGCCCGCGTCCTCGTGCTGGGCTGGGGCGGAACGTACGGGGCGATCTCCGCGGGCGTCCGGCGGGTCCGCGCGACCGGCCGGAACATCGCGCAGGCCCACGTGCGGCACCTCAACCCGTTCCCCGCGAACCTGCCCGAGGTGCTGCGCTCCTACGACAAGGTTATCGTCCCGGAGATCAACCTCGGCCAGCTCGCGATGCTGCTGCGCGGCCGGTTCCTCATCGACGTGATCGGCTACAACCAGGTCCGCGGCCTGCCCTTCAAGGCGGAAGAGCTGCAGGGCGTCATCCAGGATGTGATCGACAGTGAGTGAGAACGGCTCCTCGAACGGGAACGGCGCCGGGAACGGAAACGGCGCCGGCAACGGGAAGTCGCTGCTCTCCCTCGTCCCGAAGGCGGACGGGAAGCAGACGCTGAAGGACTTCAAGACCGACCAGGAGGTGCGCTGGTGCCCCGGGTGCGGTGACTACGCAATCCTCGCGGCCGTCCAGTCCTTCCTGCCGGAGCTCGGGCTGCGCCGGGAGAACATCACGTTCATCTCGGGCATCGGCTGCTCGTCGCGGTTCCCGTACTACATGAACACCTACGGGTTCCACTCGATCCACGGCCGCGCGCCCGCGATCGCGACGGGGCTCGCCACGTCCCGCCCGGACCTGTCGGTGTGGGTGGTGACCGGCGACGGCGACTCGCTGTCGATCGGCGGCAACCACCTGATCCACGCGCTGCGCCGCAACGTCAACCTGAAGATCCTGCTGTTCAACAACCGGATCTACGGGCTGACGAAGGGCCAGTACTCGCCGACGTCCGAGCTCGGCAAGATCACCAAGTCGACGCCGATGGGCTCGCTGGACGCGCCCTTCAACCCGCTGTCGCTCGCGATCGGCGCGGAGGGCACGTTCGTCGCCCGCACGATCGACTCCGACCGCAAGCACCTCCAGTCGGTGCTGCGGGCGGCGGCGCAGCACCGCGGCACCGCGCTGGTGGAGATCTACCAGAACTGCAACATCTTCAACGACAACGCGTTCGAGCCGCTGAAGGACGCGTCGGTGCGGGACGACATCACCGTCCGGCTGGAGCACGGTGAGCCGATCGTCTTCGGGGCGGACCGGTCCAAGGCGCTGCGCCGGACGCCGTCCGGGTCGTTCGAGGTGGTGAACGTCGCGGACGTCTCCGCGTCCGAGATCGCCGTCCACGACGCCCACAACCCGGACCCGTCGCAGGCGTTCGCGCTGTCGCGGCTGGACCAGCCGGCGTTCGAGCACACCCCGATCGGCATCTTCCGGGACGTGGACCGCCCGTCCTACGACGAGCTGATGCGGGCCCAGCTCGACGAGGCGGTCGAGAAGCAGGGCGAGGGCGACCTCGCCGCGCTGCTCGGTTCCGGCGACACCTGGCGCATCGATTAGTCGCATCCGTTAATCGGGTTTTGCGCAGGCCCGGCCCCGGATTGTCCGGGGCCGGGCTTTTTCTTGCGTATTGAAGGCCCGCGAACGGGGCACTGTTGGACATGATGACAAAGAGACGATTCGCGGCGGCCTTCGGGCGAGACGCGGTGCGGGGAGACGTCTCATCCTGAAAGACTGATGGGGATCATGGAGCCGGGGAGGTGACGATGCGGGTCATTCCGCGCCGCAGCAAGGATCGTCCGCGCGATGAGCCTCCCGCGGCGGCGCCGCCGACCGCGGACACCGCACCGCCGGACGAGTCCGCACCGCCCGCGGAGTCCGCAGAGCCCGCGCCGCCCGCCGAGTCCGCACCGCCCGCCGCGGCCAAGGGCGCGGCGGACGAGATCGCGTCCGGCTCGGACGCGGAGCCGCCGCCCGAGCCGATCGCCGATGCCGGTTCGGGCGGCGGCACGCGGCCACTCCCCGCGGGACGCGCCGGCGACCCGGCCGAGGCGCTGGGGCAGGAGAGCCTCCGCGGCGGGGCGAAGCCGGAGGCGGCCACGGCCGTCCTGCCGGCCCCCGACGGCGAGGCGGCGCGGCGGCGGGCGCGGGCGGCGGAGCGGCGGCGGCAGGCCGCGGAGGTCAAGCGGAGCCGCGCCGGACGGCGCCGGCCCCGGCCGCAGCGGGCGCCCGTGAAGCCGGCGGAGGCCGCCGACCAGCACCGGGCCGCGCTGCTGGTCATGGTGCTGACCCTGGGGCTGCTGATCGCGGCCGTGGCGGTGACCGGCGGGTTGATCGCGTCCTCGATGCGGACCCGGCCGGTGGCGCTGGCCGCGCCGCTGCACATCTACCCCGTCGCCCAGGCGACCGCCGGACCGTGCCCCGCCGGGACGCAGGGGATCACCGGGCAGGCGGGCACCGGCCCGACGTGCTACCACCTCACCCAGGGCATCGCGATCCACAAGGTCGCCGACCTGCGCGTCCAGAAGTCGCGGGTGCGGCCGGGCGGGTACGACGTGGCGGTGACGCTGCGGCCGGTCGACCGGAACGCGTTCGCCCAGCTGACCCGGGCGACCGTCGGGCGCGACCTGGCGTTCGTCGTCCGCGACCGGCTCGTCACCCTGCCGCGCGTCGACATGGCGATCACGGACGGGAAGGTCGTCGTGACCGGCTCGCCGGACAAGGCGACGG
Organism: Actinomadura monticuli; assembly: GCF_041463655.1. Lineage (NCBI taxonomy): Bacteria > Bacillati > Actinomycetota > Actinomycetes > Streptosporangiales > Thermomonosporaceae > Actinomadura > Actinomadura monticuli. The sequence continues at coordinate 25,533 of NZ_JAXCEI010000012.1, forward strand.
CGAAGCGGCTCGTCCGCGACCTCAAGGGGCGCTGACCCGGGTCGGGCCCGGCGGCGGTCAGCCCGTGCCGTTCTCGCGCGCGTGCCGTCCGGCGCCGACCGCGCCGGCGGCGCCCGTCCGCGCCGCGAGGGACGGCGGCCGGACGACGCCGTCCTCGCCCGGGACCGCGCCCTCTGGCGGCGTCGTGGCGGCCTTGCCGCGGTCGGCCGAGCCGCGCAGCGGGATCTCCTTCAGCGCGAGGACGGCGAGGAAGCCGATCACCGCGACCGGGATGCCGACCACGAAGACGGCCTGCATCGCCGTGGTGAACGCCTCCACGATGATCCCGTGCACCGGATCGGCCAGCCGCTGGATCTCCGCCGGGGAGCCGAGGCTGCCGGAGGTGCCGGACGGCATCGGGAGGCCGGCCGCGCGGAAGCCCGCCGCGATCTCGTCCGCCACCCGGTTGGTGAGGATCGCGCCGAACGCGGCCACGCCGACGGCGCCGCCGAGGTTGCGGAAGAAGGAGACGCCGGACGTGGTCGCGGCCAGGTCGGTGCGCGCGGCGGCGTTCTGCGCGGCGAGGATCAGGATCTGCAGCGTCAGGCCCATCCCGACGCCGAGCAGGGCGAGGTCGGCGCCGACGACCAGCTTCGGCGAGTCGGTGTGCAGCCGCGAGAGCAGGAACATCCCGCCCGCGACGCACAGCAGGCCGAGCACCGGGAAGATCTTGTAGCGGCCGGTCCGGGTCACGATCTGGCCGGAGCCGGTGGAGGTGACGAGCATGCCGACGACGAGCGGCAGCGTCATCAGGCCGGACGCCGTCGGGCTCAGCCCCTTGACGATCTGCAGATACTGCGGCATGTAGATCATCACGCCGAACATCGCGACGCCGACGCAGATCGAGACGAACGACGTCAGCAGGAACGTCCGGTTGCGGAACAGCCGGGGCGGCAGGATCGGGTCGCGGGCGATGCGCTCGGCGACGACCGCGAGTGCGAGCAGGACGACGACGCACCCGAGGAGGATGTAGGTCCATGGGGAGTTCCACGCGAACTCGATGCCGCCCATGGAGAGCACCAGCATCAGGAAGCCGGCGCTGCCGGTGATGGTGATCGCGCCGAACACGTCCAGGTGGGTCTCCCGCTTGACCTTCGGCAGCGTCAGCACCTTCTGGATCACCAGGAACGCGACCAGCGCGAGCGGCACGCACACGTAGAAGCACCAGCGCCAGCCGAGGCCGTCGGCGTCCACGATGAACCCGCCGAGCAGCGGCCCGGCGACGGTCGCGACGCCGAACACCGCGCCCATGTAGCCGGCGTAGCGGCCGCGCTGCCGGGGCTCGACGACGTCGCCGAGGATCACCTGGGCGAGTGCGGACAGGCCGCCCGCGCCGAGGCCCTGGAACGCGCGGGCGGCGATGAGATGGCCGATGTTCTGCGACAGCCCGGCTCCGACCGAGGCGACGACGAAGATCAGCAGGGCGGTCTGGAACATCAGCTTGCGCCCGGCGATGTCCGACATCTTGCCCCACAGCGGGGTGGAGGCCGTCATCGTCAGCAGCGACGCGCTGGCCACCCAGGCCAGCTTGTCCTGCCCGCCGAGGTCGCCGACGATCGTCGGCAGCGCCGTGGAGATGACCGACATCGAGATCATCGAGGTCGCCATGGCCATCATCAGGCCGGCGAGGATCTCCAGGATCTGCCGGTGCGTGTACTGCGGTCTCGGCTCGGACGCCGCTGGGCCGTGCGACGCCACGCTGGTTTGAGCCACCCTGCCCCCATGCGTACGGATTTATCTGTGCCGTGCATGTATCTTAGGTAGACGCTTGTTTACTTGCAACTCTGTTTACCTGCAACTCGTTGGATACTGAACACTGACCGTTACCGACAGTCCGGGGATGGGGATGCGGGTCGAGGACAAGCGCACGGTGCCGGCCGAAGCGAGCGGTGAGCGGCGGCCGGAACGGCCGGAACGGGCCGGCCGGCCGAAGCGGGACCGGGAGGCGACCGAGCGCCGCATCCTGGACGCCGCCCGCGACCTGTTCGGCGAGCACGGCTACGACGGCGTCACGGTCCGCGAGATCGCGGCGCGGGCGGAGGCGAACGTCGCCCTGGTCAACCGCTACTTCGGGTCCAAGGCGGCGCTGTTCGGCGAGGTACTGACGGGCGAGTCGGTGATCCGCGGCGTCATCGCCGGCGACCCCGCGGGGTTGCCGCGCCGGCTCGCCGAGCACTTCGTCCGGCAGATCGACCAGCGCTCCGCCACCGCCATGTCCCGGATGCTCGACCGGTCGGCGGGCCAGCCGGAGGTCAAGAAGATCCTGCTCCGGTACCTGGAGGACGTGATCGTCCAGCCGATCATCGCCCAGCTGGAGGGGCCGGACGCCCGCGCCCGCGCGCTGCTCGCGTCCACGATCATCATGGGCGGCGGGCCCGTCCGGCGGCTGTTCGGCCTGGACGACCTGCGCGCCGCCGACCCGGCCGAGGTCACCGACCGGCTCACCGCCATGTTCACCGCCGCGCTCGCCCCGCCCGTACGCCCGGAGGCGTAGCAGCCGCGGCCGAGATCGTCTCCCGGTCGGAGCCCCGCGCGCCGCGCCGCGCATAGGGTTGCTGACCATGAGGCTGGGGGGCGCTCTCCGGGCGCGGTGGGGCAGGACGGGACGGGCCGCACGCTGGACGGCGGCGGGCACGGCGGTCGTGCTGGCGGGCGGCGGCGCGTCCTGGGGCCTCACGGCCGGCGACGCGCCTCGCGTGCGGACGTCCGAGCAGCGCATCGCCGTCGTGGACGGCCCCAAGAACGATCAGCGCGTCACGCTCGACACGACGTTCTACCGGCCGGTCGGCCGGGCGAAGGGCCCGGCCGTCCTGCTGGCGCACGGCTTCGGCGGCTCGAAGCGGGAGGTGGCCGGCGAGGCGCGCGACCTGGCTCGCGCCGGGTTCGCGGTACTGGCGTGGTCGGCGCGCGGGTTCGGCCGGTCGACCGGGGAGATCGCGCTCAACTCGCCCGACTACGAGGTCAAGGACACCCGGCAGCTGATCGACTGGCTCGCGCGGCGTCCCGAGGTCGTCCTCGACGGACCCGGCGACCCGCGCGTCGGCATGGCGGGGCAGTCGTACGGCGGCGCGATCGCGCTGCTGACCGCCGCCTACGACCGGCGCGTGGACGCCATCGCGCCGCAGATCACCTGGAACGACCTCGCCGACGCGCTGTTCCCGTCCGCGACCGGCGCGGGGGCTCCGGACGGCGTGTTCAAGAAGCTGTGGGCGGGGGTCTTCTTCACGAGCGGCGCCGACCGTTCCGCATGCGGGCGCTTCCTGCCGTCGCTCTGCGACATGTACCAGGAGGTCGCGACGAAGGGCCGTCCGACCTCGTCGGCGATCGAGACGCTGCGGCGGTCGAGCCCGGCGGCGGTCGCCGACCGGATCAGGGTGCCGACGCTGCTGATCCAGGGGCAGGCCGACTCGCTGTTCCCGCTGGACCAGGCCGACGCGAACGCGCGCGCCATCGCCCGGCACGGCGCGCCGGTGAAGGTGGTGTGGTTCCAGGGCGGGCACGACGGCGGCGACCCCGAGACCGGGCGGGTCGAGGGGCTCGTGCGCGACTTCTTCGACGCCCGGCTCCGCGGCGCCGCGCCCGCCCTGGACGGGTTCACGGTGACGCGGGCGGGCGGGCTCGACTCGTCCACGCAGCGGGTCGTCGTGGAGGAGGCGGCGGCGTCCCGGTATCCGGGGCTGTCGGGCGAGCCGGTCGCGATGCCGCTCTCCGGCGGCGAGCAGACGATCTTCAACCCGGCGGGCGGATCGCCGGCGTCGATCTCGGCCGTGCCCGGGCTGGGCGCGCTCGGCTCCCTCGGCTCGCTGGGCGCGCTCGGCGGGTCGCTCCCGGCGGACATGCCGGGACAGACCGCCACGTTCGACACGCGTCCGCTGGACCGTCCTGTGCGGCTCACCGGGGCGGCCACGGTACGCCTCAGGGTCCGCGGGGACGGCCCGCTGTTCGCGAAGCTCTACGACGTCCCGCCCGGCGGGAGCGCCGCCCCGGCACGGCGGCTGGCGGCGCCGTTCCGAGTCGAGGACGGCGCGGACAACTCGGACGGCACGGAGGTCACGGTGACGCTCCCGGCGATGGACTACCGGTTCGACCGGGGTCACCGCCTGCGCCTCGTCATCGCGACGACCGACATGGGCTTCGCGACCCCCGCCGAGCCCTCCTCCTACAAGGTGCGGGCGGTCTCGCCGCTGAGCGTTCCCACGGTCCCGGCATTGACGACGGAATCCCCGCCGCTGCCCGCCTGGGTGTGGGTCCTCCCGTTGGCCGCTCTCAGCTTGGTCGCCGCGATCCTCTTGCCTGGACGCCAGAGGCGCGGATCGTCCAGTGACAGCGATGTCCCGCTGGAGATCACGGGCCTGACCAAGGCGTACAAGAACGGCCATCTGGCCGTGGCCGACCTGTCGTTCCGCGTGGAAAAGGGGCAGGTGCTAGGGCTGCTGGGCCCGAACGGCGCCGGGAAGACGACAACCCTGCGCATGCTCATGGGGCTCATCCACCCCGACTCGGGCGAGATCCGCATCTTCGGTCACCGTGTCACTCCCGGGGCACCCGTCCTGTCCCGCCTTGGTTCCTTCGTCGAGGGGCCCGGGTTCCTCCCCCACCTCTCTGGCCGCGACAACCTGGACCTGTACTGGCGCGCCACCGGCCGCCCCCTGGACGAGGCCCACCTGGACGAGGCACTGCAGATAGCCGACCTGGGGTCGGCCCTGGACCGGGCCGTGCGCACCTACTCGCAGGGGATGCGGCAGCGGCTCGCCATAGCCCAGGCCATGCTCGGCCTACCGGACCTCCTCGTCCTGGACGAGCCCACCAACGGCCTCGACCCGCCGCAGATCCGCGAGATGCGGGAGGTGCTCGTCCGGTACGCCGCGGCCGGACGGACCGTGATCGTCTCCAGCCACCTGCTCGCCGAGGTCGAGCAGACCTGCACGCACGCGGTCGTCATGGCCGGCGGGCGGCGCGTCGCCGCCGGGCCGGTCAGCGAGATCACCGGCTCCGGCCGCCGGCTGGAGGACGCGTTCCTGGAGATCATCGGAGAGGCGCCATGACCACCTACGACGTCCGGCGGACCCTGCCCCTGCGGGTCGAGGCCGTCCGCCAGTTCCGGCGCCGGCGGACGCTCGTCGCGTTCGGGATCCTGCTCGTCCTCCCGTGGGTGCTGGTGCTGGCGTTCAAGCTCGGCGGCGACCCCGGCCCGGACGGCGTCCCCAGCCTGGTCGACGTCGCCACGTCCAGCGCGCTGAACTTCGCCCTCTTCGCCCTGTTCGTCTCGACCGGCTTCCTGCTCGTCGTCGCCGTGGCCCTGTTCTGCGGCGACACGGTCGCGAGCGAGGCCGGCTGGTCGTCGCTGCGGTACCTGCTGGCCGCCCCCGTGCCGCGCGCCCGCCTGCTCCGCCAGAAGCTGATCGTCGCCCTCTCCTACGCGGTCGTCGCCGTCGTCAGCCTCCCGCTGATGTCCCTGGTGGCCGGCACGGCCGGCTTCGGCTGGGGCGACGTCGAGCTCCCCACCGGCGGCACCGTCCCGGTGAGCACCGCGCTCGGCCGGATGGCGATCATCGTCGGCTACTCGCTGGTCGCCCAGCTCGTCGTCGCCGCCCTGGCGTTCCTGCTCTCCGTCACCACGGACTCGCCGCTGGGCGCGGTCGGCGGCGCCGTCGGGCTCGTCATCGTCAGCAACATCCTGGACGCCGTCACCGCACTCGGCTCCTGGCGCGACTTCCTCCCGACCCACTGGATGTACTCCTGGATGGACGCCCTGCAACCCCAGATCCAGTGGACGGGCATGACGAAAGGGGCCGCGCTGTCGCTTTCCTACTCCCTGATCCTGTTCGCTTTGGCCTTCCGGCGCTTCCGGTCCCGCGACATCGTTTCCTGAATTCCGGGCACAATGAGCGACCGCCCTGGCGCGCTCCGTCGATGACGTCTTCCCGAAAATCGGTCGAACCGACAGTGTTCGTCGCATAAGCTCAGCGAACCGCGCGGAAGCCGGCCGCGTCGGACGCGGCCACGACGATTAAGTCGGGCCCGTTGGGGGGAGATGATCACCATGGCACGGCAGCAGCTCATCAAGCGCCCCAAGCCCCCACGTCAACCGAGCCAGCCCGACCTGAGGACCCCCTCGGGCCGCCTACTCCCCTACTGAAGCCGCGCCGCGAACCGTTCCCGGTCGACCACCACGCGCTCGACGTGTCCGCCTCCCACCGCCGAACCGCGCTCGTCGACGGCCTGGAACCCGAACACGAGCCGATTCCCGTCGACCTCTTCGAGTTCGGCCTCCACGGTCACCCGCGCCCCGACCGGGCTGGGCGCACGGTGGTCCAGTTCGACGCGGGTCCCCACGGACGTCCGCCCGTCGCCGAGGCGGCCCGCGAGCGCCACGACGGCCGCCGCCTCCGCGAGCGCCAGCAGCCGGGGCGTCCCGAGGACGGGCACGTCCCCGCTCCCCAGCGCGGCCGCCGTGTCCGCGTCCCCGACGACCGCGGAGACCTGACCCCGCAGCCCCGGCCTCACAGCTCCCGCTCCAGCCGCGCCGCAACCTCCCGGTACCGGCTGACCGGCACGAGGTGGACCCCGTCGAACGCGCCCGAGTCGCGGAGGGCGAGCACCTGCTCGCAGGCCGCCGCGACCCCGGCCGCCCGGTCCCGCTCGACGGCCTCGACGAGCTGCGCGGGGATGTCGATGTCGGGAATGGCCGCCGCCAGGTTCCGCGCCATCCCGGCACTCGCCAGGACCATGACGCCCGCGTAGACGGGGCCCTCGATCCCGGCGCCCTCCCGCCACCGCAGCAGGTTGTCCAGCGAGTAGCTGACCTGGACGAAGGTGAAGTCCGCGGCCCGCTTCCACTCGGGCACCCGGCGCAGCCCGGACGTCACGCCGACCTGGAACGGGCCCGACCCGGCGAACACCTCGTCCTCGCCGGCCGCGCGGGCCTCCTCCATCATCGCCCGGACGGTCAGCTCGCTCGTCCGTCCGCCCGCCCGCGGCTTGTCGCCGTAGACGAACAGGAAACGCTCGACCCCGTAGGCGGCCGCCGTGAGCAGATCCCTGCGGAATCCGAGCAGATTCCGGTCCCGCGAGTTCAAGCAGGCGATGCCCCGCGCGCCCATGGCCTGCACTTCATGAGCAACGGCCACACTGGACACGGTGGCCCGTCCAATGTGGTTGTCGGGGATGAGGAATGAGTCCGCCACCAGGCTCAGAACCCCGATCTGGTGCCGGACCTTCGTCAGGTCCGGACGGGTGGGCGGCTCGACCTCGCAGACAACCTCGAAACCCATGCCGTGAGCCTATCGAGCGGCCGGCGTCCGGTCCTCCGGTCGGGTGCCGCTCCGTCAGATCGACTGCCACATGGCTGTTAGCAAGGTTACTTGAAGCCACCAGCCATATCACGTCCTGTCATCTCCAGGGAGATTCTCGCAGGTCACCTACGTGGAGCGCGGTTCAGCAGATCTGACGAATAGCTACCGGCGAAGTGCCATGTTGCTAACCGCCCCATGTTTTTCTGCCCAGAGCAGGCTGCATAAGGCAGAATCGACATGACAGCGGCTTCGAGGACGGCAGATGACACTTCGATGGCCTCGGTTCGCCGGCGGAGCGCGACTCGTATACCGCCTGCTCCTCGCGGTGGACCTGGAGAGGTACAGCCAGCTTGACGCGCAGCAGCAGCTCGCCGCCCAGACCGACCTCCGCAGGCTGCTCGACGCCTGCGCGAGGCGGACCGGGCTCCGGACGAGCGACTGGTACCGCCAGCCCGGCGGCGACGGTGAACTCGTGGTCATGCCGGTCGACGTCGACGTCCCCCATGTCGTGGGCGTCTTCGCGTGCGACCTCGAATGCGCCCTCGCCGACCTCAACCGGCACCGCCCCACCCGCCTGCGGATGCGGCTCGCCCTCCACCACGGCACCCTGATCGAGGGGCCGCTCGGCCCGGCCGGGGACGCCCCCGTCGTGGTCTCCCGGCTGCTGGACGCGGCGCCGCTGCGCGACCATCTCACCGAGCACCGGGACCGCGACCTCGTCCTGGTGGTGTCCGACACCCTCTACCAGGACGTCGTGGGGAGCGGCTTCTGCGCCCTGGACCCGGCGGACTTCATCAGGCTCGAAGTGGTGATCAAAGGGAGGCCGTACAGCGGTCACATCCACCACGCCGAGAGCGTCCCGCCGAAACGGCGGCCCTTCTCCCTGCCCGCCGCCGGATGATCGTCATTCCGGGTGATCGCCGTACCCGCCGGCGATCGAGCACCGCAGAATCCGCCACTGCGCAACCGGAATCGTCAAGACGGTGCCGAGGGGGTCTTTGGAGTCCCGCATCAGGACGGAGGCACCGTCGAAAGCGATTTCGACGCAGTCCCCTCCAGCACTTCGACGGCTCTTCCTCCAGGTCACCCGCGGTCGCTCCGCCCTGTCCACACCTTCTCCCTCCAGCGGCCCCGGCCCCCCGATGCGGCTGTCGGAATGTGGAGTCACAACCTTGAATCCAGGCACACCGAATTGCCGTGTCGCACACTGTCAAGGTGAGAGTGTAGGTGGTCGCCGAAGATCAGGCCATAGACGAATCGCGCACGCCGCGTCAACGGCGCCGTTCAGAGGGATTCCGCGATCGTGTTGAGCAGGACGGCCGACCCTTCCGGACCGAGCGAAATCCCGCGCAGCGCCTCGAAATTCTCGCGGTATCGGACGACTTCCTCGCGATAGTCGCGGCCGATGAGTTCTCCCTGCGCGCCTTCGAGATAGAGCACGTCGTCGTCTTCGGGCTCCGCGAACTCGATCAGCTTGAACGGGCCGCTCAGCCCCGGGTGGGCGCCCCGGTCGAGCGGGACGATCTCGATCGTCACGTTGGGGCGCTTCGCCATCTCGAGCAGATGCGCGAGCTGGGCCCGCATCACCGCGGCGCCGCCGACGAGCCGGCGGATCGCCGCCTCGTCGATGACGAAGAAGAACCGGGGCGGGGCCTCGCCCTCGAAGATCTCCTGCCTGCGCATGCGCACCTCGACCAGCTCGTCGATCCGCTCGGCCGCGTCCGCGCTGCGCAGGCTCGACAGGATCTCCCGCGCGTACGCGCTGGTCTGGAGCAGCCCGGGGATGAGGAGGGGCTGGAACTCCCGGGACACCCCGGCGGCGGACTCGAAGCCGATCAGCTCCGCCAGCTGCGGGCTGAGCACCCGGCGATAGGCGCCCCACCAGGCCGTTTCGCGGGCCGCCCGGGCCAGCCCCAGGAACTCGTCGAACCGCTCCTCCGGCACCTCGTACTGCTGGAGCATGACGCGGACGTCGCTCACGGCGACCCGGACGGTTCCGCCCTCAATACGGATGATCTTCGAAAGCGACCATTCCAGGGCTTTCGCCGCCTGCTCCTGGGTCAGCCCGGCGGCTTCTCGCGCTCTCCGCAACTCGATCCGAAGGCGTCGCTGGTGAACAGTGGGACTGTCCGACATGCCCAACACCTTCCCCTTTTGTATGCCAGAGGGCAGAGTGCAACCTTTCAAAGTGCCTAGGGCGCAAAGACTAGTGCAACCGAAGCCGCATGTGTCCGACTTCCCCGCGAGCATTTGCCGAAGTCTGACCGCCAAAGCACGACAGACGCCGCTCAATCACCACACAAACCACCCCTCACGCCGGGGCGCGGGCGTGCGCGTACGGCTGTCAGGCGCCCGTCGTAACGTCGACCTCGGCAGCGCGTCCCACCCGCCGCGACCGGAAGAGAGCTATGACCGGGATCGACTCGAATGGCCAAGTCCGGGATCCGTTCGGCACGCTTCGGCGGGCATTGTGGATCGGCGGAGGGCAATGGGCCGGGAAGTCCACCGTGGCCCGGCTGCTGGCCGTCCGCTACGGACTGACCGCCTACCAGTACGACTACCACGACGCGCGCGGCCACAACGATCGCCGGATCGCCCTGCGCGTCAAGCTCGGCCGGCCGCCCGCGGGCCCCGATCCCGACGCCGCCTGGGTCGACACGACCCCGCCGGAGATGGCCGCCGAAACGCTGGCCGGCTTCCCGACCCGCTTCGAATGGGCCATGGACGATCTGCGCGCCCTCGTCTCCGGACGTCCCGTCATCGCCGAAGGCTGGGGGCTCCGCCCCGAACTGGTGGCACCGGTCATCGACTCGCCCCGCCGGATGGTCGTCATGGTGCCCACCGACGCCTTCCGCGACCGGCAGACGCGCGAACTCGCCCGCGCCGCCGCCGTCGGAAGCGGCGTCAGCGACCCCGCCCGGGCCCAGCGGAACCGCCTGGAACGAGACCGCCTCGTCGCCGAGGACGCCGTCCGGTCCGCCGACCGCCTGGGCATCCGGGTCATCGAGATCGACGGGACCCGCGACGCCGAGGCGATCGCCGGCCTGGTGGCCGACCACTTCCGCCCCTACCTGCCGCCGGAGGAGACCTGATCGGGCCGATCCGAGCGCGACGGCGACGCCGGTGACCCGACCATGACCGCCATCGGGATGCTCCAGTACCTGGCGCCCCCGGAACCGCGTGAACGGGCTAAAGTGCCGGACGTCATATGCCGGATTCGAGGAGTCCCGTTGCGTATTGTCACCGTCAGCCTGCTGGGAACGACGCTGATCGCGGCCGGGATGCTCGCCCCGGCGACGGGCCAGGCGACGTCCACGGGGCACGGTGGCATCGCGGTCGAGCCGGGCACGGTGCGGCCGGGCGAGCGGGTCCGGGTCTCGGTGCCGGGGTGCGCGGGGGCGCGGGTGGCGTCCGAGGTGTTCGCCGGACGGGCCGTGGACGGCACGGCGACCGTGAAGCCGGACGCGACGCCGAGCACCTACGCGGTCGTGGCGCACTGCGGGTCGCGGAAACTGACCGGCGAGGTGCGGGTCGCGGGACGGCTGGCGTGGCCGGATCTGCTGCCGTCCCACCACTGACCGGCAATTCGGATAAAGCGGGATAATTTACGCGGGGTGACCATTGTCACTCCGCGTATTCGACGTCTGACGTGAAGCGCTCTCTGGGGTGCCACCTGGGCGGACGCAGTCAATCTGTCCCAACAAGCGAGACAACCCGTCCAGCAAGTGACGAACGCCACTCTCACCGGACTGATATTTCCTACCTACCTACCCTTGATCGCGTCAATTGATCATGTGATACTCCCACAGATATCTACAAATCGCCCAAGCAGCCCAGACGTCTACAGAAAACTCGAATCGCTCCCCTCTGCTCCGCCCGCACACCCGTGCGCGGCGGTCACGGCAGAGGGGTGATTGCTTTCAACCTCACCCATGAGGGGGCAGTCGGAAGTGTCCGTCGACGTTGACGCCGTTCCGGTCCGCAGAGCGAGGAACTTTCCGCTCTACCGCACGGTCTCCAAGCTCGTCCGCGATCCGCTTCGGGAGATCCTCCGCATCAGCACCGCCGCGGGGGGCGAGATAGCCCGGCTCGACCTCGGCGCCTCCCACCCCTACCTGGTGACCCATCCCGACCACGTCCAGCAGGTACTGCGGGGGGACTCGCAGAACTTCGTCCGGGACGGCACGTTCTGGCGCCCCCTGCACGGCCTGTTCGGGGACAGCATCATGTCCGAGTACGCCGAGTGGGAGCTGAGCAAGCGGATCCTGCAGCCGGTGTTCTCGACCCGCACCATCAGGGCGCTCAGCGACCACATGGCCCGCGCGATCAACGAGGCCGTCCGGCAGCTGGACGGGCCGGCGCGCGACGGCAGGCCCATCGAGGTGCTGCCGGAGATGGGGCGCATCGTCCACGACACCGTGATCAAGGTGCTGTTCGGCGACAAGATCCGGCAGGCGGAGGCCGACCGGATGATCCCCGCCATGGAGCGGCTGGCCACCTCGATCGCGTTCCGCTTCCTGCTGCCGTTCGTCCCGAAGTCGATCCCGCTGCCCGGCGACCGCGCGTTCGCCGAGGGGCTCACCGTGATGGACGAGACGCTCAACGAGCTCGTCGAGCGGTTCCGCTACGACGCCGGCGAGGGCTACGACATCTTCACGGCGCTGTGCAAGGCCCGGATGACCGAGGGCAGCGGGCTGGACGACCAGTGGGTGCGCGACAACCTGCTCGCCATGTGGGCCACCAGCACCGAGACGACGACCGTGGCCCTGACCTGGCTGTGGCCGATGCTCGACCGGCATCCCGAGGTGACCGACCGGCTCCGCGCCGAGATCGCCGGGGTCGTCGGGGACCAGGACGTCCGGCCCGAGCATCTGCACCGGCTGCCGTACGTGAAGCAGGTCGTCCAGGAACTGCTGCGGCTGTACCCGGTCGGCTGGATCTTCCCCCGCATCGCGCTCGCCGACACGAACATCGGCGGCGTCCCGATCAAGGCCGGGCAGACCGTCCTGGTGAGCCCGTTCCTCACGCACCGGCTCGAATCGGTGTGGGACCGCCCGCTCGAATTCGACCCCGAGCGCTTCACCGCCGAGGCGAACCGCACCCGCCACCGCTACGCCTATTACCCCTTCGGGGGCGGACCGCACCAGTGCATCGGGCGGCACGTGTTCAACATGGAGGCCGAGCTCATCCTCACCGCCATCCTGAGCCGGTACCGCCCGTCGCTGGTGCCGACGGAGAGCCCGGTGGAGGCGCGGATCGGCGCGACCCTGCGGCCCGACCAGCCGCTCTTCCTGAAGCTGGAGCCCACGGAGCGGGCGCGATGACGGAGACCGCGTCCGACGAGCTCACCGACCCTCCCCATCCGGACCTGCGCAGGACCGCGGCGGCGCCCCCCGCCCCGGTCACTCCGGCGCTGGAGGCCGGGACGATCTGCGCCGTCGCGGGCCAGGCGCAGCGGCAGATGCGCGGCTGGGCGGCCGAGCACCCCGCCCTGTACGACGCGAAGGCGTTCGACCCGGCGCTGTTCAGCACGCTCGCGCTCGCGGCGGCGTTCAGCGGCCCCGGACTCGGCGCCGACCGGCTGCGCATGGCCAACCGGGTCTGCCTGTGGTGCTTCGGCCTCGACTGGCTGATCGACTACTCCGCGTCGTCCAGCGCGGAGGTCGCGGACCTCGTCCAGCTGTGCGCGCGCGTCGCCGACGGGGCGCCGGCCCCCGGCGGCGACTCCCCGGCGGACGAGCTGGCGCGGTTCCTCGCCGAGGTCCGCACCGAACTGGAGGCCGAGCCCGCCTATCCGGAGCTCCGGGACGTCTGGCGGGACGAATTCCAGCGGGTGCTCGACGCCATGGCGCTCGAATGGGACTGGAAGGCCGCGCGGGGCCGGGGCGAGCGCGGGCCGTCGTTCGAGGAGTACCTCGCGAACGCCGACAACCTCGGATTCTCGTTCGTGCTCGCGTCGCACTGGATCGCGTCGGGCGGCGGTGGGACCGTTCCGGTGGTCCGCGAGGCGAGCCGGGCCGTCCAGCGGGTGATCCGGCTGCTGAACGACCTCGGCACCTATGAGCGCGACGTCCAGTGGGGCGACCTCAACGGCCTGCTGCTCGACCGGACGCGGGCCGAGGTCGAGGAACGGATCGCGGAGCTGACCGGCGAGGCCCGGACGCTGCTCCGCGACGCCGCGCGAAGCGCACCGGAACTGGCGCGGTACATGGAACGGCAGATGGACTTCTGCGCGGGCTTCTACGGAGTGACCGACTTCTGGGGCGCCCTGTGAGCGTCGACGACCGCCCGGTGCCGCGGACCGCCGTCCCGTCCCAGCGGCTTCCGTCCGCGCGCGCCGTCGACACGGCGGGCGAGGCGCGCGCGCTGATCGACGGGCTCGTCGCCCGCCCGTGGGGACAGGTCTCGCCGTCGGTGTACGAGACCGGACGGGTGGTGACGTTCGCGCCCTGGCTGAGCGGCCACGACCGGCGGCTCTCCTACCTCCTCGAAACGCAGCGGCCCGACGGCGTCTGGGGAGCGCCGGCCGACGGGTACGCCCTCGTCCCGACGCTGAGCGCGGTCGAGGCCCTGCTCACCGAGCTGACCGGTGAGCACCGGCCGGCGCGCGACGGCGTGGCCGCCGTGCACCGCGGCTGGCTGGTGCGGTCGGCCGCCGCCGGGCTGCGGGCGATCGAGGCGCGGATGTGCGGGTCCGCCGCGGCGTCCATGGAGCTGCCCGACCTGCCCGCCATCGAGCTGATCGCGCCCGCCCTGACCGGGCGGATCAACGCGTCGCTGGCGCGGCTCGCCGACCGTCCGGTGCACGGGCTGGCCGCATGGGCGGGCCGCGAGCTCGGCCCCCCGGCGGGGCTGGGCGGGACGAAACTGGAGTTCGTCCGGGCGCTGCTCCGCTCCGGCACCGACGTGCCCCGCAAGCTGCTGCACGCCCTGGAGATCGCCGACGGCGAGCCGGCCGGGCCGCCGCGGCTGCGGCCCGAGCCGACCGGCACGATCGGCGCGTCGCCCGCGGCGACCGCGGCCTGGCTGAGCGCGCGGGCGCCGGACGACCCGAGCAGCCCCGCCCGCTGGTACCTGGAGACCGTGGTGGCGCAGCACGGCGGGCCCGTGCCGTGCGGGTTCCCGCTGACGGTGTTCGAGCGCGGCTGGGTGCTGGCCTGGCTGATCCGCGCGGGCATCCCGGTCACCGTCCCCCCCGAGCTCGTGCTGAGCCTGACCGCGCCGCTCGGCCCGGCGGGCACACCTGCGGCGGACGGCCTGCCGGCGGACGCCGACACCACCGCCGGCGCCCTGTACGCGCTGGCGCTGCTCGGCGCGCACCACCGGCCGGACCCCCTCTACGCGTACGAGACGGACACCCACTTCTGCACCTGGCAGGGCGAGGAGGGCGCGTCGGTCACGACGAACGCGCACGTCCTGGAGGCGTTCGGGCAGTACCTCGCCGCGAGCGACCGCGCGGCCGGCGACCGCGGCGGAGGAGCCTCCGGCACGGACACCGCCCGCTACGCCGCGACCGTCGTCAAGGTCGCGGGGTGGCTCCGCGGGCAGCAGCGGCCCGACGGCAGCTGGGCCGACCGCTGGCACGCCTCCCCGCACTACGCGACGGCGTGCGCCGCCGTGGCGCTGGCGGGCTTCGGCGGACCCGCGTCGGACGCCGCGGTCGACGCCGCCAGGGCGTGGGTCCTCGCGTCGCAGCACCCGGACGGCTCGTGGGGCGGCTGGGGCGGGACGCCGGAGGAGACGTCCTACGCGGTCCAACTCCTGCTGCTGACCGGCCGGCCCCTCGACGCGGCCGCCAAGGACGCCGTCGAAAGGGCCCTCCCGACGCTTCTCCACTCGCTGACCAGCGCGGACGGCGGCGGCGCGGACGAGCCCGCGCTCTGGCATGACAAGGACCTCTACCGGCCCGCGGCGATCGTCCGGGCGGGGGTGCTGGCGGCGCTGCATCTGGCGGGGGCGGCACCCGCCGCCGAGGCAATGTTCGGTTGAGGTGAAATTAACCACATCTTGCTATGCGGACACGCTCACCGAATGCGGGAAAACGCTCGGCGTTGACGATTCACCTTGAGTGGCTATGGCCGTGTTGCTAGTCTTCTAAGCCGTATGTAACGGCGGCCTGCCGTCGCCCTTGCAACCCACCACACCCCGTGACCCGCTCCTTCTTAACAAGGTAGAAGCGGGTTGCGAGCCATTTCATACATTGTTGGGGCGATACTAATGCGCTTCCGCAACTCGCGCCTGAGAACCAAGATCACGGCCCTGTTGCTCTCCCTCGTCGCGCTCTGGGTTTTCGCGGCGTGGGTGACCCTGCGCGAAGGCGTGAACCTGCTCGGCGTCAGCACGCTGGACAGCGCCCTCGCACAGCCGACCGACCCGCTGCTCGCCGACCTCCAGCGGGAGCGCAGGCTGTCGATGGTGCAGCTCGCGAGGCCCGGCCCCACCGCGCGGGCCGCGCTGAACGCGCAGCGCGTCCAGACCGACAAGACGCGGGCGGAGGCCGTCCGGCTCGCCCGCGGCGGCAACGTCGGGCGGTTCGGCGGCGACGTCCTCGAACGGCGCGTCGACCAGATGCTGGACCGGCTGAAGGCCGTCGACGCCACCCGGACCGCGGTCGACGCCGGGACCGCCGACCGCGCCCGCATCGCCGCCGGATATTCCGAAGTCGTCGAGTCCATTTTCCGGGTCTACGATTCGCTGGCCACGCTGGACGACAAGGATTTCGCCCGCGACACCCGGACGCTGCTCGAGCTCAACCGCATGTGGGAACTCCTTTCCCAGGAGGACGCGCTGATGGCGGGCTCTCTCGCGGCCGGCCGCATCACCCAGTCCGAGCTCATCGCGTTCACCCAGACGGTGGGCACCCGGCGGCGCAACACCGCGCAGGCGCTCGTCACGGTCCAGGACTCCGACCGCGCCCTGTACGCGGGGCTGACGAAGAACGCGCGGCTCAGCAAGATCCAGGGCCTCGAAGACGAGATCATGCAGAACCGGCGGGCCTTCTCGCCGCAGCAGTCCCGCGGCGCCCCGCGGGTGCCGCTGACCGCCGAGCAGTGGAACGCCGCGGCCGAGCCCGCGCTCGGCGACATGCGCCACCAGATCCAGTCGTCCGGTGACCGGCTGGTCGACCGCGCCACGCCGATCGCCGCCGGCGTGATCATCCGGCTGCTGCTGGCCGGCGGCCTCGGGCTCATCGCGGTCATCGCGTCCATCGTCGTGTCCATCACCACCGCCCGCGCCCTCGTCCGGCAGCTCGAACGGCTGCGCAACGCGGCCTGGGAGCTGGCCGAGCAGCGGCTGCCCAGCGTCGTCGAGCGGCTCGGGCACGGCGAGAAGGTGGACGTCGCCGTCGAGGCGCCGCCGCTGCGGTTCGGCAGCGACGAGATCGGGCAGGTGGGACGCGCGTTCAACGCCGTCCAGGAGACCGCGATCCGCACCGCCGTCGAGCAGGCGGAACTGCGCCGCGGCATCCGGGACGTCCTGCTGAGCCTGGCCCGCCGCACCCAGACGCTCGTACACCGGCAGCTCACCATGCTGGACGCCATGGAGCGCCGCCGCGACATCGAGGTCAAGGAGCTGGAGGAGCTGTTCCGGCTCGACCACCTCGCGACCCGCATGCGGCGCAACGCCGAGAACCTGATCGTGCTGTCCGGCGCGCTGCCCGCCCGCGGCTGGCGCAACGCGGTGCCCATGGTGGACGTCATCCGCGCCGCGGTCGGCGAGGTCGAGGACTACACCCGCGTCACCGTCCTGCCGTTCGGCCCGGTCGAGCTGGCCG
The DNA here is from genome assembly GCF_041463655.1 of Actinomadura monticuli. Classification (NCBI taxonomy): domain Bacteria; kingdom Bacillati; phylum Actinomycetota; class Actinomycetes; order Streptosporangiales; family Thermomonosporaceae; genus Actinomadura; species Actinomadura monticuli. The sequence goes on from NZ_JAXCEI010000012.1 coordinate 42,642, forward strand.
GACGCGCCGTCGGCGACGTCACCCACCTGCTCGCCGAGCTGATCGAGAACGCGGTGTCGTTCTCCCCGCCCGACACCGTCGTGCAGATCGGCGGGCACCTCGTCGCCAGCGGCTTCGCCATCGACATCGAGGACCGCGGGCTCGGCATGACCGACGAACGGCTCGCCGAGATCAACGAGCGGATCGCGAACCCGCCCGACTTCAACCTGCAGAGCTCGGTCCAGCTCGGCCTGTTCGTGGTCAGCAAGCTCGCCGAGCGGTACAACCTTCAGGTGTCGCTGAAGCGGTCCGCGTACGGCGGCACCACCGCCGTCATCGTCATCCCCCGCGAGCTGATCGTCGAGCAGGGCCCCGCCCCCGTCGCCGCGGGCACCACCACCCGGAACGGGCTGGAGGTGCGGCGCCCGGCCACCGTCGGCGCCGCGACCTCGACCACCGGCGAGCACGCGGCGCCCGGCGCCACCGCGACGCTGTCCCCGGCGAGCACCGGCCCGCAGCAGGCCGGCCCCGCGCTGGTGGCGGTGCCGCCGCCCGCGTCCGAGCCGGCCCCGTCCGAGGCGTCCGCACCGGCGATCGGCGGGAACGGCGCGAACGGTGCGAACGGCGCCGCACCCCAGGCAGACCCCGAGGCCCCGAGGCCGGAACCGACCGCCGGGCGGCACGACGCGCCGGCGGGCGGGGAACGCCCCGACACCCCCCAGCCGGAGGACCAGCCACCCGTGCCCGACATCTCCATCACCCCGTCCGGCCTGCCCGTCCGGGTACCGCAGGCCAACCTCGCCGAGCCCCTGCGCAGCGACGAGACCGCCGAGGACGAGCAGGAAGAAGAACAGGAACTCCCGGCCCGCTCCCCCGCTGAGATCCAGCGGATCATGGGCTCATACCAGCGCGGCACCCGGCAGGGCCGCTCGGACGCCGCCCGTACCGAAGACGCCGACAAAGCAGCGGAAGGCGAGGAAGATCAGTGACACAGAAGACCGGTTCCCCCTCCGATCTGGGCTGGTTGCTGGACGACCTGGTGCACCGGCTGCCGCATACCCGAACGGCGGTGGTCCTGTCCGCGGACGGCCTGCTCATGGCGTCCTCGGAGGGCATGTCGCAGGACGACGGGGAGCACCTGGCCGCCGTCGCCGCCGGCATCCAGAGCCTCGCCAAGGGGGCCGGCACCCGCTTCGGCGGCGGCCCCGTCCGGCAGACGATCATCGAGATGGCCACGGCGTTCCTGCTGGTCACGGTGGCGGGCAAGGGGGCCTGCCTGGCGGTGCTGGCCGATGAGGACGCCGACGTCGGCCTCATCGCCTACGAGATGGCGATGCTGGTGACGGCAATGGGCCACCACCTCACCTCCCCGTCGCGCTCCGAGTCCGCTGGGGAGGGACGGCCGGCATGATGCCCCCCGAGGAACCCGTACCGGAACCCTGGGCGGACGATCCGGCGCCGCGGCCGGCCGCCGACCGGCTGCTGGACGACCAGGCCGGCCCGATGGTGCGGCCGTACGTGATGACCAGCGGCCGCATCGAGCCGACCCGCGGCAGGTTCGACCTGATCACCCTGGTGGTGGCGGTCGGACCCGAACCCGAGGGCGCGATCGGCCTCGGGCCCGAGCACCTCGCCATCATCCGGCTCTGCCAGAACGTCATGTCGGTCGCCGAACTCACCGGGCACCTCGACCTGCCGGTCGCGACCGTGCGGGTGATGCTCGGCGACCTGCTCGACAAGGGGTTCGTCTCCATGCAGGAACCCGAACCGGAGGCGGACATGCACGACATCAGGCTCTACAAGGCGGTGATCGATGGTCTCCGGGCCCTCTAGGGGCGTGCGCGCCCGCCGGCTCCCCACCGCGGTCAAGATCGTGATCGCGGGCGGCTTCGGGGTCGGGAAGACCACCATGGTCGGCACGGTCTCCGAGACCGCGCCGCTGCGGACCGAGGAACTGCTCACCGACCAGGGCGTCGGCATCGACGACATCTCCGGAGTGGAGCGCAAGAGCACCACCACGGTCGCGATGGACTTCGGCCGCATCACGATGCAGAACGAGTACGTCCTGTACCTGTTCGGCACCCCCGGCCAGGAGCGCTTCTGGTTCATGTGGGACGAGGTCGCCCTCGGCGCGCTCGGCGCCGTCGTCCTCGCCGACACCCGCCGCCTGTCCGACTGCTTCCCGTCGGTCGACTACTTCGAGCGCCGCGGCACCCCGTTCATCGTCGCCGTCAACTGCTTCGAGGGCGCCAAGCGCTACGACCTCGCGGAGATCCAGATGGCCCTCAACCTGGGTCCCAAGGTCCCCGTGATGCTCTGCGACGCCCGCAGCCTCAGCTCGTGCAAGGAGGTCCTCATCGACCTCGTCCTGCACGCCATGAAGGTCCGCGGCCTCACCGAGGAACCCGAACCCCAGAACGTCTGAGAACAGAAGCGGTGCCGCGGGCTGCGCCCGCGGCACCGCTTTCTTGCGTGGGGTCAGCCCGTGCGGGAGACGACGTAGTCGCAGAGGTTGGTGAAGGCCGCGCGGGCGGGGATGTCGGGGAGGGTGAGGAGTTCGGCGCGGGCGTCCTCCGCCCACCGGCGGAGGTCGGCGCGGGCGCGGTCCATCGCGGGGTGGGCGCGCAGGAGGGCGAGGGCTTCGGCGTGCAGGGCGTCGTCGGTGAGGTCCTGCGTGAGGAGGTCGCGGAGGCGGGCGTCCTCGGAACCCGACGAGGCGCCGGCGAGGACGAGGTGCATCGGGAGGGTGCGGATGCCTTCGCGGAGGTCGGTGCCCGGGGTCTTGCCGGACTCCTCGGTCTCGGAGTCGATGTCGAGGATGTCGTCCGACAGCTGGAACGCGATGCCGATCTTCTCGCAGGCGGAGGTGATCGTGTCGACGACGTGCTGCGGGGCGCCGGACAGGAGCGCGCCGAACTGGCCGGACACCGCGATGAGGGACGCGGTCTTGTCGGCGACGACCTGCAGGTAGTGCTTGAGGGGGTCGGCGTCCGCGCCGGGGCCGACGGTCTCCTGGATCTGGCCGCGGACGAGCCGCGCGAACGCGCGGGCCTGGATGCGGACGGCCTCAGGACCGAGGTCGGCGAGCAGGTCGGACGCGCGGGCGAACAGGTAGTCGCCGGTGAGGATCGCGACGGTGTTCGTCCAGCGGGAGTTGGCGGACTCCTGGCCGCGGCGGACGGTCGCCTCGTCCATCACGTCGTCGTGGTAGAGGGTGCCGAGGTGGGTCAGCTCGACGACCACGGCGGCGGGGACCACGCCGGAGGCGAGGGGGTCGCCGAAGTGGGAGGCGAGCAGCACCAGCATGGGCCGGAACCGCTTGCCGCCCGCCTCGACGAGGTGCTCGGAGGCCTCGGTGAGCAGCGGGTCCTCGCCGCGCACGCAGTCGAGGAGCATGGTCTCGACCTCGGCCAGCCGCGCGTTGGCGCTGGACGCGAGCGCGGCGTCGATGGGAAGCCCGAACGGGCCGGACACCGTGCCTTCCGGCCCGCCGGACTTCTCCGCGGATGGGTTGCTCACCCAAGTCTCCCTAACGGACGAACATGTGGGTCGTGGCCTGGCCCGCGAGGTCCAGGACCGGCTGCGGGATCACGCCGAGTACCACAGTAGCCGTCACGCCGAGGGCCACGGCGACCGCGGTCGCCGGCCCGGCCACCACGACCGGCCCGTCCGCGTCCGGCTCGCTGAAGAACATGACGACGATCACGCGGACGTAGAAGAACGCCGCCACCGCGGACGAGATGACCGCGACGATGACCAGCGGCGTCGCGCCCTCCTCGACGGCCGCCTTGAACACCGCGAACTTGCCGGTGAACCCGCTGGTCAGCGGGATGCCCGCGAACGCCAGCAGGAAGAAGGCGAACACCCCGGCGACGACCGGGGACCGCTTGCCGAGCCCGGCCCACCGGGACAGGTGCCCGGCCTCGCCGCCCGCGTCCCGCACCATCGTGACGACGGCGAACGCGCCGACCGAGGTGAAGCCGTAGGCGAGCAGGTAGAACAGGGTGCTCGACAGGCCGTTCCGGGAACTGGCGATCACGCCCATGAGCAGGAAGCCCGCGTGCGCGATCGAGGAGTAGGCCAGCATCCGCTTGATGTCGGTCTGCGTGATCGCGATGATCGACCCGGCGACCATGGTGAGAATGGCCACACCCCACATGAAGGGCCGCCAGTCCCAGCGAAGCGTCTCGAACGCCACGTAGTAGACGCGCAGGATCCCGCCGAACGCGGCGACGACCGTGCCGGACGCCATCAGCGCCGTGATCGGGGTGGGGGCGCCCTGGTAGACGTCCGGCTTCCACATGTGGAACGGGACGCCGCCGAGCTTGAACAGCAGCCCGACCGACAGCAGCGCGACGCCCGCGAGGAGCAGGGTCTCGCTGCCGGCGTCCTTGCCGATCTGCGCGGAGATGTCCGACAGCCGGACGGACCCGGCGTACCCGTACAGCAGCGCCGCCCCGTACAGGAAGAACGCCGACGAGAAAGAGCCGAGCAGGAAGTACTTGACCGCCGCCTCCTGCGAGAGCAGGCGCCGCCGGCGGGCGAGCCCGCACAGCAGGTACAGCGGCAGCGACATGACCTCCAGCGCCACGAACATCGTGAGCAGGTCGTTCGCGGCCGGGAACATGATCATGCCCCCGGCGGCGAACATCATCAGCGGGAAGACCTCGGTCTGCAGGAACCCGGCCTCGCTGGTGCGCTGCTCGGCCTCGCTGCCCGGCAGCGCGGACGCCTGCGCGGCGAAGTGCCCGCCGGTGACGCGGCCGCCGCCGCGCTCGGCGATCAGCAGCAGGCTGACGAGCGCCAGGATCAGGATGGTGCCCTGGATGAACAGCGTCGGCCCGTCCACGCCGAGCGCGCCCTCGGCGGCGACATGGTGCGGGTTGTCGCGCCACGCCAGCGCGACCGTCCACGCGAACCCGCCGGCGAGGCCGAGGAACGCGAGCGGCACCTGCACGTAGTAGCGCGCGTTGCGGCCCACGAACGCCTCGACGAGCACGCCCGCGACGGCGGCGCCGAGGACCAGGAGCAGCGGGGCGATCTGCCCGTACTCGATGTGCGGCGCGGGGATGTCACCCCCCTGCGCGAGGACCGCGCTCACCTGGCTGGTGGTGCTCATGGACGGGCTCCGTTCTCGGCGACGTTACCGGTGATGTCCGGCGCCGGGTCGTGCTGGTCGACCCGGGCCAGCGTGTGGTCCACCGACGGGTTGATCACGTGCAGCACCGGCTGCGGGAAGAAGCCCATCGCCACGATGATCGCGATGATCGGGGCGATGACCCACTTCTCCCGGGCGGACAGGTCCTTCATGCCCTCGACCGCGGGCACCGGCGGGCCGCCCATGGTCCGCTGGTACATCCACAGGATGTAGATGGCGGCGAGCACGACGGCGATGATGGAGGCGACGGCGGCCCACTCGTAGCGGCTGAACGTGCCGACGACGACGAGGAACTCCGACACGAACGGCGACAGGCCCGGCAGCGACAGCCCGGACAGGCCGGCGACGAGGAACGTCCCGGCGAGCACCGGCGCCACCTTCTGCACGCCGCCGAAGTCGGAGATCCGCGCCGACCGGCGCCGGACGATCAGGAACCCGACGATCAGGAACAGCGCGCCGGTGGAGAACCCGTGGTTCACCATGTACAGCGCCGCGCCCGACTGGGCCTGCGACGTCATCGCGAAGACGCCGAGCACGATGAACCCGAAGTGGGAGATCGACGTGTAGGCGATCAGCCGCTTCATGTCGACCTGCCCGATCGCGAGGATCGCGCCGTAGATGATGCTGACGACCGCGAACGCGAGCACGGCGGGCGTCGCCCACTTGGACGCGCCGGGGAACAGCTCCAGGCAGAACCGGAGCATCCCGTACGTGCCGACCTTGTCCAGGACGCCGACGATGAGCACCAGCGCGCCGGCCGGGGACTGCTGCGCGGCGTCCGGCAGCCAGGTGTGCACCGGGAACATCGGCGCCTTGATCGCGAACGCGATGAAGAAGCCGAGGAACAGCCACTTCGCCGTCGTCGGGTCGATGTTCATCTTCGCCAGCTCGTCGAACATGAACGTGCCGTGCCCGAGGCCGCCGTCGTCGACCGACTTGGCCGACAGCGGGTACAGCCAGATGACGGCGACGAGCATCAGCAGCCCGCCGAACAGCGAGTACAGCAGGAACTTCACCGCGGCGTAGGAGCGCTGCGCGCCGCCGTAGGACCCGATGATGAAGTACACCGGGATGAGCATCGCCTCGAAGAAGACGTAGAACAGGAACACGTCGGTCGCCGCGAAGACGCCGATCATGGCCGCTTCCAGCGACAGCAGCAGCGCGAAGTACGTCTTCGCGGACCGCTTCGGCGGGACGTCGGAGCCGCCCGACCGGTCGGCCTCGTTCCAGGAGGCCAGGATGACCAGCGGGACGAGGATGACCGATAGCAGGATCAGCGTGAGCGCGACGCCGTCGACGCCGAGCGCCCAGTGGACCCCGAACTCCTTGATCCACCAGTACTTCTCGTCGAACTGGAAGCGCGGCCCGCCGGCGTCGAAGCCCGCCGCCATGACGCCGGTGAGCACCGCGACGACGAGGGAGACGCCGAGCGCGAATTGCTTGACCAGCGCCTCCCGCTCGCGCGGGATGACGGTGAGCAGCAGCGCGCCCACCAGTGGCAGTCCGATGAGGACGCTCAGCCAGGGAAAGTCGCTCATGAAACGTTCACCACCAGGAGCGCCGCGACCACGAGGGCCGCGCCGCCCAGCATCGAGAGTGCGTAGGAGCGGGCGAAGCCGGTCTGGACCCGGCGGAGCCGCCCGGAGCTTCCGCCGACCCCGGCGGCCGTGCCGTTCACGAGGCCGTCGACCCCGCGCCCGTCGAACCAGACCGCGAGCCGGGTCAGCCACTGGCCGGGACGCATGAGCAGCGACTCGTTGAGCGCGTCGCCGTACAGGTCCTTGCGGGCCGCGACGGTGACGAACGAGCCCTTGGGCGCCTCGCGCGGCACCTTGCGGCTGCCGTACTGGCGCCACGCGATCGCCGCACCGATGATCATCAGGACGAAGACGGCGACGCCCGGACCGGTGATGAACGCGAACTCGTGCTCGTGCTCGGGCGCCCCGACGACCGGCTCCAGGAAGTCGGCGAACCCGCCGAGGATCAGGAACCCGCCGGCGGCGACGGAGCCGACGGCGAGCAGCATCAGCGGGATCGTCATGACCTTCGGCGACTCGTGCGGGTGGACGTCGTCCGCCCAGCGCTTCTCACCGAAGAACGTCATGAACATGACGCGCGACATGTAGTACGCGGTGATGGCGGCGCCGATCACCGCGCAGGTGCCGAGGATCGCCCCGGACGTGCCGCCCTTGTCGAACGCGGCCTCGATGATGGCGTCCTTGGTGAACCAGCCGGACAGGAACGGGAACCCGATGATCGCGAGGTACCCGAGCCCGAACGTCACCGCGGTGGTCATCATGACCGCGCGGAGCGCGCCGTAGTGGCGCATGTTCACGTCGTCCTTCATGCCGTGCATGACGGAGCCGGCGCCGAGGAACAGGCCCGCCTTGAAGAAGCCGTGCGCGATGAGGTGCGCGATGGCGAAGACGTAGCCGGCCTTGCCGAGCCCGGCGGCCAGCGTCATGTAGCCGATCTGCGACATCGTCGATCCGGCGAGGGCCTTCTTGATGTCGTCCTTCGCGCACCCGATGATCGCACCGAAGAGCAGCGTGGCCGCTCCGACGATGGTCACGACGAGCTGCGCGGTCTCCGACATCTCGAAGATCGGCCCGGACCGGACGATCAGGTACACGCCGGCGGTCACCATCGTCGCCGCGTGGATGAGCGCCGACACGGGGGTCGGGCCCTCCATCGCGTCCAGCAGCCAGGACTGCAGCGGCAGCTGCGCCGACTTGCCGCACGCGCCGAGCAGCAGGAGCAGCCCGATCGCGGTGGCCGTCCCGGAGCCGAGCTTGGACGCGAGGTCCGCGTGCCCGGCGCCGGCGCCGAGGATCGGCCCGTAGTCGACGGTGCCGAACGTGGCGAACATCAGCGCGATCGCGATGATCAGCCCCATGTCGCCGACGCGGTTGACGACGAACGCCTTCTTCGCCGCGGTCGCCGCGGTCGGCTTGTGCTGCCAGAACCCGATCAGCAGGTAGGACGCGAGACCCACGCCCTCCCAGCCGAGGAACATGACGAGGTAGTTGCTGCCGAGGACCAGCAGCAGCATCGCCGCCACGAACAGGTTCAGGTAGGCGAAGAACTTGCGCCGCTCGGGGTCCTCGGCCATGTAGCCGACGGAGTAGACGTGGATGAGCGAGCCCACCCCGGTGATCAGCAGGACGAAGCTGATGGACAACGGGTCCACCAGCAGGTCCATGCCGATCTTGAACGAGCCGACGTCGATGAAGTCCCACAGGTGCAGGGTGCGGCGCCGCGCCTCGGCGTCGTACCCGAGCATCTGGACGAGCATCGCGACGCCCACCGCGAACGACGCGACCGACATCGTGACGCCGAGCAGGTGGCCCCACTTGTCGGTGCGCCTCCCCCCGAGCAGGAGGATCGCGGCGCCCGCGAGCGGGAGCGCGATGAGAAGCCAGGACGCGGCCTGGATGCCTTCCGCTTGCATTCCCGACCTCTCAGTACTTCAGCAGGTTCGCGTCGTCGACCGACGAGGACCTGCGGGTCCGGAAGATGGTCATGATGATGGCGAGGCCCACCACGACCTCCGCGGCGGCCACGACCATCACGAAGAACGCGATGATCTGACCGTCGAGGTTGCCGTGCATGCGGGAGAACGAGATGAACGACAGGTTCGCCGCGTTCAGCATGAGCTCGATGCACATGAACACCACGATCGCGTTGCGGCGCACGAGGACGCCGAGCGCTCCGATGGTGAACAGGATCGCCGAGAGCGCCAGGTAGTGCCCCGGACTCATTGACCAGCCTCGCCTTCACTCGCGCCGCCGCCCGCGGCCGGCGTCCCCGACTTCACCGAGCGCGACTCGGCGTCGGCCTCCGCGGCCTCTGCCGTGACCGCCTTCACCGCGGCCACGTCCCGTTCGAGCGCCTCCTCCTCGGTGCCGCCGAACAGGTCGGCGTGCCGCTCGGCGGTGTCGGTGCGGGCCGCGATGACCGGGTTGACCGACAGCTCCGACGGCGTCCCGTCCGGCAGCAGCGCCGGCATGTCGACGGCGTTGTGGCGGGCGTAGGTGCCGGGGCCCGGCAGCGGGCCCGGGTGGTCGCCGCTGAGGAACCGGCCCTTGGACAGGTCCTTCTGCGTCTTCTTCGGCTCGGTGCGCTCCCGGTGCGCCAGCACCATCGCGCCCAGCGCCGCGGTGATCAGCAGGGCGCTGGTCGCCTCGAACGCGAACACGTACTTGGAGAACAGCAGCCGGGCCAGGCCGACGATGTTGCCCTCGGCGTTGGCCTGGTTCAGGCCCGCCGAGTCGCCGAGCGCCGCGTTCCCGAGCCCCGCCCCGAGCAGGGCGATGAACCCGATCGCGGCGATCACGCCCCAGAAGCGCTGCCCCCGGATCGTCTCCACCAGCGAGTCGGTGGAACTGACCCCGACGACCATCATCACGAACAGGAACAGCATCAGCACGGCGCCGGTGTAGACGATCACCTGGACGAACGCCAGGAACGGCGCGTTCTGGATCGCGTACAGCGCGGCGAGGCTGAGCATCACCGTCGCCAGCAGCAGCGCCGAGTGCACCGCCTTCCGCATGAAGATCATGCCGAGTGCGGCGAGCACCGACACGACCGCCAGCAGCCAGAAGAAGAACGGCTCGCCGGACTGCTTGTCCGCGACCTCGGCGGCGAGCGGCGCCGCGAGAACGGATGCGGTGCTCACTTGCCCTCACCGCCCTCGTCGGGCTGGAGGCCGAGGCGGTAGTAGTCCTCCTCGGTGTCGCCGAGCCGCATCTCGTGCGGCGGCGTCTCCATGCCCTCGCGCAGCGGCGCCAGCAGCATCTCCTTGGTGTAGATCAGGCTTTCCCGGCTGTCGTCGGCGAGCTCGTACTCGTTCGTCATCGTGAGCGCCCGGGTGGGGCACGCCTCGATGCAGAGCCCGCAGAGGATGCAGCGCAGGTAGTTGATCTGGTAGGTGCGGCCGTACCGCTCGCCGGGCGAGTACCGCTCGTCCGGGGTGTTGTCGGCGCCCTCGACGAAGATGGCGTCCGCCGGGCAGGCCCAGGCGCACAGCTCGCAGCCGATGCACTTCTCCAGGCCGTCCGGCCACCGGTTGAGCTGGTGCCGCCCGTGGAAGCGCGGCGCGGTCGGCTTCTTCACCTCCGGGTACTGGACGGTCTCGCTCTTCATGAACATCTGGTGGAACGAGACCCCGAAACCCTTGACCGGGTTCAGGAAATCAGTGAGTCCCACTGGTGACCTCCTCGGAGGGCGTTTCGATCGTGGCGGGCCGGACCGGCTCGCGGGCGCGGCCGTGGTAGTGGGGCGCGTCCAGCGGCGGCACCGGGAACCCGCCCGCGGCCGGATCCGTACGCTCGCCCCCCGCCGCGCCCGGGACGATCTCCTTCTCGTCCTCGCCGCCCCGGAGCATCTCCCAGATCACCGTGGCCACCAGCACGACCGCGGCGGCCACGGCGGCGACGATCACGATCTGCCGCATGTCGTAGCCGTCGTTGCGCAGCGCGCGGATGGTCGCGACCAGCAGGATCCAGCCGAGCGAGAAGGGCATCAGCACCTTCCAGCCGAGCTTCATCAGCTGGTCGTAGCGGACGCGCGGCAGCGTGCCGCGCAGCCAGATGAAGAAGAAGATGAACAAGAAGATCTTGATCAGGAACCACAGCACCGGCCACCAGCCGGAGTTGGCCCCGGCCCACACCGTGGAGATCGGCGCGGGGGCGCGCCAGCCGCCGAGGAACATCGTGGTGGCGAGCGCCGACAGCGTCGCGAGGTTGATGTACTCCGCGAGGAAGAACATCGCGAACTTCAGCGACGAGTACTCGGTGTGGAAGCCGCCGACCAGCTCGCCCTCGCCCTCGGGCAGGTCGAACGGGATGCGGTTCGACTCGCCCATCATCGTGATCACGTAGACCACGAAGGACGGCAGCAGCAGCACCACGAACCACTTGTCGTGCTGCGCCGCGACGATCTCCGAGGTGGACATCGAGCCGGCGAACATGAACACCGCGACGAACGACAGGCCCATCGCGATCTCGTAGGAGATCATCTGCGCGGACGAGCGGAGCCCGCCGAGCAGCGAGTACGGCGACATCGACGACCAGCCGGCCAGCACGATGCCGTAGATCGCCATCGACGACATCGCCAGCACCAGCAGGACCGCGACCGGGAGGTCGGTGCCCTGCAGCGCCGTCTGGTGACCGAAGATCGACACGGTCGGGCCGAACGGGATGATGATGAACGAGATGAACGCCGGCACCGCCGCCATCACCGGCGCGAGGACGAAGACGACCTTGTCCACCTGGCGGGGGACGATGTCCTCCTTCAGCGCCAGCTTCACGCCGTCCGCGAGGCCCTGGAGCAGGCCCTGCGGCCCGGCCCGGTTCGGGCCGACGCGCAGCTGCATGCGGCCGATGATGCGCCGCTCGATCCACATCGTCATCAGCACGGTCACGACGAGGAACGCGAAGATGACGAGGACCTTGCCGCCGATCAGCCACCACGGGTCGGAGCCGAAGTCCTTCAGCGTGGGATCGGCCGGGGCCGCGGCGAGCGGGATCATTTGCCACCTCCAGCGTTCTGCGCGGCGGTCGCGAGCACCCCGCTCGCGATCTTGACGACGCCGCCGGCGGCCGCGCCCAGATCCCGGTACAGGGCGCAGCCCGCCGAGTTCGTCGGCAGCCACACCACCCGGTCGGGCAGGTCCGGGGTGATCTCCAGCGGGAGCGTCACCTCACCGCGCGCCGCCGACACGGTGACCGCGTCGGTCGCGCCGATCTCCGCGGCGGTCGCGGGCGACAGCCGGGCGGCGGCGGGCTTCGCGGTGCCGGCCAGGAACGGCTCGCCGTCCTGCAGCCGGCCCCGGTCGAGCAGCAGCCGCCACGTCGCGAGCAGCGCCTCGCCCTGCTCGGGGTGCGGCGGCAGCTCCTGCGCCGTGTCCGGGGCGTCCGGCCGCTCGCCCCGGTGGCCGCCCAGCGCGGTCAGCTCGCGGCGCGCCGCCTCCGGGCCGGGCAGGCCCAGGTGGACGTCCATCTCGTCGGCCAGCGCGTCCAGCACCCGCAGGTCGGACATCCGCCCGGCCGACTTCAGCACGACGTCGAACGGGCGGCCGCGGCCCTCCCAGTCGACGAACGTCCCGGACTTCTCCGCGACGGCCGCGACGGGGAACACGACGTCCGCGCGGTCGGTGACCGCGCTCGGGCGCTGCTCCAGGCTCACCACGAACGGGGCGGCGTCCAGCGCCGCCAGCATCGCGGCCGGGTCGGGCAGGTCGTAGGGGTCGACGCCACCAACGAGCAGCGCACCGCGCCGGCCCTGCGCCGCCGCCGAGATGATGCCGGCGGTGTCCTCGCCGGGCCCGGCGGGCAGCTCCGCGACGCCCCAGGCGCGGGCGACCTCGGCGCGCGCGGCGGGGTCGGTGACCGGCCGGCCGATCGGCAGCAGCCCGGGCAGCGCCCCGGCCTCGATCGCGCCGCGCTCCCCGGCCCGGCGCGGCACCCACGCCAGCCGGGCGCCGGTGACCTGCGCCAGCCGGACCGCCGCGGTCAGCGCGCCGGGACTGGTGGCGAGCCGCTCGCCGACGAGGACGACGGCGCCGGGCGTCTCCAGCAGCGCCCGGACGTCGGCGCGGGCCTCGTCCCCGATGAGGGAGCCGAGCGTCTCGGCCTCCGCGCCGGGCGGCGTCGGCAGCAGCGTGCCGCCGACCTTGGCCAGCCCGCGGGTCGCGAACGGCGCCACCGCGTACACCGGCAGCCGGTGCTTGCGGAACGCCTTGCGGATCCGCAGGAAGACGATCGGCGACTCCTCCTCCGGCTCGAAGCCGGCGAGGACGACGACCGGCGCCTTCTCCAGGTCGGAGTAGGACACCTCGATCGAGCGCCCCGCGACGGACGAGGCGAGGAACCGCGACTCCTCGTCCGACAGGGGGCGGGCGCGGAAGTCGACGTCGTTGGTGCCGAGCGCGATCCGGGCGAACTTGGCGTAGGCGTAGGCGTCCTCAAGGGTGACGCGGCCGCCGGTCAGCACGCCCGCCGAGCCGCGCGCCGCCGCGAGGCCGCGCGCCGCGATCGTGAGCGCCTCCGGCCACGACGCCGGCTCCAGCTCGCCGTCCTCGTTCCGGACGAGCGGGTGCGTGAACCGCTCGGGCTGCGTCCCGTAGGTGAACGCCCAGCGGCCCTTGTCGCAGTTCCACTCCTCGTTGACCTGCGGGTCGTCCCCGGCCAGCCGGCGGGTGACCTTCCCGCGCCGGTGGTCGGTGCGGATCGCGCAGCCGGACGCGCAGTGCTCGCAGACGCTCGGCGTCGACACGAGGTCGAACGGCCGGGACCGGAACCGGTAGGCGGTGCCGGTGAGCGCTCCCACCGGGCAGATCTGCACGGTGTTCCCGGAGAAGTAGGAGTGGAACGGCTGCTCGTCGGCCGTCGACACCTCCTCCTTCGCGCCCCGCTCGAACAGGTCGATGAACGGGTCGCCGGCGATCTGCTCGGAGAACCGGGTGCAGCGGGTGCACTGGATGCACCGCTCCCGGTCGAGCAGCACCTGGCTGGACAGCGGCTTCGGCTTCGGCCACGTCCGCTTGCTCTCCTGGAACCTGGTCTCGCCGCGCCCGTTGGACATCGCCTGGTTCTGCAGCGGGCACTCGCCGCCCTTGTCGCAGACCGGGCAGTCCAGCGGGTGGTTGATGAGCAGGAACTCCATGATGCCGTGCTGGGCCTTGTCGGCCACCGGCGAGGTGAGCTGGGTCTTGACGACCATGCCCGGCATCACCGCGGTCGTGCAGGACGCCTGCGGCTTCGGCATCCCGCGGCCGTTGCCGGCGTCCGGGATCTCCACCAGGCACTGCCGGCAGGCGCCGATCGGGTCGAGCAGCGGGTGCTCGCAGAACCGGGGGATCTGGATGCCGAGCAGCTCGGCGGCCCGGATGATCAGCGTGCCCTTCGGCACCTCGATCTCGAAGCCGTCGATGGTGCAGGAGACCATCTCGACCTTCTCCACCGCCGACTTGTCGTCGGTGACGGTCACTTGGCACCTCCCCAAAGGGTGGACTTGGCCGGGTCGAACGGGCAGCCGCCCTGCTCGAAGTGCTGGAGGTACTCGTCCCGGAACAGCTTGATGGACGACACGACGGGGCTGGTGGCGCCGTCGCCGAGGGCGCAGAACGCGCGGCCGAGGATGTTGTCGGAGATGTCCAGGAGGGTCTCCAGGTCCTCCTCGGTGCCCTCGCCGGCCTCCAGCCGCTTGAACATGTGCTTGTACCAGTAGGTGCCCTCGCGGCACGGCGTGCACTTCCCGCACGACTCGTGCGCGTAGAACTCCGACCAGCGCTGGACGGCCCGGACGACGCAGGTCGTCTCGTCGAAGATCTGCAGCGCCCGGGTGCCGAGCATGGACCCGGCGGCGCCCACGGACTCGAAGTCCAGCGGGACGTCCAGGTGCTCGTCGGTGAAGATCGGCGTGGACGACCCGCCGGGCGTCCAGAACTTCAGCCGGTGGCCCTCGCGGATGCCGCCCGCCATGTCGAGCAGTTCGCGCAGCGTGATGCCGAGCGGCGCCTCGTACTGCCCGGGCCGGGTGACGTGCCCGGACAGCGAGAAGATGCCGAAGCCCTGCGACTTCTCGGTGCCCATCGAGGCGAACCACTCCGGCCCGTTCTCGATGATCGAGGGAACCGAGGAGATCGACTCGACGTTGTTGATGACGGTGGGCCCGCCGTAGAGGCCCGCGACGGCCGGGAAGGGGGGCTTCAGCCTGGGCTGACCGCGGAACCCCTCCAGGGAGTCCAGCAGCGCCGTCTCCTCGCCGCAGATGTAGGCGCCGGCGCCGCTGTGGACGACGACGTCCAGGTCGTAGCCGGACCCGAGGATGTCCTTGCCGATGTAGCCGGCCTCGTACGCCTCCGCCACCGCCTGCTGGAGGCGGCGGATCACGTGCAGGACCTCGCCGCGCACGTAGATGAACGCCGTGTTCGACCTGATCGCGTACGAGCTGATGATGACGCCCTCGACGAGGACGTGCGGGTTCGCCATCATCAGCGGGATGTCCTTGCACGTCCCCGGCTCGGACTCGTCGGCGTTGACGACGAGGTAGCGCGGGTTCGGGCTGGTCGGCGGCAGGAAGCCCCACTTCATCCCGGTGGGGAACCCGGCGCCGCCGCGCCCGCGGAGGCCGGAGTCCTTGACCGCTTGGACGATCTCGTCCGGCTCCATCCGCAGCGCCGTGCGCAGGGCCTTGTAGCCGCCCTCGCGCTCGTAGCCCGCGCGGGTGAACGAGTCGGCCTTGTCCCAGAACTTGGTGAGGACGGGGGTCAGCGTGGTCACTTGTTCCGTCCTTCCTGGCTGCCGGGCTTGGCCTCGCCGGGGATCGCCTTGCCCGGCTCGTGCGGCGGCGCGGCGATCTGCTCCGGCCGGACCGGCTCGTCCGGCCGCTCACGGTCGACATCGGTGGGGGGAGCCGTCCAGCCGCGCTCGTGCGCGATCTTCAGGCCGACCAGCGACTCGGGCCCGGCCTGGACGCCCTCGCCGGCGAGCCCGTCCGGGAAGCCGGCGAGCACGCGGGACGCCTCCTTCCAGGTCGCGAGGCGGTTCGGCCCGCGGGAGGGGACCACGTCCTTGCCGAGGCGCAGGTCGTCGACGAGCTGCTTGGCCTTGGCGGGAGTCATGTTGTCGAAGAACTCCCAGTTGACCATCACCACGGGGGCGAAGTCGCAGGCCGCGTTGCACTCGACCCGCTCCAGGCTGATCTTGCCGTCCGGGGTGGCCTCGTCGTGGCCGACGCCGGCGTGCTCGCTCAGCTCGTCCCAGATCTGGTCGCCGCCCATGATCGCGCACAGCGTGTTCGTGCAGACGCCGACGTGGTACTCGCCGACCGGCTGCCGCTTGTACTGCGTGTAGAAGGTGACGACGCCCATCACCTGCGCGGGCGTGATGCCGAGCATCTCGGCGCAGAACTCCACGCCCGCCTGGGTGACGTAGCCCTCCTCCGACTGCACCAGGTGCAGCATCGGCAGGAGCGCCGACCGCGGCCGCGGGTACCGGACGATGATCTCCTTGGCGTCCCGCTCCAGCCGCTCGCGTACGTCGGGTTCGTATGTCATCGGTCCACTCCCCCCATGACCGGATCGATGCTGGCCACGGCGGCGATGACGTCGGCGACCATGCCGCCCTCGCTCATCGCCGGGGCGGCCTGCAGGTTGACGAAGGACGGCTCGCGGAAGTGCACCCGGTACGGGCGGGTGCCGCCGTCGCTGACCACGTGGGCGCCGAGCTCGCCGCGCGGCGACTCGATCGGCACGTACGCCTGCCCCGCCGGCACCCGGAAACCCTCCGTGACCAGCTTGAAGTGGTGGATCAGCGCCTCCATCGAGGTGCCCATGATGTGCGCGATGTGCCGCGGCGAGTTGCCCATGCCGTCCGCGCCGATCGCCAGCTGCGCCGGCCAGCCGATCTTCTTGTCCTCGATCATGACGGGGCCCTTGACCGTCTGCAGCCGCTCGACGCACTGCTCGACGATCCGCAGCGACTGCTCCATCTCGTCCATCCGGACGAGGTAGCGGCCGTACACGTCGCAGGTGTCCTGCGTCGGGACGTCGAAGTCGTAGGTCTCGTAGCCGCAGTAGGGCTGCGACTTGCGCAGGTCCCACGGCAGGCCGGTCGAGCGCAGCACGGGGCCGGTGACGCCGAGCGCCATGCAGCCGGTCAGGTCCAGGTACGCGACGTTCTGCGTGCGGGCCTTGAAGACCGGGTTCTCGTCGTTCAGCTTGCGCAGCGCCTGGATTCGCTTCGGCATCCGGTCGAGGTAGTCGCGGAGCTTGCTGGCGGCGCCGCTCGGCAGGTCCTGCGCGACCCCGCCCGGCCGGATGTAGGCGTGGTTCATGCGCAGGCCGGTGATCTCCTCGAACAGGTCGAGAGTGTACTCGCGCTCGATGAACCCGTTCAGCATGACGGTCGTCGCGCCGAGCTCCAGCCCGAACGTGGCGATCGCGACGAGGTGCGAGGAGATCCGGTTGAGCTCCATCATCATCACGCGGATGATCTGGGCCCGCTCGGGCACCTGGTCCTCGATGCCGAGGAGCCGCTCCACGCTCAGGCAGTACGCGGCCTCGTTGAACAGCGGGGCCAGGTAGTCCATCCGGGTGCAGAACGTGGTGCCCTGCGTCCAGGTGCGGAACTCCATGTTCTTCTCGATGCCGGTGTGCAGGTAGCCGATGCCCACCCGGGCCTCGTTCACCGTCTCACCGTCGAGCGTGAGGATCAGCCGGAGCACGCCGTGCGTGGACGGGTGCTGCGGCCCCATGTTGACGACGAGGCGCTCGTCGCCGAGGTCCTCGGCGGCGTTGACGACCTTGTCCCAGTCCTGGCCGCCGACGTCGAAGACCTTGCCCTCGGCCGCCTCTTCGGCGGCGTAGGCGTCGTACTCGGTGTACTTCGTCGAACTCATACGTACGACCGCCTCTCGTCCGGCGGCGGAATCTCCGCTCCTCGGTACTCGACGGGGATGCCGCCGAGCGGGTAGTCCTTGCGCTGCGGGTGCCCGACCCAGTCGTCGGGCATCTCGATGCGCGTGAGCGCGGGGTGGCCGTCGTAGACGATCCCGAAGAAGTCGTACGTCTCGCGCTCGTGCCAGTCGGCCGTCGGGTACACCGGGACGAGCGACGGGACGTGCGGGTCGGCGTCGGGGCAGCTCACCTCCAGCCGGATCCGCCGGTTGTGGGTGATCGACAGCAGGTGGACGACGGAGTGCAGCTCCGCGCCCTCGTCCTTCGGGTAGTGCACGCCGGACACGCCCGAGCACAGCTCGAAGCGCAGCGACGGCTCGTCCCGCATGGTCTGCGCGACCTCGCGCAGGTGCTCGCGCTTGACGTGGAAGGTCAGCTCTCCGCGGTGCACGACGACGCGCTCGATCGCGTCCCCGAAGTCGGGCCCTGTCTTCTCCGTGGACGACCCCGGACCCCGGAGGGCACGCTCCAGTTCGTCGGCGATCTCGTCGAACTCGCCGCGCTCGGACGCGCCGCCGGGCCCGCCGTAGGGGCGCGGCGCCGACACCTTCGGGCTCTGCCGGACGACCAGCCCGCCGTAGCCGGAGGTGTCGCCGGTGGTCTTCGCGCCGAACATGCCCTTGCGGGCGATCGGCTGCTCCCGGCGCTCCTCCTCGGCCTGCGCGGGCAGCTGGTCGGCGGCCTGCTCCGCCCTCTGCTCGGGGTGCTCAGAACTCATCTAGGCCCCCTGACCCAGGAGCGGCAGCCGGCGGCGCTTCGCCTCTTCCAGCTCCGCGATCTGCTTCTCGCGCTGCGGGCCGAGCTTGGTGTTCTGGATCTTGTCGTGCAGCTTCAGGATCGCGTCCAGCAGCATCTCCGGCCGCGGCGGGCAGCCGGGCAGGTAGATGTCCACCGGGACGATGTGGTCCACGCCCTGCACGATCGCGTAGTTGTTGAACATGCCGCCGGAGGAGGCGCACACGCCCATCGCGATGACCCACTTCGGCTCGGTCATCTGGTCGTAGATCTGCCGCAGCACCGGCGCCATCTTCTGGCTCACCCGGCCCGCGACGATCATCAGGTCGGCCTGCCGCGGCGTCGCCGAGGCACGCTCCATCCCCCACCGGGAGAAGTCGTGCCGGGGGTCGCCGGCGGCCATCATCTCGATCGCGCAGCAGGCGAGACCGAACGTGGCCGGCCACACCGAACTCTTGCGCGCCCATCCCGCGACCTGCTCGACCGTGGTCAGCAGGAATCCGCTGGGAAGCTTCTCCTCTAGGCCCATGGCTCTACCCCTGCTCCGCTCCGGCGCGCCTCATGGTGCGCGCTTCCCTCGTCGCAGGCTCCTCAGTCCAGCGCGCACCGCGCGCCTCCGCGTCGCTCATTAGTCCCACTCCAGACCGCCGCGCCGCCAGATGTAGGCGTACGCCACGAGGACGGTGACGATGAAAAGAACCATCTCGACAAGGCCGAACAGCCCCATCCGGTCGAAAGCGACCGCCCAGGGATAAAGGAAGATGATCTCAATGTCGAAGACGATGAAGAGCATCGCCGTCAGGTAGTACTTGATCGGGAAACGTCCGCCGCCGACGGGCTGGGGAGTGGGCTCGATGCCGCACTCGTAGGCGTCCAGCCGGGCGCGGTTCCAGCGCTTCGGGCCGGTGAACGCGGCCATCAGCACCGAGCCGCCGGCGAAGGCGAAGGCGAGGACCCCAAGCACGATGATCGGAATATAGAGATCCATGTCTCTACGACCTCTCCTCGGGACGTACGACGTTGTACGGGACGGGCCGGCCGCGACCCGCCACCCTAACCAAGGTGATCAATAGCGCTCCCCTCAGGGGGTCGGGTAATGCACTGTAGTCCGCTCACCTGCGGAAGCTTCAATTCGGCGGGCGCGCTCATGCCGTCGGCGCCACCTTCTGCATCGCGTTGATGACGCGGTCCATCGCGTCACCGCCCTTGGGGTCGGTCAGATTGGCGAGCAGCTTGAGCGTGAAGCGCATCAGCGTCGGGTGCGGCAGGCCGTGCGATGTGAGGAACTTCATGATGCGCGGGTCGCCGATCGCCTGGACGAACACGCGGGCCAGCGTGAAGTAGCCGCCGTGCTCGTCCTTCAGGATGCGCGGGTACTCGTACAGGGTCCGCTCGCGCTGCGCCGGGGTGCGGCGGGCGAGCGCCTGCACCATGATGTCGGCGGCCAGCCGGCCGGACTCCAGCGCGTAGTCGATGCCCTCGCCGTTGAACGGGTTGATCATGCCGCCGGCGTCGCCGACGAGCAGCATGCCGCGGGTGTAGTGCGGCTGCCGGTTGAAGCCCATCGGCAGCGCCGCGCCGCGGATCTTGGAGGTGGCGTGCTCCTCGTCGAACTGCCAGTCCTCCGGCATCTGCGCGCACCAGCGCTTCAGCATGCCGCGGTAGTCGACGTTCTGGAACGCCTTGCTGGTGTTGAGGAGGCCGCACCCGACGTTGGACGTCCCGTCGCCGACGCCGAACACCCAGCCGTAGCCGGGCAGCAGGCGCTCGCCGTCCCAGAGTTCGAGCCACGCCTCCATGAAGTCGTCGTCGTGGCGCGGGGTCTGGAAGTAGCGGCGGACCGCGACGCCCATCGGGCGGTCCTCGCGGCGCCGCAGCCCCATGGCGAGGGACAGGCGGGTCGAGTTGCCGTCGGCGGCGACGACGAGCGGCGCGCGGAACTCGGCCTCCTCGCCGTCGAGCTGCGCGGTGACGCCGATGATGCGGTCGGTGCGCTCGTCCAGGATGGGACCGGTCACGTTGCAGCCCTGCAGCAGCCGCGCGCCCGCCTTCGCGGCGTGCTCGGCGAGGAGCTGGTCGAAGTCGGTCCGCTTGCGGACGAGACCGTAGTCGGGGAACGACGCCAGCTCCGGCCAGGGCAGTTCGACCTTGACCCCGCCGCCGTAGATGCGCAGGCCCCGGTTGCGGCCCCAGCCCGGGTCGTTGACGTCGACGCCCATGCCGATGAGCGCGCGGACGGCGCGCGGGGTGAGCCCGTCGCCGCAGATCTTGTCCCGCGGGAAGGTGGCCTTCTCCAGCAGGAACACGTCCAGGCCCGCCTGCGCGAGCCAGTAGGCGGTCGACGATCCGGCGGGGCCTGCCCCGACGACGATCACGTCCGCGTGTCGGGTGGAGTCGGTCACGGCGTTCCTCTTCAGCTCGTTCGCTTGTGAAGCACTTCACAAGGATCCGACGGGGAGTCTATTCCTTTATCACGACTGGTGGGTACTTCTGGGTCGGTCTGGCTTTGGACCGGTCCGGCCCACCCGTCGCGGGTGATCAGCCGGGGTTGACGGCGTGGTGCAGCGCGGCGACCCCGAACGTGAGATCACGCCAGCGCACACCGCCCCACCCCGCGTCCTGGATGAGCCGCGCCAGCGCCGCCTGGTCGGGCCAGGCGAGCGTCGACTCGGCGAGGTAGCGGTAGGAGTCCGGATTGGAGCTGACCCGCGCCAGCAGCGGCAGCCCGTACCGCAGGTGCGCCTTGTGGCCGAGCGCCAGCAGCGCGTTCGGCGGATGGCTCACCTCGCACACCAGCAGCCGGCCGCCCGGCTTCGCGACCCTGCGCAGCTCGCGCAGCGCCCGGCCGGTGTCGGCGACGTTCCGCAGCCCGAACGAGATCGTGACCGCGTCGAAGGAGCCGTCCGCGAACGGCAGCCGCAGCGCGTCCCCCGCCACGAAACTCAGCCCCCGCACCCCCGTCTGGCGCCGCACGCCCACGCGCAGCATGCCGAGCGAGAAGTCGCACGCCACCGTCTCGGCGCCGGCCACAGTGAACGGCACCGAGGACGTGCCCGTCCCGGCCGCGAGGTCGAGGACGCGCTCGCCGGGCCGCGCCGCCAGCGCCCGCACGACCTCCCGTCGCCACCGCCGGTCCTGCCCGCCGGTCATCAGCGTGTTCAGCAGGTCGTACCGCTCGGCGGTGCCGTCGAACATCGCCGCGACGTCGGCGGGCTGCTTGTCGAGAGAGGCGCGGGTCATGCCCCCACCCTAGAAGCACGGCGGAGCGGCCGTGCGCACCGGGCCGCGCGCGGCTACTCCGCGCCGGGGCGCACCCCGTCCTCCTTGGTGAGGGATTTCTCGAATCTCCGGCGCTGCGCACGCATGCCGCGGGTCACGACGGCGGACATCCGGTCGCGCTGCGCGGACAGCAGTACGTAGCTGACGACGCCGCTGACCGCGAGGGACATCAGCAGGAGCAGGAAGCCGCGGGCGCCGAAGAGCGCCAGCACGCCCGCGGTCGCCGCGAAGATCGCGAGCCGCGCGAGGGTGTAGAGGATGACGGAGCGCATGACCCTTCGAGGTTAACCCCGGCTCCCCGTGCTCTCTCCCCGGGGTCACCTGAGGACGTCGAGGAAGAGCGCCGGGTCGACGTTGCCGCCGGACAGGACCGACACGTAGGTGCGGCCCTCCGGGAGTTCGGCGCGGTGGTACAGGTAGGCGGCGGTGGCGACGGCGCCGCCCGGCTCGGCGATCAGGCGGGCCTCGCGGGCCAGCCGCCGCATCGTCCGGCGGATCTCGTCCTCGGTCACGGTGACGACGCGGTCGACGTGCTCCCGCATGTGCGCGAAGGGGAGGTCGCCGACCCGCTGGACGCGGAGCGCGTCGGCGAAGGTGCGGCCCGTCTTCTCCGCGTCCCACGAGACGGGGCGCCCGGCGGCCATCGAGTCGCGGGCGTCGGCGGCCAGCTCCGGTTCGACGCCGACGATCCGCGCCTCCGGGCGCAGCGCCTTCACCGCGGCGGAGACGCCGGCGATCAGGCCGCCGCCGCTGATCGGGACGAGCACGACGTCGACGTCTGGGCGGTCCTGGACGATCTCCAGCCCGGCGGTGCCCTGCCCGGCGATCACCCGCGCGTCGTCGTAGGGCGGGATCAGGGTGAGGCCGTGCGCCGCGGCGAGCTTGCCCGCGGTCTCGCCGCGGGCCTGCGCGGTCGGCTCGACGTAGACGACCTCGGCGCCGAGCGCGATGCACCGGTCGACCTTCACGCCGGGGGTCGTGTGCGGCATGACCAGCACGGCCTTGATGCCGAGGGCGCGGGCGGCGTACGCGACGGCCTGCGCGTGGTTGCCGCTGGAGTGCGTGACCACGCCGGCGGCGCGCTCGTCCGGGGTGAGGGACGCGATGGCCGCGTAGGCGCCGCGCACCTTGAACGCGCCGATCGGCTGCAGCGACTCGGCCTTCACCAGCAGCTCGGGCTCCGCCGCGCCGGCGGGCGCCGGATCGCGGGGAAAGGGGACGAGCGGAGTCCGGACGGCGACGCCCGCGATGCGCTCGGCGGCCTCCTCGATCTCCGGCAGCGAAACGAGATCCGACATGGTCGCGAGACTACTTCGGGTACCGCGCGCGAGGTGCCCGCGACGCCGTTTCCGCCGTGACTTGGCAGGTCAAACGGGGTCAGCGGGATCCTTGTGGCACGGGGGCCGAATACTGAGCGCGATCGCTCCTGCTCGGGAAACTACGGTCGGTGATCTTTTCCGAAAACAAGGGAGAAATCGGTCTTGACCCGCCACACTGTTAAACAGTCCACCCGCGCCGAGAGCGGGACAAAGGGGGAGAGAAAACGTGGAGAGCACGAGCGAGCGCCTGCTGACCCCAGGAGAGGTCGCCGCCCTCTTCCGGGTCGACCCGAAGACGGTCACCCGGTGGGCCGCCGCGGGCCGGATCAGCAGCATCCGCACTCCGGGAGGCCACCGGCGCTTCCGCGAGTCCGAGGTGCACGCGCTGCTGCGCGGCGAGGAGCCCGTCGCCGAGCATTCGGCCCGCTGACGAGGCTCTGGCCGCCCGGACCGCCGCGCCACGGATCGGTCCTCCAGCCGGGCGGCCGGGGCATCGCATCGCGCCCGCCGAACGTGCCGCACCCGGGCCCGCGAGCGCGTCCCGGCACTCAGTCCTCCGCGTCCCCCTTCCACTCCTCGAACCGGCGGAGCAGGTCCGCGTCCTCCTCCCGCCAGCGGCGCCGCCTGTCCTCCAGTTCCTCCTCGGTGAGCGACTCTCGCAGGAGCCGGTCGTAGTCGGGGTCGCCCGGTCCTATCTCGACGTAGGCGTCGGCGATGATCCGTCCCTCGCCCGCCGCCGGCCCGGCCTCGGCCCCCTCGGCGTCGGCCACGACGCTGTGCGGAACCCGGAGCGTGCCGTCGGGGAGCCGGATCACGTACATCGTCGATCATCCTCGCCGTCTGCCGTCACCTTCATCATGCTGCCCTAGATCCCGTATTTGCGGTTGAAGAAGAGCATGACCTCAAGCGCCGTCCTGATGTTGCCGGCGAGCATATCCACGAGCGCGGGACGCTGCCGGGACGAGATCGCGGCGAACGCGTCGGCGAAGAACTCGCGGCGGCCGAGCGCGTCCGGCTGCCGGTGGAACGCGCTCGCGAGGTGCGGGCGGCACTCCTCGTACAGCTTGACGAAGGCGGGGCTGTCGGACGTCCACTCGCCGTCATCGCCGTCGATGTCGTCGAGGGCGTGCCCAACCTCGTGCAGCATCACGTCCGGCGTCGGGGACGGCCGGTCCCCCACGACGATCTTGCGGTCGCCGTACGCGCCGGCGCAGATGTCCCAGGTGGCCCGCCCGGACGGCAGCGGCCGGTCGCGCAGATGGCCCATGTCGTCGAGCTGCGGGACGCCGCCCGGCCCCACGTAGATGCCGTCCAGCCCGGCCGCGAGCTTCTCCTTCAGCGGCTCCGGCAGCGACGCCAGGCTGTCGACGGCGCCGATCACCTCGGGTGTCGGCGGCCCGTCCCGGACGTCCCACTGCCGGTGCAGGACGTCCTCCAGCACGCCGCAGTTGCGGCGGCCGTCGGCGACGTGCGGCATGCCCGGCGGGTAGGGCTCGACGCGGGGCCGCTCGTCCTCCAGCTCGAAGTCGCTCCAGGAGTAGTCGCCGGCACGCGGCCGGCCGTGCCCGCGGCGGGCGAACCTGCCGGTCAGCCCGCGCGGGCCGCCGGCGGTGTCCATGCCGGGGGGAGCGTCCGGGCCGTCCACCGCGAAGTCGTCGTCGCGGCCCGCCTTGCGGAACCGGCCGAACCGGTCCCGCGGCTGGTTGCTGCGCGGCCGCACCTGCCCCGAGTCGGGCGGGGACGGCGCGTAGGCGACCTGGTCACGGCCCGCGTCGGCACGCAGCCGGCCGCCGCGCGGCGCCTCCCGGGAACGCGGCTCCCGGGACTTGCGGTGGACGCCTTTGAAGCGCATCGGGCTCCTCTGTCAGCGGGCCCCGTGGACTGTCGAGCGACGCGCCGCCGGACCGGGCCCCCGCAGGAAGGGTAAGCCGCGACCCGACACTCCGTCATCCCCCCGAGTAACGCGCGCTCCACTTAGGCATCTTCGTCCCGAGGGGACGACCCCCCGCGCCCCCCGGCTCATGCGTAGGAGTGCAGCCCGGAGAACATGTAGTTGACCCCGAAGAAGTTGAACAGCAGCGCCGCGAACGCGATCAGCGACAGGATCGCGGCCTTGCGGCCCTTCCAGCCGGCGGTCGCGCGGGCGTGCAGGTAGGCGGCGTAGATGACCCAGGTGATGAAGGACCAGATCTCCTTCGGGTCCCAGCCCCAGTAGCGGCCCCACGCCTGGTCGGCCCAGATCGCGCCCATGATGATCGCGGCCGTCCAGATCGGGAACGCGAACATCGTGACGCGCATCGACAGCCGGTCGAGGGTGTCGGTCGACGGCAGCCGGGACAGCACGCCGCCCGCCGCGACGCCGCCGCGCGACTCCGCGCGGTCCTTCACCAGGTAGAGGACCGTGGCGGCGCCCGCGACCGTGAACGCGCCGGTCGCGATGATCGCCGCGGTCACGTGGATGGCGATCCAGTAGGAGTTCAGCGCCGGGCTGACCGGGCCCACCGAGTCGTACAGCCAGATGTTGGCGACGCCGAGGGCGACGACGGCGGCGGCCATCACGAACGCGCCGAGGAACCGCGCCCGGTACCGGAACATCACGACGAGGAACGCGGTGACGGCGGCGAAGGCGATGGCGGTGAGGAACTCGTACATGTTCCCCCACGGCCACCGGTTCGCGGCCAGCCCGCGGGTGACCAGGACGCCGAGGTGCGCCCCCCAGCCGAGCACGTTCAGCAGGACGGCGAGGTTGGCCCAGTCGATCCGGGGGCGCTCGCTCTCGTCCTCCTCCTCGGCGGACGCGGGCGCCGCGGTGGACGCGCCGTCCGCCGCCTCCGCCTCCGCGCCGGCGGCGCCGACCAGGACCTTCGCCTCGGCCCGCTCCGCCGCGACCGCCGCGCGGCGCCGGCCGAAGCCCAGGTCGGCGGCGTAGGCGACCAACGCGACGATGTACACCAGCACCGTGGTCAGCATGAGCTTGTCGCTCAGGTTCGCCAGGTCGGCAGTGCTCACCTCGTCACTCCTTCGATTCGGGGGCCGACCCGGGTTCCTGATCGGCGTCGGGGTCGCCCTCGGCGGGCGCGGAACCGGATTCCGGACCGCGCAGCGCGGTCACGATGTCGTCGAACTCCGGGGTCGGGTTGCCCAGCGTGAGACCGCCGACCTCCACAACCGTACGCCCGCCCTCTCCGGCGCTCGCACGGACCCACACCCTGCGGCGCCGGACCATGAACGAGGTCGCCACGCCGAGCACCGCGAGGATCGCCGCGACCAGCGCCGGGATGCGGCCGGGGTCGTGGTTGACCGACAGGCTCGTCCACTCCTTGAGCCCGTCGAACGTGATCGAGCCGGCGTTCCCGGGCAGCGTGAAGGTCTCGCCGGGCTCCAGCAGCTTCTGGCCGCCCTTGACGGGCTGGAGCGTCGTGCCGATGCCCTCCAGCTTGTAGACCGACTGGGGGGTGCCGGAGTCCAGGCCGATGTCGCCCTTGAACGCGGTGATGGTGATGACCGGGCGGACCGGCGCGGGGAACGCCGACACGATCTGCTTGCCGTCCCGGCTGGCCGTGGCGGTCGGCCACAGGATCGCGTAGAAGGCGAGCTGGTCGGGCTCCGCGTCGGGGACCTTGATGACGCCCTCGGACGTCAGGTTGCGCGGCTCCATCTCCAGGAACGGCACCGAGTCCTGGAAGGCGACATTGCCCTTGGCGTCCCGGACGGTGAACACGGGCGCGTACCCGTGGCCGAGCAGGTACACCTTCGCGCCGCCGACCTTCAGCGGATGGTTGATCCGCAGGTCCCACGGCTTGGACCTGCCGTCCGGGCTCTCCCGGTAGCGGACCTTCGCGTTGAACGCGGTGGCCTGGCCGCGCTTGGCGCCCTCGGTCTCGTACTGCGCCCGGAAGTCGTCCAGCGTGACCGTGAAGGGGGCCAGCTCGCCGCCGTGGAACGCGCGTCCCGGCTGGAACTGGTCGTACAGGCTCAGCGAGTTCGCGAACGTCTTGCCCTCCGTCAGCAGGACGTTCCCCCGGTAGCCGAGCAGGTTGCCGAGGCCGAGCGCGAACAGCAGCGCGAGCAGCGCCAGGTGGAACAGCAGGTTGCCGCTCTCCCCCAGGTAGCCCTTCTCGGCGGACGCGGCGCCGCCGGAGACGTCCACCCGGAACCGGCGCCCGCGCAGCACCGTGCGGGCCTCGGCGAGGACGTCCTCGGGGGACGCGTCCGTCTCGTACGTCGCGGACTGCGGCAGCCGGCCCAGGTTGCGGGGCGCCGCCGGCGGGCGGGCCCGCATCGACCTGTAGTGCTTGACGGCGCGCGGCAGGACGCAGCCCGCCAGCGACACGAACAGCAGGATGTAGATCGCCGCGAACCAGGGCGCGGCGAACACGTCGAACATCGAGAACCTGTCGAGCCACGGGCCGAGCGTCCGGTGCTCGTCGAGGTAGGCCGCGACCTTCTCCGGCGCCTGGCCCCGCTGCGGCAGGACCGACCCGGGCACCGCGCCCAGCGCGACCAGGAACAGCAGGATCAGCGCGGTCCGCATCGTGGTGAGCTGCCGCCAGGCCCAGCGCAGCCAACCGAACGGGCCGATGCCGCTGGGGCGCGGCACCTCCTCGGGAGCCTGCCGCGCGGCGGGCGCCTCGGTGCCCGATTCCGTTGTCTCAGTCATCTCAAATCACCGGTTCGAAGCCGCTGATCCACGACCTCAGCTCGATCGTCAGGTTCCCCCACAGGCCGCTCACGAGCAGCACCCCGATGAGGACGAGCATCCCCCCGCCGATCCGCATGACGAGGGGGTAGTGGCGCTTCACGGCGCCGAACGCGCCGAGCGCCCTGCGGTAGGCGAGCGCGGTCGCCACGAAGGGCAGGCCGAGGCCGAGGCAGTACGCCAGCGACAGCAGCGCGCCCCGCCCGGCGC
Organism: Actinomadura monticuli; assembly: GCF_041463655.1. Taxonomy (NCBI): domain Bacteria; kingdom Bacillati; phylum Actinomycetota; class Actinomycetes; order Streptosporangiales; family Thermomonosporaceae; genus Actinomadura; species Actinomadura monticuli. Next base: position 70,484 of record NZ_JAXCEI010000012.1, read on the forward strand.
TGGCCTCGGTGATCGCGAGGCCCTGCACGGCGCCGAGCGTCGGCCCGATGCACGGCGTCCAGCCGAGCCCGAACAGGACGCCGAGGAGCGGCGCGCCGGCGAGCCCCGCCGCCGGCAGCCGCCCCGACTTCACCGTCCGCTGCAACCCGGGGACGAACCCCATGAACGCGAGGCCGAACACGATCGTGACGACGCCGAGGACGCGGGTGATCGTGTCCTGGTACTCCAGCAGCCACCGTCCGAGGCCGCCGAAGACGACGCCGTAGCTGACGAACACGACGCTGAAGCCCGCGATGAACAGCAGCGCCCCGGCGAGGAGCCGGCCCCGCCGCTGCTCGGCGAGGTCGACGCCGGTCATCCCGGTCACGTACGACAGGTAGCCGGGGACCAGCGGCAGCACGCACGGCGACGCGAACGAGACGAGCCCGGCGAGGGCCGCCAGCGGCGCCGCCGCCACCAGCGACCCGCTGACGACCGTCTCGTTGACCGTGCTCACGTCTCGACCGCGCTCACTTCTCCGCCGCGCTCACTTCTCCTGGACGGTCTTGGCGACCAGCGGGTTCAGCTTGGAGTAGGTCGTCGCGCCGATGATGCGGGCGGCGATCCGGCCCTGCCGGTCGAGGACGAGCGTGCTCGGGATCGCGCTCGGCGGCACCTCCCGGAACGCCAGCGTGACCTGGCCGTCCGCGTCGAACAGGCTCGGGTACGTGATCTTGAACTTGCGCTCGAACGCCTGCGCGTTGGCCTTGGAGTCCTTGAAGTTGACGCCGACGAACTCGACGCCCTGGCCCTTGCTCTCGGTGTGGACCTGCTCCAGGGACGGCGCCTCGCCGCGGCACGGCGCGCACCACGACGCCCAGAAGTTGACGACGACGACCTTGCCCTTGAGCTCGGACAGCTTGAACGACGTGCCGTCGAGGCGCTCCCCGGTGACGTCCTGGACGCTCTTGCGCCCGGCCGGCTCGTACCGGGTCACGTTCCCGTCACCGGAGATGAACCGCTGGTCGCCGCCGTCGGGCCCGCTGCCGGAGGCGCTCGTCCCGGCGCACCCGGCGAGCAGCCCGCAGAGCGCGACGGCAGCGGTGGCGGCGCGCGGCGGGGAGATTCGGGGGCTCAACGGACCCTCCTACTACTACAGGACGTAGTACACAACTTAGCGGGTGCGGTCAGGCGCCCGCGACACTGGGGCCCTTCGCGATCCCGGCGGCGGGCTCACAATAGGCGACCTCGACGAGCCGGCCGCCCTCGAACGTCAGGCTCGTCAGGCTGGCCAGGCCGCACTCGCGCCTGCTCGGGTGGTGCCACAGCCGGCGGCGCTCGGCGTGCAGCCGCAGGATCCAGATCGGCAGCTGGTGGCTGACGCACACGGCCTCGTGGCCGCGCGCCGCCTCCCGCGCCCGGATCACGGCGGCCCGCATCCGCGCGGCGAGCTGCTTGTACGGCTCGCCCCAGGACGGCTTCAGGGGGTTGACGAGGTGGCGCCAGTGCTCGGGACGGCGCAGCGAGCCGGCCCCGGCCCCGAACGTCAGCCCCTCGAAGTGGTTGTCGGCCTCGATCAGACGATCGTCCACGGTCACCGGGAGGTCCAGCGAGTCCGCGAGCGGCGCGGCCGTCTCCAGCGCCCGCTGCATGGGCGACGAGAAGAGGGCGGTGACGTCCCGGTCGGCGAACCATTTCGCGGCGGCCTTCGCCATGAGGATGCCGTCCTCGCTCAGGCGGTAGCCGGGCAGCCGCCCGTAGAGGATTCCCTCGGGGTTGTGCACCTCACCGTGCCGCAGCAGGTGAACGATCGTCGTGTCAGTCATCGCGGTCAGATTACCTGCGCGACGTTCCTGACCCGTCCCCCGGCCCCACCGGGGAGGGACCGGTCAGATGCGGGTGGCGTCGACGTACCCGGCGATGCGCTTGGCGGCCTCGTCGAGGACGGCCTCCGCCGGTTTCGCGTCCCCCAGGTGCTGGACGAACCACAGCACCAGCGCCGACTTGCAGATGTCGGCGTTCGCCGCGGGGGCGACGCAGGAGATCGGCGAGACCGCGCCGTCCCGTGTCAGGACGGCCACCTCCGCCTTCACGGCGGGCGACGGCGGAAGGTCGTCGGTGCCCAGCCCGCGGGTGAGCACGGCCTGGACGCCGGGGACGCCCGTCTCCAGCGGCTCCCAGTTGCCCAGGGCGCTCGTGCACTCGTTGCCCTGCGCCCGTTCCCGGTCCGCCTGCGCGGACTCGGGGAAGTACTGGCAGAGCTGGCTCCGGATGCCGCCGATCGACCCCTGCCAGACCTGGGTGACCTCCGCCGTCCCGAAGTCGCCGACCGTGCTGGAGCCGCCGTTGGCGCCGATCGACCCCTCGCACTCGTCGCCGGCCGGACCGATCAGCAGGCCCTGCCCGGACCGGTAAACGGCGGCGTTCTTCGGCAGCGTCACCTGGGCCGGGAGCGTCACCTTCGCGGGGCCCCCCGACGGCGTGATGACGGCGCCCGGCGCCTGGGTGACGCACGGCCGCACGTCCGCGACCCTGGCCGTCGCGGACGGCCGCGGCGCCGGATCGTCCTTCGTGACCTGCTGGACGGCGACGGCGCCCGCCCCGATCACCGCGGCCGTCCCGACGGCGGCGGCCGTCATCCCGGCGCCGCTGCCCAGGAACGCCTTGATCGCGGAGGCTCCGGCGACCTTCCCGGCGGTGGACGCCGCGCCGGCCCCGGCCCCCGTCCCGGCCGCCGCTCCGGCCGCGGTCCCGGTCGCGGTCCCGGCCGCGGTGGCCGCGGTGGCCGCGCCCGCGGCGCCCGGCATCAGCCACGCGGCGAGCGGGAACAGCGCGGCGAGCGCGACCGCGCCCGCCGACAGGGCCCGCACGCCCCGGGCCTCCCAGTCCCGGCCGTAGGTCTCGCCGGCGGTGCGCTCCAGGTCGTCCACGAAGAGGGCGGCGCCGCCCGGACGGTCCTCCGGCGCCTTGGCCATGCCCCGGCGGACCAGCGGGCGCAGCGCCTCCGGCACCGCGTCGACCGGGATCTCGCCGGTGAGATGGGCCCGCATCAGCTCGGCGCGCCCGCCCGTGTAGGGCCGCCGTCCCGTCACGCACTCGACGAACACGCAGGTCGCCGCGTACACGTCGGACGCGGGGGTGGCGACGTGCCGGCTCCACTGCTCGGGCGCCATGTAGTACGGGGTGCCGGCGCCGCCCGCCTCCGCGCCGGCCGCGGCGGCGATACCGAAGTCGACGAGGCGGCTCCGCCCGTCCGCCGGGACGACGACGTTCGCGGGCTTGTAGTCGCGGTGGACGACGCCGACCGCGTGCGCGGCGGCGAGCCCCAGCAGCGACCCCTTGAGGACGGCCAGGGACGCCTCCGGGCCGAGCGCGCCGTGCCGGTTCAGGAGTTCCTTGAGGGAGACGCCGTCGACGGCCTCCATGACGATGGCGGTGGTCTCCGGCCCCTCGACGAGCCGGAAGAGCCGCGCCACGTGCGGGCTCTCGGCCCGGCCGAGCATCAGGGCCTCGTGCCGGAGCCGCTCGCGGTCCGCCTCGTCCGCCCGGGTGGCCAGGTACTTGATCGCCACCGGGGTCCCGGACGCGTCGTGCCGGGCGAGCACCACCCGACCCTGGGCGCCCGCGCCGAGCTCGCGTACCTCGGTGTACCCCTCGACCCGCCAGTCGCCGTCCACGTGCCCTCCCCGCCGACCGCCACGATCGGGGGAGAACCTACCGAAAGACGATCTTCACGGCGAACCACCCAAAGCAGGTCAACCCAGCACGGGCCAACCCAGCACGGTCGGCTCGGGTCAGCTCAGCACGGGTCAGCTCAGCACGGGCGCGACCGCCGGCACGTCGGCCGGGACGGCGGCGCGCAGCGCGGTGACGGCGGCGCGGATCGCCGGGCGGCGGGCCGCCTCCTCCCGCCACACCGCGTACACCCGGCGCGACAGCGGCGCCGACAGCGGGACGATCGCCACGCCGGGCGGGACGTCGCAGCGCCCGAGGCGCGGCAGGATCGCGTTGCCGAGCCCGGCCGCGACCAGGGACAGCTGCGTCGCGAACTCGTAGGCCATGTGGTCGATGCGGGGCTCGCTGTCGACGGCGCGGAGCGTGCGCAGCAGCCAGTCGCAGCAGATGCTGTCCGGCACGGAGCTGATCCAGGGGTCGCCGGACAGCTCCTCCAGGTCGATCGTGTCGCGCCCGGCGAGCGGATGCTCGGCGGGCATCGCCACGTCCGCGACGTCGTCGCAGATGACGCCCTTGTGCAGGCCGTCGTGGAAGGGCAGCGGCTCGTTGTTCCAGTCCTGGACGACGGCCATGTCGAGGTCGCCGCGCGAGACGAGCGGCATGCTGCGCAGCGGGTCCTCCTCGCGGAGCCGGACGCGGAGGTCGGGGTGGTCGGCGCGGAGGGCGCGCAGTGCCGTGGGCATCAGCCCGCGGACGGCGGTCGGGAAGGCGGCGAGGGTGAGCCGGCCGACGACGGACCCGCGGTGGGCCTCCAGATCGGCCTGCGCCTGCTCGACGAGCGACAGGATGCGCTCGGCGTGCGCGACGAGGAGTTCGGCGGCGTCGGTGAGCCGGACGCCGCGGCCGTTGCGTTCGAGGAGCTTCTGCCCCGTCTCGCGCTCCAGCTTCGCGAGCTGCTGGGAGACGGCCGAGGTCGTGACGTGCAGGACGTCGGCGGCGGCGCTGACCGAGCCGTAGGTCGCGACCGCGTTGAGGGCGCGCAGCCGTTCCAGATCAAGCATGAAGCAATACTAAAACGAGGTGTCAAGTATTTCTCGCTTGTCCTAAATAAAGTTCGGCGGACACGATCGTGGGATGAGATCCCGCCACGTTTTGCTGGCCACCTTGATCGCGGCACTGTGGGGCTTCAACTTCGTGCCGATCAAGGTGGCCCTGGACGACTTCCCGCCGCTGCTGATGGCCGCCCTGCGGTTCACGGCCGCGGCGGTGCCGGCGGTGTTCCTCGTCCGCCGGCCGCCGGTCGCCGCGCGCTGGTTCGTGCTGATCGGCCTCCCGCTCGGCGTCGGCCAGTTCGGGCTGCTGTTCATCGGCATGAGCATGGGCATGCCGGCGGGGCTCGCGTCGGTCGTGCTCCAGGTCCAGGCGATCTTCACGGCGCTGTTCGCGGGGCTGCTGCTCGGCGAGCGGCTCGGCGCCCGGCAGGTCGCGGGCATGGTCGTCGCGTTCGGCGGCGTCGCGCTGCTCGGCGTCGCGCAGGCCGAGGGCGGCTCCCCGGCGGCGGCGTTCCTGGTCTGCCTCGGCGGGGCCGCCGGCTGGGGGCTCGCGAACGTCGGGATGCGGCGGATGAACCAGGTCACCGAGGAACCGGTCGACGCGTTCGGGTTCATGGTGTGGATGTCGCTGGTGCCGCCGCTCCCGCTGCTCGCACTGTCGCTGATCTTCGAGGGGCCGGGCGCGCTGCCGGACTCCGCGCGGCACCTGTCGGTCGCCGGGGTCGCGTCGCTCGCGTTCATCGCCTACGTGGCCACCCTGTTCGGCTTCGGCGCGTGGGGATGGCTGATCCGCCGGTACGAGGCGGGCACGGTCGCCATGTACTCGCTGCTCGTCCCGCCGTTCGGGCTGGTGTCGGCGGCCCTCCTGCTCGGCGAGCACGTGAACGCGACGCGGCTGGCCGGCGCCGCGCTGATCATCGCGGGCGTCGCCGCCGGGAGCGTCCGCCTGCCGCCGCGCCTGCGCGTCGCCCTCGCGCGCGCCGGCACGGCCCGGACCCACGAGGTGACCTGACATGCACGACATGCAGAACATGCACGGAATCCACGCTTCGCTCGTCACGCCGTTCACCCCCTCGGGCGGGGTCGACGCCAAGTCGCTCGACCGGCTCGCCGTCCACTGCCTGGAGAACGGCGCGGACGGCCTCGTCGCGCTCGGCACGACCGGCGAGGCGCCGCTGCTGAGCCCCGCCGAGCAGCGGACGGTCCTGGAGGTGTGCCGCGCCGCCTGCGACGCGCACGGCGCCCCGCTGATCGCCGGCGCCGGGACGGCGGGCACCGCCGACTCGATCCGGGAGGCCCGCGAGCGGGCCGCGTTCGCCGACGCGCTGCTCGTCGTCGTCCCGTACTACCTGCGGCCGTCGGACGAGGCCGTCCTCGACCACTTCGCCGCCGTCGGCGCGGCCGTGGACGTCCCGCTCGTCCCGTACAACATCCCGTACCGGACGGGGAAGCACCTCTCCGCCGAGACGCTCCTCGCGATCCTCGCGCTCGACTGCGTCGCCGGGATGAAGCACTGCGCGGGCGGCATCGACGCCGGCACGCTCACGATGCTGGCGTCCCGCCCCGGCAAGCAGGTGCTCGGCGGGGACGACGCGTACCTGTACCCGATGCTCCGGCTCGGCGCGGCCGGCGGCGTCACCGCGAGCGCGTGCCTCGCGCCGTCCGCCTACGCGGCGATGCTCGACGCGACCCGGCACGGCCCGGCGGCGGACGCGCTGGCCCTGCACAACGCGCTGCTCCCCATGGTCGACGCGTTGTTCGGCGAACCGGCGCCGGCCGTCCTCAAGGCGTGCCTCGCCGAACTCGGCGTGATCGACGACCCGGCGGTGCGCGCTCCGCTGCGCGCACCGCGTCCCGAGTCGGTCGCCGCCGCGATGGCGGCCTTCACCGCCCTCTGAAGGTCGCTAGGACGCTTGGGCGGCGGCGCGGGCGGCGTGCGGGAGGGCCTCCAGCACGCGGCCCAGCGCCTCCTCGTCGTGCGCGGACGACAGGAACCACACCTCGTACGCCGACGGCGGCAGGTACACGCCGCGCTCCAGGGCGGCGTGGAAGAACGCCGCGTACGCCTTGGAGTCCTGGCGCTGGGCGGCGGCGAAGTCGCCGACCGGCGTCTCGCTGAAGAAGATCGAGAACAGGTTGCCGGCGTGCTGCAGCGAGTGCGGGACGCCCTCGCGCTCCAGCGCCTCCGACGCGGCCGTCGAGACGATCTCCGCCGACCGGTCGATCGCGGCGTACACCTCGCCGGTGGCGTTCCGCAGCGTGGCCAGCCCGGCGGCGGTGGCGAGCGGGTTCCCCGACAGCGTGCCCGCCTGGTAGACGGGGCCGGCCGGGGCGAGGTGGTCCATGACGTCGGCGCGCCCGCCGAACGCGGCGGCGGGCAGCCCGCCGCCCATCACCTTCCCGAACGTCATCAGGTCGCCCGGCACGCCCTCGATCCCGAACCAGCCGGACCGGGACGCGCGGAACCCGGTGAGCACCTCGTCGACGACGAGCAGCGCCCCGTACCGCTCGCACAGCCGCTTCAGCAGCGCGTTGAACCCGGCCAGCGGCGGCACCACGCCCATGTTGCACGGGACGGCCTCGGTGATGACGCAGGCGATGCCGGTGCCGTGCTCGTCGAACGCCGACTCCACGGCCGCGACGTCGTTGTAGGGGAGGATCAGCGTGTCCGCGGTGGTCGCGCCGGTCACGCCCGGCGTGTCGGGCAGCCCGAACGTCGCGACGCCCGAACCGGCCGCGGCGAGCAGCGAGTCGACGTGCCCGTGGTAGCAGCCCGCGAACTTCACGATCTTGGTGCGTCCAGTGAAGCCGCGCGCCAGCCGGATCGCCGACATCGTCGCCTCGGTCCCCGAGTTGACGAGCCGGACCTTGGCCGCGGGCGTCCGCGACACGATCTCCTCGGCGAGCTCCACCTCGCCCTGCGTCGGGGCGCCGTAGGACGTGCCGCGCCCCGCCGCGTCCCGCACCGCCTCGACCACGGCCGGGTGCGCGTGCCCGAGGATCATCGGACCCCAGGAGCACACCAGGTCGACGTAGGTGTTCCCGTCGGCGTCCGTCAGGTAGGGGCCGCGCGCGGACGCCATGAAACGGGGCGTCCCGCCGACGGCGCCGAAGGCCCGCACCGGGGAGTTGACCCCTCCGGGGACCACCCCGGAGGCGCGGTCGAACAACTGCTGGGAGCGATCGATACCAGTCACGTTTTCAGTCTCTCAGTTGCAGTTCGGCGACTTGCCTTGACCTCGCGGTGTACGGGCCGATATTCCACCAAGTACGACATCGGAGGGATGGGCTTTCAACGTGGTTGACGGCTGGACGGTCCCGGGATTCACTCACGAGCGGGAGCTCGGCGGCGGAGCCTCGGGCCGGGTGCTGCTAGCGGTCGACGACCCGACGGGCACGAAGGTCGCGATCAAATACCTCGACGGCGCGCTCGCGGCCGACGAGGCTTTTCTGACGCGGTTCCGCGCGGCGGCGCGTCCCCTCTCGCAGCTCGAGGACCCCAACGTCGTGGACTTCTACGACTTCGTGGAGTCCGCGGACGGCGCGGCGATCGTGATGCAGTGGGTCGAGGGCGTCAGCCTGCGCCGGGTGCTGGCCGCGCAGGGCCCCACCGGCCCGCTCGCGGCCCTGTCGATGCTGGGCGGCACGCTCCTCGGCCTCGCCGCCGGGCACCAGCACGGCGTCGTGCACGGCGCACTGCGCCCCGCCAACATCCTGGTGGACGCCGAGGGCAACGCCCAGGTCACCGACTTCGCGACCGCGCCCGCGGGCACCGAGGTGCGCTTCGGCGCCCAGTACGCGGCGCCCGAGCTGTGGGACGGCGAGCCCGCCACCGTCGCCACCGACCTGTACGCCGCCACCGCGATCTTCTACGAGTGCCTCACCGGGCGCCCCCCGTACGCGGGCCGGAACATGGCGCGGCTGCACCGCGAGGCGCCGATCCCCGCCGAGGAGGTGCCGGGGCCGCTGCGCGACCTCGTCCACCAGGGCCTCGCGAAGGACCCGGGGAAGCGCCCGAAGTCGGCCGCCGACCTCCTCGGCGCGCTGGAGGACGCGGCCGTCTCCGCGTACGGGCCGTCCTGGGAGGCGCAGGGCCGCGGCCGGCTCACCGAGCTCGCCGCGCAGGCCGCGCTGCGGCCGGAGCCGCCGAAGCCCAAGCCGTCCCGCAGCAGCGGCCGGAACCCGGTCGTCGCGGGCAAGCAGCCCGGCGGCCGGTCGCGGACGCCGTGGGTGGTCGCCGCCGTCGCCGTGCTCGTCCTCGCCGGGGGCGCCGCGGGCGCGCTGACGCTGCTGAAGAAGGACGGCAAGAACCCGCCGCCCGACCCGACCCCGGCGCAGAGCAGCACCCCGCAGGCGGCGCTGCCCGCCGGCGGCGTCGACCCGGCGCCGCTCATCACCCAGATCGACCAGGCCGTCGCCGCCGCGCCCGGCGCCGCGTTCAGCTACCAGCAGTCAGGCTGCTGCGGCTACCCCGTCAGCAGCCGCGGCACGTTCGGGCTCCAGGGCGACCAGGCGTCCTTCACGATGACGCTCGCCGGGACGGGCTCGGCCCGCAAGGCGCTGCCCGCCGTCATCGTCCAGAACCGGCTGTACGTGCGCGTGGGCAAGAAGTGGAAGTCGTCGGCGCTCGGCGGGCGCGGCTACCCGGCGGCGGCCGACCAGGTCCGCCAGGGCGCCTCCGTCGCGAACCTGACCACGCTGCTGCGATCGGCGACGAAGCTCACGCAGGCGGACGGGATCTACGAGGGCGAGGCTCCGGCCGCGAAACTCGCGCAGGCGCCCGGCCTCGGCCCCATGTACGCGCGGATGGCGCAGGCGACCGGCGCCCAGCAGATCGCCTTCGCGATCAAGTTCGACGCGGCGAACCGCCCGGTCAAGTTCTGGGTCCGCGCCGGGCCGGAGAAGGGCCGCAACCAGATCCAGCGCGGCTCCTACTCCCAGTGGGGCGCGAAGCCCGCCGTCAAGGCGCCGCGCTAGGCGTCCTCGCAGGCGTCCGCGAGGACGCCCAGCAGCCGCAGCGGGTCGGGCAGCGCGCCGCCGGGCGGCCGCAGCCAGCCGACCTCGCGCCCGTGCGGCAGCACGGACGGCGGCGCGACGACGTAGCTGTCGCGGCAGTGCCACCGCATCCCGGGCGTCTCGGCGACGTCCTCCGGCAGGGTGTCGAGGTGGCACGACCACCACTCGTCCTCGTCGGCGGGCGCGCCGCGGGTCGCGACGAAGAACAGGTGCCGCTCGTCCCCGAACGAAGCGACCGGACCGACGGGAATGTCCTCCCGCTCGATCCGGTCGAGGGCGATCGCTCCGGCGGCGGCCGGGACGTCGAACACGTCGAAGACCCGGCCCGTCGGCAGGATCACGTTGGCCTGCGGCCGTTTCGACCACCAGCCCTCGATCACACCGGGATCGACGGAGGCCTGATGCGCCCAGGCCGCCGATACCGGATGCGCACCGGGATCGGGACAGCCGATTCGGTCGCACGAACACGCCCTGTCACCGCCGACGTGCGCGCCCGGAAAGCTCGGCCAGCCGAACCCGGCGTACTCGCACGCCGCCGCGGCCATCCGGTTCCGCCCCGCCTTCTGCCGCCTGTGCCCCGTGACCGCCAGCATCTCGCCCCCCACATAGCCCAAGGTCGCGCATGGGTTCCTCGTCACCGATGATGCCCGGCGCGCTCACCGCCGGGCACGGCAACCCCCGGAAAACGACCCTAAGTGACTAGTGATCTCCCGCCCCAAAACCAGCAAAGCCCCCGCCGGCATCGCCGGCGGGGGCGCTCACCGCCCTGGGCTAGCACCTCCTGGCGGCCTCGGTGGCCCAGTACGTCAGGATCAGGTCGGCGCCGGCCCGGCGGATGGAGGTGAGGGACTCCATGATGGTGCGCTCGCGGTCGATCCAGCCCTGGGCGGCGGCGGCCTCGATCATCGCGTATTCGCCGCTCACCTGGTAGGCGGCCACGGGGACGTCCACGGTGTCGCGGACGCGGTGGACGATGTCGAGGTAGGCGCCGGCGGGCTTCACCATGACCATGTCGGCGCCCTCCTCCAGGTCGAGGAGGACCTCGCGGATGGACTCGTCGGCGTTGGCCGGGTCCTGCTGGTGCGACGCACGGTCACCGAACCGCGGCGCGCATTCGGCGGCTTCGCGGAACGGGCCGTAGTACGCGGAGGCGTACTTCACCGAGTAGGCCAGGATCGCGGTGTCGGTGTGGCCGGCCTGGTCGAGGGCCTGCCGGATCACGCCCACCTGGCCGTCCATCATGCCGGACGGGCCGACGACCGCGGCGCCCGCGTCGGCCTGCGCGACGGCGATGGAGGCGTACCGCTCCAGCGTGGCGTCGTTGTCGATCTCGCCGGAGCCGGTGACGATGCCGCAGTGGCCGTGGTCGGTGTACTCGTCCAGGCACAGGTCCGTCATGATCACGGTCGTGTCGCCGAGGTCGGACGCGAGGTCGCGCAGCGCGAGCTGGACGATGCCGTCCGGGTCGTCGGCGGCGGAGCCGGTGCCGTCCTTCACCGCGGGGACGCCGAACAGGATGATCCCGCCGACGCCCGCCTCGGCCGCCTCGTGCGCCGCCTTGCGCAGGCTGTCGCGGGTGTGCTGGTACACGCCCGGCATGGACGCGACGGGCTGCGCCTCGGCGATGCCCTCCTTGACGAACATCGGCAGGATGAGGTCGGCCGGGGCGAGCCGCGTCTCGGCGACCATCCGGCGCAGCGCGGGCGTGCGGCGCAACCGCCGCGGGCGCGCGACGGGGAACTGTGCGGACATGGCTTCCCTCTGGGTGGCTGCTACTTCCGGCGCCGGGCCCCCCGGCGCATCTGGCTGGGCTTGCGGAGCGGGTCCCCCGCCTCGATCTGGGCCGCCCGCCGGTTCGCACCGTACTCCGCGAGCGCCTCGGCGAGGGCCGATACGGACGGCTTTTCCGCCATGACGTCGACGCGGAGCCCGTATTCCTGGGCGGTCTTCGCGGTCTGCGGGCCGATCACGGCGATCACCGTCACGTTGTGCGGCTTGCCGGCGATCCCGATCAGGTTCTTCACCGTGGAGGACGAGGTGAACAGCACGGCGTCGAACCCGCCGCCCTTGATCGCCTCGCGGATCGGGGCGGGCGGCGGCGCGGCCCGGACCGTCCGGTAGGCGGTCACGTCCTCGCACTCCCAGCCCAGCTCGGTCAGCCTGGCGATGAGCACGTCGGTGGCGATGTCGGCGCGCGGCAGCAGCACCCGGTTGATGGGGTCGAGGTCCTCGTCGTAGGGCGGCCACTCGGCCGCGAGGCCCTCCCCGGACTGCTCCCCGGACGGGACGAGGTCGGGCTGCACGCCGAACTCGACCAGCGCGGCCGAGGTCTGCTCGCCGACGGCCGCGACCTTCAGCCCGGCGAACGCGCGGGCGTCGAGGCCGTAGTCGGTGAACTTCTCCCGGACGGCCTTCACCGCGTTGGTGGAGGTGAACACCACCCACTCGTAGCGTCCGGTGACGAGGCCCTTGACGGCCCGGTCCATCTGCTGCGGGGTGCGCGGCGGCTCGACGGAGATGGTCGGGACCTCGTCGGGGACGGCCCCGTACCCGCGCAGCTGGTCCGACAGCGTCGCGGCCTGCTCCTTGGTGCGCGGCACCAGCACCCGCCAGCCGAACAGCGGTTTGGTCTCGAACCAGGACAGCTTGTCGCGCCACCTCACGACGTCCCCGACGATGATCAGGGCGGGCGACTCCATGCCCTTGGTGTCGGGCGCGAGCCTGCTCAGCGTCGACACGACCGTCTCCTGCTCGGTGGTGGAGCCGAGGCTCGTCATCGCGGCGGGGGTGGAGTCGGCGCGCCCGGCCGCGACCAGGCCCTTGGCGACCTCGGCGACCGCGCTCTCCGCGCCGGCGATGACCAGCGTGGCGGCGGAGCTCGCGAACTCCTCCCAGTCGACGCCGCCGGCGGAGGCGTCCACGAACCGGAACTCGCGGTGCTCGGAGTCGGTGAGCGGGATGCCCGCGTAGCCGGGCACGCCGGTCACGGCGGACACGCCGGGGACGACCTCGAACGGCACGCCCGCCTTGCGCAGCGCGGCGCCCTCGGCGGCGAGGCCGCAGGCGACGCCCGGGTCGCCGGCGAACATGCGGACGACGCGCCGGCCGGCCTTGGCGGCGCGGACGGCGAGCTTGACCGGGTCGCCCTCGGCGGTGTCGAGGATCTCCGCGTCCGCGCGGCAGTGCGCGAGGATGTCGGCGGGGCAGTGCGCGCGGCTCACGATGACGGTGTCGGCGCGTTCCAGCTCGGCGGCGGCGCGCAGCGTCAGCAGGCCGGGGTCGCCCGGGCCCATGCCGACGATCGCGACCGTCCCCGGGTCGGCGGTCCGGCTCGGTGCCGCGGCACCGGGCCTGCCCTCGGCGGTCGTGCTCTCGGCGGTCGTGCTCGCGGCGGCGGTGCTCTTCGCTGCGGGGCTCAATCGCGCTCCCCCATCAACTGGTCGGCCCCCTGCGCGAGCAGCCGGGCCGCGAGGTCGCGGCCGATCTGCTCGGCGTCGTCCGGGTGGCCGCTTGCGGACAGCCTGATCTGCCGGCTCCCGTCGTACGCGGCGACGGTCGCCGTCAGATGCAGCTTCTCATCTACTTCGGCGGCGTATGTTCCCACGGGCGCGGAGCAGCCCGCCTCCAGCACGGCCAGCACCGTCCGCTCGGCGGTGACGGCCCGCCGCGTCGCGGCGTCGTCGACCGTTCCAAGCAGCTCCAGCAGGTCGCCCCGGTCGGAGCGGCATTCGAGCGCGAGCGACCCCTGGCCGGGCGCGGGCAGCATCTGGTCGGGGTCGAAGACCTCGCCGACCTCCGCCAGCCGGCCGATCCGCTTCAGGCCGGCGTGCGCCAGCACCACGGCGTCCAGCTCACCGTCGGTGATCTTGCGGAGCCGGGTGTCGGCGTTGCCGCGGATCGGGATGATCTCCAGGTCCGGGCGGAGGGCGCGCAGCTGCGCGACCCGGCGCGGCGAGCCGGTGCCCACGCGGGCGCCGCGCGGCAGGTCGGCGAGCTTGCACGGCCCGCACAGGGCGTCCCGCGGGTCGTCGCGCGGCGGGGTGGCGGCGAGTGCGATCCCCGGCGTCTCGGACGTCGGCAGGTCCTTCAGCGAGTGCACCGCGAAGTCCACCTCGCCGGAGAGGACCTTGTCGCGGAGCGCGTTGACGAACACGCCCGTTCCGCCGATCTGGGCGAGCAGGGCCTTGGAGACATCACCCTGCGTCGTTACCCCGACCAGCTCGACGGCATGCCCCGTCAGCCGCGTCAACGCGTCCGCGACGCCCTGCGACTGCGTCGTCGCCATCAGGCTCTTGCGGGTGCCGAGCCGCAGCGGGCCCCTGTCGGTAGTCACGTCTCGTCTCCTTCGCGCGCCGGGACCGCGTCCCGGGCACTGACCGCCCGGACGCTCGCGGCCTGGGCGTTCACCGTCTCCACGTTCACATCGTCCGGCGCGGCGCTCCCCGGCGCGGCCGTCCACAGCCCGTGCACGGGCGTCGGGCTGACGCAGCCGGCCTCCGCGGCGTCCACCACGGCCGGCTCGTCCTCGCGCAAGTCGGCGCGGGCCACCGCCTCGGGGGCCTTCGGGTCGAGGCCGAACAGCTCGCGCAGCGCGTCGGCGTAGGAGTCGCCGCCCGGCGCCGCCGCCAGCTCCTTGACCCGGACGGTCGGGGCGTGGAGCAGCTTGTCCACCACGCGCCGCACGGTCTGCTCGATCTCCCTGCGGTCCCGGTCGTCCATCTCGGGGACCCGGCCGGACAGCCGGGCCAGCTCCGCCTCCACGACCCCGGCGGCCATGCTGCGCAGCGCGACGACGGTCGGCGCGACGGCGGCGGCGCGGGCCGCGCTGAGGAACGCCTCGACCTCATCGCAGACGATCCGGCGGACCGCCTCGACGGCCGCCGGGCCGATCGCCTTCGCGGCCTCCTGCGCGGTCCGCAGGTCGTCCAGCCCGGCGAGCTCGACGCCGTCGAGGTCGCGGACGGACCGGTCGATGTCGTGCGGCAGGGCCAGGTCGAGGAAGAACCGGCGCCCGCCGTCGTCCCCGACGCCGCGCGCCCGCAGCTGCGCGGCCGTCAGCACGAGGCCGCCGGCGCCGGTGCACGACACCACCAGGTCGGCGCCGGCGATCTCGGCGTCCAGCGCGGACAGCTCGACGGCGCGGGCCGGAACGTCCAGCGACCCGGCGAGGCGGACGGCCTTCGCGTGGGTGCGGTTGGCGACCACGACCTCGCGGGCGCCCGCGCGGCTCAGCGTGGCCGCGGCCAGCGAGCTCATCGAGCCGGCGCCGACCACCAGCGCCCGGACGCCGTCCAGCGGCCCGAGATGCCGGGCGGCGACCTCCAGGCCCACGCTGACCAGCGACGCGCCGGCCTTGTCGATGCCGGTCTCGTGGTGCGCGCGCTTGCCCACCCGCAGCGACTGCTGCAGGACGTCGTGCAGGTCGCGGCCGAGCGTGCCCTCGTCCTTCGCGAGCTTGAACGCCTGCCGGATCTGGCCGAGGATCTGGCCCTCGCCGACGACCATCGACTCCAGCCCGCACGCGACGGCGAAGGCGTGCTGGACGGCCCGCTCCTCGTAGTGGACGTACAGGTGCCGCGACAGGTCGTCCATCGGGACGCCGGAGTGCAGCGCGAGCAGCTCGGAGATCGCCGAGACGCCGCCGTGGAACTTGTCGACGACCGCGTAGATCTCGACCCGGTTGCACGTCGAGACGATCGCGGACTCGGCGACGTTCGCGGAGTCGTGCACCGCGTGCAGCAGCTTGACCAGGTCGTCCCCGGCCACGGCCGCCCGTTCCAGCACCGCCACCGGCGCGCTGCGGTGACTGAGCCCCACCACCAGAATGCTCATGCCGCACCCTCGCTCATGATCATCTGAATCGTGCCTGCGCTCATGCTTCCACCGTCTCTACGTACTGCGCGGTGCCGGGGGGCGCGTCCCCGGCGGCCAGCGGGGCGAAGCCGTCCGGTCCGCCGGCCTTGCGCTGCTCGTGGAACGCGAGGATCTGGAGTTCGATGGACAGGTCGACCTTGCGCACGTCGACGCCGTCGGGCACCGACAGCACCACGGGGGCGAAGTTCAGCACGCTGGTCACGCCCGCGGCGACCACGCGATCGCAGACCCCCTGGGCCGCGCCCGCGGGCGTCGCGATCACGGCGATGGACACGCCGTGGCCCGTGATGATGTCCTCCAGCAGGTCGATGTGCTGCACCGTCATGCCGGAGATCTCCTGGCCGACGATGGAGTCGTCCGCGTCGAGCAGGCCCGCCACGCGGAAGCCGCGGGACGCGAAACCGCCGTAGCCGGCCAGCGCACGGCCCAGGTTACCGACCCCGATGATGGCGACGACCCAGTCCTGGGTGAGGCCCAGCTCGCGGGAGATCTGGTAGACGAGGTACTCGACCTCGTAGCCGACGCCGCGGGTCCCGTAGGAGCCGAGGTGGGACAGGTCCTTGCGGAGCTTGGCGGAGTTGACGCCGGCGGCGGCCGCCAGCTCCTCGGAGGAGACGGTCGCGACGCCGCGCTCCTGCAGCCCGGTGAGGGCGCGCAGGTACACCGGGAGCCGCGCCACGGTGGCTTCGGGGATGCCGCGGCCCGCACGGTCGCGGTGCCGGTTCTGTCGAGGTGTCACGGCCTGCTCTTCGGGCTCGACGCTGGGGACGGGGCGCTCGGTGAGCCCCTCGCCCCGGTGCGCGCGGCTCGGTAACGGCCTGACGACCGCGGCCCGACCGCCCCCAGGGCTGGCCACCAGGTTAAGCCTTTGTGAACACGCGCACAAAGTCACCCCCCGGTCGGATGGGCCGGACGGTGCCGCGGAAAGCCCGTCCATCAGGGACTTGCAGGGTACGCCGAACAAACCCGAATGTCGTTCGGATGTGACTTACCCGACACCGCCGCGCGGTCCCGGCGCCGGGATCAGCGAAGTTTCGCGACGGCGGCGCGGAGGCGGCCCTCGTCGACGCGCCAGAAGTCGTGCTGGACGCCGTTGATCAGCGTGACCGGGATCTGCTCCCAGTACTTCTCGTGGTCGGCCTCCGACCGCGTGATGTCGCGCTCCTCCCACGCCACGCCGAGGTCGCCGGCGACCCGCTCGATCACCGCGCGGGCGTCGTCGCACAGGTGGCAGCCGGGCTTGCCGAGCAGCGTGATCACGATCGCGTCCGGCACGTCACCTCCCGGGGAACTCCGGCGCGGGCAGCGGCACCTTCGCCGGGCCCAGCTTCAGCTCGATCACGTTGGTGGCCAGCACGTGGGTGCGCGACTCGGCCAGGAACCGCCGCAGGTGCGCCTGCCCGCGGTGCGCGGCGAACGCCGCCTCGTCCCGGAACAGCTGGTAGAAGATCCGCTGCGTGGGGCCGCCGACCACCTCGTGGCAGGCGAAGACCACCGTGTCGGGCTCGGCCGCCAGCGCCGCCTTCACCAGGTCGGCGGCGAGCCGGTCGAAGGCCTCCTCGCGTCCGTCCAGCAGCGTGTAGACGGTGATCTGGCCGCACGCGTTCGCCAGCTCGCCGCCCATCGGCGGGATGCCGCCCGGGGCGGGCAGGCCCGCGGGCGCCCCGGCCGGGAGGCCGCCGCGACCGCCCAGGCCGTCGACGGCGGTGGGCCCGGCCGGGTTGTCGGCCGCGAAGCGCAGCTCCTCGGCGGCCGGCTCGGGGAACCGCAGCTCGCCGCGGCGCGGCTCGGGCGTCCTCGGCTCGGGGGACGGGGTCGGCGCCGGGACGGGCTCGGGCTTCATCGCGTACGCCTGCTCCTCGTAGCCGGTCGCGGGCTCGCCCGCGAAGTCGCCCCGGTCGTAGCCGTCGTACCCCTCTTCGTCGTACACGGGGATCGTGCGCATCGCGCCGTACCAGACCAGGCCCGCCGCGGCGCCGAGCGCGATCACCGCGAGCGGCGCGGGCAGGAAGCCGCGGGTGCCGCTGACCACGAGGACGCCCGCGAGGGCGACCAGCGCGATCGGGATGAGCAGCTCGGCGGCCTCCTGGTCCTGCTTGCTGGCCAGCCACGCGGTGACGCCGGTGCACGCCGCGAGCGAGATCACCGCGACGACGTGCGCCCCGTCGATCAGCAGCAGCGGCAGCGCGTCGTAGGTGGCGCTCGGCTTGGGCAGGCTCTTGGAGAGCGAGCCCTTGAGCGGGTCCAGGATGAGGATGACGATCGCGACGACCGTGTAGGAGATCGCGAACAGCCAGGCGGCGAACCGCACCTGCACGTACCGCGCGATCAGCTCGATCATGCCGAGCGCGAGCCAGACCGGCCCGATCAGCGCGGCGCCGAGTTCCAGGACGCGGAACAGCGGGCCGTTGAACCCCATCATGAACCCGAACGCCATGCACAGCAGGGCGAGCGTCAGCCCGACCTGGGTGAACGACCAGGCGATGAGGTAGAGCAGCCGGTCCTTGTAGGCGCGCTGGACCAGCAACCCGGTGGCCACTAAGGCACCAAGGGTCGCCAGGAGCGCGAGAAGAGCATCGACCATCGTGCCTAATGGTGCCCGATGCCGGGAGCGGACGGGTAACCGCACCGTGGGAGAGCCGTGGAACAGGCCATTGCCTCCCGTACCTTCCGGTATCTAGAGTGGCACTTCCCGCCGGAGGTCGCGTACGCCCCGAGGAGAACTGCATGAGCAGCTTGACCCTCGATGCCGGGGTCATCCCGCTTCCTCGGCGTTCCCGCACCGTCCGTCCCGCCGAGCCCGGTGCGGACCGGGCGGAGGTCCTGAAGGCGCTGGTCCTGCGCGCGCGGGCCGGCGACGCCGACGCCTTCGGCTCCCTCTACGACCACTACGTCGAGCTGGTCTACCGGTACATCTACTACCGGGTCGGGACGCACTCGCTCAGCGAGGACCTGACGAGCGAGACGTTCCTGCGCGCCCTCCGCCGGATCTGCGACTTCCACTGGCAGGGCAAGGACTTCGGCGCCTGGCTGGTGACGATCGCCCGCAACCTGGTCGCCGACCACTTCAAGTCCGGCCGCTACCGGCTGGAGATCTGCACCGCCGAGCTGATCGAGCCCGACCGCCGCGACTCGGCCCACCACCAGGAGGGGCCGGAGCGGGCCGTCCTGGACGCGCTGACCAACCGGACGCTGCTGCTCGCCGTCCGGGGGCTCGGCTCCGAGCAGCAGGAATGCGTCGTCCTGCGGTTCCTGCACGGGCTGTCGGTCGCCGAGACGGCGCTGGTGATGGGCAAGAAGCCGGGTGCGATCAAGGCGCTGCAGTATCGCGCGGTCCGGTCGCTGGGCCGTATGCTCCCTGCCGACCTGCGTCATTGACTTACCGTCAATACGGGGTTATTGGACTGTTTATCAATTAATCGCCGGGCCGTAACCCGCCGCGCCGCCCGCTCGTTTTGCGGGCAGAGGCGCTCTGGCGCCCGGATCCGCAAGGGAGCGGCAGATGAGCACCGGGCTGTGAAGGCCGGACGAGAAAGGACCGCCGAGCGGGGGGAGGCGCTCGCCCGGCTGGGGGCGAGCCGGGCGGGACCCGATCCCCGCTTCCGCGAAGTGCTGCGTGAACGGCTGATGGCGGCCGCGAACGACAGAAGTGAAGAGTGTCGCAATCATCGCCGGGACGGCGGCCGCGGGGAGGCGGTTGACTAGGCTTCGCCTCATGCGGCGATTCTGGCAGCGCGACGTGGACCACAAGAGCGCCGGGGAGGCCGCCGCCGCGGCCGCGGCCCCGCCGGGTCCGCTGCCCGTGCCCGACCCCACCGCGGCGGCGTTCTTCGACGTCGACAACACGATGATGCGCGGCGCGTCCATCTACTACTTCGCGCGCGGCCTCGCCGCGCGCAAGCTGTTCACCATGCGCGACCTCGCGATGTTCGCGTGGGGGCAGGCCGTGTTCCGGATGCGCGGCACGGAGAACTCCGAGCACATCGGCAGCGCCAAGGAGGCCGCGCTCGCGTTCGTCGCCGGGCAGCGGGTCGACCAGATCGTCAAGCTCAGCGAGGAGATCTACGACGAGGTGATGGCCGACCGCATCTGGCACGGCACCCGCACCCTCGCCCTCCAGCACCTCGACTCCGGCCAGCAGGTGTGGCTCGTCACCGCCACGCCCGTCGAGGTCGCCCGGACGATCGCGCACCGCCTCGGCCTCACCGGTGCGCTCGGCACCGTCGCCGAGACCCGCGAGGGCCTCTACACCGGACGGCTCGTCGGGAACCTGCTGCACGGCCCCGCGAAGGCCGAGGCCGTCCGCGCCCTCGCGCACCGGGAGGGCCTCGACCTCGCGCGCTGCTCCGCCTACAGCGACTCGGTCAACGACCTGCCGATGCTGACGGCCGTCGGCCATCCGCACGCCGTCAACCCCGACGCCGAACTGCGCGCCCACGCCCGCGACCACGGCTGGCCCATCCACGACTTCCGCACCGGCCGCAAGGTCACCATGGTCGCCCTCCCGGCCGCCGCCGGCGCGGGCGCCCTGGCCGGCGGCGTGGCCGCGGGCATCGCCCTCCGCCGCCACTACCGGCCGAGCTGATCTCCGGCGATTCCGCCGCAAACGAGATCTATCGCGTTTTCCGGGATGCGTCCTACGCTGTCCCCGTGAAGCTGACGCTGCTGTCGCGGGTCGCCTGCCGGGGACGGGACGTGACCGGTGCGCGCCTGCGCGACCTGCTCGCGCTGCTCGCGGACGAGCCGCGGGCGGGCGTGTCCGTGAACCGGCTGGTCGAGGGGCTCTGGCCGGACGACCGGCCGGAGAACCCGGCCAAGGCGCTCCAGGTCGTCGTGTCCCGGGCCCGGTCGCGGCTGGGCGCCGACGTCGTCGCCAGCACGCCCGCCGGCTACCGGCTCGGCCTCGACGAAGCCGAGGTGGACGCGTCCGCCGTGCTGCTCGCCGCGTCCGCGAGCGCCCGATGCTCCCGGGACGGCGACCATGCGGGCGCGCTCGGCCACGCCGAGGCGGGCCTCGCGCTCTGGGACGCGCCGCCGGAACCCGGTGACGCGGACGACCCGGTGTCCGCGCTCCGCGCGCGGCGGTCCTCGACGTACCGGACGCTGACGCGGGCCCGCGCGCTGGCCCTCGCGCGGCTCGGCCGGCACGCCGAGGGGTTCGGCGCGCTGACGGCCGTCGCCCGCGAGCACCCGCGGGACGAGGAGGTCCTCGCCGAGCTGCTGCGCTGCGAGGCCGCGACGGCGGGACCGTCCGCCGCGCTCGCCCGCTACGAGTCCTACCGGCGCTCGCTGCGGGACTCGCTCGGCACCGATCCGTCCGCCGCGCTCCAGGACGTCCAGCGGCGGCTTCTCCAGGACGGCGCGCCGCCCGTCCGCAGCGGGGTCGCGCACGAGCCGAACCCGCTGCTCGGCCGCGACGGCGACCTCGCCGCCGTGCTCGGCCTGCTGCGCACGTCCCGCGTCACCTCGATCGTCGGGGCGGGCGGGCTCGGCAAGACCCGGCTCGCGAACACCGTCGCCCGGGACGCGCCGCAGCGCGCCGTGCACGTCGTCGCGCTCGCGGGCGTCGCGCGGAGCGAGGACGTGGCGGGCGAGGTCGCGTCCGTCCTCGGCGTCGGCGAGTCCGCGCGGGCGCGCGGCCGCCCCGGCGCGTCCGCCGACCTGGTCTCCGGGATCGCGGAGGCGCTCGGGCCCGGCCCCGCCCTGCTCGTCCTGGACAACTGCGAGCACGTCGTCGACGGGGCGGCGGACCTGGCCGGCGCCCTGGTGTCCCTGACACCGGACCTGCGCGTGCTCACCACGAGCCGCGCGCCGCTCGGCCTGTCGTCGGAATCGGTGTACCCGCTGCCCGCGCTCGACCCGGACACGGCCGCGGAGCTGTTCCGGCAGCGGGCGCGGGCGGCGCGTCCCGGGGTCGGCCTGCCCGCCGCCGAGGTCGGCGAGCTGTGCCGCCACCTGGACGGGCTGCCGCTCGCCATCGAGCTGGCCGCGGCGCGCGTGCGGGTCATGTCGGTGCCCGAGATCGCGCGCGGCCTCGACGACCGGTTCGCGCTGCTGCGCGGCAACGTCCGCGACGCGCCGTCGCGGCACCGGGCCATGCACGCCGTCGTGGACTGGAGCTGGAACCTGCTGTCCCCCGCCGGGCGGGCGGCCATGCGGTCGCTGTCGGTGTTCTCCGCCGGCTTCACCGCGGAGGCCGCCCGGCATCTCCTGGACGGCGACCTCCCCGACGGCGCTTTCTTGAACGGCGACGACGTGCTCGACATCCTGGCGGACCTCGCCGGCCAGTCGCTCCTGGAAGTGGCCGAGGACGGGTCCGGGACGCGGTTCCGGATGCTGGAGAGCGTCCGCGAGTTCAGCGCGTCCCACCGGGAGGCCGAGGGCGAGACCGATCGCGCGGTCGACGGGCTCCTCGCCTGGGCGCGGGAGTTCGGCGCGGCGCACCGCGAACCGATCTTCGGGGCGGACCCGTTCGGCCACATCGACCTCGTCCGCGCCGAGCAGGACAACCTCCTGCAAGCGCTCCGCCACGGGCTCGCGCGGCGGGACGGGCCGGCCGTCGCCGCGGTCACCGCCGTCCTCGGCGGGCTGTGGATGCTCGAATCCGCCTATACGCGGCTGGTCGTGCTGGTGGAGGAGGCCGCGGGCCTGCTCAGCCGGTTCCGTCCGGGCCCGGCGGACGTCGAGATCACCCGGTCCGCCCTCGCGCTGAGCGTGATGACCACCGGCCTGCTGAAGGGGACACGGCCGACCCGGGCGCTCGTCGCGCTCCGCCGCCTGCCGCCCGCTCCGTCCGCGCCCCCCGGCGGCATGCTCCGGGCCATGGCGGTGCTCGTGGCCGCGCTGCCGGAGATCCTCCGGCCGGACTCACCCGTCCTGGACGAGATGTGCGCGAGCGGCGACCCCGGCCTCGCGGCCGTCGCGAACTGCGTCGCCGGGTACGTCCGCGAATGGCACGGCGACGTCGAGGGAGCGCTCGCCTCGACGGAGGCGATGACCGAGCCCTCCGGCGCGTCGTGCTCGCCGTGGCTCCGGCTGGTCGCCCACTCGCGCCTCAGCGAACTGCTGGCCCAGCTCGACCAGGGCGAACGGGCGCTGCACCAGCTGCGGATCTCGCTGGACCTGCTGGAACGGCACCGCTGGCCCGACACGTTCGGGCTGCTGTGGGCGCTCGCATCCGCCCACCAGTCGCTCGGGCGGTACGACGAGGCCGAGCGGTGGCTCGACAAGTCCCTCGCGCAGGGACCGGACGAGCCGGCCGGCGCCGCCGCGTTCAACCTCGGCGCACGCGCGGAGATCGCGCTCGGCCGCGGCGACGCCGAGGCCGGTCTGACGCTGTGGCGGCGGGCGGTGGAGCAACTCGCGGACCAGGAGGGCCCGGCGATCGCGCCCGGCCTCGACCCCTACACGCTCGACGTCCACTGCACCGTCGTGGTCGCCCACGCGCGGCACGGCCGCCTCGACCTCGTCGCGGACGTCGCCGCCGGGCTGCCCGCCAAGCTGTCCGCCCTGCTCGCCGAGCCGCAGCCCCCGATGCCGGCCTTCTTCATGGACCTTCCGGTCACCGGCGGGCTGCTGCTGGCGCTGGCCATGGCCGACCTCGCCCGTCCCGGCGCGTCCCCGGACCCGGACGCCGGGGCGCGGGCCGCGCGGACGATCGCGCTCGCGCAGCGCCTGCACCACATCAGGACGTTCCAGCCGACCATGTCGACCCCGCTCGTACGGCGCGCAGCCGAGGACGCCGACGGGCCGGCATACACCGCCGCGGTGGCGGAGTACGCCGGCCTTGGCCGCGCGAAGCTGCGGGCCGCCGCCAGGGACCTGGCGTTCAGCTTCAGCGAGGTGCCTTCCGGTCGAACAGGACCTTCGAGGTGACGTAGCCGCCGGCGGCGAGCGCGGCGCACCAGGCCAGAGAGACCGCCGCGTCCCGGCCGTCCGGCGCGGCCAGCAGCAGGCCGCGCACCGTCTCGGTGATCGGCGTGAACGGCTGGTACTGCGCGAACCACCGCACCCCGCCCGGCATCGACTCCGGCGGGACGATCGCGCTGCCGACGAACGGCAGGAACTGCACGATCATCGGCGTGTTGCTCGCGCCCTCGGGATTCTTCGCCAGCAGGCCGAACATCACGCCCACCCAGGTCAGCGCGAACGTGAGCGCCACCAGCAGGCCGGTCACGGCGAGCCAGTCCAGCACCGTGCCGCTCGTCCGGAACCCCATCGCGACGGCCACCCCGACGACCGCGGCCGTGCTGGCCATCGTCTGGATCATGCTGCCGGCCACATGGCCGGTGAGCAGGGACGCGCGCCCGATCCCCAGCGTCCGGAACCGGTCGACGATCCCCTCGGTCATGTCGACGCAGACGGAGACCGACGTCCCCAGGCATCCGGACGCGACCGCCATCAGGATGATCCCGGGCGCCACGTAGTTGATGTAGTCGCCCTTGGCGGACCCGCCGACGCCGTTCCCGAGCGCGTTGCCGAACACGCCCACGAACAGCAGCATGATCAGGACCGGCATCATGATCCCGGCGACCGTCAGGGACGGGTAGCGCAGCGCGTGCCGCAGGTTGCGGCGCAGCATCGTCGCGGAGTCGGTCACCGCGAGCTGGAGCGCGCTCATCGGGAGACCGCCTCCTTCCCGCTCCGGTCGGTGATGGCGAGGAAGACGTCGTCCAGGTCGGGCGTGTGCACCGACAGCCCGGCGACCTCGACCGACGCGTCCTCCAGCCGCCCGAGCAGCGTCCGCAGCGACCGGACGCCGCCGTCGCTCGGCACCTGCAAAGTGAGCGCGTCGTCGTCGCGGGCCGCCGTCCCGAGGACGCGCGCCGCCGCGTCGAGTTCCGCCGGCGCGCCGAACCGCAGCCGGACGTGCCCGCCCGGGACCAGCCGCTTCAGCTCCTCCGAGGTCCCCTCGGCGACGATGCGGCCGCCGTCCAGCACCGCGATCCGGTCGGCGAGCCGGTCGGCCTCGTCCAGGTACTGCGTCGTCAGGAAGATCGTCACACCGCCCCTGACCTGCTCGCGGATGATCTCCCAGGTGGCCCGCCTGCTCCGCGGGTCGAGCCCGGTCGTCGGCTCGTCCAGGAAGATGATCCGCGGACCGCCGATCAGCGTCATCGCGATGTCGAGCCTGCGCCGCATCCCGCCCGAGTAGGTGGCGACCGTCCTGTTGGCCGCCTCCACCAGGTCGAACCGCTCCAGCAGCTCGTCGGCGGCGCGCCGCCCCGCCCTCTTTCCCCGATGGTGCAGGTCCGCCATCAGGATGAGGTTCTCCCTTCCGGTCAGCAGGCCGTCCACCGCCGAGTACTGCCCGGTGACGCCGATCGCCCGCCGGACACCGTCGGGCTCCGTCGCCAGATCGCACCCGGCGACCCGCGCCTCGCCCCCGTCCGCCCGGATCAGCGTGGACAGGATCCGCACCACCGTCGTCTTCCCGGCGCCGTTCGGCCCGAGCAGCGAGAACACCGTCCCGCGCGACACCTCGAGGTCGATCCCGTCGAGGACGGCCTTCTCCCCGAACGCCTTGCGCAGCCCGACCGCTGAAATGGCCGTCTGCGTCGCCTCTGTCTTCATGCGGCGCACTGTGCGGCCCGCCGCCTTCACTCCGCTTTCAGCCCGGTTTCACGAGCGGCGGTCGGATCGAAACGCTCGCGCGCTACAGGAACGCGGGGCCGCGCCGCAGCAGCGCCTCGTAGAGCATGTGCTGGATGTTCTCGCGGACGTGGTCGGTGAGCTCGAAGACCGTCATGGGGTCGTCGGCGGCGTCGGCGCCGTAGTCGTCCAACGTCATCGGCGCCCCGAACTGGATCACCCACTTGGACGGCAGCGGGACGAGCCCGCCGAGCCCGAGCAGCGGGAACGTCGGCGTGATCGGGAAGTAGGGGAGGCCGAGCAGCCGGGCCAGCGGCCGCAGGTCGGCGATCTTGGGGTAGATCTCCTCGGCCCCGACGATCGCGCACGGGATGATCGGGACGCCGGCGTGCAGCGCGGTGCCGACGAAGCCGCCGCGCCCGAAACGCTGGAGCCTGTACCGGTCGGCGAACGGTTTGCCGACCCCCTTGAAGCCCTCCGGGAACACGCCGACGAGCTCGCCCTTGGCGAGCAGGCGCGCGGCGTCCTCCTTGCAGGCGAGGGTGTGGCCGGCCTTGCGGGCCAGGTGGCCGAACACCGGGACCTGGTAGACGAGGTCGGCGCCGAGCAGGCGGAGGCATCGGTCGGCGTTGTCGTGCAGCGCGACCGACAGCATCAGCGCGTCGAGCGGGATGGTGCCCGAGTGGTTGGCGACGAGCAGCGCGCCGCCCTCGGGGACGTTCTCCAGCCCGGACAGCTCGACGCGGAACCAGTGCTCGTACAGGGCGCGGGCGGCCGGCATCAGGAGGGTCGAGTTGAACTCGGGGTCGAAGCCGAACTCGTCCACCTCGTACTCGCCCGCCAGCCGGCGGCGCAGGAACGCGAGCCCGGTCGCGAGGCCGCGCTCCAGCGGGCTCTGCTCGCGGGAGCCGCCGGATCCGCCGGACCCGGCGGACTCTTCCTGGTGGGCCGTGGCGAGCCGGATGACCTGCGCGCCCTCGTCGTCGTCATCCAGGTGGCGGGCGTTCATCATCCGGGCTCCCCTTTCACACTCGGGCTCGGGTCTCAGGCGCGGCCGAGCAGATGCGTCAGGCGGCTGTGGCCGAGGCCCTGCGCCGCGGCGAAGTCGGCGAAGGCGGCCTCGGAGCTGTACTTGGGATGCCACGACAGCTCCCGCTCCAGCGCGCCGGTGTCGATGACCCGCCCGTACGTCAGCCAGCGCAGCAGCTCGGGCGAGAATCCGGTCAGGCCCGCGAACCGCCGCCCCATGTCGCCGAGCACCGAGATGGACGGCGACGGGACGGGCAGGTACGGCCGTCCGGCGCGCCGCAGCGCCTGGGAGAGCAGCAGCACTCCGTCCCCGGCGACGTTGAAGCAGCCGGGGTGGTCCTCGACGGTCATGCGGCGCAGCACCTCGATGCCGTCGTCCTCGTGGACGAACTGGAGCCGCGGGTCGAAGCCGAGCACGGTCGGGACGACCGGCAGGTGCAGGTACCGGGTGAGCGGCGAGTCGACGCCGGGGCCGAGGAAGTTCGCGAACCGCAGCACCGACACGGTCAGGTCGGAGCGGCGCCGCATCAGCCCGCGGACGTAGCCCTCGACCTCGACGGCGTCCTTCGCGTAGCCGGACTTGGGCGCCTCGACGGGCTCGTCCCGCTCGGTGAAGACGGCCGGGTCCATCGGCGAGGAGCCGTACACGGCGGCCGAGGACCGCACGACGAGCTTGCGCATGTCGGGCGAGCGCTGGCAGGCGGCGAGCAGCTGCATCGTGCCGATGACGTTGAGCTCTTTGACCTTCGCCCGCGGGGCGGACGAGGAGGTCACCAGGTTGAGGTGGACCACCGTGTCCACGCCCGCCGACGCGATGATCTTCGCGATGCCGGGCGTGCGGATGTCGACGCGGACGAACTCGGTGCGGCCGAGGGACTCCGCGGGCGGAACCGTGTCCACCCCGATGACCCGTTCGATGCCCGGATCCGCCTGCAGCGCGTTCGCGACCCGCGCCCCCAGGAAACGGGAGACGCCCGTGACGAGGACGACACGGGCCGCGGCGGTGGGCATGGAGGACACTGTGCGCCCCACCCCTTACGGCTGTCTCGCCGGTGTGATCACTTCTTGTTGCGGCGCTGAATACGCGTCTTCTTCAGCAGCTTGCGGTGCTTCTTCTTGGCCATCCGCTTGCGACGCTTCTTGATGACAGAGCCCACGGGACCTCGCTCGGCGTATCGGGTGATGTGCAGGAGACGAACGTGCCGCAAGCGAGCAGAGCTCGACGAGAAGCGCGCACGGTCCGCCCAAGACTACCGCCGAACGGACGGAGATCACGCCGCGGCCCGCTGCGCACGCCGTGCGGCGACCGCGCGGGGCACGGCCCTCGCGCGGATGGTGCGGCGTCCGGCACCGCGCGTCGCACGGCGCCGGGCACCGTCCCGGCGGGGCGGGCGTCGTCGCCGACCCTGCGGTCGGCGGCCCGTCCCGTTCGGTGTCCGGACCGACTCGCCGGCCCGGGGACGGCGGCGGCGGTGCCCCCGCTCCCCGTGCGCCGGCTCCGGCGGCCGCGAGGCCGCCGGCCGGTCCTCGTCCTGCATCCCCAGCTTCGGGACGGTCCCTGGGGATCGCCCCGATGCCCCCTGCACGGCCGGGTTCTGAGTATGCGGCGGGGAGGTGGCTCATCCCCCGCCCTTACCCGTTATCCGGCTTCGATGTACGCGTCGCGCAGGTAGTCGTGAACGGCCTGCTCGGGAACCCGGAACGAGCGGCCCACGCGGATCGCGGGTAGCTCGCCTGAGTGGACGAGGCGGTAGACGGTCATCTTGGACACCCGCATCACCGCCGCCACTTCGGCCACGGTCAGGAACCTGACCTCACTCAGAGGTCGCTCGCCTGAGGTCATCGGACGCCCTCTTCCACACGTGCCGCGCACCGGCCCTTCGGGTGACTTTGATCACGCACGTGTACTTCCTCCAGCGTAAATCGCGTATCGGCAGTCGCAAGAGGGGAGTTCCGCACATTTCCGTATCCCGATCTGACTCGCGGGTGACAGTGCTGATGCCGCACACAGCGTGGACGCGACGGCACTACGCGTGTCACGACGAACGGTTGTCAACCAGGACCCCGCGTTGACCTGCGGTTCCGCAGTTCCCGGTGGCGCAGCGCAAGCCCATGCGCCCCGTTACCGCAGCCCTGTCACACGCTGTGACGTGCGGGTCCGGCGCCAGCAGGCCCCGTCGCCGGGGTAAGGGGAGTCAGCCGGACGGGGCCAGGCCCGCGCGATCGAGGATGTAGGCGGTCAGCGGCGCGTAGTGGTGCGGGGAGACGCCGTCGTCGAGCGGCACGACCACGTCGATCTTGCCCTCGGCGGCCCCGGCGAACAGCGCTGGATCGTTACAGTCCGCGAACCCGACGGTGTCGATGCCCGCCTGGCCGGCGGCTCCGGCCCAGCCGTGATCCGCGATGGCCAGATCCGGCCAAATATCAGGTTTAGCCTCCGGAGATCCCTCAGAGCCGCTATCGGCGAGCTCCCGGAGCATGGCCTCCATCGGATGCGGGTCGTGCGTGTGGTGAGTCCGGTGGTCGTCGCCCTCCAGCATCGCGACGCCGGGCCCGGCGTAGACGATGCGGCGCAGGTCCGAGCCGCCGTAGCCGGTCTCGATCTCGTACGTCCAGCCGGCCGCCGGCGTCAGGACCCGGCAGCCCGCCTCCGCCAGCGCCCGCGCGACCGCCTGGTACAGCGGGGTCAGCGTGGCCGGATGGCCGGTCGCCACGACCACGTTCTCCCCGCGGCGGGCCGCCAGGCCGATGCGGTCGCCCATCGCCTCGAGCATGTCGATCGTGATGTCGGGGTCGATGGTGTCGTCCCCGTACAGGTACCTCGGGTCGGGGTCGACGCCGCAGCGCTCGACCATCATCTCCAGGACGGTCCGCTCCGTCCACGACGGCTTCAGCTCCAGGCCGAACTGGTAGTACGGGTTGCCGTTGGCCATCCGCCGGTAGTGCAGCAGGTTGTTCTGCCGCGGCGTCGCCACATCGCCGGCGATCATCGTCCGGACCAGGTGCGCGCGCAGCTCGTCGCGGCCCGGTGCGGGCTTCACGGGATTCACGGGGTGGGCCTCACTCGTCGGTCATCGGGTCGAGGCCGTGCTCGGGGAACACCGCCCGCCGGGTCGCCAGGATCGCCTGGTCGATCGGGCTCGCCGGGTCGTAGCCGTCCCCCCACCTGCTGACCTCCACCACGTCCGTCCCGTCCGTCATGCGGCGCGGGGCGATCTCCTCGGTCCGCGTCCGGACGAAGTCGCGCCACTCCTGCGGGGTGTCCGTGCCGGGCGGGACCGGCCCGCCCGCCGCCTCGGCGAGCAGGTGCGTCCAGGCGCGCGGCACGACCTGGACCAGCTCGTAGCCGCCGCCGCCGGTGAGCACCCAGCGTCCGCCCGCGGTCTCGTGCGCCAGCCGGTGCAGCATCGAGTACGCCGTCCGCTGCCCGTCCACGCTGAGGATCAGGTGCGCGAGCGGGTCGAGCGCGTGGCCGTCGGCGCCCTGCTGGGTGACGAGCACGTCGGGGCGGAACCGGCGGAGCAGCGGCGGGACGATCGCGTCGAACGCGCGCAGCCACGGCCGGTCGCCGGTGCCGGGCGGCAGCGAGATGTTGACGGACGTGCCCTCGGCGCCCGTCTCGTTCGGGAAGCCCGTGCCGGGGAACAGCGTGCGCGGCGTCTCGTGGATGCTGATCGTCATCACGCGCGGGTCGTCGTAGAACGCCGCCTGGACGCCGTCGCCGTGGTGGACGTCGATGTCGACGTACGCGACGCGCTCGGCGCCGTTCTCCAGCAGCCACGCGATGGCGATCGCCGGGTCGTTGTAGACGCAGAACCCGCTGGCGGCGCCGCTCAGCGCGTGGTGCAGGCCGCCGGAGACGTTCGCGGCGTGCTCGGCCTCCCCCGTCCACACGGCCTCGGCGGCGGCGACCGACGCGCCCGCGACCAGGGCGGACGCCTCGTGCATGCCGAGGAAGATCGGGTTGTCGGCGGTGCCGAGCCCGTGCCGGATCTGGGGCAGCCCGGTCGCGCCGGCGTGCTTGACCGCCGCGATGTAGGACTCCTCGTGGACGAGCCGGAGCAGCTTGTCGCCGGCCGCCTCGAACCCGGAGACCCGCACGTTGGGGCGGTCCAGGACGCCGAGCGACCGCGCGAGCGCCATCGTCAGCTCGACGCGCACGGGGTTCATGGGGTGCCCGGGACCGAAGTCGTAGGAGATGAGCCGTTCGTCCCAGAAGACCGCGAGCCCGCAGTTCGCAGGATCGGAGGATGGGGACGAACCGGGACCGCTCATGACCTCACGGTATCGCGCCGGTCACGTGGCCTGGCTCACACGTCCGGCCGCCGTCCGCCGCCGGCCCGGGGCCCGGCCGCCCGATTCGCCGCGAACATGTGACGTGAATTACTCACCAAAACGGGCATATAGATCACACGACGCCAAAACATCAAAGGGGGGTCCATGGACAGCCCGAGCGTTCGCAGCCGTGCCATCAGCAGCGCTCTGCGGCTGGGTGTCCGGCCTCTCCTGAACTACCTCCCCGGCCACACCACCGGCATCCGCACGGCGCGCTCCACCGTGGACGCGGCCTCCTTACTGATGCGGCCCTGCTCCGGCGTGCGGATCGAGGGGCTCAACGAGCGGCTGGACGAAAAAGGCGGTGACCACCCGGTCAAGGGCGAGTGGGTCGCACCCCGCGACGCCCCCGAGGGGCCGCCCGACGGCGCCGTGCTGTACCTGCACGGCGGCGGCTACGTGGCCTGCTCGCCGCGCACCCACCGGCCGATCACCTCGCGGCTCGCGCACGACACCGGCCTGCCCGTCCTCGCGGCCCGGTACCGGCTGGCGCCCGAGCACCCGTTCCCTGCGCCGCTTGAGGACGCCGTCGCCGCGTACCGGTGGCTGCTCGCGCGGGGCGTCCCCGCGTCCGGCATCGTCGTCGCGGGCGACTCGGCGGGCGGGCACCTCGCCGCCGTCCTCGCCGGGGAGCTCTGCCGGCTGGACCTGCCGTCCCCCGCCGGTCTCGCGCTGTTCTCCCCCTGGGTCGATCTGACCTGCGAACTCTCCATCCAGGCGCAGGACCGCGCCCGCGACCCCTACATCAGCGCCGCCTCGGCGCGCCGGGTCGCCCGCCTCGTGGTGGGGCCGGCCGGATTCGACGATCCGCGGCTGGCCCTGCTCACCTGCGCCTGGACCGACTCCCCGCCCGTCCTCATCCAGGTCGGCGGCGCCGAGGTCCTGCGCACCGAGTGCGAGGCGTTCGCGGACGCCCTGAAGCGCGCCGGCGCGGCCTGCGAGCTGCAGGTCTGGAAGGGGCAGATGCACGTCTTCCAGATCCTGAACCGCGTCCTGCCCGAGGCCGGCGAGGCGATGCGCGACGCGGCCCGCTTCATCTGCGCGGTCACGCACCACGCCTCCCCCGGGCGCATCGAAGCCGCCTAGCGGCGCTCCGCCGGGCGCCGGCCCGGTCAGAGGCGGCCGGCGGGCTCCGGGTCGAACAGCTCGTCCTCCTCGCGGCGGCGCCCGCGCCCCGCGGCGAAGAACCCGACGAGCGCGGCCAGCGCGGCGCCGCCCTCGCCCACCAGGCTGATCGTCTTGTCGAGGTACCAGACGGGCTCGTGCATGTCGGGCAGCGGGCCGAGCGCCCCGACGTCGACGTAGTAGTAGAGGACGACCGCGCCGGCCGCGCTCGCCGCGACCAGGAACGCGAGCGCGTGCGCCCAGCGGCTCCCGTAGGTCAGGACGATGACGGCCACCACGCCGGCGACCGCCGCCTGGATCCGGAAGAGCATGTCGCCGCCGATGGACCCGCCCTCGACGTAGGCCATGTCGGGCGCGAACATCCAGTGCACGATGGCGTCGGCCGCCAGCCCGGCGGCGACGATCAGGCGGAGTATGAGTCCCATACTCCTAACACGAGCGAACCACCCTGAGCGGCTCAATGTTCAAAGATGAACTTCTCATGGGAGGCGCCGCGCCGCGGGATCAGCCGCCCGCCAGCTCGCGGCCCCGGTTGCGGGCCGCCTCGATGGCCTCCAGGACGGCGGCGCGGACGCCGTGCCGCTCCAGCTCCCGGATCGCCGAGATCGTCGTCCCGCCCGGCGAGGTGACCGCCTCGCGCAGCAGCACCGGGTGCTCACCGGAGTCGCGGAGCATGACCGCCGCGCCCACCGCCGACTGGATCACCATCTCCAGCGCGGCGGCGCGCGGCATGCCGAGCAGGATGCCGGCGTCCACCATCGCCTCGACCAGGTAGTAGAAGTAGGCGGGGCCGCTGCCGGACAGGGCCGTCGCGCCGTCCTGCAGCGACTCGGGGATGCGCAGCACCTTCCCGACCGGGGACAGCAGCTCCTCGGCGAGCTTCAGATGTTCCTCCGCCGCGTGCGAGCCGGGCGAGATCACGCTCATCGCCTCGTCCACGTGGACGGGCGTGTTCGACATGACGCGGACGACCGGGACGCCCGCCGGGAGCCGCGCCTCGATGAACCCGGTCGTGATCCCCGCCGCCATCGAGATCACCAGCCGCCCGGACGGGACGTGCTCGCCGATCTCGTCCAGCAGGGCGCCCATGTCCTGCGGTTTCACCGCGAGGATCAGCGTCTCGGCCTTGACCGCCGCCTCCGCGTTCGGCACGATCTCGACGCCGTAGCGCTCGCGCAGCAGCGCCGCGCGCTCCTCCCGGCGCGCGGTCGCCATCAGCTCGGACGGGCGGCGGCCGGCCCGGAGCACCCCGGACAGCAGCGCCTCGCCCATCTTCCCGGCACCCAGAATCGCGATCATCGGCATACCTTGACGTGGGGATTCAACGACCGGTCCAGCCTAGCGCCGGGCGTTTCCCCCATGGGGGCACGACCCCCGCCACCCCGGAAGAACGATCGTTCACGACCGCCCGGCGAGGGAGCGCACGAAGAAGCGCAGGTTGGCGGGACGTTCCGCAAGACGGCGCATGAAGTACCGGTACCAGTCGCGCCCGTACGCGACGTAGACCCGGACCTGCGCGCCCTCGGCGGCGAGACGGCGCTGCTCCTGCGACCGGATCCCGTAGAGCATCTGGTACTCGAACGTGTCGGCGTCGCGCTCGTGCAGGACCGACAGGGCGCCGGCGATCTCGATGAGGCGAGGGTCGTGCGTCGCGAGCATCGGGTAGCCCTTGCCCGCCATCAGGATCTTCATACAGCGGACGTACGACCTGTCGATCTCTTCCTTGTCGGTGAACGCCACCGCCGCCGGAGCCGCGTACGCGCCCTTGCACAGCCTTACGCGTGACCCCTCGTACGCCAGTTCCGCGCAGTGTTCCTCTGCCCGCCGCAAGTACGACTGGATGACCGCGCCCACGTCGGGGAAGTCGCGCCTGAGTTCGTGGACGGCGCGGAGGTTCGCGTCCACGGTCGTGGGCTCTTCCATGTCGAGCGTCACCGTCGTGCCGCTCGAACGGGCGGCCTCGCAGACGCGCCCGGCGTTCTCCAGGGCGAGGTCTTCGTCGAGCGTCTGGCCGACGGCCGAGAGCTTCAGCGACACCTCGGCGCGCGTGCCGAGCCCGGCGGCGCCGAGCCGCTCCAGCAGCTCGACGTAGTGCGCGACGTTCGCCTCGGCACGGCCCTTGTCGTGCGTGTCCTCGCCCAAGACGTCCAGGGTGACGAGCAGCCCCTCCCCGGTCAGCCTGCCGGTGACGTCCGCGGCGTCCTCGATCGTCTCCCCCGCGATGAAGCGCCGGACGACGTCGCCGGTGAACGGCGCCGTCTCCACGACCCGGCGCGCGCCGCCACTGCGCGACGCGACGAGCAACGCCTGACGAAGCACTGCGCACCCCTCGGTGTCTCCTGGCCCTGCCCTCCCAGGTTAAGCCCGTCCGGCCTGGGCGATCACGACACGGTGCCGAGGCTGTTGCCGCCGCCGTGCCGGCGCATGTACTCGGCCATCTGGGCGGACTTGACGGCGTTGAACAGCTGCCTGGCCTTCGTCCCGTCCAGGAGCACCACGCTCTGCTTGCCGCGCGTGCCGGTGCCCTTGAACGGGAGCGTCATGAACCTCACGTCCGAGGCCCGGACGCTGCGCATGCTCAGCGCCAGCGAGCGCAGGTCGCCCGCCGACACGCCCTCGTCCACGCTGATCGACTTGCTCAGCGCCGACAGGAACCGGTCCAGCTTGAGCGGGTTGGTGAGCGTGCCGCGGTCGGCTGCCTGCTTGGCGAGGGCGCCGAGGAACGCCTGCTGCCGCTTGATCCGGTCGAAGTCGCCGTTCGGCAGGTTGTAGCGCTGCCGGACGAACAGCAGCGCCTCCTCGCCGTTCAGCTTCTGCCTGCCCGCCGCCCACTGCTTCTTGCGGGCCGGGTCGTACACGCTCTGCTTGATGTTGACGGTGACGCCGCCGAGCGCGTCCGTCATCGACTTGAAGCCCTCGAAGTCGATCGCGCCGTAGTGGTCGACGCGGATCCCGGTGAGGTTCTCCATCGTCTCGATCAGCAGCTTCGGCCCGCCGAACGAGAACGCGGCGTTGATCTTCTGGTTGCCGTAGCCGGGGATCTGCACCCACGAGTCGCGCGGGAACGAGATGATGTACGCCTTCTTCCGGTCGGCGGGCAGGTGCAGCAGCATGATCGTGTCCGTGCGCTGCTCGCCCGGCTTCCAGACCTTGTTGCCCTCGCCGGTCGTGGCGGAGTCGGCCCGCGAGTCCGACCCGACGAGCAGCCAGTTCTCGGTGCCCTCCACGTTCGGGCCCGGCCGGTTCACGCCCTCGCCCGGCATCACGCCCTTGATCCGGTCGATGTTGCCGTTGTAGGACGACTGGCGCTGCCACAGCAGCCCGCCGAGACCGGCCACGAGCAGCGCCACGAACACCCCGATGGCGATCAGGACGCGCGGCCACCTGCGCTTGCGCTGGCGCTCCGCACCGTCCGCGCCCGCCCAGAACACGTCGCCGGCGTCGCCCTTCGGGTCGCCGTCGCCGCCCCTCGGAGCGTCCGGCTCCCGGGGAGCCTCGGTGGCCTGGGCCGCCGGCGCCGCCGGTGCCTGCGGGCCCTGGTCGGCCCGCTGCGGCGGCCGCGGTCCGGGATCATCTGGCGCGGTCATGGCGCCGAAGCTACCAGCCGGATCGACCGAGGATGGCCCGCTTCACCCCACCTGTCCGATTAAGGCGCATCACACCCCCGCAGGTAAACCCACCCCCCTTCCCAGGGGTCGCCCCCTGGATCTACACAGTGCGGCGGCGAAGGGTCACCGCGCCGAGGACCAGGGAGACGACCGTGAAGGCGGCGATGACGGCCACGTCCAGGGTCAGGGTGGCGGTGAAGTCCGGGCGGGTGCTGATCTCCTGCATGCCCTCCACCGCGTACGACAGGGGCAGGACGTCCGAGACGGCGTTCAGCCAGGACGCCATGTCGTCGCGCGGGATGACCAGCCCGCACAGCAGCGTCTGCGGCAGGACGAACGCGGGCATGAACTGGACGGCCTGGAACTCGGTCCGCGCGAACGCGCTCGCGAACAGGCCGAGCGACATGCCGAGCAGCGCGTCCAGCAGGGAGACGAGGACCAGCGACCCCAGCGAGCCGCTCAGGTCCAGGCCGAGCCAGGTCAGCGAGATCACCAGCACGACGCCGACCTGCACCAGCGCGACCAGCCCGAACGCGAGCGCGTAGCCGAGCAGCAGGTCGAGCTTGCCGAGCGGCATGGTCATCAGCCGTTCGAGGGTGCCGCTCGTCCGCTCCCGGAGGGTGGCGACGCTGGCCACGACGAACATGACGGTGAACGGGAACAGGCCGAGCAGCATCGGGCCGATCCGGTCGAAGGCCATGGGCTGGTCGAACACGTAGCGCAGCAGGACCATCAGCAGCGTCGGCACGACGATCAGCAGCGCGAGCGTCCGGTGGTCGTGCCTGAGCTGCGCGAGGATCCGGCGCATCGTGGCGAGCGTGACGGCGGCGCTCATGTCGGGCTCCCGGACTTCTCGGTGATCAGGTGGAGGAACGCCTCTTCGAGGTCCGCCGCGCCGGTGCGGGACCGCAGCCCGTCCGGGGTGCCGTCGGCGAGGATGTCGCCCTCGCGCATCAGCAGCAGCCGGTCGGTGCGGCCCGCCTCGTCCATGACGTGGCTGGACACGACGAGGGTGGCGCCCCGCTCGGCCAGCTCCCGGAACAGCTCCCACAGCTCCTGCCGCAGGACGGGGTCGAGGCCGACGGTCGGCTCGTCCAGGACGATCAGCTCGGGCGCGCCGAGCAGCGCGACGGCGAGGTTGACGCGGCTGAGCTGCCCGCCGGACAGCGTCACCGCGGTCTGGTGGCGGCTGCCGCCGAGCCCGACCTCGTCGATGACGCGTTCGACGTCCGTGCGGGGCGCGCTCAGGACGGACGCGAAGTAGCGCAGGTTCTCGGTGACGGTCAGGTCGGCGTACACGGCCGGGGACTGCGTCGCGTAGCCGACGCGGCGCCGCAGGCCGGCCGACCCGGCGGGCGCGCCGAGCACCGTCACCGTGCCGCCCTTCACGATCTGGACGCCGACGAGCGCCCTGATCAGCGTGGTCTTCCCGCAGCCGCTCGGGCCGAGCAGCCCCACGATCGAGCCGCGCGGGACGTCGAAGGTGAGCCCGTGCAGCACCTCCCGGCCGCCGCGCACGACGCGCAGGTCGCGGACGCTCACGGCCGGCTCGGCGCCGCTCGCCGGGCTAGAACTCATCATGTGTTGAATTTAAGCGCACATGAGGGCCCGGTCAAGGGTCTTCCACATTCTCAGGACGTCAGATAGCGCTGGATGGTCGGCGCGACCAGCTCGATCAGCTCGTCCTCCGGCACGGACGCCATCGGCTCGACGCGCAGCACGTAGCGCAGCATCATCAGGCCGATCATCTGCCCGGCCGCCGCCTGGATGCCGAGCGGCGGCGCCTCGGTGACCTGCCTGGCGCGGCCGAACAGGGCGACCGTGACGAACTCGCGCAGCAGCGCCGCCGCCCGCTCGTTCGTCATCGCCGAGCGGAGCATCGCGAGCATCGGGGCGCGGCGGTCCTCGTCCCCCCACACGTCCAGGAACGTGCGGACCATCGTCTCGCCGAGCCGGTCCCGGGGGGCGGACATGATGCGCGGCAGCACGACGGACGGGTCCACCGGGAAGCGCATCGCCTCGATGAACACGCCCTCCTTGTTGCCGAAGAAGTGGTGGACGAGCGCGGGGTCGACGCCGGCGGCGCGGGCGATGGCGCGCAGCGAGGCCCCGTCGTAGCCCTTCTCGGCGAACAGGTCGCGCGCCTCGGCCAGGATCTTCTCCCGCGTCTCGGTCGGCCCGGGACGGCGGCCGCGCGGCGCGGCCGGGTCTCGCCGAGCCGGATCTCGCTGGGCCGGGTCTCGCGGGGCGGCGCCGCCGGTCACCGCACGCCCCGGCGGGTGATCTCCCCGGCCGGCGTGACCTCCCAGGTGTGCTCGGCGGCGGCGAGGTGCAGGCGGGCGAACGCCAGGGCCTCGGCGAGGTCCTCCATGCGCTCGACCCGGCTGGACGCGCGCCGCGTGTTCACCTCCAGGACGATGTGCCCCCGGAAGCCGCCCTCGGCGAGGCTCTCCAGCATCTCGCCGCACGGCTGGTTGCCCCGGCCGGGGACGAGATGCTCGTCCTTGTTCGTGATGCCCACGCCGTCGGCGAGATGGATGTGGCGCAGGCGGTCGCCCAGGCTCCCCGCCATGGCGACGGCGTCCGACCCCGAGACGGCGGTGTGGGACAGGTCGAGGGTGACGTACGGGTAGTCCTGGTCGACGGGGTTCCAGTCGGGCAGGTACATGCCCGCCTCGGCACCGCGCGCCTTGAGCGGGAACATGTTCTCGACGGCGAACAGGACGTCGGTCTCGTCCTGCATGCGGGCGAGGCCCTCGACGAACTCCTTCGCGTAGTCGCGCTGCCAGCGGAACGGCGGATGCACGACGATGACGTCCGCGCCCAGTTCCTCGGCGACCTCCTTGGAGCGGACGAGCTTGCCCCACGGCTCGCGCCCCCACACCCGCTGGGTGAGCAGCAGGCAGGGCGCGTGGATCGACTTGATCGGGACCTGGTGGTAGTCGGACAGCCGGCGCAGGACGTTCAGGTCCTGCGAGGAGGCGTCCGTGGAGACCATCACCTCGACGCCGTCGTAGCCCAGCAGCGCGGCGATCTCGAACGCGCTCGGTACCTTCTCCGGGTAGACCGACGCGGTGGAGAGCGTGATCGGCGCGTCGGGTACACGCAGAGCCGGTGTACTGACGCCGTTGTGCTGCGGGCTCACGGCTTCCTCGCCAGGAATGATCGCTCGACGATGGTCATCAGGTTCGCACGGTAAGCCTATGCGGCGGCGGCCGCGATGAAACAACCGCCCGGAGTGATCCTGATTGCTCCGCCTCAGGACGAGGCTACGCTCTGTTCGCGTGGCCGAGATCGCGCCGGGCGCCGTGCCGAGCCCCAACATCTGGAACTCCCCCCAGGTCTACGAGCTGGAGAACCGCGCCGTCGACCCAGACGGGGTCCTCGCCGGCGCGATGCGCGCCATCCGCCCGTGGACGGGCGCCGACGTCCTCGACCTCGGCTGCGGCACCGGCTTCCACCTGCCGCTCTTCGCCGAGGACGCGCATCGGGTGGTGGGCGTCGAGCCGCACGCGGGGCTCGCCTCGGCCGCCGCGCGCCGCACCCGCGACCTTCCCAACGTCACCGTTCGTGTCGGCGCCGCCCAGGCGCTGCCGCTGCCGGACGCCTCCGTCGACGTCGTCCACGTCCGGTGGGCGTACTTCTTCGGGCCGGGCTGCGAACCGGGCCTGCGCGAACTGGACCGCGTCGTCCGGCGCGGCGGGGCGATCTTCATCATCGACAACGACGCCACCCGCTCCACGTTCGGCGGCTGGTTCCGGCGCAGCCTGCCGAAATACGACCCCGGCGCCGTCGAGCGGTTCTGGACGCGCCGCGGCTTCTCCCGCGAACCCCTCATGATCCGGTGGTCGTTCCAGAGCCGGGACGACCTCGCCGCCGTCCTCCGCATCGAGTTCCCGCCCGACCTCGCCGACGCCTGCCTCCGCGAACACCCCGGCCTCGAGGTGGACTATGCCGTTAATTTGTGGTGGCGTTGCCCCTAGGTTACTGACTGGTCGGTCATACGGGAGGAACGGACCATGGGCCGAGTCACCGCTGGAAGAGCGCTCGGCGGCCTGGCCGCCGCCACCGCCGTCGGCGCGGCCGGCGCCGGCGCCGGGCTGGTCGCCCAGCGGCGCGCCATGCGCCGCCTCCAGTTGCGCCCCGACCCGTTCGCCGGCGAGCCGTTCGGCTCCCTGCGCGGCCGCCCCGTCCCCGTCCGCGCCGACGACGGCACCCGCCTGTACGCCGAGGTCGACGGCGACGACCGCACCGACCTCGCCGTCGTGTTCTCGCACGGCTGGACCCTCACCCAGGACTCCTGGCACTTCCAGCGCAAGGCCCTGCGCGGCCTCGGCCGCCTCGTCTTCTGGGACCACCGCGGCCACGGCCGCTCCGACGGCGGCGCCCGCGACGGCTACTCCATCCCCCGGCTGGCCGCCGACCTCGGCGCCGTCATCGACGCCACCGTCCCCGCCGACACGCCCGTCGTCCTCGTCGGCCACTCCATGGGCGGCATGACGATCATGCGGTACGCGGACGAGAACCCCGGCCTGGTCGGCCGCAAGATCCTCGCGACCGGCCTGCTGTGCACCTCGTCCGGCGCCCTCGGCGAGGTCACCCTCGGCATGCCGGCCCTGGTCGCGCGCACCACCCACCGCGTCCTGCCCCGCGCCCTCGGCGCGCTCGGCGCCGGCTCCGGCGCCATCGAGAAGGTCCGCCACCTCGGCCGCGACGCCGCCGTCCTCGTCGAGGACCTCATCGCCTTCGGCCCCGAGGCCAGCCCCGCCGCGGTCGCCTTCTCCGAGCAGATGATGACCGAGACCCGCATGGACGCCTTCGTCGACTACTTCCGCTCGATGATCACGACCGACGTCATCAGCGACTGCGCCTCCCTCGCCGGCGCCGACACCCTCGTCCTCGGCGGCGAGAACGACATGCTCACCCCGGTCGGGCACAGCCTCAAGATCGCCTCCTGCGTCCCGTCCGCCCGCCTGGAGGTCGTCTCCTCCGCCGGCCACATGGCCATGCTCGAACGCCCCAGCGTCGTCTCCGACCATCTCGGCGACCTGATCGAACGAGCGCGCAAACTGATCTGAGTGTCGGTGGCGGGCTCTACGCTTCCGCGCATGGCGAAGGCTAAGACGGCCAAGGCGGCCTACCGGTGCTCGGAGTGCGGCTGGCAGACGTCGAAGTGGGTGGGGCGCTGCGGCGAGTGCCAGACGTGGGGGACGGTCATCGAGGCGGCGTCCGCCACACCGGCGCGGGTCGTGTCCGCCGGGCCCGTCAGCGCGCCGGCGCGTCCGATCGGGCAGGTGGACGTCCGGTCGGCGAAGACGAGGCCGACCGGCCTGGACGAACTCGACCGCGTCCTCGGCGGCGGCATCGTGCCCGGAGCCGTCCTGCTGCTGGCGGGCGAACCGGGCATCGGCAAGTCGACGCTGCTGCTGGAGGTCGCCGCGCTCGCCTCGACCGGGCCCGAAGGCGGCGGCGGGAAGAACGTCCTCTACGTGACGGGTGAGGAGTCGGCCGAGCAGGTGCGGCTGCGCGCCGACCGGGTCGGGGCGATCACCGACCACCTGTACCTCGCGGCCGAGACCGAACTGTCGGCGCTTCTCGGGCACATCGACTCCGTGGAGCCGTCGCTGCTGGTCGTCGACTCCATCCAGACGATCGGGACGTCCGAGGTGGACGGCGCGCCCGGCGGCGTCACCCAGATCCGCGAGGTCGCCGCCAACCTGATCAGGGTCGCGAAGGAACGCGGCATCACCGTCGTGCTCGTCGGCCACGTCACCAAGGAGGGCGCGATCGCCGGGCCGCGGCTCCTGGAGCATCTGGTCGACGTCGTCCTGTACTTCGAGGGCGACCGGCACTCGCGGCTCCGCATGATCCGCGCGGTGAAGAACCGCTACGGACCGACCGACGAACTGGGCTGCTTCGACCTGTCCGAAGTCGGGATCGTCGGGCTGCCCGACCCGAGCGGCCTGTTCCTGACCCGCCGCGACGAACCCGTCCCCGGCACCTGCGTCACCGTCACCCTGGAAGGGCGGCGGCCCCTGGTCGCCGAGGTGCAGTCGCTCGTCGCCAAATCCCATCTCCCCGCGCCGCGCCGGGCCACGTCCGGGCTCGACACGTCCCGCGTCGCGATGGTCCTCGCCGTCCTCGCCCAGCGCTGCAAGATCTCCATGCACGAGCAGGACGTCTACGTCTCCACGGTCGGCGGGGTCCGGCTGGCCGAGACGTCCGTCGACCTGGCCCTCGCCCTGGCCGTCGCGGGCTCCACGGTCGAGCAGGCGCTCTCCACCAGCCTGATCGCCCTCGGCGAGGTCGGCCTCGCCGGGGAGGTCCGCGTCGTGCCCGGCGTCCAGCGGCGCCTCGCCGAAGCCGCCCGGCTCGGGTTCAAGCACGCCGTCGTCCCGCGCGGCTCCCTCGAACTCGCCGACGGATCACCCCTCAAACGCGCGGACCCGCAGCTCAGCAGCTACGAGGGCATGAAGGTGATGGAGGTCGACAGCCTGCAGCAGGCCCTCCAGGTCGCGTTTACGGCGCCCTGACGGAAGTCACGCCAGAGTATTACTGCACACAACCCGGGCTTGCGACCTGGGGAGGAACCAGGGCGCGGCCCGCCTCGGTAAACTGACGCCGTCCAGCGACCTCCGGGGGTCAGGTGCCATCACACGACAAGGGTCATGACGAACGACGCCGCGCCACGTTGGCCGCGGTGGCCCCGGGCACCCAGATCCGCGACGGACTCGAGCGGATCCTGCGGGGCCACACCGGCGGCCTGATCGTCCTCGGCTACGACAAGACCGTCGAGGAACTGTGCTCGGGCGGCTTCGAACTCGACGTCGAGTTCTCCGCGACCCGGCTGCGCGAACTCGCCAAGATGGACGGCGCCATCGTCCTCGACGGCAGCCACAGCCGCATCGTCCGCGCCGCCGTCCACCTCGTGCCCGACTCGACCATCCCGACCGAGGAGTCCGGCACCCGCCACCGCACCGCGGAGCGCGTCGCCCGCCAGACCGTCTACCCGGTCATCTCGGTCAGCCAGTCGATGCACATCATCGCGCTGTACCTCGACGGCATCCGCTACGTCCTCGAAGACTCCGCGGCCATCCTCTCCAAGGCCAACCAGGCCCTGGCGACGCTCGAACGCTACAAACTGCGGCTGGACGAGGTCTCCGGCACGCTCTCCGCCCTCGAGATCGAGGACCTCGTCACCGTCCGCGACGTCAGCGCCGTCGTCCAGCGCCTCGAGATGGTGCGCCGCATCGCCGACGAGATCGAAGGCTACGTCGTCGAACTCGGCACCGACGGCCGCCTCCTGTCCCTCCAGCTCGACGAACTGGTCTCCGGCGTCGACGCCGACCGCGAACTGATCGTCCGCGACTACCCGTCCGACGACACCCGCGCCCGCGGCGTCGCCGCCATCCTCTCCTCCCTCGACGTCCTCTCCGCCAACGAACTGCTCGACCTGTCGACGGTCGCCGAAGTGATGGGCTTCTCCGGCCCGGACGCCCTGGACCTCCCCGTCAGCCCCAAGGGCTTCCGCCTGCTCGCCAAGGTCCCGCGCCTCCCCGGCATGGTCGTCGAACGCCTGGTCGAACACTTCGGCGGCCTCCAGAAACTCCTCGCCGCCAGCATCGACGACCTCCAGGCCGTAGGCGGCGTAGGCGAATCCCGCGCCCGCAGCGTCCGCGAGGGCCTCTCCCGCCTAGCCGAATCCTCAATCCTGGAACGCTACGTGTAGTTTGCCTCGCCCTCGGCGTCAGGCGCTGGAGCGCCTTCCTGCCACGGGCAAAGCGGCGATCGGCGCAGGTCAGGCAGGCCCGCAGAGGCAGGGAGGGTCAGCGGAGGCGGAAGATCTGCTTCTTGACCTTTTCGCCCTTGAGGTCGGCTACGTAGGTGCCGGGGCGGGCCTGGGTGCTGCTCTTGCAGCCTCGGGTGCGGTCCCAGGTGATGGTGTCGACATAAGGGATGCCGCGGCGCAGGGTCGCCTTCGGGGCGTCCTCGTCCCGGCATTCGGCGGACGACCAGATGCGGTCCGCACCGGACGTGATGCGGACGTTCAGGGAGCCCGTGTCGAACTTGCAGGAGCCCTTGCCCGTGTTGACGACCGTGATCCGGAATTCCGGACGTTCGGAGCCCGTGTAGGTGTCGTCGGCGGCCGACATGTTGACGACGAGGTCCTCGTCGTCGCAGGGGCCGCCGTCGGCCGCCGGGGCCGGCTTGGGAGTGGTCGTCGTGGTGACCGTGACGGTCGGCATCGCGGTGGGCGGGGGCGGCGGGCTCGCGCTCTCGGCCGCGCCCGCGTTCTGGACCGGCTCGCCCTCCCCGGCCCCGGCGCACGCCCAGGCCAGCACGCCGACGACGCCGAGCACGCCCGCCAGGGCCAGCGCGCGGCGTCGCCAGTACTGGTCCAGCCCAGAAGCGTCCGAGTCACGCCCAGTGTTCGGCCACATACGGTCAGTATGCATTCACCGAACGGGAAAGAGGGGACGACCCGCCGCGTGCCACAATGGCGGCGCGCCATGAACCTGAACTCCGTTTACACCGACCCGATCCTCGACTGGTACGAGACGAACGCCCGGGATCTGCCGTGGCGGGCGCCGGGCGCGACCCCGTGGGGCGTCCTCGTCAGCGAGATCATGCTCCAGCAGACGCCGGTCTCCCGCGTCCTCCCCGTATGGCATGCCTGGACGGCGCGCTGGCCGACGCCCGCCGCGCTGGCCGCCGAACCGTCCGGCGAGGCCGTCCGGGCATGGGGCCGGCTCGGCTACCCGCGCCGGGCGCTGCGCCTGCACGAGAGCGCCCGCGCGATCACCGAACGGCACGGCGGCGACGTGCCCTCGTCCCACGAGGACCTGCTGGCCCTGCCCGGAATCGGCGCCTACACGGCCGCGGCCGTCGCCAGCTTCGCGTTCCGGCAGCGGCACGCCGTCCTCGACACCAACGTCCGGCGCGTCCTGGCCCGGCTGATGTCCGGCGTCGAGTACCCGCCGAAGTCGCAGACCAAGGCGGAGGTGGCGCTCGCGGAGAGCCTCCTGCCGGCCGACCCGCCGACCGCCGCGCGCTGGGCCGTCGCCGTCATGGAACTGGGCGCGCTGGTCTGCACCGCCCGCACACCGCGCTGCGTCGACTGCCCGGTGATCGACAGGTGCTCCTGGCAGCGGGCCGGACGTCCCGCCTACGACGGACCGCCGCGCCGGGGGCAGACGTACGCGGGCACCGACCGCCAGTGCCGCGGCCGCATCCTCGCCGTCCTGCGGGACGCCGAAGGACCGGTCGCCAAACCGGCCCTCGACGTCGTCTGGTCGGACGCCGTCCAGCGCGAACGCGCCCTCGACGCCCTCATCGCCGACGGCCTCGTCGACCCCCTGGACGACGGCCGCTACGCCCTCCCCGCCTGACCGGGCGGCCGCGCCGGCGTCCCGCCCGCGCGGCCGCCCGGGCCCCCGAAGAACCGCCGTTACCCGGCGGAGCCCGGGACGCCGATGGAGTGGCCGAACCGGAACATCCCGGCCGGGTCGTAGCCGGCCTTCGTCGGCTCGGCGCTGGCCTGCGCCGGCTCCACCCACGCCGTCCTGGCAAAGCTCGCC
Organism: Actinomadura monticuli; assembly: GCF_041463655.1. Taxonomy (NCBI): domain Bacteria; kingdom Bacillati; phylum Actinomycetota; class Actinomycetes; order Streptosporangiales; family Thermomonosporaceae; genus Actinomadura; species Actinomadura monticuli. The sequence goes on from NZ_JAXCEI010000012.1 coordinate 115,346, forward strand.
CACCGGCTCGGCCGCCCGGACGCGGCGGCGGAGCACCTGGAGCGCGCCGCCGCGGCACCGGGCCCCAGAACCGTGAGCGGGTCCTTGTGACGTCCGGACCGGACGTCCGGTGGCGCCGCTGAGCGCCCCTACGAGCCGTCGGCGCGTACCCCTGCTCGGTCCGTCGGCCCGAATAATGGTTGGGCGGCGGCTCCGCCGCGGCCGTAGCGTACGGGCGTGCGTGATCTGTTGAGCCTGCCCAAAGCCCATCTGCACGTCCACCTCGAGAGCACCGTCCGGTGGGCCACGCTGCGCGAGATCGGCGCGGCCAACGGCGTGGAGGTACCCGCCGGTGCGGGCACGTTCGGTGACTTCGCCTCCTTCTTCGCGCAGAACGACCTCGTCCGGGCCTGCCTGCGCCGCCCCGCCGACTTCCGTCGCATCGCCTACGAGTTCTGCGCGGACGAATCCGCGCAAGGTGTTCGGTACGCCGAGGTCTCGTTCACCGCCGCCGGGCACGGCGAGCGCCTCGGCGATCTCGCCATGCCCCTCCAGGCCGTCCTGGAGGGCCTGGAGGCCGGACAGGACGCGTTCGGGATCGAGTGCCGCCTCATCCTCGACCACTCCCGACGCCGGTCCGTGGAGCGCGCCTGGCGGACGCTCGATCTCGCCCGCCGCCACGATCGCGTGGTCGCCGTCGGCCTCGCGGGAGACGAGGCCCACCCCGCAGACCCGTTCACCGAGGTGTTCGTCGCCGCCCGTGACGCCGGGCTGCACGTCGTCCACCACGCGGGTGAAGGCGAGGGGCCCGCCAGCATCCGGCAGGCCATCGGCCCGGGCCGCACCGAACGGCTGGGCCACGGCATCCGGATCCTGGACGATCCCGGCCTTGTCGAGGAGGTCCGGGAGCGCGGAATTCCGCTCGAAGTGTGCCCGTCCTCCAATGTCGCCCTGGGTTTCGCTGCCTCCTTCGATGCCCACCCCCTGCCCCGCCTCCGCGACGCGGGCCTGCTCGTCACCCTCAACACCGACATCCCCGCACTGATCAACACATCGCTGACGACCGAATACGCCAATGTCCGTGACGCGTTCGGATACGACGACCGCATCCTCGCCGAACTGGCCGGCAACACCGTGACGGCGTCCTTCGCCCCACCCGAGACCAAGGCTCGCCTCCACCAGGCGATCGCCGCCTGGCTCGCCCCGGCCGGCTAGGAACTGAGGCCGTCCAGCATCACGCGGGTGACGGCGTCGCCGGCGCGTGCTCCCGGGCGGCACACGGCGGTGTTGAGGATCTCGACGATCTCGGCCGGGCTGATGTCGCGGCGCATGCTTCCCTCGTCCTGGACCTCCTGGACGAGGCCCCGCAGGAGGCCGTCGACCTTGCTCTGCAAGGCGTGCCGCTCGGGCGGGACCGCGTCGCCTTCCGCGATCGACTTGACGAGGGCGAGCGGCTGCGCCGTGCAGTAGGCCACGACTTGGGTCAGCACGTCCCAGCGGGAGACGTCCTTCGCCGTCAGCAGCCGGATCTCCGCCTCCAGGCCCAGGAGCGCGCTGGTCGCGATCTCCTCGACGAGCGCTCGCCGGTCCGGGAAGTGCCGGTAGAGGGTTCCCACGCCGAGGCCCGCCTCCCGCGCGATCTCCTCCATGCTCACGCCGGGCCCTCGCTCGGCGAACAACTCCAGAGCGCTGGTGACGATCCGCTCGCGATTGCGCCGCGCGTCGGCTCGCATGATCCTCCTCCCGAGGTAACCGGAACGGCCGATTCAGGTTACCCTGGACAACAAGAAGCGGAAGATCCGATTCATGTTGGAGTCGCCCATGCGCATCGGCCTGTTCGCCATCGCCGGAATGGCCCGGTTGGACGATCTCATCGACGAGGTCCGCCGTGCCCGGGACGCCGGACTCGACAGCGTCTTCTTCGGACACGCCACCTCCTGGGACGCCCTCATGACCGCGGCGCTCGCCGGGCGCGAGGTGCCCGGCATCGAAGTGGGCACCGCCGTCGTCCCGACCTTTCCACGCCACCCCCTCGCCCTGGCCGGCCAGGCGCTCACGGCGCAGGCGATGGCGGGCGGACGCTTCACCCTCGGCATCGGGCCGAGCCATCCGCAGGTCATCGAGGGTGCGCACGGGCTCTCCTACGGGCGGCCCGCGCGGCACGTCCGCGAATACCTGGCCGCGCTGCGTCCGCTGCTGCGCGGCGAGGACGTCGACCACCACGGCGAGACGCTGACGGCCGTGGGGGCGGTGGACGCCCCCGGCGTCACCGCACCGCCGGTGCTGTTGTCCGCGCTGGGCCCGGTCATGCTGAGGATCGCGGGCGAGCTCGCCGACGGCACCGTGACGACCTGGACGCGCGCCGACGCGGTCGCCGACCACATCGTGCCCTCGATCACCAAGGCCGCCGAGGCCGCGGGGCGGCCCGCGCCGCGCGTGCTGGCGGGCGCAGTGGTGGCTCTCACCACCGACCCGGACGGCGTCCGCCGCGACCTGGCCGAACAGTTCGGCCCCGCATCGGACTTCCCGGCTTACCGGGCGATCCTCGACCGCCAAGGGCTGTCCGGCGTCCACGAGACGGTCATCGCCGGGGACGAGGAGGCGGTGGCCCGTGAGCTGCGGCGCTTCGCCGACGCCGGCGCCACCGACCTGCTGATCAGCCCGCGCGGTGACATCGCGCGCATCCTGGAGCTCGCCGCGTCCCTGCGGTGACGGCGATGCTCGCCGAGCCCTCGGGAGGTGCCCGCTTCCTACAGCCCGTCCATTGCCGCCATCCGCGGGTGGCACGGATCGCATCGCAGGAACCTCCTGCCTCCGACATCCACAGGGCGCCTGCCGGCGCGCGGTTCGGACGACCCGCCCAGCCGCCTCCGTCCCCCGTTCCGGGCACGGTCACGTCCGGTGGGGAGGTACATGACTCGCCTGTCGCGCTCCGGTCTCCCTTGCCGAGTTCAGGGTCCAGGACGTCGGAGGCGCCGGGCAGCGGGACTGCGAATTGTGGATAACTCCGGGGTCAGCGGCCGTCGACGGGAGCCTCGGGTTCGGGGAGGAAGAGGCAGAACGGGTGCCCCCGCAGGGCCCGGGTAGACCCGGACGTCGTCCTCGGGCTGGAACCCTGCCAGGACGGCACCGGTGGCTTCCGCGTGCCTGCCGCCCGCACCGCCCAGGGCACCAGAGCGACGGACGGGCGGCGGCCGCACTGGGCCGGGTATGCGGAAGGGCCCGCGGCCGGATGATCCGGCTGCGGGCCCTTCGGCACAGGACGTCAGTCCTTGTTGAAGTTGACCGCGCCCTCGATGGGCGGCGGGCTGTCGGGGACCGTGGACGGCTTCGGCACGCCCTTGAACGTGAACTTGGCGTTCTCCGCCGAGTCCTTGTTCTCGGGGTCGAAGCCCTCGGTGCCCACGATCACGATCTGGCCGGGCTTGAGCTCGTTGTACAGGATCTTCTCGGACAGGTTGTCCTCGATCTCCCGCTGGATCGTGCGGCGCAGCGGCCGGGCGCCCAGCACCGGGTCGTAGCCCCGGATGGCGAGCAGGTCCTTGGCCTCCTGCCGCAGCTCGATGCCCATGTCGCGGTCGCGGAGCCGCTCGTCCACCTTGGCGATCATCAGGTCGACGATCTGGATGATCTCCTTCGGGGTGAGCTGGTGGAAGACCACCGTGTCGTCGACGCGGTTGAGGAACTCGGGGCGGAAGTGCTGCTTCAGCTCCTCCGACACCTTCGCCTTCATCCGCTCGTACGAGCCCTGCTCGTCGTTCGCACGGGCGAAGCCCATGGAGACGCCCTTGGAGATGTCCTTGGACCCCAGGTTCGTCGTCATGATGATGACGGTGTTCTTGAAGTCCACGACGCGGCCCTGCGCGTCGGTGAGGCGGCCGTCCTCCAGGATCTGCAGCAGCGAGTTGAAGATGTCCTGGTGGGCCTTCTCGATCTCGTCGAACAGGACGACCGAGAACGGCTTGCGGCGCACCTTCTCGGTGAGCTGGCCGCCCTCCTCGTACCCGACGTAGCCGGGCGGGGAGCCGAACAGCCGCGAGACGGTGTGCTTCTCCATGAACTCGGACATGTCGAGCTGGATCAGCGCGTCCTCGTCCCCGAACAGGAACTCGGCGAGCGTCTTGGACAGCTCGGTCTTACCGACGCCGGACGGGCCGGCGAAGATGAACGAGCCGCCGGGACGCTTCGGGTCCTTCAGGCCGGCGCGGGTACGCCGGATCGACTGGGAGAGCGCCTTGATGGCGTCCTCCTGGCCGATGACGCGCTTGTGGAGCTCGTCCTCCATGCGCAGCAGCCGGGTCGACTCCTCCTCGGTCAGCTTGAAGACCGGGATGCCGGTGGCGGTGGCGAGGACCTCGGCGATGAGCTCGTCGGTGACCTCGGCGACGACGTCCATGTCGCCGGCCTTCCACTCCTTCTCCCGCTGCGCCTTCTGGCCGAGCAGCTGCTTCTCGGAGTCGCGCAGCGCCGCGGCCTTCTCGAAGTCCTGCGCGTCGATCGCGGACTCCTTGTCGCGCCGGACGTCGGCGATCTTCTCGTCGTACTCGCGCAGGTCCGGCGGCGCGGTCATCCGGCGGATGCGCATCCGCGAACCGGCCTCGTCGATCAGGTCGATCGCCTTGTCGGGCAGGAACCGGTCGCTGATGTAGCGGTCGGCGAGCTGTGCGGCGGCGACCAGCGCGCTGTCGGTGATCGACACGCGGTGGTGCGCCTCGTAGCGGTCCCGCAGGCCCTTGAGGATCTCGATCGTGTGGCTGAGCGACGGCTCGGCGACCTGGATCGGCTGGAAGCGGCGCTCGAGCGCGGCGTCCTTCTCCAGGTGCTTGCGGTACTCGTCCAGCGTGGTGGCGCCGATCGTCTGCAGCTCACCCCGCGCCAGCATCGGCTTGAGGATGGACGCGGCGTCGATCGCGCCCTCGGCGGCGCCCGCGCCGACGAGCGTGTGGAGCTCGTCGATGAACAGGATGATGTCGCCGCGGGTGCGGATCTCCTTGAGCACCTTCTTCAGGCGCTCCTCGAAGTCACCGCGGTACCGGGAGCCGGCGACCAGCGCGCCCAGGTCGAGGGTGTAGAGCTGCTTGTCCTTGAGCGTCTCGGGGACCTCGCCCTTGACGATCTTCTGCGCGAGCCCCTCGACGACGGCCGTCTTACCGACGCCGGGCTCGCCCACGAGGACGGGGTTGTTCTTGGTACGGCGGGACAGCACCTGCATGACCCGCTCGATCTCCTTGTCCCGGCCGATGACCGGGTCGAGCTTGCTCTCGCGCGCGGCCTGCGTCAGGTTGCGGCCGAACTGGTCGAGCACGAGGGAGGTGGACGGAGCCGACTCCGAGGGGCCGCCGGAGGCGGCCGGCTCCTTGCCCTGGTAGCCGTGCAGCAACTGGATGACCTGCTGGCGGACCCGGTTGAGGTCGGCGCCGAGCTTCACCAGCACCTGGGCGGCGACGCCCTCGCCCTCACGGATCAGCCCGAGCAGGATGTGCTCGGTACCGATGTAGTTGTGGCCGAGCTGCAGCGCCTCGCGCAGTGACAGCTCAAGGACCTTCTTGGCACGCGGAGTGAACGGGATGTGGCCCGACGGCGCCTGCTGACCCTGGCCGATGATCTCTTCGACCTGCTGGCGGACCGCTTCAAGGCTGATCCCGAGGCTCTCCAGAGCCTTGGCAGCGACACCTTCGCCCTCGTGGATCAGGCCCAGGAGGATGTGCTCGGTGCCGATGTAGTTGTGGTTGAGCATCCTGGCCTCCTCCTGAGCCAGGACGACAACGCGCCGCGCGCGGTCGGTGAACCTCTCGAACATCTCGTCGCTCCTCACAGAGCGGTTGGGCAGAGTCCGGAACGTCCGGAACTGTCCTTCCGCATGCTAGCCCGCCCCGAGGAGGCCGCCCGGTGCACTCCCACCAGAAGACGTTCCCCAGCTAAGCGCTGTTCAGTCTCATCCAACTACCGCATCGGTGCGTCATGTTCCCGCTACGCCTCAAGCGAACGGGGGGCTTTCCGCAGGTCGATCGGGGCGCGGGCAGAGAGTGGTCAATGGGGCCCGAGTTCCGCCCGCGCGGCCTCTGTACCTCGCCCCGGCCGGACCGAACCCCAATGCCGCTACGCCACAAGCGAACGGCCGATCCCGCCTTTGGCGCGTCTCTCCGGTGCCGCGCGCCCGTCGCCGGGCCCCGTCCGCTTCTCCTTGGACGCTTCTCCCGGGCGCTTCTGCGAGACGCTTCTGCGGGCGCATGTTCCCTGACGCTCTTCCCTCGCGCGTGTTCCCTAGCGCGTGTTCCGTGCGCGTGTCGCTGAGCGAGTTCTCCCGTGCATGTCCTCTCGGACGTGTCTCTGCGGAGGACGCGCGTTCCCCTTGGGAGACGGCGTTTCCGACACGACCGCCGTTCTCCCGAGAACGACGAACGGCCCGTCTCGTTAACGGAGACGGGCCGCCGGTGGACGAGTGGCTCAGTTGGCCGCTTCGTACTGCTCGATCACGTGGGCCGGGATGCGTCCGCGCTCATTGACCTTGATGCCATTGTTCTTGGCCCAGGCACGGATCTCGGCACTGCGTTCACGGCTGGACGCGCCACGCTGCCGGCGGCGGCGCGAGACCGTGCCCGCCTTGCGGGACTTCTCCACGAACGGCTGCAGCGAATCCCGCAGCTTCGTTGCGTTGGCGCCACTCAGGTCGATCTCGTAGGAGGCGCCGTCGATCGAGAACGCTACGGTCTCGTCCGCCTCGCCACCGTCGAGGTCGTCGACGAGAAGCACCTGAACCTTCTGTGCCATGGGGACAGACCTTTCAGCTGGAGCAAACTTCAATCGGTTGACAAAGATATACCGAGAACTCCGCGGATGACAATTCCAGCACTCGCGTTGAACCGGCACTGCGGACGAAGTCGCCTTCCCGGCGGTGACCGGGCGTAATCGGCCTCATCGGTTTCCGGCGCATCGAGGGGCGCGCGGGGCCCTGCGGGCGGCCCGGCGTCCGGAATTCGCGGTCGGCGGGCCATCGCCGGGGTTTTCGGCGTGACCGGTGTCACGGCGGAGCGCGCTGACCTGGGCCGGTGCCGGCGCATTGGGGCCGGGTTTGCGGGCGCCGCGACTTTCGGACGGAGCGGCCGACCGGACGAAAAAGTCCCGGTCCGGACCTTAACAGGCGGTGCACACCGGCACCGCGGCCATCGATTAACTCTGACGTAACGGTGCTAACCGGCCACCGGCCGCGAATCCGCAGGAGCCGCGCGGCCGCGCAGGGCGGCGACCTGCCGGGACGCGGGGCGGCGCGCCGGCACGCGCGAGCGGCCGCACGCGGGGGCGGCACCGACGAACGGAAAGCAGAGATCATCGCTCCTGACCTGCCGATGTGAAGGGATGACAAAAGCGGAGTCCGTGGCGAAAATCTGTTTCAGGTCCGCGGGCCCGCCAACTCGCCTTCCGAGATCTCGCCGAAGCCCGCCGCCCGCGCTTCGGCGGTGGAATCAGGAGATTGAGGCACAATCCGACCCCCGATCCTCCACTTCTTCAACCTCCCCTCCGGGCTCGCCGACGCGAACGTGGTCCTCCAACCGTGGCCGCGCGCATGGGCGCGGGAAAGTCCGTTCGGGGTGAGACCGCGTCCCATCCGGAGTAAGTCCGCCACCGCTTTGAAGCGACACCTTCAAGCGGCATCCACGCGTGCGCAGGCGGTACGGCAACGTCCCGGGGAAGCACCTTGCAATCCGGAGGCGGCGTCCGGGACGAGACACATCCCGGTCTGATTCAGGGCCGTAACCGGAGCGAGCTGGGATTCGCCCGCGAACGTCCGCGTCCGAAACAGACCCCGTCATCTCCAGCAAAAGCATGCAGAAGACAACGAATACCCTCGTCCCGCGATGGATCGCGAGACGAGGGCCGGGGGGACCGAGCCGCCGCAGAGGTACCGGAACGCGGCTGAGAGGGCCGTAGAAGGCCCGGGAATCAGGGGCGTGCGCGTTTTACCACGAGCGTCCCGGCGAGCCTGTCATGGACGGCTTGGCGGGACGTCCCCTCGAACATCATCCCGGCGTTCCCCACCCAGAAGACGCTCGCCAGGAGGCCGAGGACGGGAATCGGGCGCGCCGCGATCGGCAGCGAATAAACCGTCGCGCGGAGAACGGACTGCAGAACCCCCGGACGGGCGCCGGCCTCGACAGGTCCAGGCACGGTCGCCTCAGGGCCGGCTTCCGCAGGGGCGGCGTCCTTCGGGGCGGCTCCTGCCCCTTCGGGCATCGACACGGGAACGAATCCGGGCACGGACACCGGCATGACCCCGGCCGCGCCCATAGAGGCGTCCTCAGTCGCCTCTGGGCTCGCCCCACCGGACTGTGCATCCGGCAGGGCGGCAACGACCTCGATGCCCGCGAAGCGCTTGCCGAGGGTTCGCCCCCAGAGGGCGAGTTGGATCGCCTCGTACAGCAACATGCACCCGGCCACGGCAGGCGGGGCGACGACGTCCACCGTGTGCCCCGACACGAGTTCCCGGACGACGACGATGACGGGCACACCGACGACGAGGGTGTCGACGACGCGCGCGAGAAGGCGCTGGCCCGGTTCGGCGAGGGAGACCGCCATCGCGGCCCTACTCCGCGTACTCGGTGTACTCGGTGTGCTCGTCGTATCCGACCCGCTCATCGATGACGAGCGTGCCGGCGAAGCGGTCGTGCAGGGCCTGGTGCAGGGGCTGGTCCCAGATCGCCCACAGGTACGCCATCAGGGCGCCCACCCAGACGAGCGCCATCCCATACGCGGCGTACTCCCACACCATCACCGCCAGGATGAGGAAGAAGAAGACGCCGACCTGGTAGCCCACGTGGACGATCCCAGCGCGCCAGGCAGCTTGTGTCGTGGTCATCGGCTGCCCCGCGGGACGCGCCTGCACGATGCCCAGTCCCATGACGCGCTTGCCGAGCGTCCGCCCCCACATGGACAGCTGGACGGACTCGTAAAGGAACGGCAGTACCGACATGACACAGAACAGGGTGAAGATGATGGGCCAGTTCCAGATGCCGCCCTCGTCCTCGTCGTTGCTGCCCGTGTCGCCGAGTCCGAACGCGGCGACCGTCACCGGCAGGACGAGCGCGAAACCGAAGACCGCGACGAGCCCGTTGTCGATGAGCCGGGCGACCGCGCGCCGGTGGATCGGAGCAAGCTCCATCTCACCGCTGTGGGAGTCACCGTAGGAGCCGCCGTACTGGTCGTAGGACGCCTCGTAGGTCTGCCCCCAGTCCTGCTGGGGCTGCTGCCACTGCTGCTGGGGCTGCTGCTGCCATTGCTGTTGCGACGGTTGCTGCTGCTGGGGTTGCTGCCACTGGCCACCTTGGTACGGGGGTGGCGGGCCGTAGGAACCCTGGCCCTGCGGCGGTTGATGACGCCGCCCGCGGTTGGGGGAATTGCTCATTTGGGTCAGTCCTCCAAGCGAAGCAACATCCGGGTGTTGCCCAACGTATTCGGCTTGACCCGGTCGAGGTCCAAGAACTCTGCCACGCCTTCGTCGTAAGAGCGGAGAAGCTCCTCGTACACCTCTGGCGCCACCGGAGTCCCGAGGATGGGCTGGAAGCCGTGGCGGGCGAAGAACTCCACCTCGAAGGTAAGGCAGAACACCCTTCGCACGCCGAGTTCCCGTGCGGTCTCCAGAAGGCGGGTGACGATGCGGTGCCCGATGCCGCGTCCGCCGTACCCCTTGTCCACGGCGACGGAACGCACCTCGGCGAGGTCCTCCCACATCACGTGCAGGGCGCCGCAGGCGATGACGGGCCCCGGCGTCCCGCGCTGGACGTCCTCGGCGACCCAGAACTCCTGGACGTCCTCGTACAGCTTCACCGTCGACTTCTTGAGCAGGCGCCGCCCCGACCCGGCGTACAGATCGACCAGCCTACGGATCTCCTGGACATCGGCGGTGCGGGCACGCCGGATCACGACCTCCACAAACAGGCGAGATTATCGAACACCGGGTCTTACCAAACGTTCGCGTCCGCGTACGAGTGGTGAGCGCGCCTCGTCGGGCGCTCGGAAAGTGACCCGAAGCACACTCTCCGTTCAGGGTCCGGAGCCGGCCCCTCCGCGCGCCCCGCCCTCGCGACCTGCGATTTCACTCGTTCTAGTTGGCATCCATTGCCGGTTCCGTTAGTGTCCATCGCTGACGTCGGCCACCCGCAGAACGAGGCCGAACCGCCGAGTCCGCGGGCCGCAACCAGCGCCCCGGGGAGCCGGGGACCCACTTTCGGAGGGTTCGGGGGATCGTCCCCCCGGGCCGAGACCGTGAGGGGTGAATCCGCAGTGTCGCGGCCAGGCCCGCGCGCGCTCGCGGACGGGCTGCTCCGGCCCGAACCCGACAGCTAACCCGGTAGGCGGACCAGGAGAGGAGAATTCGTGGAGCCATCGCGGCCTGCTTCCCTTTCACGACTCCGCGGCCGTGTGGTCACCGTGGCCGGTGCGCTCATCGCGCTGACCGCGGCCCCGTACGCCATCGCCCCGCACACGATCGCCGTCGCGCACGCCGACCCGGAGCCGTCCACCAAGGAGCTCCGGTCCCAGGCCTTCAAGCTCGCCGACCAGCTCGAGCAGCTCACCGAGCAGTACAACGGCATGAAGGTGAAGCTCGCGCAGTCCAAGCGCGCCGCCAAGGTCGCCACGGAGAACGCCGAGCGGCAGGAGAAGTCGCTCCAGGCGATCCGCCAGAAGGTCGGCGCCCTCGCCGCGACGAGCTACATGCAGGGCGGCTCCGACCCGACGGTGTCGTTCGTCGCCTCCCAGGACCCGCAGGCCGTCCTCGACCAGGCCGCGACCCTCAACTACTTCGCCAAGCAGGACAGCACCAGGGTCCTCGGGCTCATGCAGGCCATGCAGGCCGCCCAGCGCGCGCGCAAGTCCGCCGAGGCGCGCGCCAAGCAGGTCAGGGACCTGCGGACGCAGCTCGACGCGCAGCGCAAGAAGGTGACCGACACCTACGAGAAGGTCCGCAGCAAGATCGTCAAGAGGGACCCCACGCAGCTCGCCAAGCTCCCCGTCATCGGCACCGGCAAGGCCGCGCAGGCGCTGCGCATCGCCATGGGCAAGATCGGACGCCCCTACGTCTGGGGCGCCGCCGGGCCGAGCGCCTTCGACTGCTCCGGTCTGACGATGTGGGCCTACGGGCAGGTCGGCATCAACCTGCCGCACTACACCGGCAGCCAGTGGAACGCGGGCACGCACGTGTCGCGCAGCCAGCTCCAGCCGGGCGACCTGGTGTTCTTCTACTCCGACCTCCACCACATGGGGATGTACGTCGGAGACGGCAAGATGTTGCACGCGCCGCACACCGGCGACGTCGTGAAGATCGCCCCCATGGCCGGCCGTCCCTTCGCCGGTGGCGTCCGGGTCGCCTGACCCCGTCCCGTCCGGTTCCCGAGTGGCCCGGTCCTCCAGGCGCCGCGTCTCCAGGCGCCGTCGAGCCGGCCTGTGCGCGCACAGGTCAGAGATCCATCGGCGTGGGTCTCGAACGCCGTCCGCGGCGACGCCTCCTGCAGGGACCTACCTGTCAGTGCGCCGGCGCCGCCGCTGCGGGGTCGGACGGAATTCGGATGTGTTCGCCGCCTGGATCTCTCGATGACGCCCGCCCGTCCCCTGGCGGGCGTCGGGGGGTGAAGCCGGCTAGATGAGCTGCCTCCGGGCCGCCCACACCACGGCCTCGATAGGGGTGTTGACCTCCAGCCGGTCGCAGATCGTCCGCAACCGGCGCCGCAGGGTCCGTGCGCTCAACTCCAGCTTCCGAGCCGCCACATCGGCGGTGACACCGCTCGCGATCTGGGCGAGCAGCCGGACCTCCTCCTCGCTCAGCCCGAAATCGTCGGTGCCACGACGTGCGAGTGTGGCTGTTTCCACTCCGTCCTCCCTCGTCCATGGTGATGACCGCGGGGATGCAGCCGTCCGCTGCACAGGCACGGGTTGGCCTCGATCTGTACGCGCGTTGGGTTGCCGGGTCCGGAGCCTTCCGGACTTAGATCATCGGGTTCCTTTTCCGTCTCGCGTGCTTGGCCGGAGGTGGCCGCCTGGCCGATTGCGGGGTCGTTCGGGGGAACTCCGGGTGACGATTCACTCGTTGGTCGTCCGAGGGGAGACGGGATGAGATCGCCAGCCATCCGCCCCCGTCCCTTCGCCGTCGGACTCACCGGATCGTGCTGCGGACCAAGATCGTGAATCGTTTCAAGCTACGCTTCGGCTCGGAACGCTAGGCGGCCGGATCCGGCCCGTCAAGCGCCGTCCAAACGCGGTGTGCGACCGTTCGGCGACGGTGTGTAGTCATGCCATCGGCGGCATGCCGCGCAAAACTCCACTACCTGGGGAAACACTCCCGGGGCGGGACGAGGAGCGAGTTGCCACAGACCAGTATTCGTGAGGTCGCGAGGCGTGCTGGAGTCTCAGTTGGGACCGTTTCGAATGTCCTAAACCGGCCAGATCTCGTGGCCGAAGCTACCCGTGACCGTGTGCGCGCCGCGATCGAGGAGCTCGGATTCGTCCGGAACGAGTCCGCGCGCCGGCTCCGCCGGGGCCCCGATCGCACCGCCGGCGAGTTCGGCGACGAGCCGCGCCGGGCCTTCGGCATCGTCGTCGAGGACCTCGCCAGCCCGTACGCGTCCGATGTCGCGCGCGGCGCCGAGGCGGCGCTCAACGCGGCGGGCCACGACGCCCTGTGGCTCTCCAGCGACCAGTCGTCCGCGAAGGAGCGCCGCTCGCTGGAACTCCTGGAGGAGCAGCGCGCCGCGGGCGTCCTGATCATCCCCGTCGGGGCGGAGCCGAACGACATCTCCCGGCTCCGCGCCGCCGGCATGAGCGTCGTGCTGATCGACCGCGACTCGTCCGACGCCTGCACGGCGCGGGTCGACCATGTCGCGGGCGGGGAGATCGCCGCCGCGCGCCTGCTCGGCGTCGGCTGCCGGCGGATCGTGTTCGTGACCGGCGTCCCGGAACCGCAGCCGTGCGTGGAGCGCCGCGACGGCGCCGCCCGGACGATCGTCGAGGCGGGTTTCACCAAGCCCCGGACGCTGGTCCAGGACGCCCTGAGCCCCACCGAGGGCCGGGCCGCCGCCCACCGGGTCCTCGCCATCTCACCGCGCCCCGACGGCGTGTTCTGCGCCAACGACCTGCTGGCCATCGGCCTGATCAACGAGCTGACCCGGCTCGGCGTCCGCGTCCCGGACGACATCGCCGTCATCGGGTACGACGACATCGAGCTGGCCGCGAGCGCCGCCGTCCCGCTGACAACGGTCCGGCAGCCGCGCCGCGAGCTGGGCTGGGAGGCGGCCGAACTGGCGCTGGCCGAGCTGGGCGAGGGGAGGTCCCACCAGCACCGCCAGGTCGTCCAGCGCCCCGAACTGGTCATCCGCGAAAGCGCCTGACCCGAGCCGGACCGGACCCGGCGGGACGGCGGAGCGCTGTTGACATTTCGTCTTATCTCCGGGTGACTGTGGAGCATGGAGGACAGGACGGGTCAGGTCGCGGAGGTCGAGGCCGCGGCGATCCTCGGATTCGACCCGGGAGATCCGGCCTTCCGGGCCGACCCTTACGCGCACTACCGCCGGCTCGCGGCCGGCGGTCGCCGCCCGCACCGGACGGACGTCGGCCTCCGCGTGACCACGTCCTACGGCCTGTGCGAGCAGGTGCTGCGTGATCCCCGGTTCGGGCACCGTCCCGAGGGCGGCGGGCTGTGGCGCGAGACGCGGGTCCGGAACCGGTCGTTCCTCACCTTGGACCCTCCCGACCACACCCGGCTCCGGCGGCTGGTGAGCAAGGCGTTCACCCCGCGACTCGTCGAGCGGCTGCGGCCGCGGGTGGAGTCGCTGGTCGATGAGCTGCTGGGCGGGCTGACCGGCGACGTCGACCTCATCGCGACGCTGGCCTACCCGCTCCCCGTCATCGTGATCAGCGAGATGCTCGGCGTCCCCGCGCGGGACCGCGACCTGTTCAAGGGCTGGTCCGACAGTCTCGCGCGCGGCCTCGACCCCGACTTCCTCCTGCCGGAGGCCGAGATCGCACAGCGTGAGACGGCCCGTGCCGAGTTCGCGGCTTATTTTCGGGATTTGGCAACCCAGCGACGCCTCCGGCCCCAGGACGACCTTCTGAGCGCCCTCGTAGGCGTCTCAGACGGCGGCGACGTCCTTTCGGAGGAGGAGCTCCTAGCGACATGCGTCCTGCTGCTCGTGGCGGGCCACGAGACGACGGTGAACCTCATCGGGAACGGCGCGCTGGCGCTGCTCCGCGATCCCGCGCAATTGGAGCTGTTCCGCGAGCGTCCTGGGAACGTCCAAGCGGCGGTGGAGGAACTTCTCCGCTACGACCCGCCCGTCCAGCTCACCCTGAGGGCCGCCCTAGAAGACGTCGACCTGGAGGGGACACTCGTCGAACGCGGAAAGCTCGTCCTACTGCTGACCGGCGCCGCGAACCGCGACCCGGCCGTTTTCGACGATCCCGACCGGCTCGACCTCACGCGCTACTCCGACGGACGTGACACGCCACGGCACCTTTCGTTCGGGCACGGCATCCACTTCTGCCTGGGCGCGCCACTGGCCCGGCTGGAGGGCCAGGTCGCGCTCAAGAAGCTCTTCGAGCGCGACGTGGCCCTCGCCGCAGACGGCGACCGCGACCTCGTCTACCGGGACAACCTCGTCCTGCGCGGCCTTCGTGACCTGCCGGTCACTATTCGGGCTTGACCAGCGGGAACAGGATCGTCTCCCGGATGCCCTTGCCGGTGAACGCCATGATCATCCGGTCGATGCCGGCGCCCATCCCGCCCGTGGGCGGCATCGCGTACTCCAGGGCGCGCAGGAAGTCCTCGTCCAGCTGCATGGCCTCCGGGTCGCCGCCCGCGGCGAGCAGCGACTGCTCGGTGAGCCGGCGGCGCTGCTCGACGGGGTCGACCAGCTCGGAGTAGGCGGTGCCCAGTTCCGTCCCGAAGCCGATGAGGTCCCACTTCTCGGTGAGGAGGGGCTCCTCGCGGTGCTGGCGGGTCAGCGGGGACGTCTCGACCGGGTAGTCCATGACGAACGTGGGCTGGACGAGGGTGTGCTCGATCAGCTCCTCGAAGACCTCCTGGACGAGCTTGCCCTGACCCCACTTGGGGTTCCACGAGATGCCGCGGGCGTCGGCGAGCTTGCGGACGTGCTCGATCGGCGTGTGCGGCGTGACCTCTTCGCCGAGGGCCTCCGACACCGAGCCGTACAGCGTGACGCGCGGCCACTGGGCCGCCCCGAGGTCGATCTCCACCCCGTCATGGACGACCACGGTGGTGTCCAGGGCGGCGACCACGGCCTTCTGGTACATCCGCTGGGTCAGGTCGGCCATGTCGTTGTAGTCGAGGTACGTCCCGTAGGCCTCCAGCATCGTGAACTCGGGGTTGTGCGTGGAGTCGGCGCCCTCGTTCCGGAAGTTCCGGTTGATCTCGAAGACCTTCTCTATGCCGCCGACGACGAGCCGCTTCAGGTACAGCTCGATCGCGATGCGCAGGTAGAGGTCCATGTCGTAGGCGTTGATGTGCGTCTTGAACGGGCGCGCCGCCGCCCCGCCGTGGATCGGCTGCAGCATGGGGGTCTCGACTTCGAGATAGCCCTCCTCATGCCAGAAATCACGCACCGCCCGCACGGTCGCGCTACGGATCCGCGCCATCTTGCGCGCCTCGTCGTTGACGATGAGGTCGACGTACCGCTGTCGGACCCGGGCCTCCGGGTCGGTCAGGCCCGCGTGCTTCTCCGGCAGGGGCCGCAGGCACTTGGAGGTGATCGCGAACCGGTCCGCCATGATGGACAGCTCGCCGCGGCGGGACGTGATGACCTCGCCCTCGACGCCGACGTGGTCGCCGAGGTCGACCTCGCGCTTCCAGAAGTCGAGCTGCTCCTGCCCCACCTTGGCGAGCGACAGCATGACCTGGAGGTCGCCGCCGCCGTCCCGGATGGTGGCGAAGCACAGCTTCCCGGTGTTGCGGATGAGCATGACGCGACCGGTGACGCCGACCTTCTCGCCCGTCTCGGTGCCCGGCTGCAGGTCCGGGTGTTTCTCGCGGATCTCGGCGATCGTCGCCGTGCGCGGGAAGGTCACCGGGTAGGGGTCGATTCCGCTCTCGCGGAGCCGGTCGAGCTTCTCCCGGCGCACGCGCATCTGCTCCGGGAGCTCGTCGAAGGTCTCGTCACTCACCGCTCAAGGCTATCGATCCCGTCCGGTGCCCCGCGCACCACTTTCGCGGCCGCCGGGTGTCGCCCCGGGGCGAAGTCGCTACGGGGTGTTGCGCTCGTAGATGAGGCGGAGGCCGATGAGGGTCAGCCACGGCTCGAACACGTCGATGCTGCGGGACTCCTCCAGGACGAGCGGGGCGAGGCCGCCGGTGGCGATGACCGTGACCTCCTCCGGCTCCTCGGCGAGCTCGTCCGACATGCGCTCGACGATGCCGTCCACCTGCCCGGCGAAGCCGAAGATGATCCCCGACTGCAGCGCCTCGACGGTGTTCTTCGCGATCACGTTGCGCGGCCGGACCAGCTCGATCTTGTGGAGCTGCGCGCCGCGCGACGACAGCGCGTCTATCGAGATCTCGATGCCCGGGGCGATCGCGCCCCCGACGTACTCCCCCTTCGCGGACACCGCGTCGAACGTGGTCGCGGTGCCGAAGTCGACCACGATCGCGGGCCCGCCATGGGTGTGGACGGCGGCGAGCGCGTTCACGATGCGGTCGGCGCCGACCTCCTTGGGGTTGTCCATGCGGACCGGGACGCCCGTCTTCACGCCCGGCTCCACGATCACCGCGGACACGTCGCCGTAGTAGCGGCGGCACATCTCCCGCATCTCGTGCAGGACGGACGGGACCGTGGAGCACAGCGCGATGCCGCTGATGTCGGTCTCCGCCAGCAGCGGGCTCTGCTGGACGAGGCCCTGCAGGACGACCGCGATCTCGTCGGCGGTGCGCCGCGGATCGGTGTTGATCCTCCAGTGCTCGATCACCTCGTCGCCCTCGAACAGGCCGAGGACGGTCTGGGTGTTACCGACGTCGATGGTGAGCAGCATCAGGTCCCCGCTGGTCAGGTGAAGTCAAGGCCGATGTCGAACACGTGCGCCGAATGCGTCAGCGCGCCGACGGCAAGGTAGTCCACCCCGGTCACGGCGACGTCTCGGGCCCGATCCAGGGTAAGGCCACCGCTGGCCTCGATCTCCGCCCGCCCCGCCACAAGGCGTACCGCCTCGGCCGTCTCGGCGTCGGTCATGTTATCGAGCAGGATGCTCGTCGCGCCCACCGCGAGCGCCTCTTCCACCTGTGCGAGGGTGTCGCACTCCACCTGGATGTGGAGGGACGGGTAGACGGCGCGGATCGCCTCGTAAGCCTTGGTGACGCTTCCGGCCGCCGCGATGTGGTTGTCCTTGATGAGGGCGGCGTCGTGCAGGCCCATCCTGTGGTTGACCCCGCCGCCGCAGTGGACGGCGTACTTCTGGAGGGCGCGCAGCCCGGGGAGGGTCTTGCGGGTGTCGCGGACCTTAGCCTTGGTCCCCTCCATGGCGTCCGCCCACCGCCGCGTCGCCGTCGCGATTCCGGACAGGTGGGTGAGCAGGTTCAAGGCCGTCCGCTCGGCCTTCAGCACGGCCCGGGTCTGCCCGCTGACCGAGATGAGGACCTGCCCCGGGACGACGCGGTCGCCGTCCGCGACCTTCGTCTCGCAGGCGACGTCGAGCAGTTCGAACACGACGCACGCCACCGGGACGCCGGCGACGACGCCCTCGTCGCGCGCCCTGAGGTCGCCCGCCGCGGTGTCCTCCGGCGCGAAGATCGGCATGCTGGTGACGTCGACCTCCCCGTCCTCGGCCAGCGCCGTCCGGACGAGGTTTTCCACAGTTCGCGGATCGAGCCCGGCGGCGCTCAGGCGCTGCGAGAGTTCCGGTGTCATGAGCGCTTTCCCTCCAGAGGTTCGTACGTGGTCGTCAGGGTGTTCCCCGCGAGCCGCGTCACCAGATGCCCGCGCCACGCGCCGTCCGCCCGCTCGGGGAAGTCCTCCCGCCAGTGGCTCCCGCGCGTCTCCTCGCGCCGCCGCGCCGCCGCCGCGATCGCGGACGCGACGGTGTACAGGTTGGTGACCTCCCAAGCCTCCACCCCCGGCTCCGCCCGACCGCCGCCGGCCCCGAGCCCTGCCAGCTCCCGCACCGCGCGTTCCAGGCCGTCCGCGCCCCGAAGCACGCCCACATGGGAGGACATGACCCGCTGGATCTCCGCCCGCATGCCCGGCTCCAGCAACCCGCCGCGTCCCTCCCCGGAGGCCACCGCCATGCCGTCACCATCGGCGCGTTCACCGCCCACCGGCGCCGGCTCCGCACCACCGGTTCCGGTGGCCGAGGCGTTCGCGCTGCCGGCCGTCATGCGGTGCACGCTGTCCTGCGCCTCATCTGCCTCGTCCACTTCGAATCCGTCGCTTGCGGCGACGTCCGCCGCGTTCGCTCCCCCCGTGGGGCCGTCAGCGGAGATGGTGGCGAGCCCCGGGAGGTCGTGTTCCAGCGCGGCGGATATCCGGGCGGCGAAGACGAGGCCCTCCAGGAGGGAGTTGGAGGCCAGGCGGTTCGCGCCGTGGACCCCGGTGCAGGCGACCTCACCGCAGGCGTACAGGCCGGGGACGGACGTGCGGCCGTACAGGTCCGTACGGACGCCGCCGCTGGCGTAGTGCGCGGCCGGGACGACGGGGATGGGCTCGGTCACCGGGTCGATGCCGTGATGGCGGCACGCCGCCATGATGTTGGGGAACCGCTTCTCCCACATCGCCGCGCCGAGATGGCGGCCGTCCAGCAGCATGCAGGACGCGCCGGTCTCGCGCATCCGGTTCATGATCCCCTTGGCGACGATGTCGCGCGGGGCGAGCTCGGCGAGCACGTGCCGTCCGACCATGAAGCGGACCCCGTCGTGGTCGACCAGGTGGGCGCCCTCTCCGCGGACGGCCTCGGAGATCAGCGGCTGCTGCCCGGTCACGCCGTCGCCGAGCCACAGCACGGTCGGGTGGAACTGGACGAACTCCAGGTCGGTGGCCTCGGCCCCGGCCCGCAGCGCGAGCGCCACGCCGTCGCCGGTCGAGACCTCGGGGTTGGTCGTCGCGGAGAACACCTGGCCGAGCCCGCCGGTGGCGAGCACGACGGCCCGGGCCCGGACGGCGCCGACGCCGCCCGGCTGCCCTTCGCCCATGACATGGAGGGTGATCCCGGCCGCGCGTCCGGCGGCGTCCTTCAGCAGGTCGAGGACCAGCGCGTGCTCGATCACCTCCACGCCGGAGTCCTTGAGCTCGGCGCGGAGGGCGCGGCTGATCTCCGCGCCGGTGGCGTCCCCGCCGGCGTGCGCGATGCGGCGCCGGTGGTGGCCGCCCTCGCGGGTCAGCGCGATGCCGCCGTCGCCGGCGAGGTCGAACGCGGTGCCGAGCTCGATGAGCCCGCGGACGGCCTCCGGCCCCTCGGTGACGAGCGCCCGGACGGCGGCCTCGTCGCACAGCCCGACCCCCGCGACCAGGGTGTCGGCGAGGTGCTCCGCAGGGGTGTCGTCCGGGGCGAGCGCGGCGGCGATCCCGCCCTGCGCCCAGCGGGTCGAGCCCGCGTCCAGGAGGGCCTTGGTGACGAGCAGCACCCGCCCGCGCGAACGGCAGCGCAGCGCGGCGACGAGCCCGGCGATGCCGGACCCGATGACGACGACGTCGGCCTCGGCGGTCCAGCCGGGCGCGGGGGCGTGGAGAACGGAAGGGATCACGAGCCCTCCTCCGGGATCGGTTCTCGTCATTATGACTCTAACCCCGGAGAACCCGGACGCCCGCCCCCGCATTCCCCGCCCCGGCGGTCGGCGCGGGGCCCGCCGGTGACCGGCACCGGCCACCAGGGGCCGGTGGCCGATCGTCAGTCGCGGACCAGATCGCCGCGAGTGGTCCGGGTGCCGGGCACGGGCTCGGCCGGGTCGGTGCCCAGCGAGATGATCTTGTTGTCCCGGTCGACGTGCACGACGGACGGGACGAACTCGCGGGCCTCCGCGTCGGCGAGCTGGGCGTAGCTGATGATGATCACCAGGTCGCCCGGCTGGACGAGGCGGGCCGCGGCCCCGTTGATGCCGATGACGCCCGAACCGCGCTCACCCGCGATCAGGTAGGTCTCCAGCCGGGCGCCGTTGTCGATGTCCACGACCGAGACCTGCTCGCCGGGCAGCAGGTCGGCGGCGTCCATCAGGTCCTGGTCGATGGTGAGCGAGCCGACGTAGTGCAGGTCCGCCTGCGTCACCGTGGCGCGGTGGATCTTGGACTTGAACATCGTCCGGAACATCAGTGCTCCTTGCCGAGCTGGAGGTGAACGTTGTCGATGAGGTGGGTGGAGCCGACGCGGCCCGCGACGGCGAGGACGGCCTCGCCGCCGGACACGACCGGGGTGAACGTCGCCGGGTCGACGAGGACGAGGTAGTCGAGCACGAGCGGGGGGTCCGCGGACGCGGCCTTGTCGAGGACGGCGCTCGCCGCGCCGAGCACCGCGCCCGGCCCTTCCGCGGCGGCGTCCGCCCCGGCCTGGAGGGCGCGCGACAGGGCGAGGGCCGTCCCCCGCTCGGCCTGCGACAGGTAGCGGTTGCGGCTGGAGAGGGCCAGGCCGTCCGGCTCCCGGACGGTCCGGCCGCCCAGCACGCGCACGGGCACGTTCAGGTCGGCGACCATCCGGCGGATCATCGCGAGCTGCTGCGCGTCCTTCTCCCCGAAGATCGCCACATCGGGCCGGACGAGGTTCAGCAGCTTCAGCACGACGGTGAGCATCCCGTCGAAGTGCCCGGGCCGCGCCGCGCCCTCGACGACCTCGCCCATCGGGCCCGACTTGAGCGTCACCTGCGGCTCGTCCGGATACATGACCTCGCGGGACGGCGCGAAGATCAGGCCGACGCCCTCGCGGGCGCACGCCTCGGCGTCGGCGTCGAACGTCCGCGGGTAGCGGTCGAAGTCCTCGCCGGGCCCGAACTGCAGCGGGTTGACGAAGATGCTGACGGCGACGGCGTCGGCATTGCGGCGCGCCTGCCGCATCAGGGACAGGTGGCCCTCATGCAGGGCACCCATGGTCGGCACGAACGCCAGCGTCCCCTCGACACGGGCCCGCGCCGCCGCGAGTTCCTCCCGCGTCCGCACAATGACGGGTTTCAATCGCCCTCCCACATCATCTGAGTCCCGGCCGGTCGCTCCTTGAACACGAACCTCGGAGCAACGACTTCCCGATCACCCCGAACCGCCCGCCCGCGGGCGAGGGCAGATGCGCTCCGGCACGGCACCGGCCCGCCCCACACCCCTCCGGAAGGCGGCCGTCGCACCTCGTACGCAGACCGGGCGACCCCGCCCGTCGCGGGCACCGGCGCGTCCGGCTCTCGGCGCAGCACCCGATCGCCGCGCGGCGGCCGGACGAGCGGGCCCGCGGGTCGCGACCGGAGCGGGCGTCCTTCGCGGGTGCGGGGTGCCGGCGGTCGGTGGAGGGAGCGCCGGCCTGGTCTGCGGGCGCTCTGCGAGGTGTCGGGGGCGGGGGTCAATCGGCCAGGGCTTCCAGGAGGCGTTCGGCGGCCTCGGGCTTGAGAAGCCCGGCGCCGAGGGCGCGGTCGGCGGTGAGGCGGGCCAGGGCGATGTAGGCGCGGCGGCTCTCCGGGGAGACCTTGGCCAGTTCCGCGATGTGGTCGGAGACCGTGCCGGCGTCGCCGCGGGCGACGGGGCCGGTGAGACCGTCGATGCCGAGGCGGAGGCCGTTGTCCAGGGCGGCGCCGAGGAGGGGGCCGAGCATCCGGCCGGGTTCGGCCACGCCCGCGCGGGACAGCAGGTCCATCGACTCGACGACGAGGGTGACCAGGTGGTTCGCGCCGCCGGCGAGGGCGGCGTGGTAGAGCGGGCGGGCCGCCTCGGTGATCCAGACCGGCTCGCCGCCCATTTCGAGGACGAGCGCCTCCGCGACCGGGCGGAGCGGCTCGGGCGAGGTGACGCCGAACGAGATGCCGGTGAGCCGGTTCACGTCGTCCGGCCGTCCGGTGAAGGTCATCACCGGGTGCAGGGCCAGCGGCAGGGCGCCCGCGCGGGTGAGCGGGTCCAGGACGGCGCTTCCGTAGCGTCCGCTGGTGTGCATGATCAGTTTGCCGGCGACGGGGACGCCCGCGGCGACGAGGCCGGAGGCGAGTTCGGGCAGTTCGTCGTCCGGGACGGTCAGCAGTACCAGGTCGGCGGCGGCGACCACGTCCTGCGGCGTCGCGACGGCCGCGCCGGGGAGGCGTTCCTCGACGCGCGCCCGCGACCGGTCGGACACGGCGGTCGCGGCGACGACGCGGTGGCCCGCGCGGGACAGCGCGGCGCCGAGCGCCGTGCCGACGCGGCCGGCGCCGACGACGCCGACCGCGAGCCGCGCGGGCCGCTCTTCCGGGCCGTTTCCGGGCACGCCGGGGTCAGAAGGGTCCATCGGTTTTCGTTCCAGTCCTCACATGTAGGTACCGGACGGGCGCGAACCAGAGTACCCATGGGACCCGGTCACGTGGTCCGGTGGGTGACGAGCGCCACCCCGGCCTCCCATTCAGTCATGCGCGAGGGACTCGACGATGGACGTCCTCGCGGCGCGCCGCGCCGGCAGCACGGCGGCGATCGTCCCGGCCGCGCCGGCGAGGACGACGAAGCCGATGACCTGCGGGTAGGGCAGCGCGAAGATCGAGTCGGACGCCATCGCGTTCGTCGCGGCCCAGCCGAACCCGACCCCGAGGACGACCCCGGTGAACGCGCCGATCACGGCCATGACCAGGGCCTCGACCGACAGCATCCGGCGGAGCTGGCGCTTGGTGAGGCCGAGGGCGCGCAGCAGCGCCGACTCGCGGGTGCGCTCCACGACCGACAGGGTGAGCGTGTTCGCGATGCCGAACAGCGCGATGACGATCGCCAGCCCGAGCAGCCCGCCGAAGATCATCAGCACCATGTCGATCGCCTTGGTCATCGTCTCCTCGAACTCGGCGGACGAGGCCACCTTCGCGGCCGGGTAGGGCCGCGCCGCCTCGTCCACGGCCCTGCGCGCCTGGGACGCCGGGACGCCGTCGCGGGTCTTGACGTAGACGCCGACCGGGTCCCGGGCGCCGAAGTACCGGCTGAAGTCGGATTCCGGGACGATGATCCCGTCGAGGGTCGCCCCGGCCCCGTACACGGCGGCGATCTTCACGGGCACGGTGCCGCGGGACGTCCGCACCTGGACGGCCTGCCCGAGTCCGTGGCCCGGCATCGTGGCGGTCTCCTCGTCCACCATCGCCGTCCCCGGCTGGAGGGCGGCGGCCAGCGTGCCCTGCTTGATGTCCGGTTCGAGGATCGTGCCGAGCGCCGAGGTGGTGATCGTCGCGATCTGGCCGTCGCCGCCGCCGACCTCGGTGTCCGTGCGGCGCGCCTCGACGACGTCCGACACCTCGGGGCGCTCGCGCAGCGCCTCGGCGAGCGCGTGCGGGACGGTCCCGTCGACGTCCTGCGTCCGGATCTGGAACTGGACGGGGAACTGCTCCGCCAGCTTGTGCGAGGCGGTCGCCTTGCCGCTGGCGGCGACGACCGCGAACAGGCTCATCAGCCCGACGCCGACGGTCAGCGCGATCGTCGTGGTGGCGGTGCGGCGGGGCGCGCGCTGCGCGTTCGCGACCGCCAGCCGTCCCGGGACGCCGCCGAGCCGCGCCGGGACCGCGCCCGCGAGCCGGCCCAGCGGGCGGACGAGCGCCGGCATCGCCGCGATCACGGCGAGGAAGAACACACCGCCGGCGAACGCGACGACGTACATCGCGCTCTCGCCCTTCGCCATGACGACCGAGCCGAGCACGCCGAGGGCGAGTCCCGCCGCGCCGAGCAGGACGGCGATCGCCGTGCGCACCCGGCCGAGCCGGAACCGTCCGCCGCCCGGCTCCAGGTCCGCGCGCAGCGCGGCGATCGGCGCGACCCGGGTCGCCGACCGGGCGGGGAGCAGCGCGGACAGGACGGTCACGACGATGCCGACCGCCAGCCCGAGCACGATCGTCCGCACCGCGAGGGACGGCGCGGCGACGGCCACGGCGCCGTTGAGCCTGGTGACCGCGACCAGCGCGCCCTCGCCGAGGCCGACGCCCGCGCCGAGCCCGAGCAGCGAGCCGGCCAGCCCGACGACGGCGGACTCGGCGAGGACGCCGCCGAACACCTGCCGGCGGGTCGCGCCGACGCAGCGCAGCAGCGCCATCTCCCGCATCCGCTGCGCGATCAGGATCGAGAACGTGTTGTAGATGACCAGGGCGGACACCAGCATCGCGACCAGCCCGAAGATCAGCAGCCCGGTCCGGATGATCTCGGTGTCGGCGCCGGCGGCCTTCGCCAGCCGCGCGCCGAGCTCATCGCCCGTGTACACGTGGCGGCCGGCGCCGGCGGCGGCCTGGACGGCGGCCTCGGTCCCTCCCGCGATGTCGAGTTCAACGTAGGTCTTCTCGCCGGTCATCAGCATCGCGGTCGCCGGGTCGAAGCCCACCGCGCCACGGAAACTCGCCTCCTGGTCGATGCCGAAGTCGACCAGTCCGACGACTTTGAACCGGTGCGGGCGGTTCTTCCCGTCCAGGACGGACACCGTGTCGCCGACGGCGTAGCCCTCCCGCTTGGCGACCTCGGTGTCGAGGACGGTCTCGCCTCCACCGGACGGAGGCCGCCCCTTGTCGACGTCGTAGCGCAGCAGCCGTCCGGACGGCACGGACATGCCGACGGTCGGGAAATCACCGACCGCCTTGCCGTCCTTGCCGACGAGGGCGGCGTCGCCCTTCACCAGCCCGTGCACGTCGGTCACGCCGGGCAGCGCCCTGACCTTCTGCAGCAGATCTGTGCGGAGTCCCTCATCCGGGTCGTCGTCCTTGGGCAGGACCGCGAAATCCACCTTGTCGGCGGATCTCGCGAACGTCTCGGCGACGCCCTTGTCCATCGTGTCCGTCAGGACGAACGTGCCGGAAATGAAGCCGACGCCAAGAGTGATGGCCACCGCGGTCAGCAGGAGACGCAGTCTGTGGGCGCGCAGACCCGCCAGGGTCGTTTTCAGCATCACGCCCCCAGCGCCTTGAGCCGGTCCAGGACGGCCTCTGGGGACGGCTGGAAGATCTCGGAGACGATCTCGCCGTCCCTTAGGAACACCACCCGGTCGGCGTACGACGCGGCCACCGGGTCATGGGTGACCATCACGACCGTCTGCCCCATCTCCCGGACGGACGAGCGCAGGAACCCGAGGACCTCCGCGCCTGCACGCGAGTCCAGGTTGCCGGTCGGCTCGTCCGCGAAGACGACCTCGGGACGGGCGACGATGGCGCGCGCGCACGCCACCCGCTGCTGCTGCCCGCCGGACAGTTCGGACGGACGGTGCGCGAGGCGGTCGCGCAGCCCCAGAACGTCCACGACCTGCTGGAACCAGGCGCGGTCCGGCTTGCATCCGGCCAGTTCCATCGGCAGCAGGATGTTCTGCTCGGCGGTGAGCGTCGGTAGGAGGTTGAACGCCTGGAACACGAACCCGACCCGGTCGCGGCGCATCAGCGTCAGCTGGCGGTCGCCCATCCGGGTGATCTCCGCGTCGCCGAGCATGATGCGTCCGCCCGTGACGGTGTCGAGGCCCGCCAGGCAGTGCATGAGCGTCGACTTCCCGGACCCGGACGGCCCCATGATCGCGGTGAACGCGCCCCGGGCGAACCCGACGCCGACCCCCCGCAGCGCGTGCACGGCCGCGGCACCGGACCCGTACACCTTCGACACGCCCTCGGCGGTGACGGCCGGCGGCGCCGCGGCCACGGGGGCTCCCCTGGGCGGTTCGGCGAACGTGCTGGTCACGGTGACTCCTTCGCGGTTCCTGCGGGGCCTTGGACGATCGGGGACCACGCTAGGAATCCGCGCCGCCGCTGCCATCGGCCCGGCGTCCACGCTCTGCCTCACTCTCACGGCTATCCGCCCCGCCCGTGTACGACCTGAGTCGTACGGATCCGTCACCCCGTCCACCGACACCCGTCCGGCCGGGGCCTGTGGCGCCGCCCGACGCGGGCGGGCGTGGTCGGACGCGAAAGCGCCGGAGACCCGAAAACAGGTCTCCGGCGCTCCGGCGACGGGCGTGGGGTGCCCGTCGGGTGGATCAGCCGTTGCTGGCGTGCGCGCCGCCCTTGCAGCCGCCCGAGCCGGCGATGCCGAGCACGGCGACGGCGTTGCCGCAGACGTCGACGGCGGCGGAGATCGGGGCGACCACCTGGGTGCCGTTCAGCACGCCGAAGTTGCCACTGGTCGAGTTGCCGTTGCCGGCGCCCCCGCCGTGATGGTGGTGGTGGTGACCGTGCCCCTTGCCGTGGTGGTCCCAACCGCCGCCGTAGGCGGAGGCGTAGGCGGGCGTCGCGGCCAGGGCGGAGCCGGCGACGGCGAAGCCGAGGATGCCGGTGGCGGCAAGCTTCTTGAACACGTGAGTCCTCCCGTACGTGGGCTTAGCAGGCCCGTTCTGACAATGCCGACGTCGCCCGCGAAGACGGCGTCGCGTACGGTAGTTACCCAGCTACTTTCAGGTAGGACAATGCTGCGCGTCATGCCGAAGACAAAAAGTCACCAGCGAGCAATCAAGTCGTTACGCAGAGTGGCCACTTTGACCGCTTTTCACCAGCCCCGTCTCATAAGCGAACACGACCGCCTGCACCCGGTCGCGCAGGCCGAGCTTCATGAGGATCCGTCCCATATGCGTCTTGACCGTGGCCTCCGAGACGTAGAGCCGGCCCGCGATCTCGGCGTTCGACATGCCGCGCGCGACGAGCCGCAGCACCTCGCCCTCCCGCTCGGTCAGGCTCTCCAGCGCGCCGCCCGCCTTCTCGTCCGCGTCCGGCAGGTGCACGGCGAACCTGTCCAGCAGGCGCTTCGTCGTGCTCGGCGCGACCACCGCGTCCCCCGAGTGGACGGCCTTGATCGCCTCGATGAGCTGCGCCGGCCCGGCGTCCTTCAGCATGAAGCCGCCGGCCCCCGCCTTGATCGCCGCGAACGCGTACTCGTCCAGGTCGAACGTCGTCAGGATGACGACCTTCGGTCCCGACCGCGCCACCACCAGCCGGGTCGCCTCGATGCCGTCCATCCGCGGCATGCGCACGTCCATGAGCACCACGTCGGCGCGCGTGCTCCGCAGCAGTTCGAGCGCCTGCACGCCGTCGCCCGCCTCGCCCACGACCTCGATGTCGGGCTGCGCGTCCAGCACCATCCTGAAGCCGGCCCGCACCAGCTCCTGGTCGTCCACGAGCACGACCCGGATGGGCCCTGCCGCGTCCTGCGGCACGTCCTGAAACACCGCCACGTCCTCCGCCTCCGTCACGCCGCGACCTCCTCGCGGACCGGGATCCGCGCGACCACCTCGAACCCCCCGCCGGGGCGCGGAGCCGCGCGGACGTCGCCCCCGTACACCGTGACGCGCTCCCGCATCCCGGCGAGACCGTGGCCCCGGCCGTCGTCGAACGCGGCCGCGCCGCGCCCGTCGTCCTCCACCCGGATCTCCAGCGCGTCGCCCGCGTAACGCAGCCGGACCGACACCCGCACCCGCGGGCCCCCGTGCTTGAGCGTATTGGTCAGCGCCTCCTGGACGATCCGGAAGACGGTGAGCTGCCGCCCCTCCGACATGGCCGCCGGCGTCCCGTGCACCTCGTACGCCACCGCCAGCCCGGACGCGCGGACCTGCTCCACCAGGTCGTCGATCTCCGCCACCCCCGGCTGCGGCGCGTACGTCCCCGCGTCGTCGTCCTCGCGCAGGACGCCGAGGAGCCGCCGCATCTCCGCCAGCGCCATCCGTCCCGTCGAGGAGATCGTGTCGAGCGCCTGCCTGGCCCGGTTCACGTCGGTGTCGATCGCGTAGGACGCGCCGTCGGCCTGCACCACGATCACGCTGACGTTGTGGGCCACGACATCGTGCAGCTCCCGGGCGATGCGGGCCCGCTCCGCGGCCATGGCCACCTTGACCTCGTTGTCGCGTTCGCGCTCCAGCCGCTCGGCCCGCTCCTCCACCGAACGCAGGTAGGCGCGGCGCGTGCGCATGTGCAGGCCGAGCACGTACACGCCCGCCGCCAGCACCGTCAGCATGATGAACGTGCCCTTGCGGCCGTCGGGCTCGGTCGGGTACCGCCAGGTCGCCAGGCCCGCGCCGACCACGCCGACCAGCGCGGCCGAGAGCCCCCAGCGGAACGAGGGGCCGGCCGCGACCGTGTAGATCCCCATGAGGACGGCTATGTTCGCCTGGACCGGCGGCACCCCCGCCAGGCACTGGACGAACGAGACCAGCGCGACCACGGCGAGCACGGTGCGTGGGTACGTCCTCCGCAGGACGAGCGGACCGGTGAGCAGAACGGTCAGCAACACGTACCGCTGCGCCGTTATCCCGTACGAGCCGCCCAGCACCGAAGGGACGGCGATCAGCAGGATCGGCAGCGCGAAGAACGCGTCGACCAGCGGCTTCTTACCCCGCAGCCACTCCCACCCGCTCGCCACCATGCCGACAGCGTACGTACCGGCAGGTCAGCACGGGATCAGCCGCAGGTCGGACCCACGTCCACCCCAAGGATGGCCGGGCACGGCATCCCGCGAGGACGACCTCGCCGACGGCACGGCGCGTGGCGCGGCGGTGGGGTTACGGGCGGGGGTGGTCGCGGTAACGTCACAGGCGTGGCGGCGTTGGTTTCCGAATGGCTGACATGGCGCGCGGCGATGGACCGGGCGCTGTACGGGGAGGACGGCTTCTACCGGCGCGGGGAGCGGCCGGCCGAGCACTTCCGTACCTCGGTGCACGCTTCGCCCCGGTTCGCCGCCGCCATCGTCCGCCTGCTCACGGAGGTCGACGCCCTGCTGGGCCGACCCGACCGGCTGGACGTCGTCGACATCGGGGCCGGGTCCGGGCGGCTGCTGGGCAACATCCTGGCCTGCGCGCCCGCCGACCTGGCGTCCCGGCTCGCGCCGACGGCGGTGGAGATCGCGCCGCGTCCCGCCGAGGTGCCGTCGCAGATCGTCTGGCGCCCCGACCTGCCCGCCCGCATCACCGGCCTCGCCGTCGCCAACGAATGGCTCGACAACGTGCCGCTGGACGTGGTCGAACGCACCCCGGACGGCGTCCGGACCGTGCTCGTCGACCCGTCCACCGGCAGCGAGCGTCCCGGGCCGGCGCCGTCCGCCGAGGACGGCGACTGGCTGGAGCGCTGGTGGCCGCTCCGCGAACCCGGCGACCGCGCCGAGATCGGCCACCCGCGCTGCAACGCCTGGGCCTCGGTGGTCGGACGGCTGACCCGGGGGCTCGCGCTCGCCGTCGACTACTCGCACACGCGCGAGGCCCGCCCCGTGTACGGGACGCTGACCGGCTACCGCGACGGCGCGACCGTCCCCGCCGTCCCGGACGGATCATGCGACGTCACCGCGCACGTCGCGCTGGACGCCTGCAGCACCGCCGGTGAACGCGCCGGCGCGACGTCCACCGTGCTGACCACCCAGCGCGACGCGCTGCGCGCCCTCGGCCTGTCCGGCACGCGACCGCCGCTGGACCTGGCCTACCGCGACCCCCACGCCTACGTCGCGGCCCTGTGCCGCGCGGGTGAGGACGCCGAGCTGACCGACCCGTCCGGGCTGGGCGGTTTCGGGTGGCTCGCCCAGACCGTCGGCATACCGATCCCCTCCACCCTCTCCCGCTGACGGCCCCAGCACCGGCTGCGCGGCGTCAGACTTCCACGTAGAGGGCTTGCAGGCCGCGCAGGACGAATCCGGGCTTCCACTTGGGCTCTTCGGAAAGGCGAAGGTCCGGCGCCGCACGCAGCACCGCGCCGAACGACTCGGCCAGTTCGATGCGGGCGAGCGGAGCGCCCAGGCAGTAGTGGACGCCGAGTCCGAACGTGATGTGCGGGTTCGGGTCGCGGGACAGGTCGAACCGGTTCGGATCGGCGAACACGTCCGGGTCCCGGTTGGCGGACGCGAACTGCAGAGCCACTTCCGCGCCCCGGGGGATGTCGACCCCGCCGACCGTGATGTCCTCCAGCACCCAGCGTTCGAACATGGGAGCCGGGGTGTCGTAGCGCAGCAGTTCCTCGACGGCCGTGGGGATGAGCGACGCGTCAGCGCGGAGGCGCTCCAGCTCGCCGGGGTTGCGGAACAGCGACCACCAGCCGTTGCCGGTCGCGTTGACCGTGGCCTCGTGCCCGGCGTTGAGCAGCAGGACGCAGGTGCCGATCAGCTCGTCCTCGGTGAGCCGGTCGTCCTCGTCCGCGACCTGGGCGAGCGCGGTGATGAGGTCGTCGCGCGGCTCGTCCCGCCGGGTGCGCGCGAGACCGCGCAGGTAGTCGGAGAACTCGACGGCGGCGCGGACCGCGGTGCGCTGGACGTCCTCCGGCGGGTTCAGTTCGTACATGCCGCAGATGTCGGCCGACCACGGGCGGAGCAGGGGCCGGTCCTCGACGGGGACGCCGAGCATCTCGGCGATCACGTTCACCGGCAGCGGCTCGGCGACCTCGGCGAGCAGATCGCCGCCGCCCTTCGCGGCGAACGCCGCGGCCAGCTCACCGGCGAGCCGCTGGATCGTCGGGCGCAGGCCCTCCACCATCCGCGCGGTGAACGCCTTGGACACGAGGCGCCGCAGCCGCGTGTGCGCGGGGGGCTCCACGTCCAGCATCCCGGCGCGGACGAGATCCCAGAACGGCCTGAGGAAGTCGGCCTCCGGCTCCTGCCCGAACTCCTCGTGGCTCGCGATATGGAGATACGACCGTCCGAGCCGCCGGTCCCGCAGCAACGCGTCGACGTCCTCGTACCGGCTGATCACCCACTGGCCGGTGGCCTCGTGAAAGAACACCGGCCGCTCCCGCCGGAGCCACGCGAACGCCGGGTACGGATCCGCCACGAACTGGGGCGACCAGGGGTCATACGCCACATCGCTCATGTTCTGAAGATAAGCGCACCCCGCCCCTCCGCGACATGCGACCGGCTGATCTCCCACCTGCCGGAGGGCATGCCGCCATGCCGGCGAACGCGGAGGGACTAGCGCGGGTGTGGCACGCCCCCTGCTCTGGTCCCCGTTTCGTTGGGAGAGAAAATGATCAGAGTTCCGCACTCGTCGGGGCGTCCGCGTCGATTGGGGACGTCGTCTGCGGCGTGGCCACCGACGACGCGGCGGTCGTCGCTATGACGGGGGCCGGCCAGGCAGCCGTCTCTGGCAAGCGCCGCCGCCCTCACGGATACGTCGCGCTCACCTATGACGACGGGCCGTCGGAGGCGACTCCCATGGTGCGGGAACGCGCGAAGGTCGGGCAGTAGAACGAAATTCTGTGGAAAAGCCGGGTCAGCGGGCCCAGCGGGTCGGGTCCCCGCCGCCGGCGCGGCGGGCGGCGAGGGCCCGGCGGGCGGTGCTCTCGACGATCGCGCGGGCCTCCCCCAGATCGCGGTCGGCGGCGGCGACCTGCACGGGGCCTGGCGGCGCGTCGACGTGGACGGTGGCCAGACCGAGGAGCCGCTGAACCGGGTTCACGGTGAGCCGGACGCTTTGCGCGCGCGCGTGGGCGATCACGTCGGTACGGCGGCACGGCCAGCCGTGCCGGGTCACGAAGACGACGTCGTCCGTGCCCGCCCCGTCCGCGCGGTCGATCGTCACGCCCTTGGAGGATGCGGGGACGAGGGCGACGGCGTCCACGTGCGTCCCGGGGAAGACCTGCGAGACGAGGTGCATCGCGACGTGGCGGGGCGCGACGGGGAGCAGGGTCGAGGACAGCGCCTGGCGCTCGCCCGCGTAACCGGCGACGGTGATCTCGACACGGGCCCAGCCGAGGCTCCGCCAGATCAGCGGCTCGACGATGCTGACGGCCTGGACGCGTCCCGGCGGCAGCGTCTGCATGCGAGTCTCCAGGAGCCCGTAGCGCAGGCGGATCCCGTCCGGTGACATGGCGACGGTGAAGTTGGCGTACATCACCAGGGGTGCGATCACCGCCCGGATGAGCCCGAGCAGGACCGGAATGGTGACGGCCAGCATGCCGCCCTCCGCGTACATCACCAGGAAGATGAGCGATGCCAGGAAGAGCAGGGCGGTTCCCAGGACGGGCAGCCGCACGAGGAGCGACCCGAACAGCGCGCCGAACGGTACGCGCCACACGTGCCGTTCGGGCGCCTCGGGCGTCTGGCCCGGAAGTCCGGCGGCGCGCGCGAGGAGTTCGGCGCGCAACTGCTGGGCGGAGTGCCGTCCCAGGTAGCGGAGGGCGATCTCGCTCTGCTCACCGCCGGCCAGTTCCACCCGGACTTCCGCCAGTGCGAACACCCTCGTCACCAAGGGACGGACGAGGTCGATGGCCTGAATGCGCGAGAGCGGGATGCGGCGCTTGTTCTTGCGGAGGAGCCCGGTCTCGACGACCAGATCGTCGTTGTCGATGCGGAAACGGAGTGCGAGCCACGTCCACAGGCCCGTCCCCACCGCGATCAACCCCATGGGGATGGTCACGACGATGAACCGGAGAATCACCTCGGGGGTGAGCGCCAGGGTGATGCCGTTGTCCGTCTGGGTCAGCAGCAGAGGGAAGCCGAGCAAGACGAAGTAGATGATGAGGAAGATGAAGGCACGCAGTGGTGTCGTCGCCCAGTGCAGCCTGTGCGTGCCCTCGGAGAACCGGATCGGTGGGCGGCGCCCTGGCTGCGGGCCGTAACCGTACGGCGGGCGCGGCGGACCGTACCCCGGCGGGCCGGGCGGTCGAGGCGGGCCGGGAGGCCCGTACGGCGGCTGCGGCGGGCCGTAGGGCGGGCCCGGACGGCCTTGGGGCCCGTAGGGTCCGGGCCCGGGGACGGGGCGTCCGGGCGGGCCATAGGGTCCAGGGCCGGGTTGCCCTGGCGGCGGACCGTACGGGCCGTAGGGGCCGCTCATAGCCCCATGCTCCGTTCCTCGCCCTTCTGGGCGAGGCGGTCGCGCAGTTGGGCGGCCTCGGCGGTGGGCAGGCCCGGAAGGGTCGCGTCCGTAGCGGCGGCGGCGGTGTGCATCCGGACGGTGGCGATCCCCATCCACCGTTCGAGGAGCCCTGCCGTGACGTCCACGAACTGCATCCGCCCGTAGGGGACGACGATGAGGCGCTTGACGAACACGCCGTGCGTGACGATGAGGTCGTCCGCACGCTCGGCGTACCCGTACGCCCTGCGGTCCAGTTCGGCGACCAGCCACGTCACGGCCACCCCGAGGACGACGGCGGCGACCCACATGACGGCGGCGACCACGCCGCCGTTCCTCCACACGATGAACGCGCCCACACCGCCGATGGGAATCGCCCAGAGAACGGCGGTCAGCAGCCTGTGCCAGGCATGACGCGCGGAAATGGGCGCCCACTGGAGGCCGGCGCCGGGCGCGAACGCCTGGTCGGCCCGGTAGACGGGCGGTGCTTGCTGGGGCGTCTGCTGCGGCGGGTAGTGTGCCGGTACCTGACCTGGCGGTTGACCGCCAGGGCCCGGGCCGGAAGGCGCGGGCGGGTGCGCCGCGCCCTGAGGTCCGGGCTGCGCGGCGGGCTCGTACGGCGGTTCGCCATGGCTCGCGTTCATTGACCCCTAGTCAACCGGAAAACGAGTACCGCTCGCCATGGGACCATGAAGCGGTGATCGGAGCGGCGGAGGCGCGACCATGACCACCGAACGGATCGTCGGGATCGGTGCGGGCGCCAAGGAGCTCGCCACCGAGGACATGACCCTCAACATCGGCCCCCAGCACCCGTCCACGCACGGGGTGCTCCGGCTGAAGCTGACGCTGGACGGCGAACGCATCTCCGCCGCGGAGCCCATCGTCGGCTACATGCACCGCGGCGCGGAGAAACTGTTCGAGGTGCGCGACTTCCGGCAGATCATCGTGCTCGCGAACCGGCACGACTGGCTGTCCGCGTTCTCCAGTGAGCTGGGCGTCGTCCTCGCCGTGGAACGCATGCTCGGCATGGAGGTGCCCGTACGCGCCGTTTGGGGGAGAACCCTCCTGGCCGAGCTGAACCGGGTGCTGAACCATCTGATGTTCCTCGGTTCCTATCCGCTGGAGGTCGGCGCCATCACCCCGATCTTCTACGCGTTCCGCGAGCGGGAGGCGTTGCAGCGGGTGATGGAGGAGATCTCCGGCGGGCGCATGCACTACATGTTCAACCGGGTCGGAGGGTTGAAGGACGAGCTCCCCGCCGGCTGGACGGCGCGCGCGCGGAAGGCCGTCTCCGATGTCCGTTCCCGTATGGGCGACATCGACGACATCATCATGGGCAACGAGATCTTCCGCGCGCGCACGAGAGGCGTGGGCGTCCTCACCCGCGAGCAGATCCTCCAGTACGGCGTGTCGGGGCCCATCGCACGAGCTTCCGGTATGGACTTCGACCTCCGCCGGGACGAGCCGTACCTCGCCTACGGCGACCTCGACGTCCGTGTGGTCACTCGCACAGAGGGCGACTGCCTGGCCCGCTTCGAATGCCTCCTCGACCAGGTGCACGCGTCCCTGGATCTCGCCGAAGCCTGCCTGGAGCGTCTCGCCGAACTGCCGCCCGGCCCGATCAACCAGCGCCTGCCGAAGGTTCTCAAGGTCCCGGAGGGCCACACCTACGCCTGGACGGAGAACCCCCTGGGCATCAACGGCTACTACCTGGTGTCGCGCGGGGAGAAGACCCCATGGCGGATGAAGCTGAGGTCCGCGTCCTTCAACAACATCCAGGTCCTCACGGAGCTGCTCCCGGGCAACCTGGTCGCCGACATGATCGCCATCCTCGGCTCGATGTTCTTCGTCGTGGGCGACATCGACAAATGACCCTCTGCCCATGACCCCGTGAACCGGAGGCGAGCCTCAGGCGCGGGAGGCCCGGCGGTCGCGTTCCTCTTCGTCGGGGTCCTTGGGCACACGGCACGCGTACTCCAGGAAGAACGCCGCCGCCACCAGCACCACGGCCGCGAGGAACGTGGCGCCGCTGACGAAGAAGTCGTGGCGCGGGGTCGGCTTGTCGAGCTGGGACGCCAGGTTCACCGCGAACCCGCCGAAGACGCCCGCGATGAGGGCGGCGGTGTGCGCGCTCGCCTTGCCCAGGGCGGCGAGCCGTGCCACCGCCATGGGCTCTATCGGTTTCGGCGACTTGCGGCCGGCCTCCGGCCTGCGGGTCTTCTCCGGCTTGCGGCGGATGCGACGCAACACGTTCCAGCCGCTGAAGCCCTCGCCGAGGGCGAGGAGCAGCAGTGTCGGCACCGCCGTCCACGGCAGGGGCGGCAACGCGATATAGGCAGAGCGCAGCACCGCCCAGGTGACCAACGCGACGACGACCACCAGGGCGGTGAGGAACAGCGGGCGGGACGGTTTCATGCAGGCTGCTGCAGGGACAGGTCGTCCCGACGGCGAACGGCCGACGGGCCGGCCTCGGACTGCCTGGCCTGGGCCAGGTCACCGACACGGCCATGGCCGGGGAGCAGTACGTCCGGCTCGATGTCGGCCCACGGGACGAGCACGAACGCGCGCTCGTGCGCACGCGGGTGCGGGAGCGTCAGGTCCGGGTCGTCGGACGAGACGTCTCCGAACACGACGATGTCGATGTCCAGGGTGCGCGGCCCCCAGCGGACTTCGCGTTCCCGCCGCATGGAGTTCTCGATGTTGAGGACGCGTTCGAGCAGATTCTCCGGTGGCAGGCGGGTGTCGGCCACCAGCACCACGTTGAGGAAGTCGCCCTGTTCGGGGATGGTCTCCCCCGGCGGCGCGAAGGGCGGGGTCTCGTAGACCGGGGAGAACGCCACGAAGTTCAGCCCCGGCGCGTCGAACAGCGTGTCGACCGCTTCCTGGATGTTGTCCATCCGGTCCCCGAGGTTGCTGCCGATCGAGAACACGACACGGTGCTGGACCAGCATGTGCCCGCCGGTGGCGGTGCGGTCGGGCATGCGGTCGGACGCTGTCATGGGCGACTCCTCCTGATCTTCACGGCGACGTCCGTGAAGGGGTGCGGCACGGGGGCGCTCGGCTTGTGGACGGTGATCTCCACCTCGGACACCGCCCTATCTTCCAGACATATAGTCGCCAGCCGGTCGGCAAGCGTTTCGATGAGATTGACGGGGTCGCCCTCGACCACGGCGACCAGCCGCCCGGCGAGCGTCCCATAATCGACGGTACGCGAGAGGTCGTCCCCGGCGGCGGCGGGGCGTGTGTCGAGTCCGAGGACCGCGTCCACCACGAACTCCTGCCCGAGCTCGCGTTCGGCGGGCAGGCATCCGTGCCGCCCCCGGGCCCGGAGGCCGCGCAGTTCGATGCGGTCGAGACTCATTCTTCCTCCGCATCCACGACGTTGAGGACGGGTGAACCATGGTGGAGCAGGAGCCGCCACTCGCCGTCCGTCCGTACGAACACGTTCGTCGCGACGATGCTTCCTCCTGCGAGGAACCCCGCCTCGGTGTCCTCATCGGCGGTGAGGACGTTCTCCTTGCACGTCACCACGGCGTGATCGCCGTACACGTCCGTCTCGACGTCGGTCAGCACGAACTGGATGTAGGTCGTGTTGGCCATGATGAGCGCCCAGGAACGCAGCACCTCCTCACGTCCGCGGAGCATCGTCCAGCCGGGATGCACGCACGAGACACCGGAGGCGTAAGGGCCGTCCGCCCACACCGCCGACATCCGGTCGAAGTCGCCGGCCTCGAACGCGGCGTAGAACTCGGCGTGGACCTCGTCCACGTCGGCGCGGTTCACGGCACGGCTCATAGGCGGTGTCTCCCTTGCTGGGCGCGACCGTCCGCCGCGGCCGGTTCTGAGGTTTCGCCATCGGACGGGCGGGCCGCGCTGATGGCGGCCGCCACGCGCACCGCGTCCGCGTTGGGACGGACGCGGTGGACCCGCACGCACCATGCTCCGGCCACAGCGGCCAAGGACGTGGTGGCCACAGTGGCGTCATCGCATTCGGCGAACGCGCGGGGCGTTCCGTCCGGAGCGGCCAGCAACTTCGTGAGGAAGCTCTTGCGCGAGGCACCGACCAGCACCGGATAGCCGGTCGCGGTCAGCGCGTCGAGCCGGGCCAGGAGCGCCCAGTTGTGCCCCGCCTTCGGGCTCTTGGCGAAGCCCAGCCCGGGGTCTAGCACGATCATCGAGGGGTCGACGCCCTCCCGCAGGACGTCGTCGACCCTCCGCAGAAGCTCGTCGCGGACTTCGCCGACGACGTCCGCGTACACGGCGCGGGTCTGCATGTCGTGGCTGTGCCCGCGCCAATGCATGACCACGTAGGGGACGCCCGCGGCGGCGACCACCCGCGGCATGTCCGGATCGGCCAGCCCGCCACTGACGTCGTTCACGAGCCGGGCCCCGACGCCCACGGCGGCCTCGGCGACCTCCGCGCGCATGGTGTCGACGCTGACCGGGACGTTCTCGGCGCTCAACGCCTCTATGACCGGTATCACCCGACGCAGTTCCTCGTCATGCGACACACGCTGCGCACCCGGTCGCGTGGACTCGCCTCCGACGTCGACGATGTCGGCGCCCTCCGCGGCGAGGTCCAGCCCATGGCGGATGGCCTTCTCGGGATCGAACCAGGCCCCGCCGTCCGAAAAGGAGTCGGGGGTCACGTTGACCACGCCCATAACGAGGCAGCGCCCTGGCTCGGGCAGCCCCGGAACTACGGCATAGGTCATGTCACCCAACCCTATGCCTTGAAGCCAAGGGCCCGGCGCGCCGCCACCGCCCGCCGGTCGCGCCCGCCCTGCCCCTCCCGAACCAGCAGAACGGGCCTCAGCTCGACGCTGAGGCCCGTTCAGGCCGGCTCAGGGTCCGGGGTGCGGCTCGGCCGCCGCTAGCGGCCCAGGATGAGACTCATGGCCTCGGACCGCGTCTCGGCATGATCGCGGAAGTCGCCGCGGACCGCCGACGTCACCGTCTTCGCGCCCGGCTTCCGCACACCGCGCATCGTCATGCACAGATGCTCGGCCTCGATCACCACGATCGCGCCGCGCGGCTCCAGCACGCTCATCATCGCGTCCGCGACCTGGCTCGTCAGCCGCTCCTGCACCTGCGGCCGGCGGGCGTACACGTCCACCAGCCGGGCGAGCTTCGACAGACCGGTGATCTGGCCCTTCTTGTTGGGCGTGTACCCCACGTGGGCCACCCCGTGGAAGGGCACCAGGTGGTGCTCGCAGACCGAGTAGACCTCGATGTCCTTCACCAGGACCATCTCTTCATGGTCGGCGTCGAACACCGTGGTGAGTGCGTCCTCAGGCGTCTGCCTGAGGCCCGCGAACTGTTCGGCGTACGCCCGCGCCACCCTCGCGGGGGTGTCGCGCAGCCCGTCACGGTCGGGGTCCTCCCCGATGCCGATCAGGATCTCGCGCACGGCCTTCTCGATACGCGCGTGATCGAAATGCCCGCCGTGCAGGGTCTCGCCCGGGGGGTCACCCTGCATCGGCGCTTCGTCGTACGGAATCGCCAAGACGGTCAGCTCTCACCCTGGGCGGGGTCGACCGCCTCGGAGGTGACGCCGCCCTGCCCGTTGTTCTTGGTCAGGTCGGTGACGTCCTGCGGGCCGAGCAGGGCCAGCTCCTTGGGCGTCAGCACCGGCGGACGGTCGGACGGGAGGCGCTTGCCGTAGCCGGTGTAGGAGTTCTGGTGCGGCCGCTTCTGGATCGGCGCGAAGATCTCCAGCACCATGTCCTTCGACAGGGTCTCCTTCTCCATCAGGTTGACCACCAGCTCGTCCAGGACGTCCCGGTACTCGACCAGGATCTCCCAGGCGGTGTCGTGCGCGGCCTCGATGTAGCGGCGGACCTCGTCGTCGATCGCGGACGCGATGTCCTCGGAGTAGTCACGCTCGTGACCCATGTCGCGGCCCAGGAAGACCTCACCCTGGCCCGAGCCGAACTTGCGCGCACCCAGGCGCTCGCTCATGCCGTACTCGGTCACCATGTTGCGGGCGATGGAGCTGGCCTTCTCGATGTCGTTGGCCGCGCCCGTGGTCGGCTCGTGGAACACCAGTTCCTCGGCGGTGCGCCCGCCCAGGAGCATCGCGAGCTGATCGTTCATCTCGGAGCGCGTGGTGAGGAACTTGTCCTCCATCGGGAGGGTCATGGTGTAGCCCAGGGCCCGTCCACGCGGAAGGATCGTCACCTTGTGCACGGGGTCGGAGTTCGGCAGCGCGTGCGCCACCAGGGCGTGCCCGCCCTCGTGGTAGGCGATGATCTTCTTTTCCTTCTCCGACATCACCCGGGTCTTGCGCTCCGGCCCGGCCATGACGCGGTCGATGGACTCCTCCAGGGTGTCCATGTCGATCAGCTTGCGGTCGAAGCGGGCCGTGAGCAGCGCCGCCTCGTTGATGACGTTGGCCAGGTCGGCGCCGGTGAAGCCCGGGGTACGGCGCGCGATGATGTCGAGGTCGACGTCCTGCGCGAACGGCTTGCCGCGGCCGTGCACCCGCAGGATGCCCTTGCGGCCCTCCAGGTCGGGACGGTCCACGGTGACCTGGCGGTCGAACCGGCCGGGACGCAGGAGCGCCGGGTCCAGGATGTCGGGACGGTTCGTCGCGGCGATCAGGATCACGCCGCCCTTGACGTCGAAGCCGTCCATCTCGACCAGCAGCTGGTTGAGGGTCTGCTCGCGCTCGTCGTGCCCGCCGCCGAGCCCCGCGCCGCGGTGCCGGCCGACGGCGTCGATCTCGTCGATGAAGATGATCGAGGGAGCGTTGGTCTTGGCCTGCTCGAACAGGTCGCGGACGCGGGAGGCGCCCACACCGACGAACATCTCCACGAAGTCCGAGCCGGAGATCGAGTAGAACGGCACGCCGGCCTCACCCGCGACCGCGCGCGCCAGCAGGGTCTTACCGGTGCCGGGCGGGCCGTACAGCAGCACGCCCTTGGGGATCTTGGCGCCGATGGACTGGAACTTCGCCGGGTTCTGCAGGAAGTCCTTGATCTCTTCCAGCTCTTCCAGTGCCTCGTCGGCCCCGGCCACGTCGGCGAAGGTGGTCTTCGGGGTGTCCTTGGTGATGAGCTTGGCCTTGGACTTGCCGAAGTTCATCACCCGCGAGCCGCCGCCCTGCATCTGGTTCATGATGAACAGGAAGATCAGCACGATGACCACGATGGGCAGCAGGCTGAACAGCAGGTTCAGGAAGAAGCTCTGCTTGGGGACATCAACGTTGTAGCCGCCGGGCAGCTTGCCGGCGTCGGCCTGCTTCTGCAGCTGCTGCTGCAACTGGAGCCCCTGGCCGTCGACCCAGGACGCCTGCTGGCGCTTGTCGTTCTGGAGGGTCAGCTCGATCCGCTGGTCCTTGTCAACGATCTTGGCCGACTTCACCTGGCCGGCGTTGATCTCCTGGACCACCTTCGAGGTGTCCACCTTCTCGAACGAACGGCCGGGGTTGACGCCCCACATGACGAGGGCGACCAAGATGCCGAACAGCAGGATCCACAGCAGCGGCCCGCGAAAATAGCGCTTCACGTCCATTTATCCGGTTACCCCTACGGGGCCCGTCCCTCCTGACCAACGTCTGTGTGCGATCCTCGCCCGTCCCGGGGGGACGAACGCCACTGCGACCAACAATGCGTCCAACGAAAGGCCCGTCGCACGAGGTGTCGGGCCCACCGTGGCGGCTTCCCTCATATGGCCCCCCGAACCCAGGGTCCGGGACACCGACGGTACACCGCAGGCGCAGGAGACGCAGCCGACGCCGTTCTCCCGCATCCCTTCCACATACCCGTCAACGATCCTTGCAACGATTCGTCACGGTTCCTTGTTCCCTGGGCCGTCTCCTGGGCCGCCCGATGGCCCCGTACACGCGCCTGTGGCCTGGACGTCCCCATCTGGGACGCCGACCTCCGTCCGGACGCCGCCGGGCCCTCTCAGGACGCTCAGGAGCCGTCGCCGCCATAGACGTGCGGGGCGAGCGTGCCGACGAACGGCAAGTTCCGGTACTTCTCCGCATAGTCGAGCCCGTACCCGATGACGAACTCGTTAGGGATGTCGAAACCGGTGTACTTCACATCGATGTCGGTCTTGACCGCTTCCGGCTTGCGCAGCAGCGCGCAGATCTCCAGCGAGGCGGGCCCACGCGAACGCAGGTTGCTCACCAGCCACGACAGGGTCAGCCCGGAGTCGACGATGTCCTCCACGATCAGGACGTGCCGGTCGATGATGTCGGTGTCGAGGTCCTTGAGGATGCGCACGACGCCCGAGGACTTGGTGCCGGAGCCGTAGGACGACACCGCCATCCAGTCCATCGAGGCGGGCGAGCGCAGGGCCCGCGCCAGATCCGCCATGATCATGACAGCGCCCTTGAGGACCCCGACGAGCAGCAGGTCCTTGCCCGCGTAGTCGGCGTCGATCTGCTCGGCGAGCTCCCGCACCTTGGCCTGCAGGTCGCTCTCGGGGATCAGTACCTTCGCCAGGTCGGCGCCCAGGTCCTTCTCGTCCACAGTCCCACCCTCATCGCTCAGTTCCCGCCCGTCCGGTGGGACGGACGCAGGACGGACACCGCCGCACGCGCCGTGTACGCGGTGCGCGCGGCGGACGCGCCGTGTGACGATTCGCACACGCCGCGAGGTCAGACCGGGCCGAACAGCAGCTTCCCGTGACGCCGGACGGCGCACAGCCCTCCGGGCAGATCCACGTGCCGCTGGCCGTGCCAGGCCGTGACCAGCCGGTCCACCGCATCGACATGAACCGCCGCGAGCGTACCCGGTGGGCTGCCGGCCTTCACCGCGGCCATCCGCAAGACGCGCGTACGCACGGCTCTCGGCAGGTCCCCGAGCCCTTCCAGGCGGACGGCCGCGCTGTAGCCGTCCTCAGGCGCTTCCAGGTCGGTGTAGGCGCGAGCGGCCAGGGCGTCCAGGGCGTCGGCGTCGTCGCGCAGCATCCTGGCCGTCCGTGCCAGGGCCTCGGCCACTCCCGGGCCGAGGGTCCTCTCCAGGGCGGGGAGGGCTTCGTGCCGGACGCGCACGCGCGCGTATGAGGGATCGACGTTGTGCGGGTCGTCCCAGGGCTCCAGCCCCATCGCCGTGCAGGCTTTGCGCGTGGTGGCGCGGTTGAGCCCCAGCAGAGGGCGCAGATAGCGGACATCCTGCCGGCGGAACTCGGACGGCATGCCGGCCAGGGATCGGGCACCCGACCCGCGCGCCAGCCCCAGCAGCACGGTCTCGGCCTGGTCGTCCTGCGTGTGCCCCAGGAGGACGGCTGCGGCCTCCAGCCGCTCCGCCGCTCGGTTGAGGGCCTTGTAGCGAGCATCACGGGCGGCGTTCTCAGGGCCTCCCGGGCCGTCGACGGTGACCGCGATAGAGCCCGCCGGGTCCAGCCCAAGGTCGGCCATGGTTCGGACTACGGCGTCGGCACGCTCGCCCGAACCGTCCTGCAGCCCGTGGTCGACCGTGACGCCGCCTGCGGAGCGTCCCGCCCTGGGCGCCTCGAAGGCGAGCGCGGCGGCGAGCGCCAGAGAATCGGCACCTCCGCTGCATGCGGCCACCACCGTTGCACCTGGCGGCAGATCGGCGAGCACCCCGCGCACCGCGAGACGTACCGCCGCCACTGCCGGATCAGGCCCCATGGAGAAACGTCTACCACCACGGGACCCCGTACAGGTGCCCGGCCTCCGTCAGTTCTCCCGGACGCTCAGGCTTCGTTGGCCGTAGGCGGCGTGTCGATGGCCTTGGGGCCGACCACCCGGGCGATCCACAGCGCGGGCTCCTTGATCTCGTCGTGCGTGGGAAGCGTCTCCGCCGACCGCCAGACCTGGTTGAAGCCGCTCATGCCCACTTCGGCGACGACCCGCCGGACGAACCGCGATCCTTCCGCGTACTGCTTCATCTTGAGGTCGATGCCGAGGAGGCGCCGGATCGTCTTGTCGAGCTTGGTGCCGCCCTCACGCCGCCCCTGGAAGCGGGACCTGATCTGCTGGACGGACGGCACGACCTCCGGGCCGACCGCGTCCATCACGTAGTCGCCGTGCCCTTCGACGAGGGTCATCACCGCGGTCAGCCGGTCGAGGATCTCGCGCTGCTCCGGGCTCTGGATCGCGTCGATGAGGTTGGCGTCGCCGCCGCGCACCGCGTCCGCCACGGCCTCCGCCGCGTCCCGGATGCGGTCCAGCATCGCGCCGGGGTCGAGGTCCGACGCGAGCAGGAACTTGGTCATCTGGTCCTGGACGTACTCGCGCAGCCACGGGACACCGGTGAACTGGGCGCGGTGCGTCTCCTCGTGGAGGCACACCCAGAGGCGGAAGTCACGCGAGTGCACACCCAGTTCCTGCTCGACGTGGACGATGTTGGGCGCGACCAGAGTCAGCCGTCCTGTCGCGGCGCGTCCTGTCGGGTCCGGTGGCAGGAACAGCTCGTACTGCCCCAGAACACGGCTCGCCATGTAGGCCAGGATCGCGCCCACCTGCATGCCGGTCACACGGGAGCCGACCGCTTGGACGACCGCGTTCCCCGCACCGCCGAGAGGGCCGGGGCCACGCCGCTCGGACATCTGCTCGATGAGCGGTTCGAGCACCACCCGGAAGCCGTCCACGTTCGCGCGGATCCAGCCGGGCCTGTCGACGACCGTCGCCGGGTCCGGATCGAGCTCGGACGCCATGCCGGTGAAGTCGCGCACATGCCCGTGGGCGAGCTTCGACAGGTCGCGCAACTCCTGCACGACGTCACGTGCCTCGTCATAGCTGACCTGCGGTCCTGGCCTGACGAGCCGGGTTCCGGCCTGGACGGCCAGGTTCCAGTCGATCATTGAGGCGCTCATGTGCTCCACCGTAGGTATCGGAGACGGCGCCGAGGCGCCCCTGCTAGGTCGTTCAACGAACAACCGTTCTGGTTATCTCCCGTACGGCCCGGCCCACACGCGCTCAGCCGCACCCGCAGCCGGCGACCGCCGCGGCGAGCTGGTCGAGTTTGCCGGGATCGACCGGCCCCTTCCCGTCCCCCGCCATGAAGGCGAACGCGAGCAGCCGCCCGTCCGCGTCGTACGCGAGCCCGGCCAGCGTGCTGACCCCCGCCAAGGTGCCGGTCTTGGCGCGGACCGTCCCCGCCCCCGCCCGGCTGGCCGCGACGGTGTAGCGCGGCGGGCTCAGCGTGCCCGAGAACCCCGCGATGGGCAGCCCCGTGATGACCGGCCGCAGCTCCGGGCGCTTCTCGCCCGCAGCCAGCGAGACGATGCGGGCCAGCGCGATCGGCGAGATCCGGTTGCGCGGCGACAGCCCGCTCCCGTCGTTGACCGCAACGCCCTCCGCCACACCCATCCTTGCGAGAACCTGCCGGACGCCCTGAGCCGCGTCCGCGAACGTCGCCGGGCGGCCCAGCTTGATGGCGACCTGGCGGGCCACCGCCTCCGCGACGTCGTTGTCGCTGTCGGTCAGCAGGTGCTCAACCAGAGCGGACATCGGCGGTGACTGGACGGAACCGAGGCTCGGTGCGCCCTTCTGCGCCACCGTCCTCCGCCCCGCCTTCGCCTTGATGCCCTCCTTGGACAGCAGCCGCGCGAACTGATTCGCCGCGGAGGAAGGCGGATCGGCGACCCGGGCCTTCTTGGTCGGGTCCAGCGGGGAGACCCGTCCCTCGTCGACGGTCAGTGCGGAGACGGGGGCGACC
Source organism: Actinomadura monticuli (assembly GCF_041463655.1). Lineage (NCBI taxonomy): Bacteria > Bacillati > Actinomycetota > Actinomycetes > Streptosporangiales > Thermomonosporaceae > Actinomadura > Actinomadura monticuli. The sequence continues at coordinate 159,835 of NZ_JAXCEI010000012.1, forward strand.
TCACCGTCCGGCAGATAATTGGGCTTCCATCCAGCGGCCGTGCGAGGCCCCTGATACGCGGAGACGTCGTAGTCCACTCGCACCTGGGTCACACCGGACGCCTTCAGCGCCGTTGCCGTCTGACGGGCGAGATCCAGAAGCGACGCGTAGGACGGATGCCCGGCCCCCCGCCGCGGAGGCAGAGCCGTCAGGGTAGGATCCCCGCCTCCGACCAGTACGATTCCGCCCCCGGTGCCGCGCACGACCTGAGTGGTGATCCGGTGCGCGGGCCCCACCGAGGCCAGCGCCGCCACCGACGTCGCCAGTTTCGTCGTCGAGGCGGGGGTGGCGGGCAGGTCGGCGCGCAACTCGTACAGGGGCCGCCGCGTCCCCGCGTCGATCACCACCGCGTTGATCTTCGCCTTCGGGCCGCCGATCAGCGCCGACAGCCGTCCCGCCAGGACGGACGGGTTCGGCGGACGGCCCGCTCCGGGGTCGGCGGCGGCGACCGCGGCCGAGGACGCCTGGACGCGCACCACGTCGCGCGCCGCCACGCTCGGCGGCTGCGGGGACAGATGCCGCTCAGGTGTGAGTTTTGCCACTGCCAGCCCCGCGGCGACAGTGAAAACGTTAAGGAGGGACAGCGACAGGATCACGAGGGCCCGGCCCCGTCCAGGCACGTGACCGCCCCTCTCCCACTCAGCACTCACCAACGTGCGACATCCTTATACGAGGGAACACTCGTCCCGTGGGGCCGGCCTCACCCACGGGCTCCCCGAAGACTATTCACTGCGAGCGCGCAGGGAGCGGAGGACATCTTGGATTTCGACGTCACCATTGAGATCCCGAAGGGCCAGCGGAACAAGTACGAGGTGGACCACGAGACCGGGCGCATCCGGCTCGACCGCATGCTGTTCACCTCGACGCAGTACCCGGCCGACTACGGGTTCATCGAAAACACCCTAGGGGAGGACGGCGACCCCCTGGACGCGCTCGTCCTTTTGCAGGAGCCGACCTTCCCCGGCTGCCTCATCCGCTGCCGCGCGGTCGGCATGTTCCGGATGACCGACGAGGCCGGTGGTGACGACAAGGTCCTGTGCGTCCCCGCCACCGATCCCCGTATGGAGCACCTCCGCGACATCCACCACGTCGCCGAGTTCGACCGCCTGGAGATCCAGCACTTCTTCGAGGTCTACAAGGACCTCGAGCCCGGCAAGTCCGTGGAGGGCGCCAGCTGGGTCGGACGTGTCGAGGCCGAACTCGAGATCGAGCGTTCCCGCAAGCGCGCCGTGGACCAGGGCGGCCACTGAGCGCCGTCCGGACCCGCTGACCGGCAGGCAGGCCGACCGGCCGGGCCGGGCCGGGGCAGGGAGTCGCGGACGGCGCTGATCCGCTCCCGCCGCCCCCGCGACAAGACAGACGAGGAACCCTTCCGTGCGGAACGCCGCGCGGAAGGGTTCTCGCCGTCCGCGGGGAAGTACGGGCCGTCCAGCGGTGCACGACCTCACCCCGAAGGCCGGGTAGCGCCGATCAGGTCACTTCGGTGGATGCTCGCTATGCGAACCCTCGCCCCCGTATAGGGCGCCTCCACCATGCGGCCGGCGCCGATGTAGATGCCGACGTGGTGGATGGTGCCGGGATCTGACGGGTCCTTGGCGAAGAAGACGAGGTCGCCCGAACGCAGCGCGCCGAGTGGGATGTGGGGGCCGGACGTCCATTGCGTGCCGGTCCAGTGGTCGAGGCGTACACCGGCCTTGTCCCATGCGTACATGGCCAGCCCCGAGCAGTCGAAGCCGACGGTGCCCGCACCTTGGGCGACCCCCTGGCTGGGGCCGAACACATTGCCTCCACCCCACGAGTAGGGGGTGCCGAGCCATTTGAGCGCCGCCCGTGCGGCGACGGCACCACGCGCGGCGGATGAGGTCAGCCCTGTGGCCGGCGCCTTCGTGTCCGCGAAGGCGGAACGGACCTTGTGCGCTTCGGCCTTCTCCCTCGCCCTCTCCTCAGCCTTTTCCCGCGCGCGCTTGACTCGCGCTGCGTGGGCCTGGGCCCTGCCCAGCCGACGCTCCAGGCGTCGCTTCTCAGCCTCGATGCGTTGGACGGACTCCTGTTGCCTGGCGACCGCCTCCTGCGCCAGCCGCCTGGCCTCATCGGCGCGCCGGGTCGCCGCCCCCTGCTCGTCCAGGGCGGTCTTCGCCTGGCGCCGGAACACGTTCGCGACGGTCTTGGACGCCTCGACACGGCCGACCATGGCCGTCCGCCGCTTGGCGAGCATCTCGACCATGCCGGCCCGGTCCATGAAAGCCTGCGGCCCGCCGTCACCGACGAGCGCCGACGAGATCTGGTCGTAGCCGGTGTTGTCCCGGTAGACCTGCGCGGCGAACGTCGCCAGTTCCGCCCTGGTCTCCTCCAACCTCCGGTACGCCTCGCCGAGGCGAGCCTGGGTGTCCCGGTACTGCTGCCGCGAGCGCTGCAGTTTCACCTGCTCGCCGTTGTAACGCTCTATGGCGGCCTCCGCGGCGACGGCGAGCTTGTCGAGTTCACCGTCCGCCAGTACGAGCCTGGCCTTCGTCCGGCCGACTTCGGCCGCCCGTTCCCTCACCTGGCGTTCGCTGCGTTCGACGTCCCGCGCGCTGGGGCCGGGGTCAGCGGACGGACTCGCGTACGCGGTCGGCACCAGCAGGCTCATTCCGATCACAAGACCGGAGGTGAGGGCGACCAGCCGCAACGTCGTGCTCCGCGCGGGGGACGGTATCGCGCGACGGCGGCGGGTGTCTCGTGCGCCAGGTGCCATGAGCACGTCCTCCCCTAAGGATGTGCTGCTTAGCGCAAACGATCACCTACGAAGAGTAGTTGACTCCCCCAATGGCGGGTACGTCCGCCGCTTCTGCCGACGTTGCACCACCGGCAGGTCGCGGTCATGCGCTGGAGGTCGGACTCACGTCCTGTGAGGTGCTCCCTGACGATCGTCCTGTCGGAGGCGGTGTCGACTCTGGGGGGTCGCCAGAGGGCGGTGTGGGCGCGGGGGTCGGCGACGGTGAGGGCGTCGGCCGGGTGTCCCCCGGGCCTTGGGGCTCGGACGGTGTGGGACCGGGACCACCAGGACGATGCGTCTCGGGCGGCATCGAGGGGCTCGCGGAGCCGGAACCTGTCGGCATAGGGGATGGCCCTGTGGTGGGCGGCGCATCCTGCCGCCAGGTGACGTGCACCTTGGTGCTGCTTGGAGCGAAGGTGACGGTGCCCTCCCCGCGCGCGTCCGGCCGCCGGGAGACGTGGACGTGCACGGCCATGGTCTGCCCGGCCTGAAGAAGCCCGGAGGACGGCTGCACTCGAATGGCCCCTTGAGCCTTCGCCTGCCAGGGCACCGGTCCGCCTTCTGCGCGCAGCTCTATGGAGCTGTCCGAACCACCCGCCAGGTCCAGGAAGAGCGGCGAAACGGTGAGAGAACCTCTGGCCACGGTCGACTCGGTCCCCGAGACCGGGACGGGAGGCGGGGCGGGCATGGCGACCGGCGGCGCGGCCGATGCGCGCGCGCCAAGCGGGAAGGTGGCCGACACAGGGGCGGGATCGAAGGTCTCCGGCCCTTCTGGACGCGTCCCAGGCGACCGCTCGGCCTCGGGTGTCTGCGAAAGGCCCGGCATCGCCGTGGGTTGCCGGCCGGACGCCGTCCCCGCAGGGCCCTTGGCGGTGCCCACGAGTCCGTACATCGACGCGACCCCGCCGGCGGACAGGAGCGCCACCACTGTCAGCACCACGGCCGCCCGGACGACCTGTGCGCCGGGACCGGCGTCCTGAGTCTCGGACGGCCTCTTGCGATGGCGGCCTAACCAGAACCCTCCGCCGCGTGGACGAGCCTGCCGTCGCGACCGTCCGTCCTGGAGGGGAAAGCCGTCAGAGGCGAAGTCCGTGACCCGGGTGGCCACGAAGAGCCTGTAGCCCACCAGCTCGGGGTCGAGGAAGCAGCTCATCACCCGCAGACGCAGGTCCGCCCGCGGGCGCGCGTCCGGCAGGAGGCTGTAGACCTTCTTGGCCGACACCGTTCGAGGACGGAACGCTCCACAGACGGGACAAGCCCGCGCGTGCTCCACCAGCCGCTCGCTCAAGTCGTGGACAAGCTCACCACACCGCTCGCGCAGCAGTTGCGCACGCTCGGCGCAGCCGTAAGGCCCTTGTTGCACGAGTATCTGCGCGGCCAGCGCCACCTCCAGGTCGTCTTGCGCGAGGTCCGATGCCTCTTGCGCGTCCCTCAACGACAGACCGAGCACGGCGGCCAGGTCGGGAAGCGGCAACCGATGCCTGACCGCCAGTTCCAGGAGCTCCCTTGAGGCGGGACGCATCGCCAGTACCGCCTGCCACGCCGTGACGCGCTGGTCGACGTCCTCCTGGTCGTGGCTGGCCACCCGGACGTCCGGAACCCGGTCCTTCGGCGGCATGCGCCGCGCGCACTCCAGCCTGGCGATCGCATAGAGCCACGCTCTGAACCGGTCGGGATCGCGCAGCTCGTCGATGTGCGCCTCGGCCACGATGAACGTGTCGCGCAGAGCCACCTGCGCGGTGTCACGGCACCGCAACTGGAACCAGCAGTACGCATACAGCCGGTGGGCATGGGCGTCGTACACCGCGGCCATGGCGCCGTGGTCGCGCTCGCGTAGCGCCTCGACCAGGAGATGGTCGTTCATACCGGAAAATGTAAAGGTTCCCGACGGTCCTTACTGGCCATTTCAGAAGATCCAACATCCATACCGAACACCATTCTTGCGCTATCTGGGCAACTCCGACAGAGAGTCGCATTTGCGCCCTTTAGGCGTTTTGACCGGCATACTGCAAGTATCGCACGCTTAGGATGACCAGCACTTCATCCCTATAAGTGATGTAGACACGACGCAGCGTAAAGGGTTGGAAATTGGCCAATCATTGCAGAGTGAGTATTTCCATCACATGGCCGAGGCTCCGGCGCGCGATACGCCGACACCGCTGCCGCGCACCGCAAGGCCCCCTTTTCGTCCGCCCCGAGCCGCACCTGAGGCAACGGCGTGCGGCAGCCCGGCGGCTCCGGCAAGTACGGTCCCGGAGTTGATCAGCGAGTCGAGGTTGACACTGTCATGATGACAGTGTCATCATGGTCCCCATGGACAGCACCTGGACGATCGGCGAACTGGCGGAACGCGCCGCCGACGCCCTCACGGCGGACGGGGCCGCGCAGGTCAGCGGCCGGGTGCGCGACCTTCCCAACACGCGGCTGATCCGCTGGTACACCACGATCGGCCTTGTCGACCCGCCGCTCGGCCGCCGCGGCCGCACCGCCCTCTACGGCCACCGCCACCTCCTGCAGCTCGTCGCGGTGAAGCGACGCCAGGCCGAGGGCCGCTCGATCGCGGAGATCCAACTCGAACTCGCCGCCGCCCCCGACGAGACCCTCGCCCGCATAGCCGCCCTCCCGGCCGCCCCCTCCCCGCAGCCGTCCCCAGCCCCGACGTCCCCCGGCAGCGCCCCCTCGACCGACCAGGCAACCAACACCCCCGCCCCGGCGCGGCGTGGCACGTCCGCGGATGTGGCGGGAGGAGGGGCCCCACCCTCGGACGCTCCCTCGGGCGCGCCGGCGGGGCCGGCCGTCGGAGGGGCCGGCCGACGGAAGGACTTCTGGAGCGCCAGGCCGGATGTGTCGTATGACCGGGCGAACGTTTCCGTCGATTACGGCAGGCCTCTTCCTCCGGTCGTCCAAGGGGTGCGCCTGGCGCCCGGCGTCACCCTCCTCCTGGACGGCCCCACCCTGAGCGGCGGCGACCTCGCCGCCCTCGACGCCGCCGCGCGGCCGCTGCTCGACGAGTTGCGGCGGCGCGGCCTTCTCACCACCGCCGACAGCCCCGCTCTCCCGCCCGAAGCTCACTCCCGGAGGTCCCCGTGACCGTGCGCATCCTGCCACTACCCGAGACCGAACCCCCGGCGTCCGACCGCGGGCTCGGCGCGCTCAGCACCGACAAGGGCAACCTGCCGCTCGACTCCGTCGGCGTCCACGCCTCGATCACCGGGCTCGCCGCGGGCATCGAGGTGGTCCAGGGCTTCCGCAACCCGTTCGACGTTCCACTCGAAGCCACCTACATCTTCCCCCTGCCCGATCGCGCCGCCGTGACCGCGCTGCGCATGGAGGCCGCGGACCGGGTCATCGAGGGGACGCTGAAGGAGCGCGGCCAGGCGCGGCAGGACTACGACCAGGCCATCGCCGCGGGCCGGCGCGCCGCGATCGCCGAGGAAGACCGCCCGGACGTGTTCACCATGCGGGTCGGCAACATCCTGCCCGGCGAACGGGTGACCATCAGGCTGAAGCTCGACCAGCCGCTGCCGCACGAGTCGGCCTCCAGCGCGACGTTCCGGTTCCCGCTCGTGGTGGCACCCCGCTACATCCCGGGCATCCCCTTGGACGGTGAGCGCGCCGGTCCCGGGGTGGAGGACGATACCGACGCCGTGCCAGACGCGTCCCGGATCAGCCCGCCCGTCCTCCTGCCCGGCTTCCCCAACCCGGTGCGTCTGAGCGTCAGCGCCGACATCGACCCGGCCGGGCTGCCGCTGACCCAGATCCGGTCCGCGCTGCACGTGGTGAGCGAGGAGGGCGACGGCGAGCGCACCACCGTGCGCCTGCAACCGGGCGAGCGCCTTGACCGCGACTTCATCCTGCGCCTCGACTTCGCCCCGCACGAGGCCGCGGCCCTCTCCCTGCACCCGGATGCGACGCACACGATCTCCGTGGCCGGGGAGCCGGCCGAGAAGGCGTCCGAGAAGGCGGCCGGTGAGGGGACGTTCGCGCTCACCGTGCTCCCCTCCGGGGACGCGAGGCCGAGCCCACGCGACGTGGTCCTCGTCCTCGACCGTTCGGGCAGCATGCAGGGCTGGAAGATGGTCGCCGCCCGCCGCGCGGCCGCCCGTATCGTCGACACGTTCCGCAGTGAGGACCGGTTCGCCGTCCTTTCCTTCGACAGTGTCATCGAGCGGCCCCGCGACCTCGGCACAGGGCTCGTCGACGGCACCGACCGCAACCGGTTCCGCGCCGTGGAGCATCTGGCGACGCTGAACGCCCGAGGCGGCACGGAGATGCTCACCCCGCTCGACGAGGGCTGCCGCCTGCTCACCGGCTCCACGCGCGACCGGGTGCTCGTCCTCATCACCGACGGGCAGGTCGGAAACGAGGACCAGCTCCTCGCCCATCTGGAGCCGCGGCTCAAGGGCGTCCGCGTCCACACCGTGGGCATCGACCGCGCCGTCAACGCCGGGTTCCTGAACCGCCTCGCCTCCATCGGACGTGGGCGCTGCGAACTCGTCGAATCCGAGGACCGCCTCGACGAGGCGATGGAGCACATCCATCACCGGATCGCCGCCCCGCTCGCGACCGGCCTCACCCTCCACGCCGACGACTTCGAGATCATCGAGGACACCGTGGCCCCGGCCAGGCTGGGCGCGCTGTTCCCCGGCGTGCCGCTGGTGATCGCGGGCCGGTTCCGCGGCTCTCCCTCCGGCACGCTCACCGTCCGCGGCACCGCCTCCGATGGGACGCCCTGGGAGCAGCGCGCCACCGGCATCGTCTCCACGGCGCGTGCCGCCAGGACCATCTGGGCCCGCGCCCACCTGCGCGACCTCGAAGACCGCTATACGGTCGGCGGCCCGGACGACCTGGAACAACGCATCGTCGAGACCTCGCTCCGCTTCGGCGTCCTGTGCCGCTTCACCGCTTTCGTGGCCGTGGACAGCAGGGTGGTGACCGAAGGCGATGCTCGGCACCAGGTCGTTCAGCCGGTGGAGTCCCCCCAAGGGTGGGCGGGCCCCGCGGCAGCGCCCGCGGCGTTCTCGGCCACATTGGACTCCCTTGCGCCCGCACAGGCCGGAGCCCCGGCGCCACCTGGCGCTCCTCCGGCGCCGCCGAACGTTGCCCCGGCGGCTTACGGCGGCCCGCCGCCCAGCCCCACGGGCCGGCCCATCGGCAGCTCGGCGGCACCGCGCGCGCCCCGGCGCCGCGCCCCCCGCGTTCACACTTTGGCCGACTTCCAGCGGGAACTGGCCAACGTCCTGGACCGGCTCCGCCAGGTGCCCGACGACCAGCGCGCCCACCATCTGCTGACCGATCTCTTGCCCATCCTGGAGTCGATCGTCCAGCGCATGGAGGCCCTGTCTCTGGACGCCGGTTCCCTGGCAGCCCTACGTGACGACCTTCGCCGCCTCCAGCCCGCAGCAGACCAGGCCACCGTCAACGACCAGTGGACCCGCGCGCTCCAGGCACTGGCCGACTTCACAGGAGAGTCCCCACCCCGCCGCCCCTTCTGGAAACGACCCAAGTAGCCGCCCGGTCACCGATTCCGAGCCCCGCCGAAGCGCCCGGGCCGGATGGAGGCTCTGATGTGCCCCGGGCACACCGAGGCCGTCGGCGCGACCAAGCTCCAGACGAACGTCCCAAGGCGCAGACGGACCGCCCAAGGCGCAGATGGACCGCCCAAGGCCGCCCAGCAACTCCTGCGGACGACAGGGTGGGTTGGTGAGTACGGAGGCGGGGCGGCCTTGGAGAAAGGCCGCCCCGCCGGTGGATCAGGCGTGGTCGAGGTCAGGCGTGATCGAGGTCAGGCGTGGCCGGGGCCGGGGCCGGGCTCGGGTTACGGCGCAGGAGGGGGATCAGGTTCAGGGCCAGGCCGACGACGGCGACGGCGCTCACCAGATTGACGCCCGCGTGGAACTCGGCGAAGCCGTCGCCGCCCGCAACCGTGCCGCCGGCGACCAGGGCGGTGACGACGGCGAGCACGAGGGCGGCGCCGACCTGGCCCGAGGTCTGGACGAGACCGGAGGCCAGGCCCTGCTCGGAATCGTCGATGCCGTCCGTGGCCTGCGCCATGATCGAACTGAACCCGAACGCGAACCCGCCGCCCAGGAAGAGCATCGTCGGCAGGATCGTGAACGCGTAGTGCGGGGCGTTCCCGGCCGTGGCCAGGAACCAGCCGTAGCCGAGGCTCAGCGACGTCATGGAGCTGATGATCAGGCGGGAGGTCCCGTACCGGTCGATCAGGCGTCCGACGAAAGGTGAGGCGAAGGCGACGAGGAGGCCGGCCGGCAGCAGGCCCATGGCCATCTTCAGCGGCGACCAGTGCAGGACGTCCTGCAGGTAGAGCGTCATCATGAACTGGAAGCTGAGGTACGAGCCGAACAGCGCGATCATGCTGAGATTGGCACGGACGATGGGCCCGATCCGCAGGATGCCGAGCCGGATCAGCGGGTGCCGCACCCTGTTCTCGGTGACGAGGAATCCGGCCAGCAGGGCGGCGGCGAGAACCACGGATCCGAGAGTGACCGGGTCGAGCCAGCCGCGGTCGGGCGCTGAGACCACGGTGTAGACCGCCAGCAGCATGCCGCCGGTGAGCGTGACCGCGCCGACGAGGTCGTGGCCGCCATCGGCCGCGGGCTTGTCCCGCGGTATCAGCGCGATACCCGCGACCAGGGCGATCGCCGCGAGCGGGACGGGGACCAGGAACGTCCAGCGCCAGCCGAAGCTGGTCAGCAGCCCGCCCAGGATCAAACCGGACGAATAGCCGCTGGCGCCGAAGACGGAGAACACCGAAAGCGCCCGATTCCGCGCCGGACCTTCATGGAACGTGGTGGTCAGAATGGACAGGGCGGTGGGCGCCGTGAAGGCGGCGGCGAGGCCCTTGACGAAACGGGTGACGATCAGCAGTGTGCCGTCGTTCACCAGCCCGCCCACCAGGGACGCGACGGCGAAGACGGCGAGCGCGGTCAGGAAGACGCGGCGACGTCCGAGCAGGTCGGCGGTGCGTCCGCCGAGCAGGAGCAGCCCGCCGTAGCCGAGGACGTACCCGTTCACGATCCACTGCAGGGACGTGGTGGAGAGGCCGAGTTCGGCACCGATCGACGGCAGTGCGACGCCCACCATCGAGACATCGAGCGCGTCGAGGAAGAGCACAGCGCACAGGACGGCGAGGACTCCCCACAGCCGGGGAGTCCAGGTCTGTTCGGCCGGGGCGCGCACGGCGCCGGCCGGCGGACGGACGGTGGAGGCAGGTGAGGTGTCGGTGATAGCCACGTCGGAGGACAGTACATGCACATGCATCAAATGTCTACGCACTAATTTCTGCAGAATTTAATGCTGATGCATCTGATGCGCCCGCATGGTACGATCCGCCGCATGGAGGCGAAGGCTGCTCTGGTCGGCCGCTGGCGCGAGCTGGCGACCTGCTACAACACGGTCGCGTGCGCCCTGGACCGCGCCCTGCAGGACGCCCACGGCCTCACCATGAGCGAGTACGAGACGCTCGACCGCCTGGTCGATCTCGACTGTGAGAAGCGCCGCATGCAGGAGATCGCCGCGGCGATGTACCTCAGCCAGAGCGCCCTGTCCCGCACGGTCGCCCGCCTGGAGAAGGACGGCTACGTCGAACGCGACCTGTGCGAGGCCGACCGCCGCGGCGTCTTCGTCCAGATCACCGAAGCCGGCCGAGCCGTCCACACCGAGGCCCGCGAGACCCACCTGAAGGTCCTCGCCGAGAACCTGACCTGACCCCGCCCCTGCCGCCCGTCCGAAGCCTCCACCCTGGCCCGCGACCACCCGTCCCGCGCCCAGCACGGCACATCGGGCCACCGCATCCCAGCCGCAGGCCCGAGCCCGAGCCCGGGCCCGCCACACGCCGCACGCCGCACGCCGCACGCCGCACGCCTGTTCCGTCCCGCGCACCAGCACTTCACCTCGGGACCGGGGCGCAGGCGGTGCTCGGACTGAGCCTGCGCCGCGACCGCCCCTCGCACCACCAATGCTTGTTGCTCTGGTCACAGTGGGTCGCAAGTAGAGGTTTGGATTTGGTTTTAGCCGCCGTTGTGGGCCGCGCCTGGCCGAGTGGTGGGCGGCATCTCGGGCGGGGTCGGGTTCTCGGCGTGGCTTGGATTGGTTTGGTGGTTCAGTGGGTGGCGGTCGACCGGGGTTTTCGGGGAGATAGCGGGGCTCGACTACACTTTTGTCATTCGTTGTCGCAAATCGTTCGCGCTTAGAGGTGGGGCATGACCGCATCGCAGAGCACCGCCGAGGAGTTGCGCGGTGTCGGGCTGCGGGTGACGGCCGCCCGCGTCGCGCTGCTGGAGACCGTCCGGGACGGGGACCACCTCGGCGTCGAGGCGATCGCCAACGGGGTGCGCGACCGTGTGGGGCACATCTCGCTCCAGGCCGTCTACGAGGCGCTGCATGCGCTGACGGCCGTGGGGCTGGTGCGGCGCATCGAGCCGGCGGGGAGCCCGGCGCGGTTCGAGGGGCGCGTCGGCGACAACCATCATCATCTGGTGTGCCGCGAGTGCGGCGCGGTCGAGGACGTCGACTGCGCCGTGGGCCATCCGCCGTGCATGGACCCGGTGAACGACGCCGGGTACCTGGTCGACGAGGCCGATGTGACGTTCTGGGGGCTCTGCCCCGACTGCCGCCCGTGACGGCGGCGGTCCAGGCCGGCCCGCCGGAGCGGGCGGGCCGGCCTGGACGGCGGAACCGTCAGGCGAGTTCGAAGCGGTCCAGGTTCATCACCTTGTCCCAGGCCGCGACGAAGTCCGCCACGAACTTCTCCTTGGCGTCGTCGGCGCCGTAGACCTCGGCGACCGCGCGCAGCTCGGAGTTCGAGCCGAACAGCAGGTCGACGCGGCTGCCGCTCCAGCGGACCTGCCCGGACGCGTCCCGGCCCTCGAAGGTCTCGGCGTCCTCGGACGTCGGCGACCACGTGGTGCCCATGTCGAGCAGGTTCACGAAGAAGTCGTTCGTCAGCGCGCCGGGGGTGTCGGTGAGCACGCCCAGCTTGGTCTGCTTGTAGTTCACGCCGAGGACGCGCAGGCCGCCGACGAGCACCGTCATCTCGGGGGCGGTGAGGTTCAGCAGCTGCGCCCGGTCGATGAGCAGGGCCTCGGCGGGGAGCCGGTTGCCCTTGCCGAGGTAGTTGCGGAACCCGTCGTACGTCGGCTCCATCTCCTCGAAAGACGCGACGTCGGTCTGCTCCTGCGAGGCGTCGGTGCGGCCCGGCGTGAACGGCACCTCGATGTCGTGGCCCGCGTCCTTGGCGGCCTTCTCGACGGCCGCGCAGCCGCCGAGCACGATCACGTCGGCGAGGGAGACCTTCTTGCCGCCGATGGCGGCGGAGTTGAAGGACTCCTGGACGCCTTCCAGCGCGCGCAGCACCTGCGCGAGCTCGTCGGGCTCGTTGACGTCCCAGGCGTTCTGCGGCGCGAGCCGGATGCGGGCGCCGTTGGCGCCGCCGCGCTTGTCGCTGCCGCGGAAGGACGCGGCCGACGCCCACGCGGTGGTGACGAGCTGCCGCACCGACAGGCCGGTGGCGAGGATCCGCTGCTTGAGGTCGGCGATGTCCTGGGCGTCGACGAGCTCGTGGTCGACGGGCGGGACGGGGTCCTGCCAGATGAGCTCCTCGGACGGGACCTCCGGGCCGAGGTAGCGGACGACCGGGCCCATGTCGCGGTGGGTCAGCTTGTACCAGGCGCGGGCGAAGGCGTCCGCGAACTCGTCCGGGTTGTCCTTGAACCGCTGCGAGATCGGCCCGTAGATGGGGTCGAAGCGCAGCGACAGGTCCGTGGTCAGCATCGTCGGGTGGGTGAAGCCCTCGGAGTGGGCGAGCGGGATGGTGCCTTCGCCGGCGCCGTCCTTCGGCCGCCACTGCCAGGCGCCCGCGGGGCTCTTGAACAGCTCCCACTCGTAGCCGAAGAGGATCTCGAAGAAGCTGTTGTCCCAGGTGGTGGGCGTGTTCGTCCAGGTGACCTCGAGGCCGCTGCCCATCGAGTCGGCGCCCTTGCCGGTGCCGTAGGTGCCCTTCCAGCCGATGCCCATCTGCTCCAGCGGCGCGGCCTCGGGCTCCGGGCCGACGTTGGCGTGCGGGTCGGCGCCGTGCGCCTTGCCGAAGGTGTGGCCGCCGGCGATCAGCGCGACGGTCTCCTCGTCGTTCATCGCCATCCGGTGGAACGTCTCGCGGATGTCGCGGGCGGCGGCGATCGGGTCCGGGTTGCCGTTCGGGCCCTCCGGGTTGACGTAGATGAGGCCCATCTGCACCGCGGCGAGCGGGTTCTCCAGGTCGCGCTCGCCGGTGTAGCGCTCGTCGGCGAGCCATTCCTGCTCGGGGCCCCAGTAGACGTTCTCGTCGGGGACGTAGACGTCCTCGCGTCCGCCGCCGAACCCGAACGTCGTGAAGCCCATGGATTCGAGGGCGACGTTGCCGGCGAGGATGTAGAGGTCGGCCCAGGAGAGGTTCTTGCCGTACTTCTTCTTGACGGGCCAGAGGAGCCGGCGGGCCCGGTCGAGGTTGACGTTGTCCGGCCAGCTGTTGAGGGGCGCGAAGCGCTGCTGGCCGCTGCCGCCCCCGCCGCGTCCGTCGTGGATGCGGTAGGTGCCGGCGCTGTGCCACGCCATCCGGATCATGAGCGGGCCGTAGTTGCCGAAGTCGGCCGGCCACCAGTCCTGCGAGTCGGTGAGCAGCGCGGCGATGTCGGCCTTCACGGCGGGCAGATCGAGGCTGTTGAACGCCTCGGCGTAGTCGAAGTCCTCGCCGTAGGGGTTGGTCTCGGCCGGCTGCGACGCGAGGACCCGCAGGTTGAGCTGGTTCGGCCACCAGCCGCGGTTGCCGCCGCCCTGGGTGGGGTGCGGGGCGCGCGAACCGTGCACGACCGGGCAACCGCCGGCGTTCTCGTCGTTCGTCTCGTAGACGCTGGCTTCGTTGTTCTCAGCCATCGGTTTTCCTTCCAGGACGAGCTGGCTGGTTCAGGTGGGACAGTCGGAGCAGATGCCCCAGTAGACGACCTCGGCCTCGTCGATCAGGTAGCCGCGGTCGTCGGAGGCGGTCAGGCAGGGGGCATCCCCGACGGCGCAGTCGACGTCGGCGATGGCGCCGCAGGACCGGCACACCACGTGGTGGTGGTTGTCGCCGGTCCGCGACTCGTAGCGCGCCACGGAGCCGGAGGGCTGGATGCGCCGCACCAGCCCCGCCGCCGTCAGGACGCGCAGCGAGTCGTACACGGTCTGGTGGGACACCTTGGGGAGGTCCGTGCGCACGGTCCCGATGATCGAGTCGGTGTCGGCATGCGGATGCGCGTGCACCGCGCGCAGCACCGCGACCCGCGGCCGGGTCACCCTCAGGGCGGCCCCGCGCAGCATCTCCTGGAACTCCAAGGCGGTCGCCACGGCAGACAGACTGGCTCACTATCTGGAGTCAGTCAAGATTAGGAGCCGTCCAAGTTTGGGACGGGTCGCCGGGGCCGTCCCGTGCACCGGCCACCAGCAGGCCGGCGCCGCCTGGACGGCACGATTCCGCAGGTCAAAGGCTATGCAGGCCAACTCGACTCCTGGCGGCGGACCCGCCGGCGAGTCGGCTCGACCCCGCCCTGACACCGCACGCGGGGGCGCTTTCAGCAGCGGCACGGCGAACACATTTTGCCCCCATTTGGGCATACACGGACACCGGCAATGCCTCCCACGGCGCCGCCGCCCCCGGCTTCGATCGACTCCGGAACCCCGCCCCGGGGCAGTTCGGCCAAAGGAACAGCTTCCACAGGTAGGGGGTGCAAATCGGGGCGTTTCACTAGGATGCTCGCGTGCGCGAAGATCAAGAGGTCCCGGACGACGGCGTACTGACCGCGCCGCTCCTGCCCGCGGGCGAAGGTCCCGGCGAGGACGAGCACGCGGAGGTGGCCGTGCAGCGCGACGCGAACGCGATTCCCGAGGTCGATCCCGCCCCGGTCCGGGCGTTCGGCCAGGACGTCGAGCGGCTCGCGGCGAGCGTGGCGCAGCTCGCCGTGCTCGCCTCCACGCTGGGCGACCGGCTGGACGGCGAGGTCCGCGGTGCCCTGGACAGTGCCGAGCGGGCCCTGGACGAGGCGCGCGGCGCGCGGCAGGAGTCGGCGGACGCGGACAAGCGCGCCGAGGAGGCCGAGGCCCGTGCCGCGGCCGCGGCCGCGGAGGCCGCGAAGGCGCGCGAGGAGTTCGAGAAGGGGCTGGCCGCCGCGAAGGCGAGCGTCACCGCGGCGCAGGAGAGCGAGGCCAACGCGTGGAAGGAGGCCGGGGCTCACCAGCAGGCCCGCGCCACGTCCGCGAACGAGGCCGCGAACGCCGAGGGGCTGCGCAAGCGCGCCGAGGCGGCCTGGAGCACCGAGCACCAGGCGCGCAACGACGCCGAGCGCGAGCGCGACGAGCTGGCCGCGCGGTTGTCGGCCGAGCAGAGCGCGCTGGCCGCGGCCCGCTCCGATCTCGCGGACGTCCGGGCGGAGCTGGCGGAGGCCCGGTCCAAGCTGGAGGCCGCCGCCGATGCGGAGCGGCGGCTGCGGGCGGAGCTGAGCGTCGTCCAAGGCGAGGTCGCGGGGCTGACCGTGGAGCGGAACGCCGCCGCGAGCCGGGCGGAGGAGCAGGCCACCCGCGCGAAGCGCGCCGAGGGGCTCGCCGACTCCGCGGAGGAGCGCATCCTCGCCGCGATGACGCGCGCCGACCGGGCCGAGCAGCGCGCGGACGCCGCGGAGGAGCGCGCCGACGCCGCCGAGGTCCGCATCGACCGGGACGCGGCGACCGTCCGCGCGCTGCAGGACACCCTGCGGGCGGCGCTGGACCTGCCGTCCGTGGAGGACCTGGAGGACGGCCGCGGCGTGCGCGTGGGCGAGTCGGGCGCGGTCACCGCCCGGCTGGGCGGGCTCGTCGGCGTCGACCAGGTCCCGGAGGTGATGGACGGCGAGTTGGCCGGACGGTTCGCCCGCGCGATCCTGGCCGTCCGCGTCCACCAGGCCACCCACCGCCCCGCCCTGGAAGACCCCGCCGAGCCCTTCGAGGACACCCCGCCCGAGGACTGACCCGCCCCCGGCGAGGAGTGGTGCCCCGCCGAGCCGGTCGGGTCATGACGCCGGCCGGGCCTCTTCTGAAGGCCGGTTCTCCATGCGGGCTTTGAGGCGGTCCAGGGTCGTCGCTATGTTCGCGCGGTTCAGGGCCGGGCGGTTGATCGTGCCGGTGACCGCCAGGGCGAGCGGGACGAACCACACCGGGATGCGGGCCCAGTTGGTCTCGGTCACCACGCAGGTTCCGTCGCCGGCGGGCTCGACGTCGTACCGCCAGCGGGAGATCGGGACGCCGAAGCCGGTGGCGACGTCGTAGCCGAAGCTCCGCCCGGGACGCAGCTCGACGACCTCGCAGACCGTGCGCCAGCTGCGCCTGCCGTGCCGGTTGAGGCCCTCGAACCGGGCGCCGAGGGCGGCCTCGGCGGCCCCGTCCAGCCAGCGGACGGACTGGAGTTCGGCGGCGAGGCCCGCCATGGCGACCGGGTCGGCGACCACCGCGAACACCTCGTCGGCCGGGGCGTCGATCGTCACCGTTCCGCGTGCGAAGAGCCTGTCCATGGTGCCCTCCAGGGAGCGTGGACGGGAGCCCGGGTGCGGGCGCCCGGCTGCCTTATAACATTGTTATGAGAAGGTATAACATTGTCATGGCGGGACGTCCAGGGGAGGATGCGCGGCGGCGGCTCGTCGACGCGGGGATCCGGCTGCTGGAACGGGACGGCCCCGAGGCGCTCAACGCCCGCCGGCTGGCCGCGGAGATCGGCGCGTCCACCATGGCCGTCTACACCCACTTCGGCGGCATGGCGGGCCTGCACGAGGCGATCATGAAGGAGGAGTTCGTCCGTTTCGGGCGCCACCTGCACGCGGTCCCCCGGACGGACGACCCGGTCGCCGACCTGCTGGCGCTGGGCCTCGCCTACCGGGACTTCGTGCTCGCCAACCCGCAGCGCTACCGGTTCATGATCGGTCTCACCGGGCCGGGGGCGCACCCGCCGATCGGGCACGACCTGATCGGGGAGGGCACGCCGACCACCCTGCCGGAGGTGAACGCGGTCTTCGAGCAGAACGTGGAGACCGTGCGCCGCGTCATGGCGGCCGGGCGGATCCGCCGCGACGACCCCGTCCCCGTCGCCGCGCAGATCTGGAGCATGCTGCACGGCTACGTGCTGCTGGAGACCATCGGGGTGTTCGGGCGCGACGGGGTGCCCACGGTCCTCGCACCGGCCGCGGTCAACCTGCTGGTCGGGCTCGGCGACCGGCCCGAGGCGGCCGAGGGGTCGCTGCGCTCGCTCGCGTCCGCCGCCGAAGCGCCGGCGCCGGCGCCCCGGCCGAAGGTCCGGCCGGGCCGCCGCCCGCGCGCCTGACCGGAGGCGGGCCGCCGGTCAGGGCAGCCGGAGGGCGGCGGGGGCGGTCGGCGGGACGGCCGGGGTCTCCGGCATGACCCGGTCGATCCGGCGGTAGGCGGTGCCGGGGGCGGGGCGCGGGTCCTTCTCGCCGCGGTTCGGCCAGTACGCCATGGCGCGTTCGGCCTGGGCGGTGATGGTGAGGGACGGGTTGACCCCGAGGTTCGCGGTGACGGCTGAGCCGTCCACGATGTGCAGGCCGGGGTGCCCGTGGACGCGGTGGTACGGGTCGATCACACCGTCCTCGGCGGTCTCGCCGATGACGCAGCCGCCGATGAAGTGCGCGGTCGTCGGGATGTTGAACAGGTCGAACCAGGTGCCGCCGGGGGTGGCGTCGAGTTCCTCGGCGAGCATCCGGACGGCGTCGTGGGCGACGGGGATCCAGGTCGGGTTGGGCTCGCCGTCGCCCTGCCGCGCGACGAGCCTGCGGCGGCCGAGGCGGCCCCGCTTCTCCCCGATGGTGATCGAGTTGTCGGCGGTCTGCATGACGAGGGCGATGACGGTCCGCTTGGCCCAGTCCCTGAGGGAGAGGCCGCGCAGGATGATCGTCGGGTGCCGGGCGGCCTGGCCGAGGAACTTCAGCCAGCGGGGCGCGCCGCCGCCGTCGACCAGCAGCGTCCGGATGACGCCCATCGCGTTGTTGCCCGCCCCGTACCGGGTGGGCTCGATGTGGGTCTTCTCGTCGGGGTGGAAGGACGAGGTGATGGCGAGCCCGGTGCTGTGGTCGACGTCCTTCTTGCGGTGCCACACCGTCATGCGCTCGACGCCGAGGAGCGCCTCGGAGTTGGTGCGGGTGAGTTCGCCGAGGCGGGGCGACAGGTTCGGGAGCCGGCCGGCCGCGCGCATCCGGTGCAGGAGCCGCTGCGTCCCGTACGTCCCGGCGGCGAGGACGACGTGCTCGGCGGTCAGCGTCCGGCGGCGCTTGCGCAGCGGCGTGGTCCTCTCCAGGCCGACCTCGTACCCGCCGGACGCGGCGGGCTTCAGGGACGTGACGGTCGTGTCCGGGATGACCTGGACGCCCGCCTTCTCCGCCAGGTACAGGTAGTTCTTCGTCAGCATGTTCTTCGCGCCGACCTTGCAGCCGATCATGCAGGAGCCGCAGCCGGTGCAGGTGGTCCGGCGCGGGCCGGCGCCGCCGAAGTACGGGTCGTCGGCGTCCTCGCCCGGCTTCTCGCCGAAGAACACGCCGACGGGCGTCGGGTGGTAGGTGTCGCCGGCGCCCATGCGGTCCGCGACGCGCTTCATCGCCTCGTCGGCCGGGGTGACGAGGGGGTTCGTGGTGACGCCGAGCATGCGGCGGGCCTGGTCGTAGAACGGCTTCAGCTCGTCCTGCCAGTCGGTGATGTGGCCCCACTGGCGGTCCTTGAAGAACGGCTCCGGCGGGACGTACAGGGTGTTCGCGTAGACGAGGGACCCGCCGCCCACACCCGCGCCGGCCAGCACCAGGACGCCGGCCTCGCCGCCGACCAGGTGGACGCGCTGGATGCCCCGCATCCCGAGGCGCGGGGCCCACACGTACTTGCGCAGCCGCCAGGACGTCTTGGGGAGCGTGTCCTCGTCGAACCGGCGCCCCGCCTCGATCACGGCGACCCGGTACCCCTTCTCGGCCAGCCGCAGCGCCGACACGCTGCCGCCGAACCCGGAGCCCACCACGATCACGTCGAAGTCGAAGCCGTCACCGGACATTGCGCACCGCCTCCCGGTGGAGATCACGAAGGCCCCGAGTGTGGCCCTCCGCTGCATCGTCCGCCATGTACACGGAGCAACGATTCGGATACACATTTGTCACCTAAGTGATAAACGCCGGGCGGCGGACGGCCGGCAGACCGGCGCCGCGCTTGCCGGGCTGCGCGTGCAGGGCCGGCGCCAATGAATTCTTCCCGCGACGAACCGCGCGCCACAGAAGCCGGACGCGGACTCCTCCATTCGCGGATGACATGTTCTCCGCCCGCCGCCGGAATTGCCGTGCGCCGCGACGGACCGGACCGGGCGGACGCGGCGGCCGGCCACCGGATATCGTCAAGGCCCCATCCCGCTGGAAGGACCCCCAGTGAACCGACGTCATCTGGCGGCTCTGCTGCTCGTCCCGGCACTGGCGATGACCGCCGCCTGCGGTGGCGGCGACGAGGCCAAGCCGTCCACGTCCCGGCAGGCCACCACGGGCGGCGAGGCGTCCGCGCCGGCCGGGGCCGGCGCCGGGGACTCCGCCCAGGGCGGCGCGGTGAAGGCGCCCGGCGCGGCGCCGTCCTCCGCTCCGCCCAAGGTCGTCAACGCGTTCGTCGCCTGCATGCGCAAGCAGGGCGTCAAGATGCCGAACGACACGAGCACCTGGCGTCCCGACCCGCAGGACGGCCGCACCCAGAAGGCCCTCTTGACCTGCATGAAGTCCAGCGGAGCCGGGTGAGCCCACCGGGTCGCGCGGCGCTCGCGGCAGCGGCGTCCACCGGCGCCGAACGTGAATCTTTCTCTATTATTCGCCGACGGTTTTCCGTTCCCGGGCAGCGGACAATCGGGGCGGCGCGCTGTTTCGACGCCCGCCCGGAGACCCGGACGGCCGTACGGATGCCAAAGTTATAAATCGGCGAGTAACGCGTTTCTTGTTTTGTTCCCTGGGGCTACAGAATGCTCCCGGTGGCTCTGCGTACCGTCGAAGTGTCCCGGACCGCGGAAGGACCGGCGCACGAGGCTCCGCCGACCGTCGCGCGCCACCCCCGCGGCCTCGCTCTACCGCAGCCGGGCACCGGCCGGGCCGGGCGGGCCGCACCGCCCCGCTCGGCCGCGTCCCGGTCGCGCACGCGGTGACGGAGGTGTCCGATGAGCAGAGCCCTCGACCGCGCGGATCTCGCCGACCGCCCGGCCCCGCTTCCGCCGCTGCTCGTCCGGCTGATGCGGCTGGAAATGCCCAGCCTCTCCGAGGAGATCGTCGCCGAGATCCGGCGCGCCGTCCCCGAGTACGCCCGCCCGCTCGACGGCCCCTACGGACACGTGCTGCGGCGCAGCGTGGAGCGCAACCTCGCGGCGTTCGTCGACCGGGTCGCGGCGCCCGGCCCGGCCGAGATGAGCGACGACTGCGCCGGGACGGCCCGGATGCTCGGCCAGTACGAGGCGCACGAGGGCCGCGGCATGGACGCGCTCCAGGCGGCCTACCGCATCGGCGGCCAGGTCGCGTGGCGCCGCGTCATGCGCGTCGCGCCCCGGCACGACATCTCCGCGGCCGTCATGTCGCGGCTCGCCGACGCCCTCTTCGCCTACCTGGACGAGCTGGCCGCGCTGTCGCTCGACGGGTACCGGCAGGCCAGGGCGCGCCCGATCCCCGCGCTGGACGAGCGGCGCCGCCGCCTGCTGCGGGTGCTCCTGGACGGTCCGGAGGCCGAGGTCGCCGAGGTCGCCGAGGCGGCCGGGTGGCCCGTCCCCGCCGGGGTCACGCTCGTCGCCGTCGAGCCCGACGCCCGCTGCGAGTGGACGTCCCTCGACGAGGACGTCCTCGCCGACGTGGAATGCGCCGCCCCGCACCTTCTCATCCCGGGCCCGTTCACGCCGGAGCGCCGCGCCATGCTGGACAGGGCGCTGCCGGCCCGGCGCGCCGCGGTCGGCCTCACCATGCCGGCCGGCCAGGCGGCCGACTCGCTCCGCTGGGCCCGGCGGGCGCTCGGCCTCCTTCTCGACGGCGTCCTCGACGGCCCGGTGGCGCTGTGCGAGGACCACCTCGTGACGCTGTGGCTGCTGGCCGACCCGGCGCTGGTCGAGGAGCTGGCCCAGCGGCGCCTCGCCGTCCTGGACGGCATGACGCCCGGCCAGCGGGACCGGCTGACCGAGACGCTGCGGACCTGGCTCGTCACCCGCGGCACCGCCGCCGAGATCGCCGCCCTGCTGCACATCCACCCGCAGACCGTCCGGTACCGGATGCGCAAGATCGAGCGGATCTTCGGCGCGGAGCTGGCCGACCCGGAGGCGCGGTTCGGCATCGAGGTCGTCCTCCGCGCGAGGCACCTGCGGGACCGCGCCGGCGGCGGGCCTGCCCTCCCCGACACGAGACGTCCACATTCGTCTGTAATGATCCCCAGGTGACACCGACCCGGCGGACCCTGACCCCGCTCCTCGTCGCGGCGGCACTGCTCGGCGCGGCCGGCTGCGGCACCGAGACGGCGCCGTCCGCGATCCCGTCCGCGCCCTACCCGGTGCTGCCGACCAGCCAGGCGCCGCCGGAGCTACGGCGGACGCCGGCCCCGCCCGTCTGCACGCCCGAGGGCATCAGCATCGGGATGGGCACGCCCGACGCCGCGATGGGCCTGCGCGCCGCGACGATCACGCTGCGCAACTGCGGCGACCGCCCCTACACGCTGGACGGCTACCCGGCCCTGCGCGTCCTCGGCGAGGACCGGCAGCCGTTCGACGTGAGGATCGTGCGCGGCACCACGCAGATCAAGGACGCCGGGCCGAAGCCGCTCACGGTCCGTCCCGGCCGGACGGCCGTGTTCGGGATCGTCTGGCGCAACCTGGTCACCGACCCGACCACCACGGCCGTCGCCGGCAGGTACCTGGAGGTGCGCCCGGCGCCGGGACGGCCGGTCGTCATCGTCGAGGCCGACGGGCCCATCGACCTCGGCAACACCGGCCGCCTGGAGGAGACCGCCTGGGGCCCGCCGCGCGGCTGACTCAGCGGGGCGGCGCCGGGACCTTGCCGATGCCGAGCGTGTTGCTCGCGGGCATCAGCCCGGTCTCCAGCACCTTGACCAGGATCGGCATGGTGAGCCCCGCGAGCCGGTCGGCCTTGTCGGGGCCGAGCGTCCGCCACGGCGCGTAGGCGAGGTCGTCGGTCATCCGCTCGACGGACTCGCGCAGCTCGCGTCCCCTGCCGGTCGCGGCGCCGTCGGCGTCGACGAGGCCGCGGGACGCGAGGCGGTCGCGGGCGGCGGCCCACTCGCCGTCCGTCCAGCCCCGGCTCGCGAACGTCTCCACCGGCGCGGCGCCGATCGCGGCGAACGAGACCAGCGCCTCGGCCGGGTCGAGCCCGTGTGCGAGAAGCGCGGCGACGTGGCCGTCCCCGCGCTGCTCGCGCAGGATGCCGATCGCGTGCCACAGGACGAGGTGCGGCTCGTCCGGCCAGGGCAGGTCGGCGTTCGCGGCGGCGATCGGGCGCCCGGCGGTGCCGGCCTCCTCGGCGGCGGCGCGGGCGAGCGCGGCGGCTTCGGCGAGGTCCGGCGAGCCGATGCCGTCGCCGAGGAGCGCGCGGTACATGCGGTCGACGGCGCGCGTCCGGGCCTCGAGGACGCGCTCGGGCGGCGCGATCGTCCAGGCGGCGGGGACGTGCTCGGCGACCATCCGCGGGCTGAAGCTGTAGAAGGCGGACGCCACCCGCTCGGGACCGGCGGCGCCGAGCGGCGCGGCGCGCCAGGCGAAGTAGCTGGGCCAGCGGGGGTCGACCGCGTATCCGAGCGCCGCCGCCTCGGCGAACACGTCGGGCGAGTACCAGAACAGGGCGTGCACGGGTTCGAGCTGGTGCCACATCCGCCGTGCCAGGCCCGGGTCATCCGTCATCGCCGGCTCCTTACCGTCGGGAACACCCCCACCCTATCTTGACAATGACAAGATTGCATCAGCCGAGCTGCGACGGGTACGCGCCCGACCCCTCCCAGCGCCCGTCCGCCCCGAGCGGCACCGGCCACCCGCCGGGCCGAGCACTGATCCGCGGCGGCGGCACCGCGAGCGCCTGCGGCCGGGCGCGTTCCGCCGCAGGTTGGAGGCCCGGCGGCGTGAAGGGATACGCGGGGAAGGGCCGAGGCCGCTCCGGCCGCTGGCCGGCGGTGCGGGCGGCGGCGGGACGCGCCGGCCGTGCCCGGCGCTCGTGGCGGGGGAAGGCCGACAGCGCCAGGACGGCCAGGCCGACGCCCGCGACGCGCAGCATGAGCGGCGCCGACTCGCGCGGCCACGGCTCCCCGTACAGCAGCGTGGCCGACAGCAGCAGATGCGTCTTCGCGGTGACCGTGACGACGGTGACGGTGATCATCAGCCGGCAGCGCTGCAGGCCGATCGACAGCTGACCGAGGCCGAGGACGCCCGCGAGGAGGAACAGGTACGGGTGCGGCGAGGCCAGCACGTCCGTCCCCCGGCCGTCGGCGAGCATCATCGCCATGCCCTGCCCGAAGACCTCGGTGGCGCCGAGCAGGACGCCCGCGCCGATCCCGTAGGCGATGCCGGTCAGCGGACGCGCGTGCCGCCCGCTCACCATGCGGTCGCGCACGCAGAGCATCCAGAGCGGCAGGACCAGCGACGGCACGAACACGAGCGCCGCCTTCCCCAGCGGGAGCGCGCCGGCCGTCTCGGCGCCGCCCGTCCGGTGCAGCGCGTCGGACAAGGACTCGCCGGGGCCGGGCAGCACCGACAGCGCCGCGGTGGTCATCGCGGCCACCGTGATGAGGACGGCGAGCCACTCCCGCGCCGTGGGCCGCTCGCCGAATCCGCTCATCCCGACGACCAGCAGCGGGACGAGGCCGAGGCCGTAGGCGGGCAGGGTCGCGACCACCGGCAGCGTGACGAGCGCGAAGGCGGAGAGGGCGAAGCCCGCGAGCAGCACCGCGACCGCGGCGAACCAGCGCGGGCTGCGCACCAGCCGTCCGGCGGCGTGCAGCGGGTGCCGGCCCCCGATCGGGCTCATCCGCCCGGTCGCCGTTTTGAACAGGACGTAGGCGACGATGTAAACGGCCTGCGCGGCGCAGGCGAGAACGACCGCGTGCATGGCGCACCTCCGGGACAGACGCTGTCCTTCGCCCCACCCGGCGAAAAACGCTGCCGAAACGGATGGTGACACAAGGAGGGCCTGCGCTGATTCTCGCCAAGGGACGGAGAAAACACCCGGTTTGTGGGCCTCGGTGAGTATTCTTCGGCCGCGCTGTCCCGGAAAGGCCAAGATCAGTACACAGGTCGCATTGCCGATCACGCACCGCAGGTGAATGATTGCGGTGCGCTGTCTCAATCGATTTCAGATGTGGTGATGCATTGGCCCCGGGGATGGAACGGCTCGGCGAAGCGTTCGGCTTCGACGGCGGCGGTGACGGCGGCCGCCGCGCCCGCCGGATCGTCCGCGAGCGCGCCGCGAAGGTCATCGCGGACGAGGAGCTCCTCGACGACGTCGAGCTGATGACGGCGGAGGCGGTCGCCAACGCCGTCCTGCACGGCTCCGGGTCCGTCACCGTGACGGTCGCGACCGACGGCCGCGTCCTGCGCGTCGAGGTCGTCGACGACGGGCCCGCCGGCGACGGCCCGGCCGGCGCCGACCCGCACGGCCGCCGCCGCCTCGACCACGGACGCGGGCTGACCGTCATCGACGCGCTCGCCGGCGAGTGGGGCCTGGACCAGGCCCCCGGCCGCACCCGCCTCTGGTTCACCGTGACGCCCTGACGGGCGCGACGGGCGCGCTATGACGGCGGTCGCGCTATGACGAGGTCAGGGAGCGGCGGAGGATCTTGCCGGTGGCGTTGCGGGGCAGCGCGTCCAGGAAGTGGACGTCGCGCGGGACGGCGAAGCGCGCCAGATGCTCGCGGACGTGGGCGCGGACGGCGTCGGCGTCCAGCGCCTCCCCCTCGCGCAGGACGACGTAGGCGGCGGCGCGCTGCCCGAAGTCCTCGTCCGGGACGCCGACGACGGCCACCTCGCGGATCTGCGGCAGCTTCTCCAGGACCTCCTCGATCGCGGCCGGGAACACGTTCTCCCCGCCCGAGACGATCATGTCGTCGTCGCGGCCCTGGACGAACAGCCGGCCGTCCGCGTCGAGGTGGCCGACGTCGCCGAGACTCATCAGGCCGTCCCGCATCTCCTTCGTGTCGCCGCCCGTGTACCCGGCGAACAGGAGGTCGTTGGCGGCGAAGATACGGCCGGTGACGCCGGGCGGGACGGGGCGTCCCTCCTCGTCCAGGATCGCGACCCTCGTCCCAGGCGGCGGCGTCCCGGCGGTGTCGGGGCGGGCGCGCAGGTCGGCGGGCGTGGCGATGGTCACCCAGGACGCCTCCGTCGACCCGTACAGGTTGTAGAGGACGTCGCCGAACTCGTCCATGAACGCGGTGGCGAGCGTGGCGGGAAGGGCCGAGCCGCTCAGCGCGGCGATCCGCATCGAGGACGTGTCGTACTTGCGCCGCACGGACTCCGGGACGTCCAGGATGCGCTGCAGCATGACGGGCACGGCGACGAGCGCCGTCGCGCGGGTGGCGTCGAGGGTGCGGAGGGTCTGCTCGGGGTCGAAGCGGGTCCGCAGGACGATCGTGGCGCGCAGCGAGATCGCGGCCTGGAGCATCGCGTAGCCCCAGGTGTGGAACAGCGGCGCCTCGATGAACATCCGCTCGTGCACCCGGTACGGGATGCGGGACAGGATCGAGACGAGCGGCGACAGCCCCGGGCGCGAGTGCCGGTCGGCGCCCTTGGGCAGGCCGGTCGTGCCCGAGCTGAGGACGATCGTCCGGCCCGCCTTCGCCGGCGGGTCGATCGGCCCGGCGGGCGCGGCGGCGATGGCCTTCTCCAGCTCCGACCCGGTCCCCCCGGCCGTGATGACGTGCACGGTCTTCGGCACGCCCGCGAGGAACCCGGCGAACTCCGCGTCGGCGATCACGACCTCGATCTCCTGCCGCCGCAGGACGGTGAGCAGCTGCTCGGTGCTCATCCCCGTGTTGAGCAGGACGAGGTCGGAGCCGCGCTTGCTGCACGCGACGAGCGCCTCGACCATGCCCCGGTGGTTGCGGCACAGCACCGCGACGCGGGGCGCGTCGTTGAACCGGCCGAGCGCGGCGGCGAGCCGGTCGGTGCGGGCGTCGAGTTCGCCGTAGGTCAGCTCCCCGGCGTCGTCGATGATCGCGACGACGCCGGGGTCGCGGGCGGCGGCGGACACGACCGTCCCGCCGAGCAGGGTGCCCCAGCGGCGCAGGGCGGCGAGCTGGCGGACGACCTTCAGCGGCGGTCCGGGGCGCCACAGCCCGCTCCGCGCGAACATGCCGCCCGCCCGCACGGCCGCCGCCGCGCGCTGCCCGAACTCCGATCGTCCGCTCATCTACCGCCTCCGTCGCGAGTGTCCCGATACCGACCGTACGCAACGCGGCTTCCCTGCTCTTCTGTCCCAACCCAGCTCTTCGGCCGGGCCGTTATCAAGAACCTGACAACGAACCGTCCTTCACGGCCGGTGCGGGACCGCCCGCCTTGGCGGGTTCCACCAGGTCGAGGCTGTCGCGCAGCCTGACCGGCTTGAGCATCGCCGCCGCGATGATGCCGACGACCGCGATACCCGCGGACACCAGGAAGATGTGCCCGGTCGCGTCCCCGTACGCGGCCCGGACGACCTCCCGCACGGGCGCGGGCAGCGCCGCGATGTCGAGGTTGCCGGCGTCGCCGCCGCCCGCCGTCGGGTCGACGCCGAGCCGCCGCAGCCCGTCGGCGATCTTGCCGGCGACCTGGTTGGCGAGGACCGCGCCGAGGACGGAGACCCCGACCGTCCCGCCGAGGGAGCGGAAGAACGTGACGGTCCCGCTCGCGGCGCCGATCTCGTGCAGGTGGACGGAGTTCTGCACGACGAGGACCAGGTTCTGCATCGTCGTCCCGACCCCGACGCCGATCAGGAACATCCCGACGCCGAGGAAGACCAGCGAGGTCGTGTGGTCGATGGTGGCCAGCATCCCGAACCCGGCGGTCAGCACGACCGTCCCGAACAGGATGTACGGCTTGACCTTGCCGGTCTTGGTGGCGAGCCGTCCGGCGATCGTGGACGCGCCGAACACGCCGAGCATCATCGGGAACGTCAGCAGGCCCGCCTTGGTCGGGCTGTAGCCGCGTCCGATCTGGAAGTACTGGCCGAGGAACACGGCGCCGCCGAACATGGCCATGCCGACCGCGAGGCTCGCGATGATCGCGAGCGCGGTGTTGCGGCGCGCGACGATGTCCAGCGGGACGATCGGCTCCGCCGCCCGCGACTCGACCCACACGGCCGCCGCCAGCAGCAGGACGCCGCCGCCCGCCATCGCGGCCGTCTCCCAGGACAGCCACGGGAAGTGCTCGCCGACGAACGTGACCCAGATGAGCAGGACGCTCACGCCGGCGGCGATCAGCGTCGCCCCCGCGTAGTCGATCTTCACGTCCGGGCGCCGGATGACCGGCAGCCTCAGGGTCTTCTGCAGCAGCGCGAACGCGACGACGGCGAACGGCACGCCGATGAAGAAGCACCAGCGCCAGCCGAGCCAGGAGTCGACGATCAGGCCGCCGAGCAGCGGCCCGCCGACCGTGGCGACGGCCATCACGCCGCCGAGGTAGCCGTAGTAGCGGCCGCGGTCGCGGGGGCTGATCATCGCGGCCATGATGATCTGGACGAGGATCTGCAGCGCGCCGACGCCGAGGCCCTGCACGGCCCGGAACGCGATGAGCTGCTCGGTGTTCTGCGCGAACCCGGACGCCGCCGACGCCACGATGAAGATCGCGACGCCCGCCTGGAGCAGCCTCTTCTTGTCGTAGAGGTCCGCCAGCTTGCCCCAGATCGGGGTGCTCGCCGTCGACACCAGCAGGGTCGCGGTGACGACCCACGTGTACTGCGACTGGCTGCCCTTGAGGGCGCCGATGATCTGCGGCAGCGCGGTGGACACGACGGTGCTGCTCAGCATCGCCACGAACAGCACCAGCAACAGGCCGCTGAGAGCTTCGAGGACCTGCCGGTGCGACATCGGCGCAGGTCTGGACGGGGCCTGGACGGTCAAGGAACGCCTCCGCGAGAAGTGGGGAACGAGGACTCAACCGCGCGCCACGGGAATCTTATTCCCGCTGGGCAAGTTTTCTCACAGGGAAGTATTTGACGATGGGTAGGCTGGACCGACCATGAAGACGACCGGCGGACTGCGCGAGCACGGCGGCGAGGTGCACGAGCGCGCGAGCGAAGTGCACGAACGCGGAGGCCAGGTGCACCGCAAGGGCGGGCTGCGCGAGCGCAAGAAGGAGGCGACGCGCCGCGCCCTGCACGAGGCCGCGATGCGACTCGCCGTCGAGCACGGCCTGGACGAGGTCACCGTCGAGGCCATCGCCGACGCCGCCGGCGTGTCCCGCCGCACCTTCTCCAACTACTTCGGCGGCAAGGAGGAGGCGCTCCTCTACGGCGGCGAGCAGCGCATGGCCTCCCTGGTGGAGATTTTCGAGTCCCGTCCGCCGGACGAGTCGTCCTGGACGGCGCTGCGCGCTTCGGTCGGCTCCGTCCATGAGCAGTACGGCGAACTCGACCCGCAGTGGGCGGCGCAGCTGCGGCTCGCCCGCAACCACCCGTCCGTCCTGGCCCGGCAGCTCGCCCACTACGCCGAGCTGGAGCGCTCCCTGACCGGGCTGATCGCCGCGCGGGACGGCCTCCCGGCCGGGAGCCTCCGCCCGCGCATCATGGCCGCCGCGTTCATGGCCGCGCTCCGCATCGCCTCGCAGATCTGGATCGAGGAGCGCCCGCACCGCTCGATGCCCGAGGTCGCCGAGGAGACCCTCACCGAGATGGCCCGCGAGTTCGGCTGAGGCTCGCGGCGGTCAGGGCCGGGGGAGGTTGCGGAGGTTGCTGCGGGCCAGGTCGAGCATCCTGCCGACGCCGCCCGTCAGGACGGTCCTGCCCGCGGAGAGCGCGAAGCTCTTCACCTGCTGGGGCGTGATGTGCGGCGGGATGGAGAGGGCGTTCGGGTCGGTGACGACGTCCAGCAGGTACGGGCCGGGCGCGGCGAGGGCCCGCTCCATCACGGTGCGGACGTCGGACGGACGCTCCACGCGCGCCGACTCGATCCCGATCGCCGCGGCGATGGCCGCGTAGTCGACGGCCTCGTGGTCGGTCTCGAAGGCCGGGAAGCCGTCCACCATCATCTCCAGCCGCACCATGCCGAGCGACGCGTTGTCGAACACGATGATCTTCACCGGGATGCGGTGGAGCCGCACGGTGAGGAGCTCGCCGAGCAGCATGCCGAGCCCGCCGTCGCCGGCCAGCGCGACGACCTGGCGTCCCGGCGCGCCGTACTGGGCGCCGATGGCGTGCGGCAGCGCGTTCGCCATGGAGCCGTGGACGAACGAGCCCATCACGCGGCGGCGCCCGTTCGGAGTCAGGTAGCGGGCGGCCCACACGTTGCACATGCCGGTGTCCACGGTGAATATCGCGTCGTCTGCGGCGAGGTCGTCCAGGACGCTCGCGACGTACTCGGGGTGGATCGGGGTGTGCTTCTCGATGTCGCGCGTATAGGCCGAGACGACGTTCTCCAAAGCGCGCGCGTGGCGGTGCAGCATGTCGTCCAGATACGACTGGTCGTGCTTCTGCTCGACCTTGTCCATGACGAGCCTCAGGGTCTCGCCGACGTCG
The DNA here is from genome assembly GCF_041463655.1 of Actinomadura monticuli. Classification (NCBI taxonomy): domain Bacteria; kingdom Bacillati; phylum Actinomycetota; class Actinomycetes; order Streptosporangiales; family Thermomonosporaceae; genus Actinomadura; species Actinomadura monticuli. The sequence goes on from NZ_JAXCEI010000012.1 coordinate 189,376, forward strand.
CCATGGATCGCCAGGTCGAGTGGTGTGCGACGGCCCAGTTTCGCTGGGTCGTCGTCCACCTGAATGGTGTTCCTGCCTGGCAGGAACGGGTCGTACGGAAAATCGGTCCCCAGCAGGAGGACGAGGTCGGCGGCCTGCATCGCCTCGTAGCAGGCGCCATAGCCCAGCAGCCCGCTCATCCCCACGTAGAACGGGTTCTCGTACTGGATCCACTCCTTGCCGCGCAGGGCGTGCCCGACCGGCGAGAGCAGCCTGTGCGCCAGCTCCATCACCTCGGTATGCGCGTCCTTGACGCCGGAGCCGCAGAACAGCATCACCCTGCGCGCCCGGTTCAGCGCGTTCGCGAGCTGCTCGACCTGGCCGGACGGTGCCCTGCTGGACGAGGAAGTCGTGCTCGCCGGCCGGCGCGGCGGCGTCCTTGCCCGCGGTGTCGCCGGACATCGTCAGCACGGCGACGCCGCCGTGCCCGATCGCGTGCTGGATCGCGATCCGCAGGACGCGCGGCATCTGCTCCGGCGTGTTGATCATCTCGCAGTAGTGGCTGCACTCGACGAACAGCCGCTCCGGGTGGGTCTCCTGGAAGTAGCCGGTGCCGATCTGCACGTTCGGGATCTGCGACGCCAGCGCCAGCACCGGCGCCCCCGAGCGGTGCGCGTCGTAGAGGCCCTGGATCAGGTGCGTGTTCCCGGGGCCGCAACTGCCCGCGCACACGGCCAGGCGTCCCGTGGTCTGGGCCTCGGCCGCCGCCGCGAACGCGCCCGCCTCCTCGTTGCGGACGTGCACCCAGTCGATGCCGTCCGTCCGGCGGATGGCGTCCACGACCGGGTTGAGGCTGTCGCCGACCACGCCGTACACGCGCCGCACGCCCGCCTGCCGCAGCACCTCGATGAACTGGTCGGCGACGGTCGCCATCGTCCCCCCTGATCTCCCGGCCCCGTAGGAGATGCCCGATGATCTCCCCCTGACACCCCGGCCGCCCGCCGGGTTAAATAGTCAATCCATGAATCAGATGTGGGGTGCGAGGCGATGGACACGGACGGTGAACCGGACGACGGACGGGACAGCGGGCGTGACGATCCCGACTTCTGGACGTTCGTCGATCTCGCCGGGCGGCGCCTGTCGGAGGAGTTCGGCTTCCCGGACCGGCTCGCGACCAGGCTGCTGCTGACCCTCAACCGGGCCTCCGCGATCGTCACCTACGACCTGGAGTCCACGGTGCACCGGCCGCGCGGGCACTCGTGGGCGGGGTTCCGGCTGCTGTTCGTGACCTGGCTCGCCGGGCCGCTGGAGCCGGGCCGCGCCGCCACCCTCGCCGGGATGAGCCGGGCCGCCGTGTCCAACCTCGCGAAGACGCTGGTCGCGGACCGGATGATGGCCCGCAAGCCGGGCGAGCGGGACGGCCGGTCGGTGATCCTGTCGCTGACCGAGCGGGGCCGCGGCGCGATGCTGGAGATCTTCGCGGGCCAGCACGAGCGCGAGCGGCAGTGGGCGGCCGCGCTGACCGAGACCGAGCAGCAGATGCTGATCATGCTGCTGGACAAGCTCATCGCGGGCCGGACCCGCTTCGACGTGCGCGAGCGCAGTTAGCCCTTCCCTGGACGGGAGAAGAGTCGTAGTGTCGGGGCAAAGTAGTTCATGCATTAACCATCATCGGAGGCGAGGGACATGGCCCACTACCGCCGGGTCGGCCACGTGCCGCCGAAACGCCATACCCAGCACCGTCACGTCGGCCACGGGGACGGCGAGGAGCGGCTCCACTTCGAGGAACTGATGGGCGAGGAGGGGTTCTCGTCCGACTCGTCCCTGCTGTACCACCGGGAGATCCCGTCGGCGATCGTCGACTCCCGGCCCTGGGACGTCCCGGACATGGCGACCACCCCCAACCATCCGCTCAAGCCGCGCCACCTGAAGCTGCACGAGCTGTTCCCCAAGGAGATCTGGGCCGACACCGACGCCGTCACCGGGCGCCGGGTCATCCTCGCCAACAACGACGTGCGCCTCTCCTACGTCGTGTCGGCGGCCGACTCGCCCCTGTACCGCAACGCGACCGGCGACGAGATCGTCTACATCGAGTCGGGCACCGCCACCGTCGAGACGATCTTCGGTTCCTTGGACGCCGAGCAGGGCGACTACGTCGTCATCCCGACGTCCACCACGCACCGCTGGCTGCCGACCGGCGACCAGCCGCTGCGCGCCTACGCCATCGAGGCGACCGGCCACATCGCGCCGCCCAAGCGCTACCTCTCCCGCTACGGCCAGTTCCTGGAGAACGCCCCGTACTGCGAACGCGACCTGCACGGCCCGTCCGAGCCGCTCCTCTCCGCCGCCACCGACGTCGAGGTCCTGGTCAAGCACCGCACCTCGCGCGGCATCGTCGGTACCCGCATGACCTACGCGCGGCACCCGTTCGACGTCGTCGGCTGGGACGGCTGCCTGTACCCGTTCACGTTCAGCGTCCACGACTTCGAGCCGATCACGGGCCGCGTCCACCAGCCGCCGCCCGTCCACCAGGTGTTCGAGGGCCACAACTTCGTCGTCTGCAACTTCGTGCCGCGCAAGGTGGACTACCACCCGCTGTCCATCCCGGTGCCCTACTACCACTCCAACGTCGACTCCGACGAGATCATGTTCTACTGCGGCGGCGACTACGAGGCGCGCAAGGGCTCCGGCATCGGGCAGGGGTCCGTCTCCGTCCACCCGGGCGGCCTGGCGCACGGGCCGCAGCCCGGCGCCTACGAGCGCAGCATCGGCGTCGAGTTCTTCGACGAGCTCGCCGTCATGGTCGACACCTTCCACCCCCTTGAACTCGGCGAAGGCGGCCTGGCCTGCGAAGACCCCGGCTACGCCTGGACGTGGGCGGGCGGCGAGCGATGATCCCCGCGTTCGCCCTCGGCCTGTGCGACGACGCCGCCGTCTTCCCGCCCGGCCTCGCGCCGCTCGCCGAGGCCGTCCCGACCCACCGCGCGCACCGCGCGGCCCCGTACGCCGGCCTCGTCGGCACCCTCGTCCTGCCGGCGACGGCGCTGGAGGACGCGTACCCGCTGCTGCGCGACGGCGCGCCGCTCGACCTGTCGATCACCGCGCCGGGCGGCCCGTGCCAGGCCGCGAAGGCCCTGGCCACGGCCGCCGACATGCCCGTCCGCGTGCGCGGCCTGGAGGTCGCCGTCCCGCCCGGCATGCGGCCGGACGAGTTCTTCCGCCTCCTCGGCGGCACCGACGTGCCCGTCTACGTCGAGATCCCGCGCGACGACCGCCGCGCCGCGATGATCGCCGCGGTCGCCGCCCGCCGGCACCGCGCGAAGTTCCGCACCGGCGGCGTGAAGGCCCATCTGTACCCGAGCCCGGACGAACTGGCCGCCGCGATCGTCTCGGTCGTGAACGCCCGGCTGCCGTTCAAGGCGACGGCGGGGCTGCACCATCCCGTCCGCAACACCGACCCGGAGACCGGCTTCCACCAGCACGGCTTCCTGAACCTGCTGCTCGCGACCGACGCGGCCCTGCGCGGCCGGACCGCCGCGGACCTGGCCGCGATCCTCGCCGACCGCGACGCCCCGTCCGTCGCGACCCGCGTGCGCGCCCTCGGCGAGGCCCGCGCGATCGCCGCCCGCGGCCGCTTCCTGTCCTTCGGGACGTGCAGCATCACCGACCCCCTGAACGAACTCGCGGACCTCGGCCTGCTCGCGTCCGCGCTCCAGGAGACCACCCGATGACCCGCATCGCGATCCCCGAAGGCTCCCTGTTCGGGCTCGCCAACCTCCCGTACGGCGTTTTCTCCCTCCCCGGTCAGGAACCCCGCGTGGGCGTCCGCGTGGCCGACTCCGTCGTGGACCTGGCCCTGGGCCTCGGCGACGACGTGTTCGCCGCCCCGTCCCTGAACCCCTTCATGGCACAGGGCCACGCACGCTGGGTGGAGGTCCGCGAACAGATCCTCGACCTGGTCTCGGACGAAATCCCGGACGAGGCCGTCCACCCGCTCGACGCCGTCACCCTGCACATGCCGTTCGAGGTGGCCGATTACGTCGACTTCTACGCGTCCGAACACCACGCGTCGAACCTGGGCCGCCTGTTCCGTCCCGGCTCCGAACCGTTGATGCCGAACTGGAAACACCTCCCGGTCGGCTACCACGGCCGCGCCGGCACGGTCATCCCGTCCGGAACGGACATCGTCCGCCCGTCCGGCCAGCGCAAGGGCGAAGAGGCCCCCACCTTCGGCGAGAGCCGCCGCCTGGACATCGAGGCGGAAGTCGGCTTTGTAGTGGGCACAGGCTCACCCCTCGGGACACCCGTCTCCACAGAAGACTTCTCGGAACGGGTCTTCGGCGTCGTCCTGGTCAACGACTGGTCGGCCCGCGACATCCAGGCATGGGAGTACGTCCCCCTCGGGCCGTTCCTAGGGAAGAGCTTCGCGACGTCCATCTCCCATTGGGTCGTCCCCCTCCTCGCCTTGGAAGCCGCCCGCGTAGCCACCCCGCCCCAAGACCCGGAACCGCTCCCCTACCTCCACGAGAAGAACCCGTGGGGCCTGGACCTGACCCTGGAAATCCGGTGGAACGGCCACGTCGTCTCCCGCCCGCCCTACCGCGAGATGTACTGGTCCCCGGCCCAGATGCTCGCGCACATGACGGTGAACGGCGCCTCGTCCCGCACCGGCGACCTGTACGCGTCCGGCACGGTCTCCGGCCCCGCCAAGGACCAGCGAGGCGCCTTCATAGAACTGACCTGGGGCGGCAAGGAACCCATCGCAGTGGGTGGCGAACCCCGCACCTTCCTAGAGGACGGCGACGAGGTGACCATCACCGCGACCGCCCCGGGCCCGTCCAACACTCGCCTGGGCTTCGGCGAAGTCACGGGCCGCGTCCTCCCCGCCCCCTGACCAAGAGCCGGCGGACCAAAGTGCGCCGGCTACGGTCTCGCCGTCCCCGTCGGGAGGCGGGGCTGCTCATCTCGCCGTCGCCCTCCTCAGGACGCCGCTCGGCGCCTCCTCCTCCGTTGACCTGCGGCATGTTGTTGTTATGGCGGCTTCTATAACAACGACACGCCGCAGGTCAACGAACCGCCATGAAGATCATCGAAGGTGCGGGGAGGTGGACGCAGCCGACCGGACCGGCCAACGCCTGGGTGGAGCAGTTGAGGGTGCCGGACGTATCGGCGGGAACGTATTGCATCCCGGCCGGGATCGGAACACCGTCCACCAGATTCCGGAACTCATCGGACGCCGGCCTCCTCGCGGCAAGGGGGATCCGCCGCCCGTCGAACTCGAACTCCACGCCCGCCAACCCAGTGCCCGGCGAGGGACGGCCAAGCCCCGATCCGCATCTCGGCGGCGGATCGTCTGATGGTCGTCAGGTGCCCAGGACGCCGAGGATGGACGCCACGATCGCGGAGGCCGGGCCGGCTATGTCAGCGGCCTGGGTGAGGCCCGTGCGGAGCATCTCCAGTTTCGTCTTCGCGGCCGCCTCGTCGGGTTCGGCCCGGTCCAGGTCGACGGCCACGCCCTGGATGACGTTGGCCGCCTCCTCCTTGTCCTCGTCGGGCAGATCGGCACTGGACAGGACGAGACGCAGCAGCTCGGCCAGATGCTCCTGCCCGGCCAACGCCGAATGGGTGTTCTGGAAATCGTGGATGACCGTGTCGACCGGACGATTGATGAACGTGGTCTGGCCGTGGAAATTGAAGTTCTCAACCATGGTGGCGCCGCTCTCGACGATGGCCGTGCAGCCGTTGAGGATGTAGGTGTTCTCGCGCCTGCGGAAGATCGGCTTAGCGAGTGACCGCTGGATGCGCTCTTCCGCGCGGGCGACGCGCTCGAACGCCACCTGGTCGATGCCCGTCGAGTTGCCGTCGGCGGTCAAGGGAAGGTCGCTTTCCCTCGGGTAGAGCGCGCTGGAGAGGCGGTACGGGTCGGGCGGGGCGTCGAGCGCTCGCAGGATCTCGCCGAACAGCTTGCGCAGGTATTTCGCAGAGACCTTTTCGATGGGGAACACGATCCGGTTCTCCATCGCGTCGGCCCGCAGCAGGACGAGGCACGGCAGCCGCTCCGGATCGATGCCGAGGGTGCGTGCGATGTCGTAGGCGAGGTGGCGCTCGTAGGGCTTCCATTTGAGCCAGCGCAGGGTGTTGAAGACCCGGTACAGCTCGGGTTCGAGGTTGTCGCGCCAGTAGCGCTTCGTCGCCGGCCAGTTCGCCGGACGTTCAAGGACGAACAACCTGAATATCGGGCCCGACAGGGCATTCAACTCATCGAAGTGCGTGCGGACGTAAGTGGCCAGTTCGGCATCCGCGTCGGTGTAGAGGAGGATTCCCCACAGCCGGGGCAGTGACCGGGGCGATGGTGAGCGCGAGCCCAGTTGCAGACTGCGGAACAATGCCTGCGGATCAGGCGCGGGCCCCATGGAGTAGGCGGCGGTCGGCGTGTGTTCGATGCACAGGACGACGGTGTCGCCATCGCACAGCCCAGCCTGCTCCACCGTTGTGTGCTCGGGGTAGTTCTCGCCATCCGTGTCGTGAAGCCACACACGGATGATCTCTCCGCTTCTGAAGCAGTGCCGGGCGTAGTCGCCGGACTCGGGACCGGGATCTTCGGCGGGTCGGGCGAGGTCGTGCTCGCGAGCGGTCTCGAGGGCCAGGGAGGTCAGTTCGGCGATCGGCGACTGCGGAGAGACCGTGACCTCCACCGTCTTGCCGAACCCGGCCCGGTCCAGTTCACGCCACCGGGCCGTCATGTCCGCCGGAGCCGTCCGGCCGGATGAAAAGGTCGCCATATCCTCCATGCGGTGCGTGAGACGGGCACCAAATGGTCCGTAGAATGCGGCCCAATCACCTTCTCTGACGGCGACCATTAAGCGGAGATCCTCCACCGGCACTCCCGTCCGTCACTCTTCGGTAACTACATGATGGAGTCGACGATACACGGATAGTCGCCTTGGTGCAGCCGAGCCACTGGAAGAGGCCTCGGCCGCGGAACCGGCCTACCGTCCCGCGGCCGATTCGCGGCCTCTCAGATCAGGCGCTCTGGCGCTTGCCGAACACTGCGCTGAAGAACCTGAAGAGCATGAGCACCGGCAGAATGAAGGCGTAGAAGAACATGAAGTACTCGCCGCCGTCGAAGATGAACCCCAGGTACACGGCGTAGCCGAGGAACCCCACTCCGAAGGCGAGGTTGAGCAGCCTTTCACCGATGCTCTGACCGCCGCCGATGGCCGCCATGAGAAGCATGGCGACACCCGAGACCAGTAGAAACACTACGTACCATGAGAATGCGGCATCCGCGCCGAAGTCGATATTCATCCTGTCCTTTCGAATTTGTGCGGCAAAGCTGGATGATCATAGCGGGCGGCGACTTGTGGATCTTCGGCTGACCAGATCAGGCCACTTCCGGCCGCTCTTCGTCAGGGGACTGCTCGACACGGTGCCGGGCGGCGCGATGCCGCACCTCGTCCAAAGTGCATCAAACCGTCTTGATGTATACTGAGTGCCGTGGGCTCTTCTGATCACGGTGCTCCGAGCTTCGTGCGGCTGGCCGCGCATCCGCTGCGGTGGCGGCTGCTGAGCGAGCTGTCCGCCGGCGACTACCAGGTCCGCGAGCTGGTGGAGCTGGTGGGCGAACCGCAGAACCTGGTCTCCTACCATCTGCGGCAGCTGCGCGACGGCGCGCTCGTCACCGCGCGGCGCAGCAGTTTCGACGCCCGGCAGACCTACTACCACCTCGATCTGGAGCGCTGCGCGCAGGAGCTGGCCGCGACCGGCGCCGCCCTGCACCCCGCGCTGCGGCTCGGCCCGGTCGCGCCCGCGATCGGGACGGCCCGTCCGTCCGCCGTGCTGTTCACCTGCACCGGCAACAGCGCCCGTTCACCGATCGCCGAGGCCCTGCTGCGGCATCACGGCGGCGGGCGCGTCGAGGTGGCCAGCGCCGGCAGCCATCCCCGGCGGCAACTGCACCCGGAGGCCGTCCAGGTGCTGCGCGAGCGCTACGGCATCGATCTCACCGGCCGGCCCCGGCATCTGGACGCCGTGGCCGACCGCCGGTTCGACTACGTGATCACGTTGTGCGACAAGGTCCGCGAGGTCTGCCCCGACTTCCGCGACCGGCCGCGACGCGTCCACTGGAGCATCCCCGACCCGGCCGCAACGGACGGCGACGCCTTCGTCCGCGCGGCGGACGAGATCGACACCCGCGTCCGCTACCTGCTGCCCCGGCTCGCCAACCACGAGAGGTCCGAGAATGACTGAATCCGACCAGTTCGCAAGCGTCCGCTACATCGTCGACGACGTCCGGGCCGCCATCGAGTTCTACACCGCCCACCTCGGCTTCACGCTGCGCACCAACCCGGCGCCCGCCTTCGCGGACGTGGTGCGCGGGCCGCTGCGGCTGCTCCTGTCCGGGCCGGGCAGCTCCGGCGCCCGCGCCACGCCCGAGTCCGCCTCCGCCGGGCGCAACCGCATCCATCTCGCCGTCGACGATCTCGACGGCGAGATGGACCGGCTGCGCGCCGCCGGGGTCGATTTCCTCGGCGAGGTGGTCTCCGGCCCCGGCGGGCGCCAGATCCTGCTCACCGACCCGGCCGGCAACCTCGTCGAGATCTTCGAACCCGCCGCCTGACCGGTCATCCCCGGACCGGACGGCCCAGCAGGGCGGCGAGCCGGGTCACGGGCGGGGCGTCGGCCGGCGCCGGCCGCGGCGGGCCGAACGGGGACCGGCCCGCCGGGACGTCGGCGAGCTTCGCCCGGGTGAACTCCAGGACGCGCTCGACGACGTCGTCCGGGAAGCGGACGGCCTGCCCGGTGGCCTGGGCCAGGTCCCAGCCGTGGACGATGGCCTCGACGGAGCGCATGTGCGCGGCCGCGGCGCCGGGCACCGGGCCGACCGGGATCTGGATGATCTTCTCCAGGGCGCCCGGCCGGGACAGCTCCTCGATCAACTCGCGGGCCGCGGTCCGCTGGGCGGCCGCCGGGTCGTCGCCCAGCACGTCGGTGCTCCTCGGGTCGCGGGCGCTCGGCGGCGGCGGCTCCTCGCCGCGCAGCAGCGTCGTGAACAGGCGGTCGCCGCCGACCAGGTGCCCGACCAGGTGGCGGACGTTCCACTCCGGGCAGGGCGTCGGGTCGTCCCACTGGCCGGGGCGGACGCCCTCGACCAGGTCACCGGCCACCGCCAGCACGGCGGCGAGGTCTTCCACTGGAGCCAAGGTCATGACGTCCACGCTACTTCGGGCCTCCGACAGGGCGGGGCCTGGCCGTCGACCATACTTAAGGGTATGGTCTCCGTACTATGGAGTACGGAAACGAGATCGTGGAGCGCGTGCGAGAGCTCGCGCCCAAGCTGGCGGAGCGCGCCCAGGCGGCCGAGGCGGAGCGGCGGCTGCCCGACGAGACGATCGCTGACCTGGCCGCGGCCGGGCTGCTCGACATGCTCGTGCCGAAGCGGTTCGGCGGCGCCGAGCTGGAGTTCGAGGCGATGGCGGCGGCCTGCCGGGCGGCGGGCGCGGCCTGCGCCTCGACCGGCTGGCTGTCGGTCATCTACACCCTCCACAACTGGATGGTCGGGCTGTTCCCGGAGCAGGCCCAGGCCGAGGTGTGGGCCGACCGGTCGTACGCGCTGATCCCGTGCACGCTCTCGCCCAGCGGCACCGCCCAGCCCGTGGACGGCGGCCACACCGTCACCGGACGCTGGTCGTGGGGCAGCGGCGTCATGCACGCCGACCACGTGATGGTCATGGCGCTGGTCACCGTGGACGACTCGATCGAGCCGAGGCTGTTCCTGCTGCCCCGCGCGGACGTGACCGTCCACGACGTCTGGCACACGAGCGGGATGCGCGGCACGGGCAGCAACGACATCGAGGTGCCGGGCGTCTTCGTCCCCGCGCACCGCTCGGTGCCGCTGCTGGAGCTGACCGAGGGACGCTCGCCCGGATCGCACGTCCATCCCGGGGCGCTCTACCGCACGCCGCTCGTGCCCGTCTTCGCGCTGACCGGCGCCGCCCCCGTGCTCGGGGTGGCCGAGGGGGTGCTGGCCCGGTTCACCGAACGGACCAGGAAGCGGGTGATGAGCTACAGCGGGGAACGGCAGCGCGACCTCATGAGCGGCCAGATCAGGCTCGCCACCGCGTCCGCGGACCTGACCGCCGCCCGTCTCCTGCTGGACGACGCGCTGCGCGAGGTGACCGGGACCGTCGCCGCGGGCGGGACCCTGACGATGGCGCAGCGCGCGCGGGCCCGGCTGGTGGCCGCGCACGTCGCCGGGACGTCCCGCCGGGTCGTGAACGAGCTGTGCTCCGCGGCGGGCGCGAGCGCGCAGTTCAGCGACTCCCCGTTCCAGCGGGCGCAGCGGGATGTGAACACCATCTCCGGGCATGTGGTGTTCGACCCGGACGCGGCGTTCGCGCTCTACGGCAAGATCGAGCTGGGGATCGACCCCGGTCCGGTGACGCTGGTCTGAGCACCGCACGGCATTGACGGGAGGACGATGGCGCCCCGCACGAGAACGTCCAGGCGGGACTGGATCGAGGCCGCCTACCAGGAACTGGCCAGGGCCGGCGAGCGCGGCGTGACGATCAACGCGCTCGCGGCCCGGCTGGGCGTCACCAAGGGCAGCTTCTACTGGCATTTCACGGACCGTCCCGAGCTGATGCGCGCGCTGCTCGACCGGTGGGCGCACGAGCGGACGGACGAGATGCTGACCCTCGCCCTCGGCAGCACCGCGGACCCGCGCGAACGGCTGCGCCGCATCCAGGCGCTCGGCCGCGAGATCGGGCCGGTCGACCGGGCGATGCGGCTGTGGGCGCAGCACGAGCCCGCGGCCGAGAAGGCGGTGCGGCACGCCGACCAGGCGCTCCTCGGGCACATCGCCGCGTGCCTGGAGGGGCTCGGGTTCGGCGGCGCGGACGCGGAGCTGCGGGCGCTGCTGATGCTGCGCGCGTGGGTGGGCGGCTACCTGATGCCCGGCGAGGGCAGCCCTGACCTGTCGGAACGCACGCTGGAGATCCTGCTGGCACCACCTGGCGGCTGAGCCGCCAAGGCCCAGTGGCACCCGGGGCCGGTGGTCAGTCGTCCTTTCCCGGATGGTCGCTGGCGCCCGTCCCGCGGCGGCGGATGCGTCCCTCGATGTCCTTCTCGGCGTCGGCGGTGCTCGGGCCCGCGTCCGTGTCGAGGTGGCCGGGGGCATTGCTCGCCCCCGTCCCCACACGGTGGATGCGCCGCTTCATGTCCGCTTCGACGTCCTGGCCGGTCTGCTGCTGGTTCATCTCGGCCCCCCGTGTCCGGATGATGCTCAGATCCCGGCGCTTCGGGCGCGCCGGCCATGGTGCTCTTGCTACCCCGCCGACCCGTGCTTACGCCCAGGTAAGCCCGGCAAGGAAGGCGAGCATGGCCTCGTTGACCTCGTCGGCGGCCTCCATCTGGACGAAATGGCCCGCGCCTTCGACGATGTGGACGTCCTGTAGGCCCGGCACGAGGCTTTCCATCTGCTTCAGGGCACCAGACCCCATCATCTGCAGGACGGGGTCGCGCTCGCCCACGAGGAACATCGTGGGAACGGTGACGGGCTCGTCCGGACGGCTCTGCTTCTCTCTCCAGACGTGGTCGTAGGCCCGGTACCAATTGAGTCCACCGGTGAAGCCCGTCCGGCTGAACTCGTCGACGTAGTGGGCGAACTCGTCCTGCGACAGCCACGGCCAGGGCAGGGGCGGCGCCTCCGGCAGGACATCGAGGTATCCGTTGCCCTCACTGGGGTGCTGCCAGATGTCGAGGTACCGGTATCCGCCGCTGAGCGCCCAGAACACGTTCGCCAGGAAGCGCTCCGGCGCCGCCCCCAACTCTTCGTCTGCGGGCCCCTCCTCCTGGAAGTAGTGCACATGGACGAAGTGCTGCTCCGCCATGCGCGCATAAAGCTCGGTGGGCGGACGCGCCGAAACCGGCATGCGCGGCACGCTCAACTGCATCAGCGCCTTGACTCGTCCGGGGGCCCACTGGGGCAGGTCCCAGACGAGCGCGGCTCCGAAGTCGTGCCCGACGAAGACGGCCTCCTCGATGCCGAGCCCGTCCAGGAGGCCCACCATGTCGGCCACCGTGTGCCTACGGCCGTAGTCCGCCGGCGACGCGGGACGGCCACTGCGTCCGTACCCGCGCATGTCGACCGCGACGGCCCGGTAGCCGGCCTCCGCCAGCACCGGGAGCTGATGCCGCCAGCTGTACCAGAGCCCCGGGAACCCGTGGCACAGGACGACCGGCGCCCCCTCCCCCTGCTCCGCCGCGTGCAGCGCGATGCCGCCGACGTCGAGCATCCGGTGCCGGACGTTCTCCTCGCCAAGGCTCATACCGACGATCCTCGGCGTCCCGCCCGCCGCGCTCCGCTCCCCTCCCGTTCACCGGGACACCGCTGGACGCGCCGTCCGCCACCGGACGAGAGTCGGTGACCATGCCGAGTCCCGACAACGCGGAGCACCTCGCGGAGCGCATCGCCCGCCTGGAGGCCATCGAGGACATCAAGGCCCTCAAGCACCGCTACCTGCGGGCCTGCGACGCCAAGGACCCGAAGGAGTTCCGGGCTTGCTTCATCGCCTCCGGCGCCTCGATCGACTACGGCCGGCTCGGCACGTTCGCCGACGCGGACGGCATCGCCCAGGTCTTCGAACGGATCGCCCTTCAGAAGGTCGACGGCAGGAACGTCATCCTCGACATGCACCACGCGACGCACCCGGACATCGCCATCCACGGCGAGACGAGCGCGTCCGGCCGCTGGACGCTGAAGTTCCGCCAGGTCAACCTGCTCGAAGGCACCGAGACCGTCGCCACCGGCGAGTACGAAGACGAGTACGTCGTCGAGGACGGCCGCTGGAAGATGTCGAAATGCCACTTCACCCGCTACTGGTCGATCACCCGCCCGATCGGCGCGGACTGCCGCGTCGACCAGGCGGACGGGGACGCGTAGCGGGTCAGGCGGCGGGGTTGCGCACGGTCACGTTGATCCTGTTCCACGCGTTGATCGCCGCGATCACCATGACGAGCGCGGCGAGGGACTCCTCGTCGTAGTGGTCGGCGGCGTCGTTCCAGACGTCGTCCGGGACCCCGGCCGGGTTGTCGGCGAGGCGGGTGGCGGCCTCGGCCAGCGCGAGCGCCGCCCGCTCCTCGTCGGTGTAGTAGGGCGCCTCGCGCCAGGCCGCCACCGACCAGAGCCGCTCGTCGGTCTCGCCGGCCTTCTTCGCGTCGGCGGCGTGCATGCTGACGCAGAACGCGCACCCGTTGATCTGGCTGACACGGAGCCTGACCAGCTCCAGGGTGCTCTGGGGGACGCCGCTGCCGTTGATGTACGACTCCAGCGCGAGCATCGCCTTGTATCCGGCGGCGGCCGGCTTCATGACGCTCATTCGTGCCTGCATGGTGCTTCCCTTCCAGAAAACTGGATGTTCAATATCCAGAATTGGTCGATGGCCGGACGCCCGTCCGGGCCGGCGGTGATCAGGTCCGCAGGTTCGCGAACCAGGCGCGGGTCTCGCCGGGCGCGGACGGATTGCGGCGCTCCACCGTGGCGCGGATGTCGGCGAGGGTCTGCCCGGCCAGCTCCGCGCGCCACGCCATCTCCGCCCGCCGCATGGCCTGGGAGACGACGCACCGCCTGCGGTAGTCGACCCCCTCGTGCTCGCCGGGCCCCTGCCGCAGGATCTCCTCGCAGCGGAATGCCTCGTCCGGCCCCTCGATCGCCGCCACCACGTCCATCAGCGAGATGTCCTCGGGACGGCGCGCGAGCCGGAACCCACCGCGCGGCCCGGGGGTGGAGGTGAGGATCCCGGCGCGGGCGAGCGCCTGGAGCTGCTTGTTCAGGTAGGCCGGGGGCAGCTCGTAGAACGCCGCCATCCTGGCCGCCGGCACCGCCTCACCCGGCTCCAGCCAGGTCAGGTTGAGGCAGCTGTGGATCGCCCACTCGACCCCCTCGCTCATCCGCATGATCCTGGATATTAGACGTCCAGGATTGCCCTCCGCAACCCGGCCGCCGTCCGGGGCACCGGCGACCTGGGGTTAGAGTCCCGTTCGTGAGCCTGGTCAACCCCCGCTTCCGCGCCGCGACGCCGGCCGACGTCCCCGCGCTCGTCACGCTCGTCGAGTCGTCCTACCGCGGCGACTCCAGCCGCGCCGGATGGACCACCGAAGCCGACATCCTCGACGGCCGGCGCACCGACGCGGACATGGTCGCGGACGCCATGAGCGGCGACCGGCGCACGGTGCTCGTCGCCGAGGACGACGACGGCCCGATCGCCTGCTGCCAGCTGGAGAACCGGGACGGGCACGCCTATTTCGGCATGTTCGCGGTCGATCCCGTCCACCAGCGCGGCGGCCTCGGCAGCATGGTCCTCGCGGAGGCCGAGCGGCTGGCGCACGAGGAGTGGGGCGCGAAGGAGATGCACCTGACGGTGATCACCGTCCGCGAGGACATGATCGCCTGGTACGTCCGGCGCGGATACGTCCGGACCGGGGAGACGAGCCCGTTCCCCTACGGCGACGAGCGCTTCGGTCTCCCCAAGCGCGACGACCTGGAATTCGAACTCCTGGTGAAGACGCTCATCTGACCCGGCCCACAGGGCCTACTCGCCAGTCGCGCCGTCGGACAGCTCCCGGACGATGTCGAGTTGCCCGACGTGGCGGGCGTACTCCTGCAACACGTGGAACAGGATCCAGATCAGCGCCGGACGCTGCTCGGACGCACCGAACCCGCCGCCGGCACCCGCCTGATCCCGCAGGTCGGCGTCGACGACGATCGTGCGCGATCGTTCGCACTCGTCCAGGAAGAGCCGCCTGATCTCGTCGGCCGACTCGTCTGGAAGGACGTGCCAGCGCTGCGTGGCCGGCGCCTGTTCGCCCCAGACGTCGTCCACCTGCTCGGCGGCGAAACCCCAGCGGAACCAGCGCCGCTCGACGTACGCCAGGTGCTTGAGAAGGGCCAGCGGCGTCCACCCCGAGGGGAGCCGGCTGGTGCGCAGGTCGCCGTCCGGCATTCCGTCGAGCTTCCGCAGCAGGGCGGCGCGGTAGTAGTCGAGGTAGCCGAGCAGGAGTTCGCGCGTGCCGGTCAGCGTTGGCGGCGGCTCGGCCGCCGATTGTTCGTCCGTCATGCGGCGGACGATAAACCGCGCCGCCATGTGCCCGCGACGCGATTTCCGTACGCCCGCCCAGGCCACCTGGCGTCCATGCATTTGAGGGTTGACGGCATTGTAAATCGCCTGATCAGTGAGTGCTGTGCGCAAACCATCTACTGCGAATTCAATGACAGGATTCAAGGTGGAGGTGAGAGCGTGAAGTTCGTGCTTGAGGTCGACATGAGTGAAGGCGCCGTGGCCGCGGACGCCGAGAAGGAGCTGGGGCGGATTCTGCGGTACTGGGCGGGGAACGTCCGGCATTACGCGCTGACGGCCGGCGACGAGTCGGCCGTCTACGACTCCGACCACCGCGACGTGGGGCGCTGGCGGATCGTGGAGGGCCCCTGACCTGAAACGCCCGGCCGGGGGAGCCCGGCCGGGCGTTCCGCGGGGGGGGTCGCTCAGGTGAGGTTCTTCGGCCGGTACGCCTTGTACTGGCTGCCGCTGGACAGGCCGTACGTGCGGGTGCGGTGGTCACCCGCGAGGGGCCGGCCCCGGACGGCGGCCACCACGGCTGCCGCCCGTACAACCTCCGCGACGACGAGGTCGGCTAGGGGCGCGGCGGGGCGGGGATCAGCCGGAAGGCGATGAACGCCGGGAGCGCCTCCAGCTTGGCGTGGTCCTCGGGGTAGCGGTCGGCCATCTCGGGGACGGGACGCGGCTCCAGCAGCTCCTCGATGACGAAGCCGGCCGCGCGGAATTCGGCGCAGATCGACGTCAGGGAGCGGCGCCAGGCCCGGATGGGCCAGTCCCGGTCGGGGCTCAGCGACTCCTCGACGGGCTCTTGGGTGAAGTAGGAGCCGCCCAGCCGCATCCAGCTCATCGTCGGGTGCTCGGTGGACAGGACGACGGCGCCGCCGGGGTCCAGGATGCGGCGGAACTCCGACAGCAGCGCGACACGGTCGTCGATGTAGTGCAGGGCCAAGGCGAGGACGACGAGATCGCACGAACCGTCCGGAACCCAGGTCAGCGGCTGGGACAGGTCGTGGACGCGTAGGTCGGCATGTCCGTCCGTACGCGCCAGGGCCATCTCGACGAAAGTAGGGCTCACGTCGCAACCGGCCACGCGCGCCCCCCGGTCCAGCAGTTCGGCGGCGTACAGGCCAGGCCCGCAAGCGGCGTCGAAGACGGACGCCCCCGCCACGTCGCCGGCGAGGCCGAGCACGGCGGGCCGGTCGTAGAGGGCGTTGTAGGCGCTGTCCTCGGCGTGGACTGCATACTCGTGGGCGAAACGCTCATACATGGCGTTGATCGTGCCAGAAACGATCAACTCGTCCTGTCAGGAACACGGCCACACCCGGTCAGATCAACAGCAGGGGACGAGCCGTCCGGTCCCTCAGGCGTGGCAGGGGTCATGCAGCCAGCCCGCGTACGGAACTCCCTTGATGACCGCCCTGACCTGCCGGAAGAGCGTCGGCGGGAGCGCGCAGAGCCCGCTGGCCACGACATCGTGGAAGATCAGTTCGGAGACGATGAGCGCCACGTTCCGCTCGGGATGCCCGTCCAGGTAGCAGCGCACCGGGCGGGCGTCGAGCAGGCGGCTGACGATGACCGGCGCGTGCCCGGCCGGTCCCAGCACCGCCGGCCATCCGATGATCAGCGCGCCGTGGTGGAGCGCGAGCCGCACCCGCACGCGTCGTCCGGGCGGGCCGCCCCGCTCCAGGGGCGCGAGCGCGCGTTCGAGCGCGGGCGCGAAGACGCCGACGACGGTGACGATGTCGGCGTCGTCCGGCAGCACCGCCAGGACACCGTCCCCCGCGACCTGCTGCGACCAGGCGCCGCAGTCGAGTCCGGCGGCCGCCGCCGCCCGCTCCATTGCGTCCAGCAGATCGAGTTGGGCGGTCACCTGCATCCGCGGTGTGCGAAGGCTGTAGCCCTGGATGTCGACGGCGAGCAGCAGCCGGAACGTCAGCCGGACGTCCACCGGACGCTCCGCCGCCTGCGGCTCTGGGACGGATGTCGGCACGACCGTCATGATGCCCTCATCTCGCGCACGGCCCTGGACGGGCTTCCCGGCCTGACCGGGGTTGCCTTCATGATGGCACCCGGGAAAGCATTACTGAAGCCGTCGAAATGGCCGTGGAAAGCAGAATGCCAGGTGGCGGTCAGCGATCCGCCGTATCGCAACGAAGCAGACTGTAGCAGGCGCGTTCAAGTAGAGGCGAAACGCCTGTCGGCCGCTTTCTCTCCGCCTGTCTTCTGGCTTTCTGCAACATGGCAGAACGGCACATATGGGCGATCTTCCCGATCCGCTACATTCTTATTCCCGGACGCGAAGAAGGCGCGGAGGGATCGCGGACCCCGACCGACCCGCGAGCCCTCCGCGCCTTCGTCTTCGCGGGCGGGCTAGTAGCCGCCGCCCGAGCCGCCGTCGTCACCGGTACCGGTGCCGGTGGCGGCCGCCTTCTTGCCGGTGGGGGTGGTCGCCCACCAGACCCCGCCGACGCCCTGGCCGTTCGTGTCGCCGGGCTGCAGGTCCTTCTCGTAGTAGTACATGGGCCAGCCGTTGATGGTGAGCTGGCACTTGCCGTCGTCCTTGCGCTCGATGAAGTTGACGACCTTTCTGCTGACGCCTTCGAGCTTCAGTTTCTTCCACCCCTTGAAGGTGGCCGGGGGCCATGCCTTCTTGCAGGAGCCGAAGCAGTTGGTGGTCGGCGGCTTGTTGGTGTCCTTGTCGAAGCGGTAGAGGGTCCGGCCGTTGCCGTCGGTCAGGATGAGGCCGAGCTTCGGGTCGTTCTTCGCCTTGATGACCGTCCAGCCCTTCCAGCGGTTGTCGGTCTTGACCGGGGCGGCCTTCTTGCCCGTGGGGGCCGCGGCGAACCAGGTGCCGCCGACGCCCTGCCCCTTCACGTCGCCGGGGCTCTGGTCCTTGGCGAACCGGTACAGCGGCCAGCCGTCGAGCGTGACCTGCCACGTTCCGTCCGGGCGCTTCACCTTGCCGACGAGCGACTGCTGGACGCCCTGGACCTTGGTGTCACCCGTGCCGGCCAGCGCCGGCGGCCACGCCTTCGCGCACGCGTCCGCGCAGGTGGACGCGGGCGGACGGGCGGTGTCGTTGTCGAACCGGTACAGCGTCCGGCCCTCGCCGTCGGTGACGACCTTGCCGAGCTTGGTGACGCTGGCGACCTCCAGCGCGGTCGGCGGGGCGGCGGGCACGGCGGGCGCGGCGGCGGGCGGTGCGGCCTGCGCCTGCGTGCCCGCGGCGGTGTTCTGCTTCCCCCCGGCCCGCTCCTGACCGCAGGCGCTCAGCACCAGTCCCGAGGCGGCGAGGGCGGCCGCGGCGGGGATCACCCAGCGTGGGAATTTCATGTGGTTGTCCTCCAGGTCGTCAGGGCCCCGGCTCCGTCCGGGTCCCCTACGTCGATCGAGGACGAGCTGCCGCACCGCTCTCCCGGATCGACGAGCAGTACGGTGAAGGCCGCGGAACGGGTTCAACCCCCCGGAACCGGATGCCCGCCCGCCGAGTCGGATGCATGCGGCGGATACCGCCGTACCGGGACAGGGAAGGCGAACGTGACCACCGGCAACGACTCGGTCGACCTCACCAAGGGACGGCCCCCGGCGCGTCCCGGGCCCGCGTGGATCGTCGTCCCGGCCCGGATCGTCGCGCTGGTCGTCGTCGTGCCGCTCCGGCTCTGCTGGGACCTGGCCGTGCTGACCGCCAGGGGCGTCCGGGCGGGATGGAACGCTCTCATGCGCGCGCCGGGGCGGTTCGCCCGGTTCCTCGGGCGGATGCTGCGCGGCGCCTGGCTGGCGCTGTACCGGTGGGTGCTCGCCCCGATCGGACGGCTGCTGGCCGCCGTCGGGCACGGTATCGGCGCGCTGCTCGACGTCGTCCTCGTGCGGCCGCTGCGCTGGCTCGCCGTCGTCGTGATCCTCGGCTTCCTGCGCTGGTTCGGACGCGGGACCGGGCGGCTGGCCCGGTGGCTCCACCGCGTCCTGATCGCCCCGATCGGCCGGTTCGCCGCGCTGCTCGGACGCGGCCTCGGGTGGCTGCTCGGGCTCCTCGTGGTCCTGCCCGCCGTGCTGCTGTGGCGGTACGTGCTGCGTCCGCCGCTGCTCGGGATCGCCTGGCTCGCCCGTGTCGTGTGGGCCGGCGTCACCTGGCTGGGGCGCGGCACGCTCACCGTCCTCGGCGCGATCGGCGCCGTGCTCGCGTCCGGCTGGCGCGCGTTCGCGGCGGCGGTCGCCTGGTCATGGCGGCTGGCCGGGCGCTGCCTGGCCCGGCTGGGACGCGTACTGATCGTCGTGCCCGCGCGAGCCGTGTGGCGGTACGCCCTGGCGCCGGTCGTCGCCGGGGCCGCCGGGACGTGGCGGCTCGCCGCCCGGGTCCTGCGGTGGCTGTGGCGGACGCTCGTCGTCGCGCCGGTCCGGGTGCTGGTCGTCCTGCCGGCGCGCTGGGTGAGGGCGAACGTCCTGCGCCCGGTGGGGCACGGCATCCGCGGGACGTGGCGGGTCACGGTGCGCGACCCGCTCCGCTCCGTCCGGCGGACGATGCGCGAGGCGGCGCGCGACGTCCGCCTCACGCTCCGCCGCACGTTCCGCGGAAAGTGAACCGCGCCGGCCTCCATGTAGGGGCCGGCGCGGCTCTCGGTTCTATTCCTCGTTATCGGCGGCGCGCCGCTCGGCACGCTCGCGCATCTTCCTCAGGAGCTCCTTCTTCGCGGCGACCGGATCGGTTCCGCCGCCGGACGCCTGCGCCCGCCCGCCGCGCAACTCGCCGCGCGACAGGTTCCGGCGCTGGCCGCCGACCCCGAGCATCCGGTTTCGGCCACGGCCCTTGGACATGTGCTTCTCCCGTTCGGCTGGGTGTGGTCGTGCTCGCTTGCACCCAGGTCCGACCGCGCGGGAGCGTGCTGCTCAGACGCGAATCGCGTCCCGGCCGGACCCGCCGGCGGGACGGTCGCGGTACACGCGCTGCGGAGTGGGCCACCATGCGGTGGCGTCGCCGTTGATGAGCATGCGGCCAGGCTAGGCGCGGCTTCCCGGTGCCCTCAACGGGTTTTCGCCGGGGCGGCCTGAGATACTCGCGGTGATGTATCGACTCCTGTTCTCACTGGTCATCGCGCGCGTCCCGGCGGAGACCGCCCATCACCTGACCCTGCGGGCCCTGCGCGCGATCCAGGCCGTGCCCGGGGCGGCCCCGCTGCTGCGCCGCCTGCTCGCGCCCCGCGACCCGGCGCTCGCCGTGCACGCGCTCGGGCTGGACTTCCCCAGCCCGCTCGGCCTCGCCGCCGGGTTCGACAAGGACGCCGTCGCCTACGAGGCGCTCGCCGCGTTCGGGTTCGGCCACGTCGAGATCGGGACGGTGACCGGGCGCCCGCAGCCCGGCAACCCGCGCCCCCGGCTGTTCCGGCTTCCACCCGACCGGGCGGTCATCAACCGGATGGGCTTCAACAACGAGGGCTCCGAGGCCGCCGCGCGGCGGCTGCGCGAGCGCCGCCCCGGCACGATCGTCGGCGTCAACATCGGCAAGACGAAGGTCGTCCCGGAGGCGTCCGCCGCCGCCGACTACGTGGCGAGCGCCGAGCGGCTCGCCCCGCACGCCGACTACCTCGTCGTCAACGTCAGCTCGCCCAACACGCCCGGCCTGCGGAACCTCCAGGCCGTCGAGCATCTCCGCCCGCTGCTGACCGCCGTCCGCGAGGCCGCCGACCGGGTGACGGACCGGCGCGTCCCGCTGCTCGTCAAGATCGCGCCGGACCTGGCGGACGACGACATCGACGCGGTCGCCGACCTCGCCCTCGACCTCGGCCTGGACGGCGTCATCGCGACCAACACCACCATCGCCCGGGACGCCCTGCTCAGCCCGCCCGCCCTGGTCAAGGAGACCGGCGGGCTGTCCGGGGCGCCGCTGAAGGAGCGGTCGCTGGACGTCCTGCGCCGGCTCCGCGCCCGCACCGGCGGACGGCTCGCGCTCATCTCCGTCGGCGGCGTCGAGTCGGCCGACGACGTGTGGGAACGCGTCCGCGCGGGCGCGACCCTCGTCCAGGGCTACACCGGCATGATCTACGGCGGCCCGCTCTGGGCGCACCGCGTCAACCGCGGCCTCTCCCGCCGCCTGCGCGCGAGCGCCTTCCGCACCCTCGACGAGGCCCGCCGCGGCCGAGCGTCCTCGGGCCCGCGCTCCTCGTCGGCCTAGCTGAAGAAGCCGTCCGCGATCAGCTCCGGCAGGACGACGTCGGCGTGCGCGCGGACCTGCCCCGGTTCCATGCCGGTGAGCTGCGCGATGGCGTCGAGCAGGGGCTCCGGCGGCAGCGTGCCGTCGCACACCCCGGCGAGGCCGGCCTCGACCGTCCCGACCCCGGCCGCGCGGCGCAGCCGCCCCGTCTGCCGGAGCACGATGCGCTCCGGGTCCTCGGCGCCGGGCGGGCCCACCTGTTCCTGGACGAGCCCGTCCGCCGCCGCCAGCACTTGTCCACACCCTGTGGAAAACTCCGCGCCCTTGCGGAACCCGTCCAGCACGTCATCGACGTAAGCGCCGACGGGCTCCTCGACGGCGTGCCGCAACTCCTCCACCCGGACCGCCGGACGCTCGCTCCGCCGCAACGTGATCCACCCGAATCCGATGCCGGTGACGCCCTGCCGCTCGAAGAAGTCGAGCCACTCCTCGTACCGGGACCGGTACCCGGGCGTCCCGGCCTCGCAGGAGTCCCGCAGCCACAGTTCGGCGTACTCGGCCGGATCCTGGACGTCCCGCTGGACGATCCAGGCGTCGCACCCGTCCACCCAGGCGCCGACGCGCTCCTCCCACGGAACCCCGTCGATGTGGAGCCAATTGGCCAGGAGCTGGCAATATCCGCCGTCGTTCAGGTACGCCGGCGCCTCCCGGACGAGCGACCGGCAGAAGTCGTCCCCCGCCATCCCGGACTCCCGGTAGGTGAACCGCCGCCCGCCCGGCGCCACCACGAACGGCGGATTCGACACGATCAGGTCGAACCGCCGCCCCCGGACGGGTTCCAGCAGGGGCCCCTGGAGAAGCTCGGCGCCCGCCACGCCCGACAGCTCGAAGCTCATCGCCGCCAGCTCCAGCGCCCGCGGATTGACGTCCGTCGCCGTGACGCGCGCCGACGGATTCCGGGCGGCCAGATGCACCGCCTGGACGCCGCACCCCGTCCCGAGATCGAGCACGTTGTCCACAGCCCTGTGGACAACCAGGCGCGCCAGGTTCCCGGACGCCCCGCCCGCCCCCAGCACATGATCGTCGGCCGGGACGCCCGCGCCCGGCCGGTGCTTCAGGTCGGACACGACATACCCGACGTGCCCCTCCCCGGCGACGCCCTCGACCGGCTCGACCCGCAGCAGCGCCCGCAACTCCCCACCGGACACCTCGGCGAGCCCGGACGCGACCAGTGCGTCCGGCTCGATCGCGGACGCCGGCACCGCGCCCACCGGCACGGGCACCTGCAACCAGAACAACCGGGTCAGCACCTCGACCGGCGACCCGCCCCGCGTGGCGCGCATCGCCGGCACGATCTCGTCCCGCGCGAGCGCCCCGCCCGCGACGTCCCCGAGAAGCTCCCGCACCCCGCCGACCGTGTAACCGGCCCCGAACAGCACCTCACGCACCCGAGAAAGCCCACTCACCCGCCCATCCTCCCGCAGACGGCCGGCCGGGGACGGGGGGTCAACCCAGGTAGGTTTCGAAGCCCTTCGCCAGGGACTCGGCGATGCGCTGGCGGAACGCGGCGCTGGACAGTTTCGCCGCGTCGGACTGGTTCTGCATGTTGCCGCACTCGATGAAGACCTTGGGAACCGCCGACATGTTGAGGCCGCCCAGGTCGTCGCGGCGGTCGATGGCGTTCTTGCCCAGGTAGTTGGAGTACGGGAGCCCGGTGCCCTCGTGGTAGGCGTCGCGCAGGGCCTTGCCGAGCCTCGCCGAGCCGGACACCATCTCGGCGTTCCGGCCGATGGAGACCGGCTCGATGATGTGGAAGCCGTGGCCGGAGGCGGCGGCGCCGTCGGCATGGATGGAGACGGCGGCGTCGGCCTTGAGCCGGTTGCCGACGGCCGCGCGCTCGGTGATGCAGGGGCCGACGCCCTTGTCGTCCTGGCGGGTCAGCGCGACCTTGGCGCCCTTGGCGCGCAGCAGCTTCGCGAGCCGGTTCGAGACGTCCCAGGTGAAGGCGTGCTCGGCATAACCGGCCTTCGTCTCGGTGCCGGTGGTGTCGCACTCCTTGCTGCCGTTGCCGATCTTGACCTGCTTGCTGATCTCGGACGGGTGGTCGGCGTTCCCGCCGTTGTGCCCCGGGTCGAGGACGACGACCTTGCCGTCCAGCGAGGACCTGTCCCCCTTCGCGGACGACGGAGTCCGGGCGCGCTCCGAGGCCGAGGCCGTCGGCGGGTTCGCGGCCTCACCCGCGACCGCGCCGGAGGAGTCGTCGCACGCGGCGAGGGCGCCGAGGCACAGCGCGAGACCGACGACCGCCGGGCCGCCTCGATGGATGCGCACAGGCCGATTCCTCCGTGATGACTTCGTTACCGGGACCCTGACAGTCTGCACGGCCGCGGAGCTTCGTCAAACGGAGTCCGGGAAATCGGGAGTCCGGCGGATCAGCGGAGCGGGTCCTCCTTGCCGAGCAGCGCGGCCAGGGCGCGCGCCTCCTCGGCGTCCAGGCCGAGGACGACGCGGGGCCGCCCCCACGGGTGGTCGATCGAATGGGCCACGTAGCTGGCGACGGACTCCGACACCTGCTCGGCCAGGCCGCGGGCGTGCCGCCACTCCGACCACGCCCGCTCCAATTCGCTCGCCGCGCGCTGCGCGCACGACACCAGTTCCGGATCACGCACGGGCTCATCCCCCCGGTGGAGTCTCTCTGGGTCCAACGGGGCTCGTCCGGGCGGCCTCTCCCGAGGCCGCCCGGCTCCACCCGACGGACGGTGGGTCCCATTAACCCGCCGGCGGCGGGCCGGCGGCGGGTTAATGCGGCAGGCTTGGCCAGCCCCTTACCCGGCGAACACCGGTTCCTGGAACGATCGACCGCCGCCCTACCCCGGCCATAACCGGCCACGGGCGCGGCCTCACCGGCCGGGGCTACGCGTTCGTGCGGGAGCTTCTCTAGGCGGGGGGACGCGCCTTCCGGTCACCGGAGGCCGCCGGTCACCGAGGGCGGCGGGTCACGGGGCGGGAGCGGGCCCCGTGGTCGAGCGCACCACCAGGTGCGGGACGACCAGGTTCTGCCGGGCGTGCCGGGACGGGTCGCCGATGCGCGCGGTCAGCAGCTCGGCGGCCACCCGTCCCATGTCGCGGCGTGGCTGGTCCACACTGGTCAGCGAGATGTGCCGGATCGCGGCGAGATGGGTGTTGTCGTACCCGACGATCGACAGGTCGGCGGGCACCCGCATGCCGAGCTCGTCGGCGGCCGAGAGGGCGCCGGTCGCGACCAGGTCGTTGGGAGCGAAGATCGCGGTGGGACGGTCGGCGCGGCGCAGCAGGGCGCACGCGGCGCGGTAGCCGCCGTCCTCGGTGAAGTCGCCGGGCTCGACGACGATCTCGGCGGCGAGCCCGTGCCGGTGCATCGCCTTCTCGTAGCCGGCGCGGCGGTAGCGCGCGGTGGTGGAGCGCGCTCCCTCGATGTGCGCGATGCGGCGGTGCCCGTGCTCGACGAGGTGGTCCACGGCCAGGCTGGCGCCGAGTTCGTCGTCGTCCACCACGATGTCGACGCCGTGCACGTCGCGCTCGCCGACGACCACCACGGGGACGCTGGCCGCCGCCTCCTTGAGCGACTCGGGGACGACGCTGAGCAGCACCAGGCCGTCCACCCGCATCTCCAGGAACGCCTCGACCGCCTCGGCCTCGAACAGCGGGTCCCAGCGGCCGCTGCCGACCAGCATCCGCAGTCCCTCGCCGTGCAGGCTCTCCTGCAGCCCGTCGAGGAACTCGGCGAAGAACGGGTTGTGCAGGTCGGCGACGATCGCGCCGATCAGCCGGGTGCGGCCCTCGACGAGGCTGCGCGCGACGGCGTTCGGCCGGTAGCCGAGCTCGCGGGCGGCCTGCAGGACGGCCTGCCGCCGGCGCTCGCTCACGTGCGGCGACCCCCGCATCACCAGCGAGACGAGCGACTTGGAGACGCCGGCGCGCTCGGCGACGTTGCGGATCGTCGGTTTCGGCGCCGGCACCGCCCTCCCCTCCTCGGACGCGGCGGGAGAGGATCCGCTGCGCGGGCGGGGCACCGCGTCCTCTCCCCGCCTGTCGTGCGGGGGAATCGGTTCATCAGCTGACATGGCACTCCGTCCGGGGGGACCTGCAGGACCTGCCGCGACGACGCGCCGTTCGCGGACCGGCGCGCCGTCCTCCGCTCGGGAGGAGATGCCATGATGCCGCGCCTTCCCCTCATATCGTCGCAACAGGGAGTAACGGGCATACGCCAATGGTGGTTCAGGCCTGTGGTGTTCCGGATCACAACCGTGTCCGCGGCCGATCACGACCCGGTGAAAAGCCCGCCCCGGCCATGGTCGGCGGGGACTGCCGCACGCCCGGCTCGGATACGCTGCCCAGGTGGGAGATCGTGCGATGGCCGGCGGCAAGGCGCGGAGCCGGCAGAGCGGCGGACGGGGCCGTCGCCGGCTCAGCGTGGACGAACGGCGGGACGAGCTGATCGATGCGGCGCTGCAGCTGTTCAGCACGCGCTCACCCGAGGACATCTCGATCGACGACGTCGCGGCCGCGGCTGGCGCCTCCCGCGCCCTCGTCTACCACTACTTCGGCGGCAAGTACGAGTTGTACATCGCGGCGCTCGGCAGCGCGGCGAAGAAGCTGTCCGTGCTGCTCGAACCGCCCACCGAGGGCAAGCCGATGGAGCGCCTGCGCATCTCGCTGCAGCGGTACTTCGACTTCGTGGAGACGCACGCGGCGGGCTACACGGCCCTGCTGCGCGGCGGCCCGGCCGACCGGTCGGGCGAGGCGGGCGAGATCGTCGACGGCATCCGGCGGCTGCTGCTGGACCGGATCCTGCACTCGCTGGACATCGAGGTCCCGCCGCCGATCCTGCGCATCACGCTGCGTTGCTGGATGGCGGTCGTGGAGACCGCCGGGCTGGACTGGCTGGAGAACCGGGACGTGGCGCGCGCCGACCTGGAGCGCCTGCTCGTCGACCAGCTGGTGGTCATCATGCAGACGGCCGGACGGCACGACCCGGGCACCGGCGCCCTGTTCGACCGCCTCTCCCAGGAGGAGTTGAGCAAGTAACCGCTGGGGCCGCCGGGGCTGGTGTCCGATTGTGGACGATTGAGTGTTGGGTGTCCGAAATTACGTGCAGGCCAGATCCCGCCCGCCGGTGGGCGGGCGGGATACCGGCCGAACCGTGATCGGCTCGGGACCCACGGTTCTCGGATGACCGTGGTCCCGGCCGTTCGCCAGGAGACCTCCGGACCGGCCCTCGCGCGCGAGGTCGTCCAGCGGCCTCCCGGCCGTCCCCCCTTGCGTTGCCGTGCGCGTTACTCCGAGCGCTGCTGCGGGATGCCGGCGAGCAGCGCCCGCACCTCCGCCTCGCGGTAGCGACGGTGCCCTCCGAGCGTCCGGATGGACGTGAGCTTCCCCGCCTTCGCCCACCGCGTGACGGTCTTGGGGTCGACGCGGAACATCGTCGCCACCTCCGCCGGCGTCAGCAGGGGCTCGGCCTCTGGCGTACGTGCTGACATGTTTGCGGCCTCTCCTCCGTGGACCGATGACAGCGATCCTGCGATTGATCCTCGCGTGGTCACTGATGTCCCCTATGGCCCGAAAGAGCCACTATGACATCACAACGTGTAACCTTGCCACCACTCAGCGCAACAAGCAAGTTCCTGGCGGTAGTTGCGTGCAAACATCCCCGCGGCCGCGGGGTGCCGCACCTGAGCGATGCGCAACTGGGTCACGCTGCGTGATTCTAGCGATACGTATAGTCGTATCGCGCGCGGATTCGGGAAATTTGTTTTAGTTCGCCGCCTCGAGCGCCCGGACGGGCCGCCAGCGGGCCAGGAGGCGCTTGTACATCGCCACGGTCAGTTCGGCCTCGCCGCGCTCCATCCCGGTCAGCGCCACGGTCATCTCGGCGACCGACTCGTCCGCGCGCAGGGCCCGGTCGTCCAGCAGGTGGACGAGCCCGCCGTAGTCGAGCTCCACCAGGGCGCGCGCGTGGAACTCGCCCAGCCACCGGCCGAGCGTCTCCAGCCGTCCGGCCGACAGGAGGTAGACCTCGTCCGTCCCGTCGCCGAGGTTCGCGCGCACCACCGGGAGCGCCGCCGCCACCCGGCGGCGCGCCTCGCCCATCGAGGTGACGTAGCTGAGGGTGCGCGCGGGCGCGGCCGTCGCCGGGCCGTGGCCCGCGATCTCCTCGGGCGCGTCGTCGGACTTGCGGTAGCCCGTCCCCGGCGTGCCCAGCATCAGGCACCGCTCGCCGCGCGCGAACGGCACGAACCAGTCCAGCGGGATGTGCCAGGTGCTCGTCAGGATGTGCGGCCGCAGCGGACGGCCCGCGTGCTTCCACCGCTCGAAGTCGCCCATCACGCGCTCCGCCACCGGCGGCGGGACGAACGCCGCCGCGACACCGGCGGCGTGCTCGTTCCTGAACCGCTCGAAGGCCAGCCACGAGCGCAGCCGCGTCCCCCACGGGCACACGTAGACCATGTCGTCGAGGCGGCGGATGTAGGCGTCCCGGCTCTCACGCTCCGGGACGACCTCGGGCGGCGTGCCGGTCAGCCTGAGCGCGGCCTCGCGGTGTTCCACGCCGAGCGCGTGGATCCGCCGCGGGCGGCGCCTGGAGTCGGCGTAGACCGTCCACAGGGTTCGCGCAGGTTCCGGGAAGGCGGTCACCGGTTCATAAATCCGTAGGTAGGCGGCGTACGGAAGCACCACCGAATCGTGACACGAGATCAGGGCGGACGTGGTCCATCCCGCGCCCTAGTCTGATCTCGAGACAGAGAGGAGGGCACTACCGTGCCTAATGTCTTCGGGGCGCCCCACAAGGGCACCGAACCCCGACACGAGCAGGTCGTCTTCTGCCAGGACGAGGCCAGCGGCCTGCGCGCCATCATCGCCATCTACTCCACCGCGCTCGGCCCGTCCCTCGGAGGCACCCGCTTCTTCCCCTACGGCACCGAGGAGGAGGCGCTCGCCGATGTGCTGAACCTGTCCCGGGGCATGGCCTACAAGAACGCCCTGGCCGGGCTCGACCTCGGCGGCGGCAAGGCCGTCATCATCGGCGACCCCGCCATCGACAAGTCCGAGGCGATGCTGAGGGCGTACGGGCGCTTCGTCCAGTCGCTGAACGGCCGCTACTACACGGCGTGCGACGTCGGGACCTTCAGCGAGGACATGGACGTCGTGGCGCGCGAGTGCCGCTTCGTCACCGGGCGGACGGTCGCGCACGGCGGCGCCGGCGACTCCTCCATCCTCACGGCGTTCGGCGTCTTCCAGGGCATGCGCGCCGCGGCCGAGACCATGTGGGGCGCGCCCAGCCTGCGCGGCAGGCGGGTCGGGGTTGAGGGCGTCGGGAAGGTCGGCCACCGGCTGGTGGAGCACCTGCGCGAGGACGGCGCGGACGTCGTCGTCTGCGACGTGAACGAGGCCGCGGTCGACCGGGTCCGGTCACTGCACCCGGAGGTGGAGGTCGTCGCGGATGCCGACGCGATGGTCCGCGCGGACCTCGACGTGTACGCGCCGTGCGCCCTCGGCGGCTCCCTCAACGACGACAGCGTGCCCGTGCTCCAGGCCAAAATCGTCTGCGGCGCCGCGAACAACCAGCTCGCCCACACGGGCGTCGAGAAGAGCCTCGCCGACCGCGGCGTCCTGTACGCGCCGGACTACGTGGTCAACTCCGGCGGTGTGATCCAGGTCGCGGACGAGATCGAGGGCTTCAACTTCGACCGCGCCAAGGCACGGGCCTCCGGCATCTACGACACCACCCGGAAGATCTTCCAGCTGGCCGCCGACGACGGCGTCCCGCCGGCGGTCGCCGCCGACCGCCTCGCGGAGCGCCGGATGACCGAGATCGGCAGATTGCGGGGAATCCTCCTCTGACGCGGCCCACCGGTCGAGGACGGGACAATCCGGACGGTGCCCTTCCTAGACCCGTTTAGACCGTTGCAAGACCGTTGCAAGGGCCGCCGCGGGGAACCGCTCGACCGTCCCACGGCGGCCTTCGCACGTACTCGTGACCACCGGATACACTGTTGTTATCAGCAACAGGGGCGCCGCCACGTACCGTCGATGTACCGAGCCAGACGCAAAACGGGTACGGTTGTACCCGTGACTGACGCATGGCTCATCAGGCACCGGTTCGTGTGGTACACGCGCGCGTTGATGGGCCCACGAAAGCCCTGACCATCGAGGGGGTCGAGCCAATGGGTCGCGGCCGAGCCAAGGCCAAGCAGGTGAAGGTTGCCCGGCAGCTCAAGTACAACACCGGCAACACGGACCTCGACCGCCTGAAGGACGAACTGGGAGTCCCGGACTCCGGCGACGACTCGTATGACGAGCTCGCCGAGAAGTACGCCGACTACGCCGATGACTACGGCACGGAGCCCCGCAAGGACGGCACCTCCGGTTGATCGGCTGACAGCACGCCACTGCCCGCCAACGGGCAGTGGCGTTTGTCGTGACTTCTGCATGTTCGCTGCGGTCTTCCCTCATGGGGGTGTGTGGGTCATGGTCTCTGCCAGCCGCCGAGAGAGCCTCTAAGGCGCCTTCGGCGGCTTGTGCTTCCCAGGTGACGTATGGGGCTGAGCGGCGCTCAACGGCTCTCTCAGCCCTTCACGTGGTGGTTCCGGACGTTTGGACCCCGCGGCTAGGCGAAGGCGGCGTGACCGGTGCCCGCGGTGACCTCACCGAGGGCCCAGGCGGGGACGCCGCGAGAGCTCAGCAGGCGGAGCGCCGCGTCGGCGGCGTCCGGGCTCACGATCGCGGCCATCCCGACGCCCAGGTTGAACGTCTTGTCCATCTCGGGCTGCGGCACGCCGCCGTGCGCCTGCAGGACGCGGAACAGGGGCGGGACCTCCCATGACGAGCGGTCCAGCACCGCGTCCGCGGTCGGCGGCAGCGAGCGGGCCAGGTTCGCCGCGAGCCCGCCGCCGGTGATGTGCGCGAAGGCGCGCACCCCGCCGGCCTGGGTCAGCGCCAGGCAGTCCCTGGTGTAGATCCGCGTCGGAGTGAGAAGTTCCTCACCCAGCGGACGGTCGAGTTCGGCGGGCGCGGACTCAAGGGTCAGATCCGTCGTGGCCAGGATGTGGCGGACGAGCGAGTACCCGTTCGAGTGGATGCCGGAAGAGGCCATGGCGAGGACGACGTCGCCCGCCCGGACACGGTCCGGGCCGAGGATCTCGTCGGCCTCCACGACGCCCGTTCCCGCGCCGGCGAGGTCGAACTCGTCCGCCTCCAGGAGGCCGGGGTGCTCGGCGGTCTCGCCGCCGACGAGGGCGCATCCGGCCAGGGCGCAGGCGTCCGCGATGCCGCCGACGATGTCGGCGATCCGCTCCGGGACGACCTTCCCGCAGGCGATGTAGTCGGTCATGAACAGCGGCTCGGCCCCGCACACGGCGAGGTCGTCGATGACCATGCCGACCAGGTCGTGCCCGACCGTGTCGTAGACGCCGAGACGCCGCGCCAGGTCGACCTTGGTGCCGACGCCGTCCGTGGACGTCGCGAGCAGGGGACGCCTGTACTTCAGGAACGCGGAGGCGTCGAAAAGGCCCGCGAACCCGCTGACGTCGTCGACGACCTCGGGGCGCCGCGAACGGGCCACCCGGGACTTCATCAACTCCACGGCGCGCTCGCCCGCCGCGATGTCGACACCGGCGGCCTCATAGGACGTCACCGGCCGACCTCCAGCAGGTGCTTGCCGCGGGCGTCCTGGTCCACCGGGATGGGGTAGACGCCGTCGAAGCACGCCCGGCACAGGTTGTCCTTGGCGATGTGCGAGGCGGAGATGAGCTCGTCCAGGGAGATGAAGCCGAGCGAGTCGGCGCCGATGGAGTCGCGGATCTCCTCCACCGACAGGTTCCCGGCGATCAGCTCGGCGCGGGTCGCGAAGTCGATGCCGTAGAAGCAGGGCCACGCGACGGGCGGGCTGGAGATGCGCACGTGCACCTCGGCGGCGCCCGCGTCCCGCAGCATGCCCACGATCGCGCGCTGGGTGTTGCCGCGCACGATGGAGTCGTCCACCACGACGAGCCGCTTGCCCTCGATCGCCTCGCGCAGGGGGTTCAGCTTCAGGCGGATGCCGAGCTGCCGGATCGTCTGGGTCGGCTGGATGAACGTCCGCCCGACGTAGGAGTTCTTCACCAGGCCCTGGCCGTAGGGGATGCCGGACGCCTCCGCGTAGCCGATCGCGGCCGGGGTGCCCGACTCGGGCGTCGGGATGACCATGTCGGCCTCGACGGGGTGCTCGCGTGCCAGCCGGCGCCCGACCTCGACGCGGGTGGCCTGGACGCTGCGCCCGGCGATCGTCGTGTCGGGCCGCGCCAGGTACACGTACTCGAACAGGCAGCCCTTGGGGCGCGCCTCGGCGAACCGCTCGGACCGGACGCCCTCGCCGTCGATCGCGACCATCTCGCCGGGCTCGATCTCCCGGACGAAGCGGGCGCCGACGATGTCGAGCCCGGCCGTCTCGGACGCGACCACCCAGCCGCCGGCCTCCAGGGCGCCGAGCACGAGCGGCCGGACGCCTTCGGGGTCGCGGGCGGCGTACAGGGTGTCCTCGTCCATGAAGACGAGTGAGTACGCGCCGCGCGTGACCGGGAGGATCTCGCGTGCCGCGGCCATGGGGCCGCCCTCGCCGTGGTGGGCGAGCAGCGCCGTCAGGACCTCGGTGTCGGTCGTGGCGGTCAGCACGGCGGGGTCCAGCAGGGCGGCGAGCTCGGGAGTGTTGATCAGGTTGCCGTTGTGGACGAGCGCGAGCCCGCCCGCGTCGGTCGACCGGAACGTGGGCTGGGCGTTCTCCCACGTAGGCGATCCGGTCGTGGAGTAGCGGCAGTGGCCGACGGCGATGTGGCCGCGCAGCGTGTTCAGGACCGACTCGTCGAAGACCTGGGCGACGAGGCCCATGTCCTTGAACACGACGATGCGGGAGCCGTCGCTGACGGCGATGCCCGCCGACTCCTGGCCGCGGTGCTGGAGAGCGTAGAGGCCGTAGTAGGTGAGCTTGCTCACTTCGGCTCGCGACGCCTGGTCGGCTGGGACCCAGACGCCGAAGACCCCGCAGGCGTCCTGCGGAGCGCGGTCGGTGGGATCGATGTCGTGGCTCAGACGTCCGTCACGGAGAGGCACGCCAATCAGTCTAGATGCCGGGTTCACCTGCTCCGATCGGCGGCATGTCTTAACGGACCTTTACTCCCCCGAACCACGGGCATCACGCGGTGCGCAGGAATCTGGGGACGACACGTGGAGGGGACGCATGACACTGCCGGGATACCAGACCTACGCGCCGCCCGCACCGCCCCGGCGGAGCGGTCTGGCGAGGGCCTCGCAGGTGCTCGGAGTGGCCGGACTGGCGGGTCTCGTGCTCTGCCTTGCGGGCATGGTCCCCGCTCTGGTGGGCCTCGTCCTGGGCGCGGTCTCCCTCGTTCGCCGCGACCCCGATCGGCGTCCCGCCGTGGTGGGGGTCACATGTTCCGCCCTGGCGCTCCTCATCGGCGCGGGCCTGCTCTTCTGGCTGCTGAGCAAGGCCGCGCGGTGCGGGGACGAGGCGCGGTACCCCGACGAGGCGTCGCGCAGGGGCTGCGTCGAGCGCGAGTTCCCCTTCGCGCAGGCGAACACCCATCCGGCCGCTCTCGTGCCGGTCAGCGCGGCCGGCGTTCACTCGGCCAGGGCGCTGACGGCGTCCTCGTTGAGCGCCGACGCGTAGACGCGGAAGTCGTCCATCAGGCCGCCGAACCCCGGCTTGGTGGGTTCGCTGCCCAGGTAGATGGGTCCGGCCGGTGTGACGACGGGGTGTTCGAGCGGGACGGTCACATCCCGCTTGCCGTCGATGTAGAGGGACATCCCCTGGGTGTTCACGACGAAGGCGACATGGACCCACGCCCCCAACTCCAGTCTGGTGCGGCTGTCGACGTAGTCGGGGCCCTTGACCGTGAACAACTGCACGCGCAGCCTCATCGCGTCCGGATACAGCCATAGCCCGAGGCCGCGCGCGTCGTTCTCGCCGACCGGCTTGTAGACGAGGCTGCGCCACTCGCCCGTCGGCGGCTCCGCCACCTGGACGAAGAACGCCAGGCTGAACCCGAACACCTGGCTCAGGACGAGTTGGGGGACGGCGGGTATCACGGCGCGGTCGTGCCCGCTGAGCGACAGCGCCTCCCCGTCCCGGCCGGGGACGATCCCGGCGGTCTCGTCCAGTTCGGCCGCGGGACCGGCACCGGTCGCGTCCGCGACCCGGCGGCCGTCCACGGTGTCGACGTCGAACGTCCAATGCGCGATCAGCACGGGATCACCTCCAGCAAGGCGGATACTCCCGCACGGCGGCGTCTCAGTCGATGGGCAGGGGAAGATGGGCCGACAGATCCGCCCGCGCGCCGCTGGCGCGGACCCGCCCGTCGGCGACCGCGTCGGCCCAGGCCAACCGGCCCGTGGCCAGCGCGATCCAGGTCGGGGCGTCCATCTCGACCACATTCGGTGGCGTTCCACGGGTATGGTGCGGGCCGTCGATGCACTGAACGGCGGCGTGCGGAGGGACCCGGACCTCCACCGAACGACCGGGAGCCAGTTCGGCGAGCCGGTCGAGCAGGAACCGCACCGCCCCCTTGACCACCGGACGAGACGGCTCGGCCCCTTCGGCCGAGGCGCCGAGGACGGTGTCCAGGGCCGCGCGACGGAGCGCGGCGGGCTCGTCCGCACCGGTGTGGGGCGGCAGGCCGAGCACGGCGCGCTGCTCGTTCAGGACGGCGAGAGAAAGCGGAGTTCGCGGCATCGCGGACGACGCTACCCGGTCGGTCACGTCCACCGCCTGCCCGCGCAGGCGGTACAAAGGACCCCGGTGCCAGGCATGGGGGAGTGAGTTGGACGGGGAGCCGGGGACGCGGTCCCCGGAGGACACGGAGGTTCGTCAGATGCCCGAGGCGCTGCCCCTGCAGCCGGGTGACCCGCGAAGACTCGGCTCGTTCGAGATCACGGGCCGGCTCGGCGTCGGTGAGCAGGGCGCCGTCTTCCTCGGCCGCGACCCGTCCGGCGGCAGCGTCGCCGTGAAGGTCCTGCACGTGCGGCTCAGCGGCGAGCCCATCGCCAGGTCGCGGTTCACCGGCGCGTTCGCCGCCGCCCGGAAGGTCTCCGGGTTCGGGACGGCCGCGATCCTCGCCGCCGACGTGGACGGCGACCGTCCCTACGTGGTGAGCGAGTGGGTGGACGGGCCGTCCCTCCAGCGGCTCGTGGACGAGGAGGGCCCGCGCGGCGGCGCCGTCGTCGAGCGCCTCGCCGTCGGTATGGCCGTCGCCCTCGCGGCCGTCCATCGCGCGGGTGCGCTTCATCACAATCTGAAGCCCGGGAACGTCCTGCTGGGCCGGGACGGGCCCAGGATGAGCGACTTCGGCATCGCGCGGGCCTTGGAGGCCGTGAACGTGGCCTTCACGGGCCACATCACCGAGGATCCGTCGTACAAGGCCCCGGAGCAGCTGAGCGGCATGGGCATCGGCCCCGCCGCCGACGTGTTCGCCTGGGCGTCGACCCTCCTGTTCGCCGCGACGGGCAGGCGGCCGTTCGGCGAGGGAACGCCGCACGAGGTGATGCAGCGCATCGTCTACGACGAGGCGGACCTCTCGGGAGTGCCCGACGCGCTGCGCGAGGTGCTCGCGAGCGCTTTGGCCAAGAAGCCCGCGCAGCGTCCTACGGCTCCGCAGGTTCTCGAACGGCTGCTGAGCCCCGGCAGCCCGCTGCCCGGCCGCATGCCGCCGTCGATGGTGGAGGAGGGGCTCGCGCTGGCTTCGGGCCGTGCCGCCCAGCCGGGCGTCCCGCCGGCGGTGCCCCTGGTGCGTTCTCCCATGGGGGCCCCGCCGCGTCCCATGGGGGACGTGCCGATGCCGGGCCCCGTCTCCGCCATGCCGCCCGCTCCGCCGCCGTCCGGCCCGCCGGGGCCGCCGCAGGGGGACGCGTCGCCGTCCGCCCCCCTCCTCGGGAAGCTCTCGCGGACCCGCCGGACCCGCCGGAACGACCCCGAGCCCGCGCCGGAGCCGCTTGCCGACCTGGATCCGGCGGCCTTCGAGGCGACCGCGACGTTCGACGCGGTCGCCCCGGACCTCCCGCCCGGCTACGGCCGCGAGGAACAGCCCGCCGAACCGGATCAGACCGCGAGGTTCGACGCCGTCGGCCCCGACCCGACGGCCACGTTCGACGCGGTCGGCTTGCACGACCACCCGAACATGACCGAACCCCACCTCATCCCGGGGCTCGGCCACGGGCGGGACGACGGCGGGCGCGGTTCCTCGCCCCGGTCGTCCATCGCGCGGATGCGGCGCCCCGGCAACCACGTGCTCGGCGTCGCGCTTTCACTGTTCATCGGCGTCGGCGTCGGCATCGCCATCATCGCGCTGGTGCTGTGGCCCCAACTCAAGGGCGACGACGGAGCGCCACCGGACAGCACCCAGGCGTCCAACAACCGTCCGGTGACGACGATCCCGGCCTCCTTTGCGGGGACGTGGAAGGGAACTCTGGTCAACACCAACCGCAATGTGTCCTTCCCCGCGGAGGTCACGTTCGATGCGGGCGGCACCACTGCGCAGGCGGTATATCCGCGCGAGAAGTGCACCGGCACCCTGACGTTGACCAGGGGCACCGAAAGCGCCCTGAAGATGAACCTGGCCATTGGCAAGCCGTGCACGAGCGGGACCGTCGAGATCACGCGCCAGCCGGACGGGACGCTGCAGTACACGTGGACCCGCCCGGGAACGAGCCTCGGCTACGGGGGCCGCCTCAACCGCGCCTGACCCGCACCCGAAACGCCGCGAAACGCGGCCTCCAGGTAGCCACATGTGGCACCAAGTCCAATTTGTCACCTCAAATCAGGACAGTTCCGCTAAGGTTCCCTCGATCGAAATCATCGATCTTGTGACGGGGCCCGCCGCGCGCGGTCCCCCCGGCAGAAGGAGAGGCCTTGCGGGCTGTCCACCGAAGGCTGCTGCTCGCCGGCGCGGTCGCGACCTGCCTCGGCGCCGCCGCGACGCTCCCCGTGCTCGCCGACGACTCCTCGTCCCTGGTGCGGGTGACGGCGGCGCAGGGCACCCCCGTGCCCGGCCAGTACATCGTCACGCTGAAGACCGGAGCGTCCACCGACGCCGCCGCCAGGAAGGCCGGCGCGACCGGGGTCAAGCGCTTCGACGGGGTGCTGAACGGCTTCGCCGCCAAGCTGACCGGCGACCAGCTGGAGAAGCTGCGCCACGACGACCGCGTCGCCGCGATCGAGCAGGACCAGATCGTCAAGACGACCACGACCCAGAAGTACCCGCTCCCCTGGGGCCTGGACCGGATCGACCAGCGGTCCGCGAAGCTCTCGAAGACGTACTACTACAACTCGTCCGGAAGCGGCGTCAACGCCTACGTCATCGACACCGGCCTCGACGTCACGCACGACGACTTCGGGGGCCGCGCCTCCATCGCCTGGGCGGCGAGCCGCTTCGGCGGCGACGGCCGTGACTGCAACGGCCACGGAACTCACGTCGCGGGCATCATCGGCTCCAAGACCTACGGCGCCGCCAAGTCCGTGAACCTGCGGGCGCTCCGCGTCCTCGACTGCGAGGGCTCCGGCTACATGTCGGACATCGTCGACGCCGCCAACTGGCTGCGCACCAACGCCGTCAAGCCGGCCGTCGCGAACCTGTCGGTCGGCGGGCCGGCGTCCTCGGCGGTGAACACCGCGGTGATGAACCTGTCCAAGTCCGGTGTGTTCGTCTCCGTGGCCGCGGGCAACGACAACAAGGACGCCTGCAAGTTCTCGCCCTCCGGCGCGAGCTGGGTCATGACGGTCGGCGCGACCACCGCGTACGACAACCGCGCGACGTTCTCCAACTGGGGCAAGTGCGTCGACATCAACGCCCCCGGCTACGGCATCTGGTCCACCTGGCCCGGAGGCGGCGCCCAGAAGCTCAGCGGGACGTCCATGGCCGCCCCGTACGTGAGCGGCGTCGCGGCGCTCTACCTGTCCACCCACAAGACGGCCACCTTCCCGACGGTGCAGAAGTGGCTGAACGACAACTCCACGCACAGCCTCAAGCGGCTGCGCTCGCAGGCCAACCGGCTCGTCTACAAGGGC
This sequence comes from Actinomadura monticuli, assembly GCF_041463655.1. NCBI lineage: Bacteria > Bacillati > Actinomycetota > Actinomycetes > Streptosporangiales > Thermomonosporaceae > Actinomadura > Actinomadura monticuli. The sequence goes on from NZ_JAXCEI010000012.1 coordinate 226,703, forward strand.
ACGCTGTGAGACCTGTCACGTAAGATGGCCCGGCTCCCAGCAAGGGAGCCGGGCTTCTCGCGTACCACGCCGTCCCACCTGATCCATGGGTCTACCCTTGGCGAGGCTGACGGTTCTTTAGCACCCATTGACCTACGGGCCACCGGACGTCCGTACCTACGGCCATGACGAGAGGAGAACTCGTGGAGACCCCCGCCTCCACTTGTCGGCCTAGCGCGCGCCGGCGAGGTGGACGACGTGCCGCCGCGGCTCTCGTGGCCATCGCCGCGGCGCTGCCCCTGATCGGCACGGCGACCCCGTCCGCCAGCGCGGCGCCACCCGTCTCCGCCCCCATGGACCCGGGCGACAGCGCCAAGTTCGCCAAGCTGAACCGCCAGATCGCGAGGCTCGACAAGGAGTACGGCGGCGACCTCGCCAAGCTGCGGGACGCCCAGTACGCCGCGCAGAAGGCGCTGAGCAAGTCCAACGAGCTCCAGAGGGACCTCGTCGAGGCCCGCAACCTCGTCGCGCAGCTCGCCGCGACCCAGTACATGACCGGCGGGGAGGACCCCACCGTCACGTTCATGGCCGACGCGAACCCGAGCGAGCTGCTCAGCAACGCCACCCTGGTCAGCCACCTCGCGCAGAACAAGGCCGCGAAGGTCGCGCAGATCCAGAAGCTCGTCAACGACCAGCTCGCGGCCCGCAAGAAGGCCCAGCAGAAGATGGCGGAGCTGAAGAAGGAGATCACGGACCTGAAGGGCCGCAAGGCCCAGATCCAGCAGCTCGTCAAGAAGTACAAGCCCGAGTCGCCCAGCATCGGCATGGGCGGCGTCACGCCCCGCATGCTCAAGGTGAAGAACACCCTCGACCTGGAGACGGGCCCCTTCCCCACGATCGGCTGCGTCCGGCACACCGGCGACCCGCAGGACCACGGCACCGGCCACGCCTGCGACTTCATGGTCACGACCGGCGGCGTGATGGCGAGCGGCAGCGCGCAAGCCCTGGGCGACCGCACCGCCCAGTACGCCATCTCGCACGCCAGTGCCCTCGGCATCAAGTACGTCATCTGGCGCCAGCGCATCTACGACATGCGCAGCCCCGGCTGGCGCACCATGGAGAACCGCGGCGGCGTCACCGCCAACCACTACGACCACGTCCACGTCTCGGTCTTCTAGTAAGGGGACGAATAGCATCTGATGAGCTATTCGCACGCTTGAAGAAGGCGTTTGAGCTGGTCGTTCACTTGTAGGGGCGACGTACGCCGAGTTCGTCGTATGCGGCTGCAGGTGGCTGTCTAC
>NZ_JAXCEI010000013.1:0-224687 GCF_041463655.1 Actinomadura monticuli
GACCGGCCACCGAACCGCGCAGGTTGTCTCACAACCCCACACGCTGCCCGTCCCGCAGATCCAGGACCAACCCGACGCACCGATCACCCCCAAAGATCCACATGTGCGGAAAACGGGGCTAGCAGGACGCCGTACGCCCGTCCAGTGACCGCTCGACCGCCTCGGCGAACTTCGCAGCGTCGACGTGCGCGTCGTTCTGCGGGTTGGCATCCTCATCCCTGAAGATCCGCTCGACGCAGCCCCGGAAAGTGGCGCTGAACGTGCTGTAGTGCGGCGTCACCGGCCGGGACTTGGCGCGCGGCAGGGCCCCCACGATGGCGCGCCCCAGCGTGGTGAGCTGCGCTTGGCTCGGGAGGAAGGACTCCTCGGCTTCGCTCTTGTCCTTGCCGAGGTCACATGGCGGCACGGAGACCGCGCTCGGGGACAGGTCGCCGGGCCGCAGACCCAGTGCGGAATACCTGGCGGGCGCGAAACCGCCACACGAGAAGAGTTTGCTCTGGCTGTTCTTCGCGCTGAGGAACTTCACCAGCTCCGCGGCGTCCTCGGGGTGCGGGGAGTATGCCGAGACGGCGAGGTTCTGGCCGCCGAGGACGCCGTCGCCGGGCAACGCCCGCACGTCGAACTCGAGCTCGTCGCCGTTCCGCATCCTGGGCTCGGTCGCGAGCGCGGAGAAGGCGTAGGGCCAGTTGCGCATCAGCGAGGTCCCGGACAGGAACGCCTTGATGCTGTCCTGTTCCTTGGCCTGCCGGGACCCCGCCAACCGCCCCTGTTCCTTCGCCAACCGGACGAGCGCCGGAAACACGCGCTCGCGGAGATCGGCCTCGCCCGGATGCCCGTCGCCGCTGAGCAGGCCCGCGCCGCCGTCGTTCCACACGGCCTCCAGCGCGTTCACCGTCAGCCCCTCGTAGTCCGCGAGCTGCATCGCGACCCCCTCATCGAGAAGGCCCGGCCAGGCGGTCGGCACATTCGCGCCCTTGCGGGCGTAGAGGAGCCCGACGTCCACATTGAACGGCACGGCGTACTGCTCGCCTTTCCAGGCTCCGGTCTTCAGGGCCGGGCCGAAGAAGTCGTCCCCGTCTCTGATGTCATCCAGCGGGCGCAGATAGCCGCTGCTCGCGAACTGCGCCGTCCAGGTGTTGTCCATGATGAGGACGTCGTAGTCGCAGCCGCCGGACTCCTCGACGGCCTTGATCTGGCTGTGCTGCAGGTCCGTGGAATCGGCCACTTCCACGAGTGTCGCGTGTCGGGGGGGCGGGTCGCCCGGCTTCCCCTCGTTCCATTCCTGTACGAGCTTGCGGCGCTGGAAGTTCAGGCTGACGTCGGTGCCGCCGACGATGACGAGGTTCTCGCGGTCGCAGTGCGGACGGGACGGGCCGGGCCGCAGGACGACCACGACCGCGACGACGAGGATCAGGCAGGCCCCGGCCGCCGCGGCCCCCCACGCCGGCGCGTCCGGCGGCAGGAACCGCCGCAGGCCGTCGCGGGCCATCAGTCCCCACCGCCCAGTCTCAGGTTCACCATGAGCTCGGCGGCCTGCCGCTCCTGGGCCTTGGGGTCCGTGCTGAGCGCCAGGCACTCGGCGCCGCCACCGCCTCTGAGGGCCGCCACGAGGTCCTTGACGGGTGACGCGCCGCAGCCCGCCGGGCCTGCCATCACCACGACCAGCCGCATGTCACGATGCTTCGCGCGGTACTCGCCCGACAGCGTCCCGGCCGACAGGTCCTTCCTGGTCGACCCGACCTGTCCATCGGTGACGAGGACCAGGTTCGTCCGTTCCGAGCCGATGCGGGCGTCTTCGAGCATCGTGCTCAGCGACCGGTCGGAACCCTTGGGCGTCGCGTCCTGCAGACGCCGCAGGATGTCGTTCTTGCTCTCTGGTGACACCGGCGGCGGGACGTCGGACTCGTCGCCCTTCGGCACCTGTTCGGAGGACGACACCCGCAGCGCGGCGTTGTCGCTGTCCTGGAGCTGCGTGACCAGGCTCTGCATGAACGACGCGCCCTGCGCGAGGCGGGTGCCGGCCCGTCCCCTGGCGGTACCGCCCATGGAACCCGACACGTCCAGCATCAGCGAGAGGGAGACCTTGGGGCGCGCCTTGCTGATCACTGCGAGCGCGCTCTGGACATCATCGGGGCTCTTCGGCGGCACCTTGTCGGGCAGCGTGGTGGTGAAGCGCCTGTCCGCTACGAGCCGTGACAGGCTGTAGGGCGCCGGGTCGTCGAGGTCCGTCGCCGGGTAGGTGCCTTCACCGTCGCGAAAACCCTGGGCGGTCAGCGGATTGCGCATCAGCCAGTCGTGGAACGCGCGCACCGCGTCGCTTCGTTCGCTCGTTCTCTGGCCCGGCCACGTCACCTGGACGAACGGGTGATCGAGTGTGGGGAGATCGGCCGAGTAGTGCGGGTACAGGCGCCACGCGGCGTGTTCGCGCGAAGTGAGGTCGAGGCCCTTGCACTGGTCGTCGCCGAGGGGCAGTCCGAAGTCGTAGTCGCTCAGCAGCTGCTCGGGCACGGCCACCGCGATGTCCTTGGGAGGCCGCAGGCCCTCCTCGGCCTGTTCCCGGAAGCGGCACAGCAGCGACACCGCGTCGGGGGCGAGCATGTCGGCGGGCTCGGCGAACCGCTCGTCCTCCCGGTTGTCCGTGTCCTGCGTCCTGGCATAGAGCGCGGGGGTCACCGCCAGCGCCACCGCGGACGTCTCCGGGACGGGACGGGCGATGCCGCGCAGCTTCAGCCCCGCTGAAGCGAAGCGGTTCAGCAGATCACCGATGTCCGTCGCCACCGGCAGCGCACGGAGATCGTTGACCACCGTATGGTCTTCGCCGAAGAGGGCCAGCGTCATCGGCGAGAGCCCCAGCGAAGGCGATTTCTTGACGAACGAGGGTGTTCCCGCGCCCCCGCCGACGCCTTTGACATAGTCGAATTCCTCCTCCGAGGACGGAATCCAGATGTCGGGCTGCGGACCGAACAGGCGATCATTGTCGGTGGGCGGGTCGCCGGCGGCCCCGTTGCGCGGCCATTGCTGCCTGAAGGCCGTGCGCAATCGCACGGGGCCCGGTTCACCCGCCACGCTGACGCTGTACTCGCTGCAGCCGTGGTCCCGGCTCTCGTTCTCGAACTCCGCGGCGGCGCTGCGCAGCGGCCTGATCGTCGCCGGGTTGGCGAGGACCCGCAACTCCAGGGGCTGCCCGCAGGGGCGCGTCCACTTCAGCAGCTGGCCGACGCCGACGACCGACGTCAAGATGAGCAACATCGCCGTGGCGCCGGCGGCGCCCCAGCCGAGGGCCGTCGCGGCGCCTGCCGGCACCCGCGGGAACAGCCTCTTCAGCACCGACTTCACCGGGTCGCGGGTGGCCAGCCATCCCAGCAGGACGAAGGCGGCCACCGTGACGATGGCCGTGACCAGCGTGCCCAGCCAGGGGACCGCGTAGACCTGCTTCATCAGGACCGTCACGATGACGCCGGAGCAGACGCCGATGATGACGCTCGGCGGAATCTCGCCGGGTGCGGGTCCGGGCCCGGGGGTGAGGCCAGGGGGGTCGCCGGGGCCGGCCGGGTCGTGGTCCCGCCCGCCGGACGCCGCGCCCGGTGGCCGGTCGCCGTCGCCGGATTCACTCATATGGGGCTTCGTGGTCACGCCGAACTCTCGACTTGCCGGATTCGGAATAGGGTTCTGATCATAATTCGCGGTACTGGGCGCGATACAGGAAAACGGTTGACCTTCATTGGTCGATCCTGTCGAGGCGGATTGTGGTCGACCGTTAATGACCTTTTTCATCTTCCGGGACGGCGGGCGCCCGGGCCGCCGCACGCCACGGAGCGCCGGCGGCGGCCCGCGTGAGTGTCTTGACGGGTCGCCAGCAAGACCGATCAGATGGGGGCGAGGTCGCCTGGCCGCCAGACCCGCACAGAGGAGCGCCGCATGAGTGTCGAGGGTGTCGGCTTCTACCAGATCGCACAGAACGACCCGGACCGCCCGGCCGTGCTCGCCCCGGGCGAACCGGTCACCTACGGCGAACTGCACGCCGAGGTGAACCGCTTCTCCCACGCGCTCGGCGACATCGGCCTGCGTCCCGGCGACGCGCTCGCCACCGTGCTCGGCAACCGGCGCGAGTTCCTGACCGTGATGCTGGCCGCGATGCAGTCGGGGCTCTACCTCGTCCCGGTGAGCCGCCACCTGACCACGCCCGAGATCGCCTACATCCTCGCCGACTCCGGCGCCAAGGCCGTCGTCACCGAGAGCGCGTTCGCCGGCGCGGTGTCGGCCGCGGCGGACGAGGCCGGCGTCCCCGCGGAGGGGCGCGTGAGCGCCGACCCGGCCGAGGGCTACCGCACGCTGGCCGAACTGTGCGCCGCCGGAAGCGCCGACCCGCCCGAGAAGCGGCAGATGGGGTCGGTCATGCTCTACACGTCCGGGACGACCGGGCGGCCGAAGGGCGTGCGGCGCCCGCTGCTGGACTTCCCGCCCGAGATCCTGTTCGAGGTCATGCGGCAGACGCTGATGCGGCACCTGAGCCTCGAACCCGGCGACGACGAGGTCCACCTCGTCGTCGGCCCGCTGTACCACTCGGCGCCGTGCGTCCACGCGCTGATGGCGCTCAGCCTCGGCCACGCCGTCGTGATCTCGCCCCATTTCCAGCCCGAGCAGACGCTCGACCTGATCCAGCGGCACCGCGTCACCAACTCGCTCATGGTGCCGACCATGTTCCACCGCATGCTCGCCCTGCCGGACGAGGTCAAGGCCGAGTACGACCTGTCGTCGCTGCGGCAGGTGTTCCACACCGCCGCGCCCATCCCGCTGGAGACCAAGCAGCGGACGATGGACTGGTGGGGCCCCGTCCTCTACGAGTACTACGGCTCCACCGAGAGCGGCCCCGTCGTGGTCGCCGCCCCCCACGAGTGGCTCGCCCACCCCGGGACGGTCGGACGCGCGGTCGAGGGCGTCCAGATCAAGATCCTCGACCCGGAGGGCGCCGAGCTGCCGGCGGGGGAGACCGGCCTGATCTACGCGACCGGGCAGCCCGGCTTCGAGTACCACGACGACCCGGACAAGACCGCCGCCTCGATGCGCGGCGACTACTACACGCCCGGCGACCTCGGCCACCTCGACGCGGACGGCTGGCTCTACATGAGCGACCGGCGCACCGACCTGATCATTTCCGGCGGCGTCAACATCTACCCGGCCGAGATCGAGTCGGTGCTGCTGCAGCACCCGGCCGTGGGGGACGCCGTCGCGATCGGCGTCCCGGACGAGGACTGGGGGCAGAGCGTCGTCGCCCTCGTCGAACCCGCCGAGGGCGCCGAGGCGGGCGACGAGCTGGCCGCCGAACTGCTCGCGCACTGCGAGCCCCGGCTGGCGAAACTGAAGCACCCCCGGCGGCTGGAGTTCCGCGAATCGCTGCCGCGCACCCCGTCCGGCAAACTCAGCCGGCGCCGCGTCCGCGAGGACTACCTGGGGGAACGGCCGGGCTGAGCCCTCCGGGGCGGGCGGGGCGCAACTCGTCCCCGGAAACGTCGAACGCCTCCGGGGGCAGGTGCGTACAACGGCACATGAAGGACCAGAAGGTCGCCCCGCTCGACGACGTCGCCCCGACCTCCGCCGCCACGACGAAGACCGACCTTCCCGTCATCACGGACCCGGCCGCCTACACCGAGGAGGAGGCCGCGCCCGGCGGCGACCCCGGTGGACGTGCGGCCGCGGATGACGACCGCGCCGGGATCGCACGCCTCGGTGACCCGGTCGCGGTCTGGCCGTGCGCCGGCTGCGGACGGCCCGTGCCGCAGCCGGTGCGCGGCGCCCGCACCGTCCGCTACTGCCAGGACGGCGACGGCGCGTGCGAGCGGGCCGCGCGGGAGAACCGCGAGCGGAGCCTGGAGTCCCCGGGTCTCACCGGCCAGGTCGCCTGGGCGTGGGAGATGGTGGACCGGCTGGAGGGCGCCGCCGACCGGCTCGCCGGATCGCTGATGTCCGAGCTGAGCGTCGCCGGCGTCGAGCGGCGGGTCGCCGACGCGCGCGCCGAGGCCGCCGGGCACGTCGCCATCGCGCAGCGCGAGCGCGACGCGTCCCAGCGGCAGGCGGAGCTGGCGTGGCGGGAGACCGCCACCGCGCGCGCCCGCGCCGAGGCCGCCGAGCAGGAGGCCGCGTCCGCCCAGGCCGAGGTCAAGCGGCTGACCGGCGAGCGGGACGCCGCCCGGCGGGAGTCCCGGGAGGCCAGGGCCGAGGCCGAGGGCGCCAGCGCCGCCCGCGTCGCCGCCGAACGCGAACGCGACCGCGTGGCGTCCCGCGAGGGCGAGCTGCTCGCCTCGCTGGAGAGCGCCCGGTCCGAGCTCGTCGCCCTGCACGGTCGGGTGTCGGAGGCCGAGACGCTGGTGGAGGGGCAGCGCGTCGAGGCCGACGCCGCCAAGCGCACCGCCGACGACCTGCGCTCCGCCGTCCGCGACGCCGAGGCCAAGCGCGGGCAGGCCGTCGCCGACCGCGACCAGATCCAGGCGCGGGCCCGCGAGCTGGAGCAGCACAACTGGCAGCTGTCGCGCACGGCCGAGGAGCTGCGCGCGGCGGTGCAGGCGCTGACCGCCGAACGCGACGCCGCGCGCGCCGAGGCCGACCGGGCGCGCCGCCGCGTCGACGCGCTCACCGCGCTCACCGACCGCCACGACACCGGCCCCCGCCCGGCGGTCGACCGGGAGGCGCCGACCGGGCTGCACGCGCTCCCGCCGATGAACGCCCCGGGGGGCGGGGGGTCGCTGCTGGACGGCGGCGACCCGCTCACCACCGACCCCCGCGTCGGCCCGCTGAACCGCGGCGGGCCGCAGAACCACCACGGACCGCATCACCACACCGGACCGCAGAACCGCGATGGACCGCAGAACCGCAGTGGACCGCAGCACCGCAATGGACATCGCCTTCCCCACGCCGGCTGACCGTCATGCCGGTGAGCGACACACCCAGGAGGAGGTGAGGCCCTTCCCCACACTGCACTGGCCCTGAACCGGCCGCCGTACCGCACCGGGGTGGTACGGCGGCCGGTACTAATCCCGGGTCCGGAGGTAGCGGGTGTAGTCGACGGCCCCCGCGTGGACGGCGGCGTGGACGGCACGGGCGATCCGCGCACCCCACGTCGAGCGGGGCCCCGCGAAGACCTCCGGTTCGCCGCCGGCCGCGGCGGCCACGCAGATCGCGTCGGACGCGGTGCCCGTGCACGGGTAGCCCGCCTCAAGGAGCGCCTGCGTCTTCGCCTCCGTCGCGGTGACGACCGCGTTCACCAGCGCCGCGTCGGTCAGCGGGACGGGCACGGCGACGACGATGTTGACGGTGCCGGGCGTCCGGGAGGTCGTGGACGCCCCGTCCAGGGGGGCCAGCTCCGGATCGGGAGCGCCGGCGGGGGCGGCGGCCCAGGTCGGGACCCGCAGCCCGACCGTCGCCGACACGTGCACGCCCCCATCGTCCCGCCGCACCGTCCGCGAGACGGAGGCGGCCGTGAGCATGCCGACGCCCGGCCCCTCCAGCCCGTACGACGCGGCCAGCTCGGTCAGGTGGACGACCGGGTCGGTGCGCGCGTAGGCGCCCGCGACCTGCGCGTTCAGCACCCAGCGGGCCGGGCCGATCCCGCCGCCCAGCATCGCGGACGAGATCATCCGATGCCCGTCCCCGGCCCGCCACACCGTCGCCGCGAGGCGCGTGCCGTCCTCCTCGCGCCACACCGTCTCGATGTTCACGGCCGCTCCAGTGACAGGACGGGCCGGCCGCCCGGGCCGGTCGCGACGTGCACGCGCGCGTCGAAGTGCCGCTCGACGGTGCCCCGCGTGAGGACCCGCGCGGGCGTCCCCGCCGCGGCGACCCGCCCCCCGGCGATGAGGACCAGGGCGTCGGCGTACTGGCCGGCGAGGGTCAGGTCGTGGATCGTGGTCACGACGGTCAGCCCGTCGGACAGCCGCAGCTGGTCGACCAGCTCCATGACCTGCTGCTGGTGGCCGATGTCGAGCGCGGTCGTCGGCTCGTCCAGCAGGAGGACGGACGTCTGCTGCGCCAGCGCGCGCGCCAGCACCACCCGCTGCCGCTCGCCGCCGGAGAGCTCGTCCAGGGGACGGGACGCGAACGACGCCAGGTCGAGGCGGTCGAGGACCTCCGCGGTGATGGCGCGGTCGCGGGCGCTCTCCCGGCCGAGATGCGGGATGTAGGGGGAGCGCCCGAGCAGCGTGTAGTCGAACACGGTCATCCCGACGGGCAGGTTCGGGCTCTGCGCGGCGTAGGCGACCATCCTGGCCCGCTGCCGCGGCTTGAGGCTCTGGACGTCCCGGCCGGCCACGCTGATCTCGCCGTGCGACGCCACCAGCCCCAGGACCGCGCGCAGCAGCGTCGACTTCCCGGCGCCGTTCGGGCCGATGACCGCCGTCCAGGACCCGGCGGGGACGTCCAGCGACACGCCCTGCAGCACCGGCCGGCCGCCGAGCGAGACGTCCAGGTCCCGGACCCTGACGGTCACGTCTCCACCCGCCTGCGGGACGCGCGCAGGACCGCCACGAAGAACGGGCCGCCGACGAACGCCGTGACCACGCCGAGCGGCAGCTCCCCGGGGCTGATCGCCGTCCGCGCCACCAGGTCCACGACCTCCAGGAACGCCGCCCCGCCGAGCAGCGACAGCGGCAGGACCACCCGGTAGGAGCCGCCCGCCAGCCGCCGCACCACATGCGGCACGACGATGCCGACGAACCCGATCAGCCCGCTCACCGCCACCGCCGACGCCGTCGCCAGCGACGCCGCGACCAGCACGGTCAGCCGCACCCGCGCCGCCGACAGCCCGAGGCTCGCCGCCTCCTCGTCCCCGACGCTCAGCACGTCCAGGAGCCGGCCGTGCGTCAGCAGGACGACCGTGGAGACGAGCGCGTACGGGGCGACCAGCGCCAGCTGGTGCCAGTCCGCCGTGCCGACCCCGCCGAGGATCCAGGAGAAGATGCGCTGCAGCTCCTCGGCGTTCATCTGCTGGACGAACGTCTGCACCGCCGCGAGGAACAGCGACACCGCGACGCCCGCGAGCACCAGCGTCGCCGCCTCGTTCCCGCCCGCCGTCCGGCCGAGCGCGTAGGCCAGCACGACCCCGCAGATGGCGCCGGCGAACGCGGCGAGGGGGACGCCGTAGCCGGGGTCGCCGGGCACCAGCACGATCACCAGCGTCGCGCCGACCCCCGCCCCCGACGCCGCGCCGAGCAGGTACGGGTCGGCGAGCGGGTTGCGGAACACGCCCTGGTAGCCGGCGCCGGCCATGGCGAGCATCCCGCCGACCAGCGCGGCCATCAGGGCGCGCGGCACCCGCAGCTCGAACAGCACGTTCTCGTCGATCACCCCGAAGCCGGAGTCGACGTCGACGAACGGGATCCGGTTGGCGAGCGCCTTCAGGACCCCGCCGACGGGCAGCCCGGCGGCGCCCACCAGCACGCCGGCCAGCAGGGTCGCCGCGAGCAGCGCGACCGCCACCGCGAGTTGCAGCGGTCGCAGCCTGGCCTGGGACGACCCCGCCCGGCCTCCTGCCGCGGCGCCGCGGGGGCCGTGCTTTCCGATCACGGGCGGGCGTCCGCGGACGGCGCGCTCACTGCACCTTCTGGACGGCGTCGCCGATCGCCTTGACGAGCTCGGGCAGGCGCGGCCCCCAGCGGGAGGCGATGTCGTCGTCCAGCTCGATCACGTTCCCGCTCTTCACCGCGTCCAGGTCGGACCAGCCGGGGCGCTTCGGCAGGGCGGCGGCGTTCTGGCCGCAGCACTTGACGTCGGCCAGGAAGATCAGGTCGGGGTCCTGCTTGAGCAGGTACTCGCGGGACAGCTGCGGGTAGCCGCCGGCCGCGTTCTCGGCCTTGTCGGCCACGTTCCGCAGGCCGAACATCCCGTACACCTGGCCCAGGAACGTGGTCGACGTCACCGAGTGCAGCTGGTTGTCGAGCTCGTGGTAGTAGGTGAGGCCCGCGTCCCGGGCCTTGGCGGACGACGCGGCGACCGTCTTCTCGATCTCCGCCTTCATGCCGTCGGTGAGCTGCTTGGCCTCGGCGGCGTGGCCGGTGGCCAGGCCGAGGTCGTTGATCTCGTCGTAGGCGTCGTCCAGCTTCGTCGCCGCGGGCTCCAGCAGGACGGGGACCTTCACCTTCTCCAGCGCCTTGACGACGCCGTTCAGGTCGTCGGACACGATGACGAGGTCCGGCTTGTAAGCGATGATCGCCTCGGCGTTCGGCTTGAAGCCGGACAGCTTCGTGCGCGGCGCCTCGGCCGGGTAGTTCGAGTAGTCGCTGACCGCCACCACCTGCTTGCCGGCGCCGATGGCGAACAGCGTCTCGGTGTGGGCGGGGGAGAGGGAGATGATGCGCTTCGGCCTTGCGGGAACGGTCACCGCGCCGTTCGCCGCCTGCACGACGACGGTCTTCGCGCCGCCGCTCGTGCCGTCCTCCGCGTTCTCGCCACCGCCGCCGCATGCGGCCGTGACCATGGCGATACCGATCGCCAGCACCGCGCCGAAGGTACGTACGGGTCTCACTGGAGCCTCCAGGATGCCGGGAAGCCACGGCCCGCCCATGACGGATCGCCCTTCCACGAGGTCGAGAATCGTCGGCGCGCGAAGGAGGCGACCTGGCTCGGCCACTTCGAGAGGGGCACCACAGTTGCGGGACAGCGCCGGGTTCACACCGGACTTCGCTCCTGGGCGCGCAGCACCGCAACGGTATCAGCCGGGGAATCCGGATCTGCCCGCTATGTCGGAGTGACTCCTCACTCCGACCTTGACGGTGTGAGTCCTCACTCCGTACCGTGGACGGCATGGAGCGCAAGAGCCGGCGCCGGGCGCCGGGAATGAGCCCCGCGGAACGCCGCGAGATGATCGTCCGGACGGCGCTGCCGCTGGTCGCCGAGCACGGGACGACGGTGACGACCGGCCAGATCGCCCGCGCCGCCGGCATCGGCGAGGCGACGATCTTCCGCGTGTTCGCCGACAAGGACGAGCTGCTGGACGCGTGCGTCACCGAGGCGCTGCGCAACGACCACGTCGTGGCGGAGATCGCCGGGATCCCGCTCGACCAGCCGCTGACCGGCCGGCTCGCCGAGGCGAGCGCCGCGATCGAGGCCTACCTCGTCCGCATGGGCATGGTCCTCGGCGCCCTGCACGCCACCGGCGGCCGCCCCGGCGCTCCCCGGGGCCCCAGGGGCGGTCCCGAGCGCGGGCATGACGCGGGCGGGCCTGACCGCGACGCCGCCATGAACCGCACGCGGGACGCCATCGCCGAGCTGTTCGAACCCGAAGCCGACCGGCTCCGCCTGCCCGCCGAGCAGATCGCGAGCCTGTTCCTGGGCCTGACCTTCACCCGCGCCCGCCCGCCCGCCGGGCCCGCTGAGCACGCCGCGTCCAGCCCGTCCATGGAGGAGTACCTGGACGTCTTCCTGCACGGAGCCCTCAAGGAAGGAACCCGCGAATGACGATCAGCCTGAACCACACGATCGTGACCGCCGCCGACAACGACGAGGCAGCCCGCTTCTTCGCCGCCGTCATGGGCCTGGCGTACACGGGCCCGCATCCGCGCGCGCGGCACTTCGTTCCGATCCGCGTGAGCGACGGCCTCACCCTCGACTACCTGACGGTGGCGCATCCGCAGGGCCACCACCTGGCCTTCGACGTGGACGCCGCCACGTTCGACGCGGTCGTCGACCGCCTCGACGCACGCGAGATCCCATACGGCGACGAGCCCGCGCACGCCGACAACGGGCGGGTGGACGAGTCGCACCCGCTCGGCGGCCGGGGCCTCTACTTCTCCGACTCCAGCGGCAACCTCTACGAGCTCATCGCGCCGTCGCGACCTTGAGGAACTCGCGGGTGCGGCGCCGGTCGTCGCCCGGCATGAACTCGGCGGCGACGAAGTCGGTCACGCCCGCCTCCGCCAGCTCGTCCAGCTTGGCCTGGACCGTGTCCTCGTCGCCGACGACGGCCAGGTCGGCGGGGCCCTCGACGCCCTCCCGGTCCATCATCGCCCGGTAGGACGGGAGGAAGCCGTACATCTCGAAGGTCTGGGCGGCCTGCTCCCGCGCGCGCTCTGGGTCACTCGTGACGCAGGTGGGCAGGGCGCACACCACGCGCGGTTCGCCGCGCCCGGCCGCCTTCGCCGCCGCGGTGATGGTGGGGGCGATGTGGTCCCGGACGGTCACGGGACCGGTCATCCACAGGACCGTGCCGTCCGCCCGCTCCGCCGCCAGCTTCAGCATCTTCGGGCCGAGCGCCGCCAGCAGCAGGGGCACGCGGCCCTCGTTCGGGACGCTCAGCCCGACGTTGCCCTGCAGCGTCTCGCCCTTGAAGGACGCGTTCTCCCCGTTCAGGAGGGGAAGCAGCACCGACAGGTACTCGTCCATGTGCCGGACGGGCCGGCCGTAGTCGTACCCGTACATGTCCTCGATGACGATCTTGTGGGAGAGGCCGATGCCGAGCGTCAGGCGTCCCTCCAGGGCAAGCGCGACCGTCCGCGCCTGCTGCGCCAGGACGGCCGGATGGCGCGGGTACGTCGGCACGACCGCGGTGCCCAGCTCGATCCCGGGGACGCCCCGTCCCGCCACGGCGAGCGCGGTCAGCGCGTCCACGCCGAAGATCTGCGAGATCCAGGCCGAGGGGAACCCGTCGTCGGCCGCGCGCCGCACATCGTCCGCCAGCCTGCCGAGGGCGTCCGCCCCGTCCCGCTCGTTCAGCAGCACACCAACCCGCACAACGACCTCCCTGGAACCGTGTAATTCGATCTTTACACATGCGCCGCCCGTTCCCCAGGGCCATGCGCCGGCGAGGTCACCGTCGCGCCGGCGTGCGCCCTCGGCTCACGCACCGTCCGGGTCGCCGGAGCGGGGCGCGTACGTGCGCGCCAGCTCGCGGTCGTTCGCCGCCCACCTGCGGTGCCGCGAGGCCGCCTGCAGATGCAGCTCGGCCTCCTCCGGATGGGCGGCGGCCATCGCCTCCAGCAGCGCCGCGGCCCGCTCGTGGGCGCGCGCCGAGGACACCATCGCCTGGCTCGCGTACTCGTCGGTCTCGCGCTCGCGGGCCGTCCCGGGGCGGGCCGGGACGCCCGGCGACCCGGCCGCGCGGCCCGCGGCCTCCCGGCCGCCCCCGCGCGCCTTCACCCGGTGCGGGCGGTCTTCGCTGTCCACACTCGCCAGCCTGGTTCCACGTCCACTACCTACCCAGCAAGCGCCCGTTCAGGCCCCGCCGGGGCCGCGCACCGCACGCGGCGCGCGATGACCGATCATGGAGGACGTGACGACTCCGGAACCGCTCACCCTCTTCACCACCGACGGCGTGCGGATCGACGCGGGCCACCTGCGGGGCGACGGCGGCGTGTGCTTCGTCCTCGCCCACGGGTTCACCTGCTCGTGGCGGCAGCCGGCGCTGCGCCGGATCGCCGGGACCCTCCACCCGCACGGCGGCGTCATCGGCCTCGACTTCCGCGGCCACGGACGGTCGGGCGGGCACTCCACGGTCGGCGACCGGGAGGTGCTGGACGTCGAGGCCGCCGTCGCGGCGGCGCGCCGCAGGGGATACCGGCGCGTCGTCGTCACGGGGTTCTCGATGGGCGGCGCCGTCGTCGTCCGGTACGCGGCCCTGCACGGCGGGGTGGACGCGGTGGTGTCGGTCAGCGCGCCCGCCCGCTGGTACTACCGGGGGACGGTCCCGATGCGGCGCGCGCACTGGGTGGTCGAACGGCGCCTCGGCCGGCTGGCCGTCCGGATGGCGCGCGGCACCCGCATCGCACCCGACGGATGGGACCCGGTCCCGGAGGCGCCCCACGAGGTCGCCGGGCGCATCGCCCCGGTGCCGCTCCTGGTCGTCCACGGCGACGCGGACGCGTTCTTCCCCGTCGACCACGGCCATCAGCTCTACGACGCGGCGTCCGAACCGAGGGAACTCTGGATCGAGCCGGCGTTCGGCCACGCCGAAGTGGCCGCCACCCCGGACCTCGTCCATCGCATAGGGAAGTGGGCGACCGGCGCGGTCTCACCCTGGCGCCCGCCGCCTGGCACAAAAGATCGGCCGCACCGAACCACTCACTCCTGACGTCCACATGCCACGTGTGCCGGACCGTTCGGTGGCGGGCTCCGGTCTCGACGTTCGCCCCCTGCTATCGGTGGATGCCGGGCGGTGGCGTCCTAATTAGTCGCGGTCGAGGAGGTTCACCAGGCGCTTCGGAGCGATGAGGCGGTAGCTGTCCTCGATGAGTTCCGACATCTCGTCCCAGTCGTGCTCGACGTCCAGGCGGGCGCCCACCCAGCCTTTGCTGCCCACGTACTTCGGGACGAAGAAGCCCTCGGGGTTCTCCGCTACGAGGGCCTCCTGCACGCCGGGACCGGCCTTGAAGGTCATCGAGAGGCCGTCCTCGCTGGTCATCACGAACAACTTGTCGCGAACACGGAAGGAGGGCGCGGTGTGTCCGCCGAACGGTTTCTCCGTCGCTTCCGGCAATGACAGGCAGATCTCCCGGATCCTCATCGCCGCGTCCACATCGCTCACCTGTACGCCCCTCCTGGTAACGAGCCTGCCCGGCATCGTAAGCGGGCCGTCCGACATCGGGCACGCGCCACGGCCGGTACCGACCGTCGACAAGTCCTGCGCCGCTCTTGGCCGCGGTGGGGTAGTGGAGCTCTTCCGTTTGGTGGAAGGGGTGGTGGTGCGTCGGGACTGATGCGGTGAAGGTCGGGAGGGCGGCGCGGTTGGTGCCCGGGTGTCGGCGCTGGGCTCGTCATTGTTGGGCAGGCAGGCGCTTTTCGCTGGTAGGGAGGGGTGCCTCGTGGTGTCGGCGGACGCGGAGGCCGAGGTCGTCGTGCTGGGGAGGGCGGATCTCGCCGATGGCGTCGTCGGGTTGACGTTGGGCGCCGTGGACGGGGGCGACCTGCCGCCGTGGCGGCCTGGGGCGCATGTTGACGTGGTGCTCGGCGAGGGGCTCGTCCGGCAGTACTCGTTGTGCGGCGACCCGGCCGAGACGCGGGTGTGGCGGATCGGGGTTCTCAAGGAGGGGCCCGGGTCCACGGCCGTCCATGAGCGGGTGCGGCCGGGGGACCGGCTCGTGACCCGGGGGCCTCGGAACCACTTCGTGTTGGAGGACGCGCCGCGCTATGTGTTCCTCGCCGGCGGCATCGGCATCACGCCGATCGTGCCGATGGTGGCCGCCGCCGATGCCGCGGGCGCCGACTGGCGGCTGTACTACGGGGGGCGGTCGCGTTCTTCGATGGCTTTCGTGGACGAGTTGGCCCGGCATGGGGAACGGGTCGAGGTCCGCCCTCAGGACGAGTTCGGGTTGCTCGATCTTGACGGCATTCTGGGCGGCGTCGTGCCGGGCACGCTCGTCTACTGCTGCGGGCCGGAGGCGATGCTCGCGGCGGTCGAGGAGCGGTGTTCCCCGGCGTCGCTGCGCACCGAGCGGTTCTCGCCGAAGGCGGTCGCGGGGGTGGAGGAGGCGTTCGACGTCGAGTTGAGGCTGAGCGGCCGGACGCTGCGGGTCGAGGCCGGTCGCTCGATCCTGGAGACCGTGGAGAAGGCGGGCGTCGGTGTGCTGTCGTCCTGCCGGGAGGGGACGTGCGGGACGTGCGAGACCCCCGTGCTGGAGGGCGAACCGGACCATCGGGACTCCGTGCTCACCGAGGCGGAGCGGGCGGACGGGGGGTTCATGATGATCTGCGTGTCCCGGGCCCGCGGGCCCCGCCTCGTTCTGGAGCTCTGAGAGGTCGGCCGGCGGGGTGCAGGCCGCGGCGGAGGGCGTCGAGGCGGTCGGCGTTCATGCGTCTCGTCACGGCCGCGCCCGAGATGAGGGTGGAGCCGTGGAAGGTGCCCGGGTAGTGGTGCATCTCGGTCGGGACGCCCGCCTGGATCAGCCGCTGCCCGTAGGCCAGGCCCTCGTCGCGGAGCGGGTCGAACTCGCAGGTGGTGACGTAGGCGGGCGGCAGGCCGGACAGGTCCTCGGCGCGGGCGGGCGCCGCGTAGGGGGAGACGCCGGCCGTGCCGCGGACGCCTTCGCCGAGGTAGTAGTCCCAGCTCAGCTCGGCGTTCGGCCGATGCCAGATCGGGGTGTCGGTGTAGGCGCGCATGGACGGCGTGTCGAGCCGGTCGTCCAGCTCCGGGATGCCGAGCAGCTGGAAGCACAGCGCCGGGCCGCCGCGGTCGCGGGCCAGCAGGGCGACCGCCGCGGACAGGCCGCCGCCGGCGCTCTCCCCGCCGACCGCGAGCCGCTCCGGGTCGATGCCGAGTTCGGCGGCGTGCGAGGCGGTCCAGGTCAGCGCGGCGTAGCAGTCCTCCAGACCGGCGGGGAAGGGATGTTCGGGGGCGAGCCGGTACTCGACGGAGACGACCACCGCGCCGACCTCGGCCGCGATGGCGGTCGCGTCGTCCTGGTAGAGGTCCACGCTGCCGAGGACGAAGCCGCCGCCGTGGATGAAGACGAGCCCGGGCAGGGCGCCGCCGCGCTCAGCGGGCCTGAAGACCCGGACCGGGACGCCGGGCGCGTCCCGCGGGCCCGGCACGGTGACGTCGCGGGTCTCGACCGGGACCGGCGGCTCGTACGCCGGCGGGCTCCCGAACATCTCGCCCTCGTTCTGGCGGACCTGCTCGATGTCGGCGATCGACAGATGCGGGATCATCGAGATCCACGGGACGAGTTCCGGGTCGTAGGCGTAGGTCACCACGGGCTCCTCTCGGCCGGCGCCCCCAGTGTCCGACGTCCGGGCCGCTCTGCCCAGCCGCCGGCTGCCGGGTAGATCGTCCCGGAATCCGCAGATCGTCGGGTGCCGTACCCTGCCCCCATGAAGGGCCTGCTGCTGCGGTACCTGCGCGACAACCCGGAGTGATGGCGATCTCCCGCCGGATCGGCGCCCGGGCGTCTTGCCAGACTGATCATCCGTAGGCAGATTCTGAGGTATGGGAGACGCGAGCCGTACCGTCCTCGCCCGATCAGCCGCCGTCCCGGACGGAAGGCGGCGATGAGCTTCTCCGACTATCTCTCCGAACGCTGGCCCACGATCGCCCGGCTGGCGGCCGAGCACGCCGAGGTCGTGCTGATCGCCGTCGCCATCGCGGCCGTGGCAGGGATCGGGCTCGGCATCGCCGTCGAAAGGCGGCCGCGGGCGAAGGGGTTCGCCCTCGGGGTGACGGGGACCATGCTGACCGTCCCGTCCCTGGCGCTGTTCGGCCTGCTCATCCCGCTGTTCGGGCTGGGCCTCGCGCCGACGATCATCGCGCTGGCGCTGTACGCGGTGTTCCCCATCCTGCGCAACACGATCACCGGGCTGGAGGGCGTGCCGGGCGCCGTCGAGGAGGCGGCCCGCGGCATGGGGATGAGCGCGTTCAGCCGCATGGTGCGGATCAGGCTGCCGCTGGCGTGGCCGGTCGTGCTCACCGGCGTCCGGGTCGCCACGATCATGACGGTCGCGATCGCGGCGATCGCCGCCGCCGTCGCGGGGCCCGGGCTCGGCGAGCTGATCTTCGGCGGGCTGGCCCGGATCGGCGGCGCGAACGCGCTGAACGACACCCTCGCCGGGACGCTGGGCGTCGCCGTCCTGGCCCTCGTCCTGGACCTGCTGTTCGTCGTGCTGTCACGTCTCACCACCGCCAAGGGGCTGCGATGACCGAACCCGCCGCCGCCGGCACCGCCGAGGGCGCCGTACCGGAACGCCGGGAGATGATCCGCCTGGAGGGGGTGACCAAGCGCTACCCGGGCCAGGACGCGCCGGCGGTCGACGACCTCACGCTCGGCGTCCGCGAGGGGGAGATCGTGGTGCTGCTCGGGCCGTCCGGCTGCGGCAAGACCACCACGCTGCGGCTGATCAACCGGCTGATCGAGCCGACCGCGGGCCGGATCCTGCTCGGCGGCGAGGACGTCACCCGCGCCGACCCGGACGAGCTGCGCCGCCGCATCGGGTACGTCATCCAGCAGGTCGGGCTGTTCCCGCACATGACGGTCGCCGCGAACATCGGGCTCATCCCGCGGACGCTCGGCCGGCCCAGGAAACGCGTCGCGGAACGCGTCGACGAGCTGCTGGAGATGGTCGGGCTCGACCCGGGCGGCTACCGGGGCCGGTATCCGAAGGAGCTGTCGGGCGGCGAGCAGCAGCGCGTCGGGGTCGCCCGCGCGCTCGCCGCCGACCCGCCCGCGATGCTGATGGACGAGCCGTTCGGCGCCATCGACCCCATCACGCGGGAACGGCTCCAGGACGCGTTCCTGGAGCTCCAGGAACGGATCCGGAAGACGATCGTGCTCGTCACCCACGACCTCACCGAGGCGCTCAAGCTCGGTGACCGGATCGCGATCCTCGGAGGGCGGGCGAAGCTCGTCCAGTACGACACGCCCGCGGCGATCCTGGCCGAGCCCGCCGACGCGTTCGTCGCGTCGTTCGTCGGGACGGGCGCGGCGATGCGCCGGCTCCGGCTGGTCGAGGTCGGCTCCATCGCGCTGCCGGCGGGCGGGCCCGGGCGGGCGGGCGGCGCGACGGTCCGGGCCGACCAGTCCCTCTACGAGGCGCTGGACGCGATGCTGCGGGCCGGCGCGGAGAGCGCGACCGTCCTGGACGGCGACGGGCGACCCGCCGGCACGGTGTCGTGGTCCACGATCGTCCGGCAGACCCCGGCGGCGGGCGGCGGCGGCCGATGACCCTCACCGCCGTACCGGAGCGGACGGCGCCCGGCGAGGACGTCCGCGGCCGCGCCGGCCTCCTCGTCACGCCCGTCTTCCTCCTCGCGGTGTGCGCGGCGCTCTACGTCTACCTGCGCGGGGTGGACCTGGACGCCATCGAGCGCCGCTCCATCAACCGATCCGAGATCGCCCACCAGTTCGGCCGGCACATCGCCCTGGTCGCGGTCTCCACGGCGCTCGTCCTCGCGATCGCGATCCCGCTCGGCGTGCTGCTGACCCGGCCGCGGCTGCGCCGGCTGTCCGCCCCGTTCCTCGCGCTCGCCAACGTGGGGCAGGCCGTCCCGTCCATCGGGGTGCTGGTCCTGCTCGCCGTCACGGTGGGCATCGGGTTCCAGAAGGCCGTGGTCGCGCTGATCCTCGTGTCCGCGCTGCCGGTGCTGCGCAACACGATGGTCGGCCTGCGGGGCGTCGACCGTTCGCTGATCGAGGCCGGGCGCGGCATCGGGCTGTCCAGGACGGCGGTGCTGTTCCGCGTCGAGCTGCCGCTGGCCGTCCCGGTGATCCTCGCCAGCGTCCGCGTCGCGGTGATCCTCAACGTGGGCAGCGCGACGCTCGCGGCGTTCACCAACGCGGGCGGCCTCGGCGAGCTGATCAACACCGGCATCGCGCTGAACCGGACGCCGATCCTGCTCACCGGCAGCGTCCTCACGGCGGTGCTCGCCATGGCCGCCGACTGGCTCATCGGACTCGTCGACCACGTCCTGCGCCCCCGCGGCGTCTGAACCCTGAGGAGTCACCATGCGCACGCTTCCCCTCGCCGCCTGCCTCGCCGCCGCCGCGCTGACCGCCGGCTGCTTCAGCTCCGGCGGCACCGACGCCGAGGCGGGCAGCCTCGCCGAGGGCAACTCGCTGAAGGGCGCCACCCTCACCGTCGGGTCCAAGGAGTTCACCGAGCAGCTCGTCCTCTGCCAGGTCACCGCGCTCGCGCTGCGCTCGGCGGGCGCGACCGTCCAGGAGAAGTGCGGGCTCCAGGGCAGCAACACCACGCGCGCCGCGCTGACGTCCGGCAGCATCGACATGTATTGGGAGTACACGGGGACGGCCTGGATCAACTACCTGAAGCAGACCGAGCCGATCGGTGATCCCGCCGCGCAGTACAAGGCCGTCGCCGAGCAGGACCTCGCGAAGAACAAGGTGAAGTGGCTCGCGGCGGCGCCCGCGAACAACACCTACGCCATCGCCGTGAAGACGACGACGATGCGCGGGCTCGGCATCGAGAACCTGTCGGATTACGCCGCCCTGGCCAAGAGCGACCCGCCCAAGGCGTCCACGTGCGTGGCGAGCGAGTTCGCCGGACGCAGCGACGGGTGGCCCGGCCTGCAGAAGGCGTACGGGTTCACGCTGCCCAAGTCGTCGGTCGCGACCCTGGCCGAAGGCGCGATCTACGACGCGATCGGGAAGGGCGAGCCCTGCGCGTTCGGCGAGGTCGCCACCACCGACGGGCGCATCAAGGCGCTGGGCCTGACGCCCGTCCCGGACGACAAGGCGTTCTTCCCCGTCTACAACCCGGCCCTCACCGTCCGGGACTCCGTCTACCGGGACCACCCCGCCATCGAGAAGATCGCGGCCCCGATCGCGGCGGCGCTGACGGACTCCGTCCTGCAAGAGCTCAACGGCGAGGTCGACATCAAGGGCGCGCAGGCGGCGGAGGTCGCCGAGACCTGGCTGAGGTCCAAGGGGTTCATCGGCGGCTGAGAAGCGGAGAATACGCTGGCCGGGATGCGGTTTACCGGGCCCCGGCCGCCGCGCCGCACTACGCTGAGCAGCATATATCGCCACAGTGAAGGGCATGGCGCATGAACCGCAGTGAACTGGTCAGGACCGTGGCGGAACGCGCGGGAAGCGACGAGCCCGCCGCCCGCCGGCACGTGGACGCCGTGTTCGACACCGTGATGGAGAAGGTGTCCGCCGGGGAGCGCGTCATCGTGACCGGGTTCGGGACGTTCGACAGCTTCTCCCGTCCCGCCCGCAGCGCCCGCAACCCGCGCACCGGGCAGCCGGTCGAGGTGCCCGCCGCCCAGGTGCCGCGCTTCCGGACCGGGCAGACGTTCCGCAACCGCGTCGCCGGGAGCGGCCCCATCGCCGAGCCTGCCGCCGCTGAGCCTGCCGCCGCCGAGGCGGAGGCCCCGGCGACCGTGCCGGTCGAGGCGCCCGCGCCGAAGAGGCCCAAGAACGCCAAGAACGCCAAGAACGCGAAGGACGCCGGGAAGGCCCAGGCCGCCGGGGCAGGCGGCAAGAACGGCAAGAAGCCGAAGAAGGACGGCGCGGCGAAGAAGCCGTCCGCGAACGCCGAAGTGATCGCCTCCGCACCCGCGAAGAACGCCAGGCCCGCCCAGGACGTCAAGGGCGCGAAGAACGGGAAGGCCCCGAAGAACGGCAAGAAGAAGGCGGGGAAGGCGAAGGCCCGGGTCAAGGCCGCCAAGTAGGCCGGTCCGCCGCGGCGCCGCTCAGCGCAGCGGGAACCCCAGTTCGCGTCCCTGTTCGCGGAGCCCGTCGCGGGCGGACGGGTGCGCGACCTGGTCCACGATCTGCTGGGCCTGCGACGCCGAGTCCCGGCCCCAGATCGTGGCGGTGCCCTGCTCGCTGACGATGAAGCTGTGCTGGAACGAGGTGACCGGCCCGGACAGGCGGGGGATCACGGTGGACACGTCCGCCCGCGGATGCCACGACGGCAGCGCGATGATCGCCCGCCCGCCGGGGGAGTGCAGCGCGCCCACCACGAAGTCGGTCTGCCCGCCGAACCCGGAGTAGATCACCCCGCGCACGCGGCTGGCGTTGGCCTGCGCGTAGAGGTCGACCTGGAGGGCGGAGTTCACCGACACCAGCCGGGGCTGCCGCGCGATCAGGCTTGGGTCGTTGGTCTTCTCGGTGCGCAGCATCCGGACGCGCTCGTTGCGGTCGGCCCAGTCGTAGAGCTCCTCGCTGCCGAACGCGAACGAGGCGGTGATCGGCGTGTCCGGGTCGAGCGCCCCCGCCTTCTCCAGCGCGAGGACCCCGTCGCTGAACATCTCCGACCAGATGCCGAGGCCGCGGCGGTCGAGCAGCGAGGCGAGCACCGCGTCCGGGACGGCGCCGATGCCGAGCTGGAGCGCCGCCCGCTCGGGGACGAGCCGCGCCACCCGGCCGCCGATCTCGCGGGCGACGTCCCCGGGCGGCCGCGGCACGGGGCTGGCGAGGGGCTCGTCCGACTCGATGGCGTAGTCGATCTCGTCGACCGCCATGACGGCGTCCCCGAACGTGTACGGCATGCGCGGGTTGAGCTGCGCGATGACCAGCCCGCCGCGGGCGCGGGCCGCCTCGACGGCGGCGGGCAGGATGTTGACCTCGATGCCGAGCGACACCGTCCCGTTCCGCGGCATGGACGTCTGGACGATCACGACGTCGGGCGGCAGCGACTCCTTCAGCAGGTTCGGGACGAGCGACAGCCGCGACGGGTAGTACCGCAGCCGCGCCCGGCGCCGCATGCCCGCCCCGACGAACGGCGTCTCCAACTCCACGCCGTCGCGGTCCGGCAGCTCGCCCTGGGCGTTGAGCATGAACAGCCGGTACTCGGAGGCGGCCCCGTCCAGGACGGCGAGGGCGCGGCGCGGGGTGGCGAAGTTGCCGCCGGCGACGACCCGCGGCCGGCCCGGCAGGCCCCCGAGGACGCTGCCGAGGTGGGATTCGGATATGACGCGCATCAGGCCTGCCCTCGGGTGGTGTCGTTGATCGAGACGCGGGTGACGCCGGGGACGGTCCCGGCGAGGATGCCGGCGATCCGCTGGGCGTCCTCGTCCGCGCCGCCGCCGCTCAACTCGACGGCGCCGTCGTGTACCGAGACGTCCCAGTGCCGCCCGTCCGGCCCGTACTCGTCGATCGCGGCGAGCACGTCGTCGCGGATGCGGGCGTCGCCGCGGGCGAGGATCGCGATGAGGTCGCGGCGGCTGACGATCCCGACGACGCCGGTCTCCGCCAGCACCGGGACGCTCTTGATCCGCGTCCGCATCATCGTGTCGGCGAGCGTCGCGACGTCGGTGTTGGGACGCGCGGTCTCCACCTCCCGGGTCATGACCTCCTCCACCAGGCGCGGCGCCGGGGCCGCGGGCGTCGCGACGGGCCGGGCGAAGGCCCGCGGGTCGCGCTCGAACACGCCGCGCATGAGGTCCATCTCGCTGACGATGCCGGCCAGCGTGCCGTCCTCGTCCACGACGGGAAGCGCGGTGATGTCGTGCTCGTGCAGGACGCGGATCGCCTGGCGGACCGTCGCGGTCCGCGGAATCGTGACGACGGGCGAGGTCATCGCCTCCCGGACCAGCATGGCCTGTTCTCCTTCCGGCGAGGACGCCGTTCACCTACCCGGGCCGGACGTCCCGACCCCTGCCCCTCCATGATCGCGCAGCGGACGGCCGGGGCCCAGGGCCGAACGTCCCGGCCCCGACCGCCGGCACGAGAGGACCCGGCCCTAGAACAGGGTGGGCGGTTCGGCCGGGACCGGCTCCGGCAGCGGCTCGACCTCCGGCGCCATGGCCCGCACCTCGTCGTGGAAGCGGCGGGCCAGGGGGAGCGCGTCCGCGTTGTCCGGCGTGTGGATGAACACCGTGGGCGACCGCCCCTCGCGCACCCACTCGGCGGCCTTCTCCACCCAGAACCGCCAGCCCTCGACGGTGCGCCCGGCGTCGTCCCGCCCCAGATAGCGGACGATCGGACGCTCGGTGAGCGCCGCGGACCGGCGCGGCACGCGCGGCTTCTTCGTCCACGCGTCCCGCTCGGCGTCGCTGGACGGCCGGTCCCGGAAGAACGCGGTCGTGTCGAACGGGACCCACTCCGCGCCCGCCTGGACGAGCACCCGCTCCAGGTCGCGCGCGGCCCCCGCGTCCTCGAAGAACGCCCGGTGGCGCACCTCGACGGCGTACCGGTGCGCGGCGGGGAGCCCGCGCAGGAACCCGGCCAGGGTCCCGAGGTCGCCGGGGCCGAACGAGCCCGGCAGCTGCACCCAGAGCGCGTGCGCCCGCGACTCCAGCGGCTCCATCGCCCGCAGGAACGACCGCAGGTCCGCGCCGGAGCCCGCGAGCCGCCGCTCATGGGTGATCGTCTTGGGCAGCTTCACGACGAACCGGAAGTCCGGTGGGGTCTGCTCCGCCCACGACTCCACCGCGCTCCGCGCCGGCGTCGCGTAGAAGGTCGTGTTGCCCTCCACCGCGTCGCACCAGCTCGCGTAGGCCCGCAGCCGCTCGCCCGGAGGCAGCGAGGGCGGCAGGAACCGGCCCTGCCACCGGACGTGGGCCCACATCGCGCACCCCACATGCACCCGCATGCCGCCCGACGCTATCGGACGCCGCGGGGCGGTTGCCTCGCGGACGTCCGGGTACGAGCGGCGCGATGACCGACCGCAGGGGATTCGACGCCGTCCCGTCCGCGCTGCGCAGCGCCGCGGCGGTCGCGGCCTGCCTGCTGCTCGTCGCCGGGGCCGTCTGGCTGGTGGTCTACCTCCTGTTCAAGGTGATGGCGCTGACGATGGCGGTCGTGGCGGCGCTGCTGCTGACCGCGCTGGTGGCGCCGGTGGCCCGGCTGGTGCGGCGGCTCCGGGCGCCCGCCTGGGCGGCGGCGCTCTCCGGGCTGCTGACGCTGCTCCTCGCGATCGCGGGCGCGCTCGCGCTCGCGGGCGACCAGGTCGCCGGGCAGTGGCGGGAGATGAGCCACGGGCTGAGCGCCGGGCTGCACCGGGCCCGCGACCGGATCGTCAACGGCCCCCTGCCGATCAGCGAGCGGCAGCTGGACGACACGATCGACGGGTTGATCAAGGCCGCGCGGCGGGCCTCGCCCGACCCGATGACCGGAGCCAGCGTCGCCGCCGAGGTGGCCGCGGCCACCCTGCTGTCCCTGTTCCTGCTGTTCTTCATGCTGAAGGACGGCCCGGGAATGTGGGACTGGATCATGCGGCTGGTCCCCGCGCGCCGCCGCGCGAAGATCGACGCGGCCGGGCGGGCCGGGTGGGGGGCACTGGTCTCCTACGTGCACGGCATCGTGCTGATCGCCCTGGTGGACGCGGCGGGCATCGGCCTCGCCCTGGTGCTGATCGGGGTGCCGTTCGCGCTGCCGCTGACCCTGCTGACGTTCGTCGCCGCGTTCATCCCGTTCGTGGGGGCGGTCGTCGCCGGCGCCGCCGCCGTGATCATCGCGTTCGTCAGCGGCGGGCTGACCGACGCGCTGCTCGTGCTCGGCGCCGTGATCGCCGTCCAGCAGGCGGAGAGCCACCTCCTGCAACCGCTGATCATGGGCCGGACGCTGAACCTGCACCCGGTCGTGGTCGTCGTCTCGGTCACGGCGGGGTCGCTGCTCGCGGGCATCGCGGGCGCGATCATCGCCGTGCCCGTCGTCGCGGTCGCGTACCGCGTCGCGTCCGTGCTGTCCGCCGACGACCCGCCCCCGGCGGTGGCCCCGGCGGTCTCCCCGGCCGCGCCGGAGCGTTAGCGGGCCGTTGGCGGGCCCGGCGCCTCGTCAGTGCTCGCGCAGGAGGGTGCCGGCGCCGTGGACCTTGTCGTCGATGCCGTTGTCGCGCAGGGCCATCCACCAGGTGGCCGCGTTGATGGCGATGACCGGCAGGCCGAGCCAGCGCTCGGCCTCGTCCGCCGCCGCGACCATCGACAGGTTGGTGCCGCACTGGACCAGCGCGTCGACCTCGCCCGCCGCCAGCTCCCGCAGCGCGTCCCGCAGCTCCGCCTCGGTGACGTGCGCGATCGACACTGCGGTCGGGCATTTCAGCCCGATGATCCGGTCGACCTCGAAGCCGATCTCGGTGAAGAACCGCTCGACGTTCGCGTCGCCCACCGGCTGGTACGGGGTGACGACGCCGATCCGCCGCGCCCCGAACAGCTTCAGCGCCCGCTCGCACGCCTCGGCGCCGGTCGCCACCCGCAGCCCGGTGATGTCGTGGATCTGCTTGACGAACTGCTTGTTTCCCTCCACACCGCCCCAGAACGTCTCGGCGGACATGCCCATCACCATGTAGTCGGGCTCGCAGGTCATGACGCGCTCGCAGGCCGCGCCGATCTCGTCGCGGATCTGCTCCAGGAGCCGCTCCATGCCCGCGTCGCCGTCCATGTTCTGGTCGCGGATGTGGATGCGGGAGAAGTGGGACGTCACGCCCGGGACGCCCATCCGGTAGAAGTCGGGTTCGACGATGGTGTTGGTGGACGGCGCGATCACGCCGAACTTGCGCCGCCAACCGAGTGCGTCCGTCATGCCGCCGCCCTTTCCGCCTCAGGTGTCCGGTTCGCCGCGGTGGCGAGCCGCCAGGCGGCGTACGCGAACGCCGCCTGGGCGAAGGTGTTGCAGGACTGCTCCACCCACTGCAGGGATATGGACTGCTCGGCCCGCGCCGCCATCGGGCCGAGCAGGTACTGTCCGGCCAGCCAGAGGCCGAAGAGCGACGCGCCGAGCCGGTCGCCCGCCCGCGCGGCCGCCCGCAGCAGCAGGGCGCCCGCACCGGTCACCGCGATGATCGTCCACACCATCGCGGGCCAGGTGTCGCGCAGGGCGGCCGAGGCCGCCAGCGCCGCGGCGAGCGGGACGGCGAGCGCCACGGGATGGCCCGGCCGGCGCAGCTCCCGCGCCAGCGCGAACACCAGCAGCGTGAAACCGGCGGCCAGCAGCGGGAACAGCGCCTCGTGCAGCCAGCGCAGGTCCGGGCCGTCGAGCGCGACGATCAGCTTCCAGGTCGCCTTGGCGAACCCGCCCGCCACGACGAGGACCGCCGCGGCGGGGACCAGCGGGTGCTTGTGCCGCAGCAGGGCCACCCCGGCCGCGGTGAGCGCCACCGGGACGAAGTCCTCGACGGCCAGGGCGATCGGGTACTCGCTCATGGGTGCTCCTTGTGGGGGGACGACCCCCACGCCCCCCGGTTCGCTTCGCCCATGGTCAGGCGCCGAACAAATCGCGCTTGCGGACGGTGCCGAGCAGGAACCGTCCCATGATCTTGGGTGTGGTGAGCCAGGCGACCGTGCCGCCGTTCTTCGTCCCGGCCAGGATCCGGTCGGCCAGCCAGGGCGTCACCGTCTCGACCCGGTCGGCCAGGATGTTGAAGACCTTCTTCGCCTTGGCCAGCTCGTCGGGGGAGTAGTCGCGCAGGAGCAGGTCGGTGACGACCATGCCCGGCGACAGGTGCGCGACCGTGACCGGGCCGTCCTTGACCTCCTTGGCCAGCCCGGACGTGAGGTAGTCGGTGCCGCGCTTGGTCGCCCCGTAGGCGATCAGCCCGGGGACGGTCCGGCCGTCGCTGCCGAGACCGGCCATGTTCCACACGGTGCCGCCGCCCTGCGCGGTCATCTCGCGGACCGCGACGGCGCTGCCGTGCATCACGCCGAGCAGGTTGGCGGTCACGACCGTTTCGAGCTGCTCGGGCGGCAGTTCGGTGAGCGGGCGGCGGGAGGTGGAGACGCCGGCGTTGTTGACCCAGTGGTCGATCCGCCCGAACGCCTTCGCGGCCGTGTCCCACAGCGCCTGCACCTGCTCGCGGTCGGCCATGTCGCAGACCGTCCCGACGGCGCCGTCGCCGAGGTCGGCGAGCGCCGTGTCGACCGACTCGCGCGAGCGGCCGCAGATCGCGACCCGGACGTCCCGGGCGAGCAGTTCGCGGGCGAGCCCGAGCCCGATCCCGCGCGTCCCGCCGGTGACGACGACCGCCCGGCCCGTCACGCGGCCTCCCAGGTGAGCACGCCGTGCAGGACGCAGTTCAGCACCCCGCCCCGGAACAGTTCGTACACCACGGCCAGCGTCTCGCCGGCCGACATCCCCGGCGTCGCGTCGATCATGAACTCGCGGCCCTTCAGCTTCCACACGTCGGTGAAGTGGACGCTGGGGTAGTCGGCCCGCCCGAACGCCTGGGAGTTGCCCCACGCGTCGGGCCCCTCGAAGAAGGAGCGGAACCCGTCCCGCCTCGCCTCGACGGTGTAGCCGCGGTCGAGGGCGCCGGTCCAGGTGACGTGCCGGCGGGTGCGCAGCAGGTCGATCGGCTCCAGCTCGACGGACACGGTGACCTCGCCGGCCGGCTTCTGGTCGGCGCCCCACAGCTCGCACGTGCCGCTGTAGGCGCCGCGCCGCTTGGTCGGCAGGATGAACGGGACCGGGCCGTTCCGCGTCTCCTCCGCCAGGTGCCGGTCGATCGTCTCCCGCGTCCCGGCGTCGGTGTCGTAGTCGGTGGTGCGCTTGTAGACGCCGTTGAAGCAGCCGACGAGCGCCCAGCCCTGGTAGAGGGTGGACGAGTACACCTGCGTCTCGCCGTCGGGCAGGACGTGGTTCCAGGTGTTGAGGTCCACCTGCCATCCCGGCCCGTAGTAGTGCGCGTCGACGAACCCCCCGTACGGCTGCCCGGTCCCGTGGAAGTCGGGCCCGGTGTAGACGCGGTCGCTGTCGGAGTCGACGACCCCGAACGCGAACGGCGCGCCGAGCCGGAACCGCCCGGCCAGCGGGCCGCCGCCCTCCAGGCCGCCGTCCATGTAGTAGGTGGTGGCGCCGTCCTCGAAGACCGACGACCGGCGGATGTCCTCGAAGCCCTGCCAGGCGCCGGTCGCGTCGAACAGCGACGGGCGGCCGTGCCACTCGCCCTCGATGCGGCTCTGCCACTCGCTCGGCTCAGCCATCGGCCGCCGCACCCGCCAGGTCGTTCGACAGCAGCTCGCGGCGCAGTTCCTCGGCCTGCTCGTCGCCGACCAGGCGGGCGACGTTCGCCCACACCGGGTCGACCTCCGGGCTGAACAGGGCGGCGCGGTTGCGGGCGTCGCGGACGGCCAGGTCGGTGCCGGCGAGCGTGGCCCGGACGTCGTCGGGGACGCCCTTCACCAGCACTTCGCGCCAGTGCTCGAAGTACCGGTCGAGGTAGGCGCCGATCTGCTGGAAGTGCTCCTCGTCGGCCCGGTTGACGAGCATCCAGGGCGACATCATGGCGTGCTGCCGGGGGCCGATCGCGGCCGTGGACGGCCCGAACCGCTCCCGCACCTCCTCGAACGCCGGCGTCAGCGGCTGGTAGACCGCGTTGACGTACTCCAGGTGCGCGCCCAGGTCGGCGCGCGGCACGAGGTCGATGTGGTAGGCGAGGTACCCGCCCGCCTGGACCGAGTCGAGGGTGAAGTGCGGGACGGCCGAGTCCGCGCCGGTGAAGGCGAAGATCATGTGGCTGTCCATGCCGATCTGCTCCACGGTCAGCCCGATGCAGACGACCTTCGCGATCCGCTCGCCGCGCAGGACGCGCAGCGTGCCGACCGGGTCCGGGGACATCGGGCTCACGAGGTCCTTCTCCCGGACCGTCGTCAGCTCCTCGACGTCCGCCAGGGCGGCCATCGTCCGGTCGTTCAGTGCCTTGGGCGGCGACGCGCTCACTCGCTCACTCCTTTTCCGTGCCGCCGTCGGCGGCTTTCTTCGGGGCGGGCATCGGGGTGCCGCCGCGGGCGCGGTGCTGCCACGCGCGGGCCAGCTCCGGGTTCTCCCGGCGGGCCGGGGAGGGGATGACGGTGGCGCTGCCGCGCTTGCCGTTGACGGGCATCTGCTCGTCGTCGCCGACCCACCAGCCGTCCGCCATCAGCTGCTGGCGGCGCCGCCGGTAGGCGACCTGGAGCGCGTCGCTGCGCAGGTGCAGCTCGTCGGGGAGGTCGTAGGGCAGCAGCTCGGGGCGCTGGCTCTCCACCACCGGCTTGTCCTGCAGCAGGATGCCGCGGATCCGCTTGCGCGCGTCGCGGTCCGCCCACTTGCCGGTGAAGAAGTTCCGGTATCCGACGATCTTGACGAGGGTGCGGTTCCGGTCGAGGGGGATGTTGTGGTCGTAGAGCACCATGTCCCCGAACGGCAGCCGGACGTGCAGCTTCACGATGTTGGGCAGGTACCAGCCGTTGGTGGTCAGCACCTCCTCCGGCTTCTCCTTGTACAGCCGCTTCCACAGGCCCCGCGCGGGCGGCGGGCTGAGGCTGATGTCGGCGATCGCCGACCAGTCGTCCTGGACGATCTCGTAGTCGGGGATCTGCGGCTTGTCCGGGTTGCCGAACCGGGTGCCGTGCACGAACGGCGTGTGCGCGGCGTCCACGACGTTCTCGAACGTCCGCTCGTAGTTGGCCTCGATGACCATCTCGACGTACACGCAGGCGAAGGACGGGTCGTCGTGCTCGGGGAAGTGCGGGATGGGCGGGCGCTCGTCCTCCGGCAGGTCGCCGAGGAACGCCCAGATCAGCCCGTACTCCTCCCGGATGGGATAGGAGTCGACGCGGGCCCGCTTCGGGATGCCGCGCCCCTCCGGGTTCGCCGGGATCTTGCTGCACGCGCCGTCCGGCTCGTACTCCCAGCCGTGGTACGGGCAGGCGATCTTGTCGCCGACCAGCGTGCCCTCCGACAGCGCGGCGCCGCGGTGCACGCACAGGTCGGACAGGCACACCACCGTGCCGTCCCGCTTGCGGTAGAGGACGAAGTCCTGGCCCAGGCAGGTCACGCGCTTGGGGGCGCGGGTGACCGCGTTCGCGAACTCGACCGCGTACCAGAAGTTCTTGAGCATGGCTGGCTCCTATCGGCGCCGGAGGTCGATGAGCGCCGGGTCGGCGGACGGGACCACGTCCTCCCCGCGCACGTGGGCGCGCAGGAACGCGGTGGCCAGGCCGGTGAAGGCGCGGCGGGACTCGGCCGGGTCGGCCGCGGGCCGCCGGTCGAGGAAGGCGCGGGCGGCGGTCGGGTCGACCGGGTCCGCGACGGCGAAGTGGTTGGCGCCCCGCACGACGGCGAGCAGGTCGCGGGGGTCGCGCAGCGCCTCGTCGAACGTCCGGACAACCGCGTCGGAGGGGCCGTCCTGCCCGTACCGGTCCGAACTCCCCATGATCACGCCGTCCTCGGTGCCGACGCCCAGCAGCACCGGGCAGTCGACCTGGGCGGGCAGGACGGTCCCGGCGGGCCAGCCCAGCATGGTCGCGACCATGGTGTGCGTCCCGTAGGCGAAGCAGGCCCGGACGCCGGGGACGAACCGCGCCGACTGGAGCACGACCGTGCCGCCCGCCGAGTGCCCGCCGAGCGCGATCCTGTCCAGGTCGAGCACGTCCTTGAGCAGGTCGATCCCGGTCAGCGCGTCCAGCACGGCGGGGATGGCGGGGCAGGTCGCGCGGGTGCCGTAGGCGTCCGGGCGGGCCGCGTCCAGGTCGACGCCCGGCGTCAGCCCGTACTGGCCGCCGAACAGCTCCGCCACCCGGTCGAACGTCACGACGACGAACCCGGCGGCGGCGATGCCGGCCGCCAGGTCCCGGTAGACGGCCTGCTCGACGTTCACGCCGGAGCAGAACACGACCACCGGGTAGGGGGCGTCCCGCGGGTCGGGCGGGATCACCCCGGACAGCCGCTCGGCGTCGGTGCCCTCGGCGCGGGCCGGGTAGTAGACCTTGAGGTGCGCGGTGCCGAACGGGGCGGGGCCGCCGGTGTCCGCCGACCACCACAGGGACCGCACGTCCATGGGGGTGCTCATGGGCGCGGCAGCTCTCGGTCCCCGCCCCACAGCGCCCGGACGAGCCGGTCGGTGGTCTCCTGCCCGAAGAACCGGACGCCCATCACGTTCGCGGGGTCGCGTTCGGCGATGTTGCGCCGGGTCGCGAGGTCGGTGGCGGCGAGCGCCGCCCGCTCCTCGGCGGGGACGGGCGGCGCCTCGTCGACCCAGCCGAGCCAGCGGTCCACGTGCTCGTTCAGCAGCCGCTCCACGAGGTCGACGTTCTTGTCCTCGCGGGGGAAGGAGTGGCAGTGCGCGGTGGGGGACAGGCTCGCCCGGATGAACCCGGCGCGGCTGGTGAACCACTCCAGCTGCGGGTTCGCCTCGCGGACCGCGAGCCAGTCCTCGTTGAGCGGCTCGTAGTAGGCGTCGTAGTACGCGCCGTCGACGAGGAGGTTGGTGCGGGGGATCGAGTCGACGTAGAACCAGCCCTCCGGCCAGACCAGCAGCGCGATGCCCAGGTGCGGCACCCGGATGTGCGGGCCGAGCCACACCGTCAGGTGCAGGTTGGCGAAGCCCGCCGTCGGGTTCCCGAGCCAGGAGTGGACCATCCAGTCGATCTCCGGACCGCTGTAGGCGGCCAGGCTGCCGCCGGGGCTCTGCGGCGGGTTCCCGTAGGTCTCCAGGGCCTCGGTGGACGGGTCGCGGGCCACCTCGAACCGGGCGTCGATCTTCGCCTTCAGCCCGGTCAGGATCGTCCCGAACCGCTCGAAGGTCTCGGTCACGTCGACGACGGGGGACTCGTCCACCATCTGCTCGACATGCTGCAGCGTTTCCTTCAACTGCGGGGTCTCCTTCAACGGGTTGCTCCGCTCGGTGCGTCGTCGGCCAGCGCGGCGACCGCGTGCGCGGGGCGCCCGCCGACCAGGTCGGTGTTCTTGGACACGAGCCGGTTGACGGCCTGGGCGGGGTGGACGGCCGCCACGGTGACCGGCTCGGTCGCCCGGGTGACCAGGGGGTGGCTGATGCGTCCCTCGAACGGGCCCTGCCAGGCCGTCCACAGGGTGAAGTCGGCGGGGAGCGCGAGGACCAGGCCGCCGTCCGGCCCGGAGGCGACGACGTTCAGCCGGTTCTCGGCGGCGCGCTCGGGCAGGCCGAGCGCCGTCTCCCAGTCCTCCGCCGGGGTGAAGGGCACCGCGACGGCGTCGGCGTCGGCGACGGCGGCCAGCCGGAAGACCTCGGGGTAGAGGGCGTCGTCGCCGGTGACGAGCGCGAGCCGGCCCCACGGGAGGGTGAAGACCTCGAGCCGGTCGCCGTACTCGGTGGCCCAGCCCGAGTGCCGCGCGCTGGCGTGCAGTTGCGGCTGGACTCCGGCCAGGCCGCCGGCGTTCACCAGGTAGGCGGCGTGCGCGGAGCCCGCGCGGACGCTCGTCACCGCGTGCGCGGTCGTGCCCTGGAGGGCGCCGGCCAGCTCCGCGGCGACCTCGCCGGGGTCGGCCTCGGCGCCGAACGCCAGTTCCGGCAGGACGATCAGCTCCGCGCCCGCCCGCGCGGCCTGGCGGACGAGCTCGGGGGACCGGACGACGGCCGCGTCCACTTTCTCCTCGCCGGGCGGCGCCTCGCGGGGGCGGGGCGGCCGGACGATCGGCGCGTAGAGCCGCGGCCTGCGGGACGCGAACAGGTCGGTCCCGTCCGGGCGGGTCTTGGCGTCGGCGAGCGAGGGGTCGATGTCGGCGACGACGACGGCCTCGCCGGTGCGCGGGCCCTTCGCCACGACCGTCCCGTCCGGCGCGACGATCTGGCTCTCGCCGGCGCCGTCGAGGAGTTCCGGCGGCACGCCCAGCCGTCCGGCGATCGCGGGGAGGAGGACGGCGGGCAGCAGCGGGCCGACCTTGTTGGCCGCCACCACCCACACCTTGTTCTCGGCCGCGCGTACGGGGACGTGCAGGCTCGCCTCGTCGGTGGCGAACGAGTTGAGGCTGTTGAGCAGCACCTGCGCGCCGCGGACCGCCAGGTCGCGGGGGACGTCGCTGGTGACGCCCTCCATGCAGGCGTACATGCCGAGGCGGCCGTGCGGGGTGTCGATGACGGGTCCGGCGGCGGTGCCCGGGTCGAGGTGGTCGCCCTCGGCGCCCATCAGCGTCAGCTTGTCGGACCGGCCGAGCAGCGTGCCGTCCGGGCCGTAGAGCAGGCTGCTGACGGTGATCCGCCCGTCGCCGCCGGCCAGTGTGACGTTGGTCTTGATGTGCACGCGGTGCGCGGCGGCACGGGCGGCGATCGCCGTGAGGAACGGGCCGTCCGGCGTGCAGGCGTGCCGCTCGGCGGACGCGCGGTCCTCGTACCAGGACAGGCGGTTGCAGAACTCCGGCAGAACGATGATGCTCGCACCCTGGGCGCACGCCTGATCCACCAAGCGCAGGCAGGTGGCGAGGTTGCCGGACGCATCGAGGCCCGCCGCGAACTGGACGGCGGCCACCCGGACCGGACCCATCGGGCCTCCCGGTTCCCATAGCGAAACGCTGTTTCCAAAAATCTTACAAGCGCGGCCGTCCCGCCGCCAGAGCCGCCGCGAAGAAACTTCACGTCGGCCGGGCCCCGCCCGCCGGTCCGGCGGGCGGGGGACGGTCAGGACGCGCCGGCCAGGGTCTCGATCCTGCCGCCGGCCAGCTGGGACTGGTAGTAGGAGCCGCCGGGCAGGTACGCGGCGGTCTGCGTGCCGGTGAAGGCGTCGGTGGCCCAGGCGACCGCGAACGTCTGGAGCGTCGCGACGTTCTCGGCGTTCGGGGTGCCGCAGGCGAGGGTCCCGACGCTGTCGGTACTGGCGCCCTCGGCGTCGGTGTGCGCGCCGGTCGTCAGCCGCACGCCGACGAACGGCGCGTGCACGTCGGACTGGACCGCGTCGGTGCCGCTGCCGCTGTTGTTGCACACGCCGTCCGGGCCGGAGATCGTGCGGATCACGCGGCCGGTCCCGTCCACCGCCTCCAGCCCGGTGTCGAGGTTGTCGCCGATGAACGACTTCACCGGGTCCAGCAGCACCAGGCCGCGCAACTTCGCCCAGGCCGCCGCGCTGTCGGTGCGGAGCCGCCCGGCGACGTAGCTGACGGCCTCGCCGCCCGCCGAGTGCCCGGAGAAGACCAGGGAGCCGGGCAGGGCGAGGCCGGTCCGTCCCGCCTTGGTCTTGGCCCTGGTGAAACTGCGGCCGAGTTTGTCGGACGGGTCGTCCATCTTGGCGAAGAGGTCGGCGACGTTGCCGAGGAAGTCGGTGTTGTTGCCGATGTTCTGCAGCGTGCAGCCCAAGATGTTCGCGGTGGGCAGGGCCGGGGCGAACACCAGGTAGCCGGCGGCGGCGTACCTGGACGCGAGGTCGGCGACGTTGGCGTTGGAGCGGGCGAAGCCGTGCTGCAGCCACACGAGGCCCTTGGGCGTGCCCGACGGGAAGTACCAGTCGGCGCCCTGGTTCAGGGTCGTGAACGCGCAGCGGATCTCGACGGTGGTCTGGACGCGGGTGACGGCGGCGTGGGCGGGGGACAGGGGGCCGGCGAGGGTGAGGGCGAGTGCGGCGCCGGTGGCTCCGGTCAGGGAACGGACGGCACGGACCGTGCGCATGCTGCCTCCGAGGGGGACGAGGGGACCACTCCGTTTCTCTGAGCGAAACAGAGTTTCCAATATGCCATCCTCATTAAGCACCGCGCCGGAGGTGAGGGCAATGGGCCCGGTGCGGCGATTGGGTAACGGCGGAGGCGAGCGGGGCGGCGGCGTCAGCCCGGGTAGGCGCCCGCGCCCATGCCGGCACCACCCGCGCGGAACGCGGCGGGCGCGTGGATCGCGCAGACCTGCGCGTACTCCAGCAGGCCCTCGACGCCGTACTCGCGGCCGTGCCCGCTGCGCTTCACCCCGCCGAACGGCGCCCGCGCCGCCATCCCGGTGCGGTTGTGGGTGTTCACGAACGTGAAGCCGGCGTCGAACCGGCGGGCGAACGCGAACGCGCGGTCCTCGTCGGCGGACCAGACCGAGGCGCCGAGGCCGAGGTCGCCGGCGTTGGCGCGGGCCAGGACCTCGTCCTCGCCGTCGTAGGCCAGCAGCGGCACCACCGGGCCGAACTGCTCCGCGGCCACGATCGGCGCGTCGTCGGCGACGTCCATGACCAGGGCCGGGCGGACGAAGTGGCCGCGCCCCATGTCGGCGCGGACCGCGCCCAGCTCGACGACGGAGCCGCCGCGCGCCACCGAGCCGGCGACCAGGCCCCGCACCCTCTCGGCCGCGTCCGCGGAGATGACCGGGCCGACGGTGGTGCCCTCGTCCAGGGGGTCGCCGAGCACGAGGACGCGCTCGGCCGCCGCCAGGTAGGCGTCCCGGATCTCGGGCAGCCGGGACCGCGGCGCGTACAGGCGCTTGGCGGCCATGCACACCTGGCCGGCGGTGGCGAAGGACGCCATGACGAGGCGGTCCATCGCCTCGTCGGTGAGGTCCGCGTCGTCCAGCAGGACGACCGGGTCGTTGCCGCCCAGCTCCAGCAGGACGGGGGTGATCGCCTCGGCGGCGGCCGCCCCGATCGCGCGCCCCGCCTCGGCCCCGCCGGTGAACGCGACCCGGTGCACGCGGGAGTGGCCGACCAGCGCCCGGCCCGTCGCCGCGCCGCCGTGCACCACCTGGACGAGCCCGGGCGGGAAGGCCGCCAGCACCCGGGTGACCGCCAGCGGCGCGAGCGGCGACGGCTTGACCACCACCGCGTTGCCGGCCGCGAGCGCCGGACCCACTTTCAGCAGGGCGAGGATGACCGGGGCGTTCCACGGCGTGACGGCCGCGACCACCCCGTACGGGCGGTGCCGCAGGAGGAGCCGCCCGGCCGCGTCGTCGGTCTCCCGGTCGGCGAGCGCGGCCGGCGCCCGCTCGGCGACCCAGCGCAAGTAGGCGGCGGCGAACCGCAGCTCGCCGGCGCAGTCGGCGAGCGGCTTGCCGGACTCGCGCGCCAGCAGCACGGCCGTGCCGGGCATCGCGTCGACGGCGTCGGCGGCCTCGCGCAGGACGTCCGCCCGCTCGGCCGCGGGCCGCTCCCGCCACGCGCGCTGCTCCGCCTCCGCCTCGCGGACGGCCCGGTCCACCTCCGCCGCGCCCGCCACCGGGACCCGTCCGACGATCTCGCCGAGTCGCGCCGGGTTCTCCCGGACGATGGCACCGGGCACGCCGTCACCGGGCGCCCTTTCGCCGGGCACCCCTTGGCCGGGCATCAGGCGACGTCCCGCAGCGAGGCGATCATCGACGTGCCCAGCAGGTACCGCCGCGCCTCCGCCTGATCGTCCGCCAGCCTGCGCAGCTCGTCGTGGTACCCGGCCGGGTCGCGCATGCGCTCCCAGTTGGCGTGGGTCACCCGCTGCACGAACGACAGCGCGGTGTCGCGGCGCGCCGCCGCGGCCGCGTCGAGCGCCGCCTCCGGGCCCCCCTCCAGGACGCCGGCGAGCGCGCCCGCCAGCCGGACGGCGTCGTGGATGCCGCTGTTCATGCCCATGCCGCCGAGCGGGTTGTTGACGTGCGCGGCGTCCCCGGCCAGCAGCACGCGCCCGGTCCGGAACGTCGCGGCGACGCGCTGGTGGACGCGGTACAGGCTGGCGTGCGCGACGTCCCAGGAGGTGTCGGCGACGCCGCGCAGCCGGTCGGGCAGCCGCGCCAGCTCGCGGTCGTCGGGCGTGCCCTCGGGGGTCGGGAACAGCACCCGCCAGTGGTCGGGGGTGCGCAGCAGCACCAGCCACTCGTCGGGGTCGAAGACGTAGTTCACGGCGGCGATGCCGGGCAGCAGGCTCTCGACGTCGGTGCGGGTGGAGGCGACCAGGAACCGCTCCGGGTAGGTCATGCCCTCGAATCCGATGCCGAGCGACCGCCGCACCGCCGACCCGGCGCCGTCCGCGCCGATCAGCCAGTCGCCCCGGAAGCGCCCGTCCGCCGTCGCCGCCTCGACGCCGCCCGCGTGGGGGAGGACCGCCCGCACGGCGGCGCCGAACCGCACCTCGCCGCCCGCGGCCAGCAGGTGCTCGCGCAGGATCGGGGTCAGCTTGCTCTGCTCGCACTGCACGCGGAACGGGTACGGCGTGTCGCCGGACAGGACGGACAGGTCCAGCTCGGCGATGACGCCGCCGCGCCGCTCCCGGTACTGGAACGTCCGGGAGACGAGGCCGCGCTCCAGCAGCGCGTCCAGCACGCCCAGCTCGTGGAGCATCTCCAGGGACGGCGGATGGAACGTGGAGGCGCGCGACTCGGCGGCCAGCCCCGGCTCCGCCTCCAGGACGGTGACCGGAACGCCGCGGCGCGCGAGGGTCAGCGCCGCGGTCAGCCCCACCGGGCCCGCCCCGGCGACCAGCACCCGTGCCATCAGCCCTCCCGGGAGTGCAGGGCGAACCCGTCCTCCACGCCGACGACGCGCGGGTTGGTGAAGAACCGCAGCGTCTCCGCCGTGCCCTCCTCGCCCAGCCCGGACGCCCCCCACGCGGGACGGGGCGTGAACAGGTGCAGGCTCATCACGCTCGACCCGTTGACCTTGACCTCGCCGGCCCGGACGCGCCGGGCCACGGCCAGGGCCGCGTCCTCGTCGGTGCCGGCGACGTACCCTTCGAGCCCGTAGGCGGTGCCGTTCGCCAGCGCCACGGCCTCGTCCAGCGTCCGGTACGGGTGGACGGTGGCGACCGGCCCGAAGATCTCCTCGGTGGCGTCGCCGGGGTCCACCCCCGTGACGAGCGCGGGAGCCAGGTAGTTGCCGTGGTCCGGCACCGTGGTGGTGGAGACCAGGCGTCCGCCGAGCGCGTCCCGCTGCGCCGCGACGAGGTCGCGGTGGCGGGAGTGGACGAGCGGCCCGAAGTCGGTGTCCTCGTCCAGCGGCGGGCCGGCGCGCAGGGCCGCGAGCCGTTCGCCGATGGCGTCCAGCAGCGCGTCCTGGAGGGCCGCCGGCACGATGAGCCGGCCGAGCGCGCGGCACCACTGCCCGTTGAGCGTGGTGAGCAGGTCGACGGCGGCGCGCGCGGCCCGCCCGGGGTCGGCGTCCGGCATCACGACGAGGGGGTTGCTGCCGCCCAGTTCCAGCTGCACCGGCTTGATCCCGGCCGCGCACGCGGCGGCGACCGACCGGCCGCCGGCCGCGCCGCCGGTGAACGACACCGCGCGGACCCGGGGATCGCCGGTCAGCCGCGCGCCGGTGCCGCCGTCGCCGTGGACGAGCTGGAACACCCCGCCGGGAACGCCGCGCCCGGCGAGCACCCCCGCCACGACCTCGGCGAACCGCTGGCTTCCGCGCGGCGCGTACTCGCTGGGCTTGAGGATCGCGGGGCAGCCGGCGGCGAGCGCGTTGGCGACCTTGTGCGCCGCCATCGGGGCGGGCGCGTTCCACGGGACCAGGCACAGCGCCGGGCCCCACGGCAGCCGCCGCACCTCGACGGCGCGGCCGTCGTCGCGGGTGAACGCGGCGTCCAGCCCGCCGCGCAGCTGCTCGGCGGCCAGCCGGAACGAGCCCGACACGATCATGCCGAGCGGGACCGCCTGCCGGATCGGGACGCCGGTGGCCGCCGCCTCCAGGGCCGCGATCTCCGCGGTCACCGGTTCGAGCGCGGCGGCGACCTCGTCGAGCAGGGCGGCGCGCTCGGCGGCCGGGCGCGCCGCCCAGCCGTCCGCGTCCGCGGCGGCCCCGGCGAGGGCGCGCTCCAGCCGCTCCTCGCCGGTGACGCCGGCGGGCCCGATCTCCTCGCCGGTCGCCGGGTCCTCCAGGACGGGACCGCCGCCGGGCGTCTCCGCCCAGTCCCCGCCGACCAGGTCGCGGTGGGACCGGGTCACTTCACGACGCTCGCGAACAACTCGTTCTCCTTGCTCTCGGTGAGGACCTGGGCGGCCTCCAGCCTGCCCCGCTCCGCCGGGAACGTCATCACCAGGCCCATCGCGAGGTCGCGCAGCGTCCGGCCGATGACCCCGTCCATCGTGGCGGCGGACGTGCCGCACGCCTTGAACGCGCCGAGCGCGACCTGGAAGCACGCCTCGGTGATGTCGCCCTTGGCGATCCGCCACTGCCGGTACACATCGGCCTTCGGCCGCAGCGGCGGCTCGGAGGTCTCCAGCTCCAGCTGCCGGCGGATCCACAGGTAGGCCGTCTCCAGCCGCTCGGTCATGTCGCCGATGATCACCTGGTGCATCGGCGAGGACGCGATCGGCCGGCCCGAGTCGGCGAACGTCCTGCGGGTGAGCCGCTCCATGGCGAAGTCGTACACGTTCTGCGTCGCGCCCAGGTAGCAGGCCGCGATGGCGAGCTGGTTGCCCACGAAGCTGCCCCGGCTCACCTGCAGCATCCGCACGAACGCGCCGGGGACGGTGAGGGCCTCCTCCGCCGGGATGAACACGTCGGTGAGCGTCACCCCGTGGTTGTTGGACGCCCGCATGCCGAGCCCGTTCCAGGGGGCGCGGGACACGACGCCGGGCGCCTCGCGCGGCACCAGGAACAGCGCCAGCCCGTCGGCGTTCGCCGTGCCGTCCAGCCGGGCCGTCACCAGGTAGGTGTCGGCGACCCCGGTGGCGCAGCCGAACGACTTCACCCCGTTGAGGAGCCAGCCGCCCTCGGCCGGGGTCGCGGTGGTGGCGATCGCGATGTTGGCGCTGGACGACTTCACCTCCTCGCTGGCGAAGTTGGCCATCCAGGTGCCGGCGGCCATCCGGGTCAGCACCTTCTCGGCGAACGCCCGCACGGGCTT
Organism: Actinomadura monticuli; assembly: GCF_041463655.1. Taxonomy (NCBI): domain Bacteria; kingdom Bacillati; phylum Actinomycetota; class Actinomycetes; order Streptosporangiales; family Thermomonosporaceae; genus Actinomadura; species Actinomadura monticuli. The sequence continues at coordinate 39,813 of NZ_JAXCEI010000013.1, forward strand.
GCACTCGTCGTCCCCGTCGAACAGGCCGGCCTCGATCGCCTCCAGCGGCAGCAGGCCGCGCGAGGCGCTGGTGTTGTGGAAGAAGAACGACAGCGCCGTGGACGGGCAGGCGGCGCCCATCGCGTAGGTGGCGGCGGCCAGGTCGCGCAGTCCGCCGCCGAGGCCGCCGTACTCGGCCGGCACCACCAGGCCGAGCAGGCCCGCGTCGCGCAGCAGCGCCACGTGCCCGGCCGGGAACTCGCCCGCGGCGTCGGCGGCGGCCGCGGCCTCGCGCAGCGCCGGCAGCACCGCCTCCACGCGTTCGGCCCGCTCGCGCTCGGCGGCGCTCATGGACTCGACGAGCCGTGCGCCCGTCGGCTGGGTCGTCGGCTGTGTCATCGATGGATCCCTTCAGCTGGTCAGGACGCGGCCCGGTAGGTGCGGCCCGGAAGGGCCGACCCCCAGACGGCCTCCAGGTCTGCGGCGGCGGCCACCAGGGCGGCCCGGTCGATCGGGGTGGCGACGTCGAGCCGGGCGGCCAGGAACAGCACGTCCTCCGCGCACAGGCCGCCGTCGACGCCGCCGAGCGTCACGTCGAAGCTCCGCACGCCGCTCTTCATCGCGGTCAGCGCGTTCGCGAGGCCGAGCCCGTACGCCTCCCGGAGCCGCACCCGCAGGGGCACCGGCCGCGCGCGGGCCACCGCCTCCTGGAGCAGGTTGCGGACCAGCAGCGGGGACGCGGCCTCGGGGCCCTCGTCGAGCGCGATCTCGGCGCACCCGGCGGCGGCCATCCGGTCGACGGCGTCGAGGACGTCCCGCTGCCGGGCGGGGGCGAAGACGTCGCCGACCCGTCCGATGACGGTCAGGTCCCGCTCGCGGGCCCCCTCGATCAGCCGCCGGGCGTCCGGGCCGTCCGCGATCTCGGCGATGATGCCGGACCCGCGCGGTATCTCCGCCAGGCACGCCGCGTCCTCGACGAGGATCGACCACGCCTGCGGCGCCGTCTCGTCCGGTGCCCCGCCCGGCGTGCGGGCCGGCGGGAAGGGGGTCCGGACGCGGACGCCCGCGGCGCGGACCGACTCCAGCAGCCGCGCGACGCCGCTCCGCGTGACGCGGGCGGGGGCGGTGCCGGACGCGCTGAGCCGGCGGTGCAGCGCGGCGGCGAGCCCGGTGTCGGCGATGGTCACCTGGTCGGGCAGCGGGTCGGCGAGCTGGCCCCAGGCGCGGGAGTGGAACAGCAGCGGCGTGGTGCGGCGGGGCGTCCGGGCGGCCAGCACCTCGCCGACGAAGATCGTGTGGTCGCCGCCCGGGTAGGCGTGCACGACCCGGCAGTCGAGCCAGGCGACGGCCTCGCCGAGCACGGGCGCGCCGGTCGGCGCGGCGCTCCAGGAGCCGCGGGCGAACCGGTCGCCGGGTTCGCGGCCCGCGAACCGGTGGCCGATGGCGGCCTGGTCCTTGCCGAGGACGCTGACCGCGAAGACGCCGCTGCGCTCGACCAGCTCGTGGGTGTAGATGTGCCGTGCGAGGCAGACCATGACCAGCGGCGGGTCGAGGCTGACGCTGCCGAACGAGCCGGCCGTCATCCCATGCCAGCCGGTGTCGGAGACGGTGGTCACCACCGCGACACCGGTCGGCCACTGGCCCAGCACCGCACGGAAGGTCTGCGCGTCCACCGTCACGGCATCGTGCCTTTCGTTTCCCTGCCCGAAACACTGTCACGCCGACGGTAACGAGCAGGCGGAGCGGGTGTCAACGCCCCGAAGCGGTGACGAGCGTTTCCGTAAGGGAAACGGGATGGCCTAGACTGCGGCTGTGCCCGCCCCGTCGGAAGGAACCGCCGTGTCGCGCAGTGCGACCTCTTCGAGCGCCCCAGCGTCCCCCGCCGAGGAGGGCGAGGGGCAGAGCCGGTCGATCGCCGCCGTCGAGCGCGCGATGGACGTCCTGCTGCTGTTCGGCCGCAGCGGGCGGCCCGACCTCGGGGTGACCGAGATCGCCACGGAACTCGGGCTGACCAAGGCCGCCGTGCACCGCATCCTGACCGCGCTGCGCAGCCGCGACCTCATCACCGTCGACGCGGTGACCCGCCGGTACGCCCTCGGGCACGCCGCCATCGCGCTCGGCCGCGCCTACCTCTCCCGCATGGACCTGCGCGCCCTCGCCGCGCCCGAGCTGCGGCGGCTCGCCCAGCAGCTGGGGGAGACCGCCACCCTGTCGATCCGCCGCGGCGACACCCGGCTGTACGTCGACCAGGCCGTCCCTCCGCACGAGCTGCGGGTGGAGGTCGCCCTCGGCATCCCCTACCCGCTGCACGCGGGCAGCTCGTCCAAGGTGATCCTCGCCTTCCTGGACGAGACCGAGGTCGCCGGGCTGCTCGCCCGGCACCCCCTCGAAGCGCTGACCGAGCGGACCATCGTCGACGAGGACCGGCTGCGCAAGGACCTGGCGGCGATCCGCAAGCGCGGGTACGCCTCGTCGCAGGGCGAGCGCCAGGAGGGGACGGCCTCGATCGCCGCGCCGATCTTCGACCACGACGGCCGGGTCATCGCGGCGCTCAGCGTGGCGGGCCCGCTGGGCCGGTTCAAGCCGCGGATGGCCGAGTGCGCCCCGCCGCTGGTGGAGTCCGCGGCGCGCGTCTCCGGCCAGCTCGGCCACGGCGGCTGACGGAGCGGGCCGCCGGCGGGACGCGGCGGGAGGCACCGGGGCCGCCGGTCACAGGTCGGCGCCGGGCTTGAGGACGCCGAGCGCGGCGGCGCCGAGGACGGCCGTCCAGATGCCGAACACGTAGGGCAGGCAGCCGTCCACCGCGCGCTTGAGGGTGCGCTCGACGTCCGGGGTGGAGCCGCCGCTCATCAGCGCGCCGAACGCGGGCCCGAAGGGCCGCAGCGTGATCCGGATGCCGAGCCCGCAGGCGATGGCGGCGGTGTAGAGGGCGACCTTGCCGCCGAGCCAGCGCGGGTCGGTGGTGACGCCGAACGGGCGGTCGGCGAGCAGGGTGTAGGCGGCCGTGCCGGCGAGCGCGGCGATGAGCGCGATCCGGACGGCCCAGTCGGCCCGCCGCACCCAGGGGAAGCGGCCGTGCGTGCGGTGGTCGGCGACCGTGGCGGCGAGCCAGCCCGCGGCGAACAGCCACACGAGCAGGACCTGCCACCAGCCGAAGGCGGGCGCGCCGAACACCTCGGCGCCGTGCGGGTCCAGCGCCATGAGCGTCACCCCGCTCGGCAGGAACAGCACCAGGCAGATCTTCGGGCCGAGGTCGAGCCCGCTCATCACGCTGAGCGCCGTGGCCCGCGCGGCCGGGGGCAGGTCCGGCTTGAGGACGTACCGGCTGGAGTAGAAGACCCCGAGGTCGCCGCCCAGCCAGAAGACGAAGAGCACCAGGTGCAGCAGGATCCACCAGCCGTGTTCGTGCGCCCCCACGTCCATCCTCCTTGTTTGGAAACCGCGTTTCGCTGTGCGAACCGTAACACGGGTGCTCAGGCGGCGGCGGTCCTCGCCCGCCGCCCGGCCAGCTCGGCGAAGACGACGAGGCGGTAGGCGGCGGAGAACTTCGGGTGGCAGGTGGTGAGGGTGAGCATCGCCGTGCGGGGCCTGCGGCCGGGCCTGCCCGGGACCGGCGCGGTCACGTCGGTGCGGCTCGGCCGCACCACGATCCTGTTGGTCACCTTGTAGGAGTAGGTCATGGTGGCCGTGTCGATGAGGATCTCGTCGCCGCGCGCCAGCTCGCCGTTGCGTTCGAACGGCCCGCCATAGGTGGTGCGGTGGCCGGCGATCGCCATGTTCCCGACCTCGCCGGGCCCGGCCGACCCGGGGTAGTGGCCGGGTCCCTTGCGCAGGTCGGCGACCCCGACGCCCTCCACCACCGTGTACTGGTAGGACGACCCGAACTTCGGCACCCGCAGCCGCGCGTAGGCCCGGCCCTCGGAGGGCGCGGGGGCGGCCGCCGCCACCCGCTGCCGCGTCCCGGCCGCCGCGAGCTTCCTGGCCCGCGCGGTGTTCCACTGCTGCTCGAGGTCGTCGTGCAGGTCGCCCTGCTGCCGGTGGGTGTACTCGCCGGTGCCCCAGGAGAGGTAGCCGACGAACAGGGCGAGGACGAGGCCGGCGGTCAACGACAACTCGGCCATGGTTCGCAGCACCGTCCGCATGGCCAGGAACCGTAACCCTTTCGAAGGGAAACGGCGATCTCCAGAGTGAAACGATTGGGTTTCCAGTGCCGTCCGCCCCTTGACATCGTCGGCCCGCAGCGGTTTCGCTATCCGGACGTTGCGAAACTCTGTTTCCCCCTCCGAAACAGAGTCGGAGAGGAGCGACGACGAACATGAGACGCACACGCACCGCACTGCGCGGGGCCGCCGCGGTCGTCACCGCGGCCGGCGCCGTCACGGTGCCGGTGGCCACGGCCGGCGCCGTGCTCGCCGATACGGGCCAGGTCCCGTATCAGTGCAAGATCTTCAGCACCGTCTTCGACTACAACGCCACCGTGACGGTATCGGCCCCCGCGTCGGCCGAGGTGGGCGACGAGGTCACGGTCGACGCCGACTTCTCGAACCTGCCCGGCGTCGCGCCGCTGCCGGTCAACTCCTGGACCACCACCGGAACCCTGGCCGTCTCCGGGGCGCAGACCGGCTCGGTGCCGATCCAGGCGCCCAAGCGGACCGAGACGATCCCCGCGTACGGCGAGCTGCCGATCGGCACGGTCTCCGGCAAGCTCACGCTCGCCGCCGCCGGCGACGTGAAGATCGCGCCCGCCGCGCTGACGATCGTCGCCGAGGCCGGCGCCCAGGCCACCATCACCTGCGCGCCCAAGTCCGCCGCCGCGCCCCTCGCGACGATCGGCGTGGGGGAGGGCGGGCCCGGCGCCTCGGTCAGCCCGTCCACCGTCGTCCAGGGCGGGGCCGTCAGCGTCACCGGCGCCGGCTGGGCCCCCGGCCCGGTCGAGCTGGCGCTGTGCGACGCCGGCGGCGGCGCGTGCGCGCCCGGCGACCTGACCGGTGCGACGGGCTCCGCCGACGCCGCCGGGAAGCTCACCGCGTCGGCGACCGTCGCCGAGTCCGCCGCGCCGGGCGCCCGCACCCTCGTGATCACCCAGGGCGCGGTGAGCCGGAGCGTCGCGCTCACCGTCACCGAGAAGACGCCGCCGCCCACCGGCGCGTGCGCCGACCAGCCCGCGGAGCGGTGCGGCGAGCAGAAGATCAACCTGACCGTCAACGGCGGGCCGCTCACCATGTCCCGCGCCGCGGGCGAGGTCGACCTCACCCCCGTGACGCTGGACGGCACCGAGCAGACCGCGACCGGGTCGCTCAAGCAGGTCGAGGTCATCGACGCGCGCGGCGGCAGCACCGGATGGTCGCTCACCGGCACGATGACCGACTTCTCGGCCCCCGCCGGCACGAAGATCCCGGCGGGCAAGCTGACCTGGACGCCGTCGTGCACCGGCGCGCCGGGCGCCAGCGCCGTCACGCCGGGCAGCGCCGGACCGCTCGACACCACCACGGCCGCCACGCTGTGCAGCGCGCCCGACGGCGCCGGGCAGATCGTCGGCGGCACGTTCACCGCCGGCGCCGGGCTGAAGCTCACCGTCCCGCCGGCGACCGGCGCGGGCCGCTACACCGCCGTCCTCACCCTGACGCTGTCCTGACCGTGCCGAACCCCCGCGGCCGGGCGGCGCGCTCCGCCCGGCCGCAACGAGGTGATCGATGACCCCCGGACACCGGATCGCCGCCGCGGCGCTGCTCGCCACCGCGCTCGCCGCCGGCACCGCCGTGCCCGGCGGCGCGGCGGCGGCCGCCGAGCCGGCCCCCGTCCCCGCGACCGGGAACGGGGCCTGGTCGGTCGGGCCCGCCAACCGCAGCGGGGCCCTCGCCGCGCGGCCCTTCTTCGCGTTCGAGGCGCCGCCCGGCAAGACCGTCCGGGACGTCGTCCGGATCACCAACCTCACGGACCGGCCCATCACGTTCCGGGTGTACGGGGCCGACGCCTACAACACGCCACGCGACGCCGGGTTCGCGCTGCGCACCGCCGAGGAGGCGCCCCGGGACGTCGGCGCCTGGATCTCGCTGAAGTCCGCCACCGCGAAGATCCCGGCGCGGACCGCGAAGGAGATCCCCTTCACGCTGAAGATCCCCGCCAACGCCACCCCCGGTGAGCACATCGGCGGCGTCGTCGCGCTGAACACGGCGATCGAGAGCGTCCAAGAGGGCGGCGGCGCCCGCGTCGGGGTGCGGCGGGCCGTCGGCGCCCGCGTCTACCTGCGCGTCTCCGGGCCGCTCACCCCCGGCCTGCGCGCCGCCGGCCTCGGCGTGCGGCGCAGCGACCCGGCCGTCCCGTTCGTCCAGCACGGGCGGGGGACGATCCGCTACACCGTCGTCAACACCGGCAACCAGCGGATCTCGCCGACCGCCCGCGTCCGCGCGACCGGCGCGTTCGGCCGCGAGATCAAGCGGTGGCCCGACCGGCGCCTGCCGGAGATCCTGCCAGGCGAGCGGACCGACATCACCGTGCCCTGGGACGGCACGCCCGGCCTGGAGGCCGTCACCGTGCGGGTGGAGCTCGTCGCCGCGGGCGGCATCGACGTCCGCGCGCAGACCGGGTTCGTCGTCGTGCCCTGGGTGGCGCTCCTGGCCTTCGCCGGAGCCGTGTTCCTGCTGTGGTCCGTGCTGCCCCGGCTGATCCGCCGCTGGCGGGAGCGGGCCGGGCTCACCCCGGGCGAGAAGGGGGTCTTCCTGTGAGGCTCCGCCCCGCCGCCGTCCTGCTCACCGTCCTGGCCTTCCTCACCGTCCTGCCCGCGCCCGCCCGCGCCCTGCCGGCGGGACCCCCGGCGTCGCTGAGGGCGGCGCCCGGCGTCACCGTCGAGCCCGGCTCGGCCGCCGCCGGCACGACCGCCCGGATCCGCGGCAGCTCCTGGACGCCCGGCGCCACCGTGCAGGTCCAGGTCTGCGGCGCCCAGGCGGTGCACGGCTCGGCCGACTGCGACACCGAGCGCGGCGTCACCGCGATGGTCGCCCCCACCGGCGCGTTCGAGGCCGGGCTGACCGTGGGCGCGCCGCCCGCCGCGTGCCCCTGCGTCGTCCGCGTCGGCACTCTGCCCGGCGGCCCCGGCACGCCGGCGACGGTCACCGCGCCGTTCACCGTCGAGGGGCACCCCGTCGAGCGCGTCCGCCCCGACGTCGCGCCCGTCCGCGCGGACGTCGTGGGCCTGGAGGTCGTCGGCGGCGGGGAGCGCGGCGAGCTGTTCGGCGGCCGGCCGAAGCGCACCCTGGTGCTGCGGATCCGCAACGCGGGCGCCGACCCCATCGAGAACGCGCCGCTGGTCGTCGGCTGGGGCGCCGGCGACACCCCCGACAGCCCGCTGGACGCGCCGAAGACCGGCACGCTGCGTCCCGGGCAGACCGCCACCTACCGGATCCCGGTGGAGCTGCCCCCGGCCGCCTTCGGGCAGTTCGTGGTCGGCGGCCGGTACGCCGGCTCCGTCCCGTTCGAGACCACCTTCACCACCTACCCCTGGGGGCTGCTCGGCGTGAACGCGCTCGCCGCGCTGCTCCTGCTGCTCGGCATCCGGCTGACGCTGGGCCGGTGGGCGCGGGCCCGCCGCCGGCGTCGCCGCGCGGCACTCCCCTCCGCGTCCCCGCAGGAGGCGCCGCGCCCCGCCCGGACGGTCGAGCTCAAGGACGTGGTCGGGTACCTGGACTCGGTGGCGCCGTCGCCGTCCGGCGCCTACGTGCTCGACCGCGACGAGCTGCTCGGCTACCTGGAGCGCCGGACCGGCGAGGCCGCGGAGACCGTCGACGCCGAGGCGCTGGAGCGCTTCCTCGCCATGCCGGGGGCCGACACCGGAACCGGTCCCTCCGGGCCTTCCGGGAAGGACGACGCGCGATGAGCGCCGCGCCGCGCCGCGCGGCCGAGGCCGCGGGAGCCGCGTCCGCGCCGCTGGCGGGCGGGACGGTGCTGCTGCTCGCCGACGCGCTCGGCGGCGTCGTGAAGATCCCCGGCGACGTGGTGGACTACATGGCGCTGACCGGGCTCCTGCTCGCCTGCGCCGGCCTGGCCGGCGTGCTGCGGGCGGCCCGCCGGGTGCGTCCGTCCGGGCTGGCCGCCGCCGGCGGCGTGCTCGCCGGGGCCGCCACCGCGCTGGCGGGGGCGGTCCCCGCGGTGCCGGTGTTCGCCACCGGCCTGATGGCGGCGGGCCTCCTCGCGAGCCCGCTGCTCGCCGTGCCCCGGGCGCGCGCCGCCCGGACGCCCGGCACCGCCGCGTGGGGCCAGGCCGCCGCGCTCGCCGGGACGGCCGCCGCGGCGTGGCTCGCGACCAGCCGCTCCGCCGACCCGGGCACGGCGCTCGTGGTCGCCGGAGTCCTCGCCGCCGTCCTGGCCGCCCTCCTCGCCGCCGGAACCGTGGGGGAGGAGGACCCGCCCGTCCGGCCCGTCGCGCGGGGCGCCCTCCGGGACGTCCGGCCGGCCCTGCCCGCCCACCTGTCCGCCGGATGGATCGTGGGCGCCTCCCTGATGGGCGGGCTGCACCTGCTGACGTTCCGGTGGGACCTGCTCGGCGCCGACGCCGTCCGGTACCTGGCGTGGGCGCTGCTGCCCGCGCTCGTGCTCGTCGTCCTCGGGCGCCGGGCCGCGGGCGCCGCGCAGACCATCCCGTGGCTGCTGCTCGCGGGCGCGGCGGCGGCGCCGCTGATGGCGACCGCGCCCGGCCCCGAATCGCTCGCCGCCGGGTTCGCGGTCGCCCTGGCCGCCGCGTGCCTGGCCACCGCCGCGCTCGACGCCGCCGTACTCCGGCCGCTGCCAGAATCGCGCCTTCTGGCGGCGGCCGGTCTCACCGGGGCCGCCGCCGTGACCGGGGGCATGGCCGGCTTCGGGTGCGCCGCCGCCCTGCGCGGAGCCCTCGACGAGGGGACCGCGCTGACGCTGACGGCCCTGCCGCCGGTCCTCGGCGCGCTGCTGGCGCTGCGCGTCCGCGGCCCCGAGCCCCCGCCCGGCCCGTTCCTGCACGTCCGCGGCCTGTCGGTGCCGCGCGGGAAGGTTCCGCTGCGCGGCGCCGGGCTGACGGTCGCGGTGGGCGAGACCGTCGCGCTGTCCGGCCCCGGCGCGAGCACGCTGCTCGCCGCCCTGGCGGGCCGCACGCCCTGCCGCGGCAGGGTGCGGCTGGACGGCGCCGACGTGACCGCGCTCGACGCCGGCCTGCGGATGCGGCTCGGCCTCTGCCATCTCGCCGGCCCCGACCCGCACGTCCCGGACGGCCGCCCGGTCGCCGAGGGACTGGCCGCCCACGCGCGCACCCTGGGGCACGCCGACCCGGAGGGCGCCGCGCACGCCGTTCTGGAGGTCTTCCCCGCGCTGCACGGCCTCGGCCACCACCACGCGCGGTCGCTGACGGACCCCCAGCGGACCCTGCTCTCCCTGGCCGAGGCGCTGCTCACCCGGCCCCGGCTGCTGCTGGTGGACGGCATCGCCGCCGGCCCGTGCGCGGGAGCCGTCCACGCCGTGCTGCGCAGGCTCGCCGCCGCGGGCACCACCGTGCTGGTCACCGTGCCCGCCGCCGCCGAGGTCCACGCGCTCGCCCACCGCGGCTACGCCGTCGGACGCGACCGCGTCACCGAGATCCCCGTCCCCGCGCCCGACGAGGCCCGCCGACCCGCGGCGGCCCGCAGCACCGGAGGTTCCGCCCAGTGATCGCGATCGCCCTCGCCGCGGCCGTGCTGAGCGCCCCGGCGCTTCCGCTCACCGCCGCCGGAGCCGCGCCGGCGCCCGCGCTCCAGGTCAGCCGAAGCACCGACCTCGCCGAGGGCGACACCATCACCGTCACCGGGAGCGGGTTCCGGCCGGGGCTGAAGTCGGTCGCCGTGGGCCTGTGCCGGGAGGGCTACACCAACGGGCTCAAGGACTGCGACCTCGGCGGCGGCGCCACCTTCGTCAACGTCGACGCCAAGGGAGGGCTCCCCAAGGTCACGCTGAAGACGCACGCCGAGTTCAGCGGGATCGACTGCATGACGCAGCAGTGCGTCATCGGCGCGGGCCCCCTGCCGGGCGCCGTGCCGAAGACCGTCGTCGACGCCAACACCGCGATCGTCCGCGTCGGGTTCAAGGGGTCGTCCTTCAAGGGGGGCGACGCCGTCCGGACGTCCGCGGCACCCGCCGCGAGCGCCGGATCCGGGGTGGACGGCCCGTCCACCCCGCTGTGGGCACTCACCGCCGGCCTGATCGTCCTCGCCGGAGCCATCGTCACCGTCGTCCAACGCCGCAGCCGATAACCAGAAGGAGCTCCATCGTGACCGGAATCAGAAGACGTGCCGGCACCGTCGCCGCGATCGCGGCGGCCGGCGTGCTGGCGTTCGCGCCGTCCGCGCTGGCCGCGCCGAAGATCACCGCCAGCAAGACCACCGGACTGAAGGCGGGCGACACGATCACCGTCCAGGTGAGCGGCATGACGCCGAACGAGACGTTCGTGACGCTCGGCCTGTGCAAGCCCAAGCCCAAGCTCCCGAGCGACTGCGCCGCGCAGGACACCGGCGGGGCGATCCTCGGCGGCACGGACGCCGAGGGCAACTTCATCACCAAGGCCAAGTCCAAGGACGCCAAGATCAAGATCGTCGCCAAGGCGGGCGGCGTCGACTGCACGACCAAGACCGGGGCCTGCGTCATCGCGGTCACCGCGCCCGGCAATCAGGGGCCCAACACGGCCGAGATCCCGGTCGGCTTCGCCGCCGGCACCGGTGGCGGCGGCGACGGGGGCTCCGGCGGGGACGACGGGGACGGCGGCGGCGGCACGGGCGGCGGCAACGCCGGCGGCAACGACCTGCCGAACACCGGCAGCCCCGACGGCGTGCCCACCTACGCGCTGGTCGCCTCCGCGCTCGTCATGGCGGGCGGCGCCGCTCTGCTCATCATCCCGCGCCGCCGGAGGGGCCACTCGTGAGCCTCGCCCGTACCCTGGCCGCCGGCGCCGTCGCGGCCGCGCTCGCCGTGACCGTCCTCCCGGCCGCCCCCGCGGCGGCGCGGGAGGACGCCCCCATCGCGTTCGCGACCACCGTCAACGGCGACCCGGCGGACGTGTACGCGCCCGCCCCGTCCGACATCCGGGCCGACCTGCCGGTGGCGCTGCTGCTCCAGGGCGCCAACGTGAGCCGGTCCGCGTACGCGGATTACGCCCGCGCGGTCGCCGGGTACGGCTTCGTCGTCGTGGTGCCCGACCACCACCGCGTCATCTTCGGGCAGAGCGGCCTGTTCGCCGAGGAGGCCCAGGCGTCCTGGACGGTCGCCTGGGCGCGGGACGAGGACGCCCGCGCCGCCTCGCCGCTCAAAAACAGGATCGACACCGGCTCCCTGGTGCTGCTCGGCCACTCCTTCGGCGGGGCGGCGGCGCTCACCCTCACCACGGGCGCGTGCGCGCCGCCGTTCTGCGGCACGCCCACCGCGAAGCCGGCCGAGCTGAAGGGCGCCGCCCTGTTCGGCACCACCAACACCCCGCCGGGCGGTGCGGGCAACCCGCCGGTCGCCAACACCGTCCCGGTCGCCCTCGTGCAGGGGACCGCGGACGGGATGGCCGCCCCGGCGGCGGCCGAGGGCACCTACGACGCGATCCAGGCGCCGCCGAAGATGCTCGTGTCCGTGACCGGCGCCAACCATTACGGGATCACGGACGTCCAGAACCCGGCGGGGGCCGCCCCGGACCCGTCCGCGCAGACGGTCTCCCAGGAGACGAGCATCAAGGCGTCCGCCCGCTGGAGCGCGATGTTCCTTCGCACCGTCCTGGGCGACGTCTGGTCGGGCGTCTGGCTGTGGGGCGTCGGAGACGCCGTCGACCCCTCCGTCACCGTCCGCTACGTCCGCTGACGCGGGCCGGAAGGGAAGCCCCGCAGGTACCGAGGGACCGGCCTGCGGGGCTTCTCCGCGTTCTCCCGCGGGCTGCATCCCGTCGCCGTCCCAGCGGCCGGTGGACCGGCTCCAGGGAGGCGGGTCCGCGCCTTGGCCCGGCCCGGCGTGCCGTGGTCATGCCCGAGGACATGGGACCAGTGCATCCGGCCGCCCTCGCGCCCGCCCTTGACCATGTCCCCATCAAGAGAAACACTGTATCCCTGAGCGAAACATGGAGGCGTCATGGCGTTCGACGCGATCGTCGTCGGTGCCGGGCCGGGCGGGCTGGCCTGTGCGATCGCGGCGGCGGACGCCGGCGCGCGGGTGCTCGTCCTGGAGAAGGCGGCGGACATCGGCGGGGCGCTGCCGTACTCGGGCGGGCACCTGTCCGCCGGGGGCTTCTCGGCCCAGCGCGAGCGCGGCATCGACGACGACCCCGAACGGCATCTCGCCGACATCCGGCGGATCAGCCGGGGCACCGGGCGGGAGGACCTCACCCGGCTCTCGCTCGGCGAGCAGCCCGCCGTCCTGGAATGGCTCCTCGCGGCGGGCTACGAGATCGACCCGGCGACCCCGCGCATCGTCTACGGGCACGAGCCGTACACCACGCCGCGGACCGTCCACGCGGCCGAGACGCCGGGCGGCCCGGCGATCCTGCGGACGCTGCGCCGCCTGCTGGAACCCCACACCCGGGACGGGCGGATCGAGGTGCGCTGCGGGACGCGCGTCACCGGCCTGCTCGCCGAGGGAGGGGCCGTCACCGGCGTGACCGCCGGCCGGAGCGAGCGGGCGCCGGCCGTCGTGCTCGCGACGGGCGGCTTCGGCCATGCCCCCGACCTGTTCGCCGAACTGGAGGGCGCGCCGCTGACGACGTCGGCCGCGCCGACCTCCACGGGCGACGGCCTGCTCATGGCGCGCCGGATCGGCGCGGCGCTGCAGGGCCTCGGCCAGTACATCCCGACGTTCGGCGGCATGCCCCCGGAGGGCGACGACCCGCGCGTCGACTGGCTGAACCGGCCGCAGCTGGTGGCGGCCGAGCGCCCGCCGTGGGAGATCTACGTGGACCGGCACGGCCGGCGCTGGATCGCCGAGGACGAGCCGAGCATCGACCGCAAGGAGCGGGTGCTGACCGGCGTCGACCGGATGACCTTCTGGATGGTCTTCGACGCCCGCGCGCTGCGGGAGTCCCGGCCGATGGTCCACGGCTGGAGCCCCGCCGAACTGGACGCCCGGTGCGGGCGGAGGCGCGGCCTGCACAAGGCCGGCGACCTCGCCGGGCTGGCCCGGCGCGCGGGCATCGACCCGGCCGGGCTGACCGCCGAGGTCGCGCGGTACAACGCCGCCGTCGCCGCCGGAGCCGACGGCGACTTCGGCCGCCGCCACCTGCCCGCGCCGATCGGCGAGCCGCCGTTCTACGCCGTCGAGAACCACCCCGTCACGCTGATCACGTTCGCGGGCCTCGACGTCGACGCGCGGCTGCGGGTGCGGCGCGAGGACGGCCGCGCCGTCCCCGGCCTGTACGCGGTGGGCGAGGTCATCGGCTCCGCCGCCGTCAACGGCAACGCGTTCTGCTCGGGCATGTGCCTCACGCCCGCGCTCGCCTTCGGCCGCATCGTCGGACGGAACCTGGCCTCAGTGCGCGAACGCGAACCCGGCCGCGCGTAGCTTCGCGGACGACACCGGCACCTCCGGCGTCCTGATCTCGCCCCGGTAGGTCAGCTCCGGCAGCCCCTCGGCCGCGCAGATCTCCGCGAACGCCGCCGCGTTCGTCGGCGGGACCTCCGCGTCCGGGAAGGCGTTGTAGACGCCGGTCAGTCCCTCGCTCACCACGAAGTCGAGCGCCGCCGCCGCGTCCCGGTAGTCGATCCGGTACAGCAGCGCGTCGGCCGAGAACGGGACGCTCCCGCCCAGCACCTCGTGCGCGAACCTCACCCGGGCCGGGTAGTCGATGTCGCTGGGGTGGCCGTACACGTCAGGGATGCGCACGACGGCGCCGCCCGGCGTCGCGAGCACCGCCTCCTCCGCCGCGATGAAGTTGCGCGGCGACGCGTCCTCGTCGTCGGTCGTCGGGCCCGTCTCGTCGATCAACGCTCCGCCGCCCGCGCCGTAGACCGACGTCGAGCTGGTGAACACGACCCGCGGATGGACGGCGGCGGCTGTCCGCGCGCTCGCCGCGAGCGTGTCGGCGTACTCGGCGACCCGCTGGGCGGCGTCGAAGGAGCGCGACAACCGGGGGCTCACGGTGAGGACGACCGCGTCGGCCCCCTCGGTCGCGGCGGCCACGGCCGCCTTGTCCGCGCCGCGCAGCACGGCGACGTCCGTGCACACCTCTTCAAGTTCGCCGACCCGCGCCGCGGACGTGGTCGTCCCGACGACCTCGTGCCCCCGGGAGACCCACCGCCGGGCGAGTTCCATGCCGACATTGCCGCACCCGATCACCGCGTACCGCACCGTTGCCCTCCCAAGATGGAAACATCGTTTCCATCTTGCCATGTGCCGTGCGTCCGGTCCGCCGCTAGACTGAGCGTTCGATAGATCGAACGCGGCGGGATCGGACCGCACGGGACGGGGGCGGAGCGTGGGCGCGTCAGGGGAGTCGGTGCGGGAGGTGCTGGCCGGCAACCTGCGGCGCGCCCGGCTGGAGCTCGGCCTGTCCCTGTCGGAGCTGTCCCGCCGCTCGAAGATCGGCAAGGCGACGCTCTCGCAACTGGAGGCCGGGGCGGGCAACCCGACCATCGAGACCGTGTTCAGCCTGTCGCGGGCGCTGGAGGTCCCGATCTCCGGGCTGCTCGACCGGCGGGACCGGTCCGGGCCGACGGTGGTGCGCGCGGCCGAGGCGGACGTGCTGCGCGGCGAGGGCGCCGAGCTGCGCCCGCTGCGCGGCATCGCGGCCGGCGGCGCCCTGGTCGAGGTGTACGACCAGCGGTTCAGGCCCGGCCGCCGGCAGGACTCGCCCGGCCACCCCGGCACCGAGCACACGATCGTCCAGGCCGGACGGCTGGCCGTGCGGGTCGACGGCCGGGACGTCGAGCTGGGGCCGGGCGACTACATCGGCTTCGACGCCCGCCTCCCGCACTCCTACGCCGCGCTCGACGGCACGGTGCGCTCCGTCCTGCTGCTCCAGTACGGCGCCGGGCAGCGGCCCCACGCCGCCCCCGCCGAACCCCCGCACCGGGGCGGCATGCCCTGACGGTCCGCGGGCATTGACCTCCCGTGCGCGGCGGACGTACGCCCGGCATCGTTCGCTTTACCGAACGTTCGGAAGGGGCGATGACGCGGGTCGTGGTGCTCGGCGCCGGGATCATCGGCACCGCCTGCGCCCGCGAGCCGGCCCTGGCGGGCCGCGGTCACGGTCGTGGACCGCGCCGGTGCCCTGCGTCCCGCGCCGCCGGGACCTTCGGCCCTTACCCGCGCCGCCTACCAGGCCGGACGCTGGGAAAAGGAGAAGCAGCCCGGAGCAGAGGAGACGGTCCAATGAGGGAGATGCTGGTCGTCCATCGCGAAGACGACGCCTTCGCCGTGCTCGTCAGGGACCACGTGATCCATATCGACCAGCCGTACTCGGCGGGCGGAATGGACATCGGGCCGACCCCCGTGGAGCTCTTCGTCGCGTCGCTGGCCGCGTGCGCGGCCCACTACGCACGCCGCTACCTGGCCCGGCACGGCCTGCCCGCCACGGGTCTGGAGGTCACCGCCGGCTACACCATGGGCCCGAGCGTCCCGCCCCGCGTGTCGCACGTCGACCTGCGGTTCCGCCCGCCGGCCCGGCTCTCGGAGGCGGAGACCCAGGGGATGCTGGCCGCCGTCGATCGCTGCACGGTCCACAACTCGCTCCTCGACCCGCCGCGCATCGGCGTCCACCTGGAGAGCCCCGCCCGGGTCGCCTGACGGCGGCGGGACCGCTTCGGGGAGGCCGGGTGGGCGGGCCGCGGGCCGAGGGTGTTGAGTACGGGGGACCGTCCGCGGCGTCCGAGGAGGAACCGATGTCCTTTCCACTGCCCAACGTCTCCCATGACCTGACCGGCCAGGTGGCGCTGGTGACCGGGGCCACCTCCGGGCTGGGGCGCCGGTTCGCCAAGGTGCTGGCGGCGGCGGGGGCGACGGTGGCGGTCGCCGGGCGGCGCGCCGAGCGGCTGGAGACCCTGGTGAAGGAGATCGAGGAGGACGGCGGGCGCGCGCACGCCGTTCCCCTGGACGTGCGCGACGCGGAGGCGATCAAGGCCGCGGTCGCCTCCGTGGAGGAGGCGTGCGGGCTGATCACGATCCTGGTCAACAACGCCGGGATCCCGGACGCCGCGCTCGTGCACAAGATGAGCGTGGACCTGGTGGACTCCGTGCTGGAGACGAACCTCCGCGCCCCCTGGCTGCTGGCGTCCGCGGTGGGCCGCCGCCTGATCGAGGAGGGCAGGCCGGGCCGCATCGTGAACATCTCCTCGCTGGCCGCCTTCTACGTGGCGACCAGCGGCACGGCCCTGTACTCGACCACCAAGGCCGCGCTGAACCGGATGACCGAGGCGCTCGCGGTGGAGTGGGCGCGCAACCACATCAACGTGAACGCCATCGCCCCGGGCAACTTCGCCTCGGAGATGATGGACGGCATGATCGAGCGCGTGGGCGACTTCACCGGCGCGCTCCCGCGCAAGCGGATGGGCGACCCGGCCCAGCTGGACAGCACCCTCCTCTACCTCGTCTCACCGGCCTCGGAGTTCGTCACCGGGACCGTCATCAAGGTCGACGACGGCCAGCTCCCCCGCTGACCCGGCACGGCCACCGCGCGAGGTTCCTTTCCCGGGCTGTCACAGGGCGCGCGAGCGCCCTGTCTTATCTGGCGTAACCCACGATGAGAGGGGACGCCATGAGCGGCAGCATTCTGGAGCCGGCGGCGCAGGAGATCGCCGACGCCACGTCCAAGCCCCCGTTCCTGTACGAGCTCGGGCCCGACGGTGCCCGTAAGGTGCTGGACGACTTGCAGGCCGCCCCGGTGGTGATGCCGGAGGTCGAGGAGAAGTGGATCACGGTGCCGGTCGGGGCCGGGGGCGTGCGGGTCCGGATCGTGAAGCCGGCCGGGGCGGCGGGGGTGCTTCCGGTCGTTCTCTACATGCACGGTGGCGGGTGGGTTCTGGGCAACGCCGGGACGCATGACCGGCTCGTCCGGTAGGTGGCGGTGGGGGCGGGCGCGGCGGTGGTGTTCGTGGAGTACGACCGGTCGCCGGAGGCGCGCTATCCGGTCGCGATCGAGCAGGGCTACGCCACGGCCCGGTGGATCACCGAGCACGGCGCGGACGAGGGTCTGGAGGCTTCCCGTCTCGCGGTCGCGGGCGACTCGGCGTCCGAGAACCCGGCCGTCCGCGCCCTGGTCTACGTCGCCGGCTTCGCGCCCGACGCGGGGGAGACCGCGTTCCAGCTTTCGGAGAAGTTCGAGGGCAGCACCCTGGGCGCCGCACTGGCCGCCTACCCGGTCGCCACCGGCGGCAACGAGTTCCGGATCGCCGACGACAAGTTCCACCACCAGTTCTGCGCCGACCTCGACGCCGGCGAGGCGGCCCTGATGGCCGCGACCCAGCGTCCGGTGACCGAGCGGGCGCTCACCGACGACCTGAACGTCGGCGAGGCGCCCTGGCGCGTCAAGCCGTCCTGGTTCGTCTACGGTGAGCGGGACCTCAACATCCCGGCCGAGGTGGTGCGGTTCATGGCCCAGCGGGCCTCCTCGCGGGGGACCCGCGAGATCGCCGGCGCCTCGCACGCGATCGCCGTGTCCCAGCCGGACGCCGTGGCCGCGTCCATCCGCGACGCGGTCTCAGGCTAGGGGCATCACGGATGCGGGCGCGTCGCCCTGGCCGGCACGCGCTCGCACTCCGGACCTCACCCACCTCTGGCTCCGCCGACCGGGCCGCGCACGAGCTGCGGGCCACCGGCGAGACCGTCCGGAAGCGCACCGTCGAGTCCACCTGAGCAAGGTGTTCGCGAAGGCGCCACGGCGCGCCACCAGAGCGCAGCCCTCCTCTGACCCCGAGCCGCCGTGCCCCAGGGACCCGGCCCCGTGCCTAGGGACCCGGGCCAGGGTCTCCCTGATGCGACCGGGGGCCGTGCCCGGCGACAGTGAAACGTGTCGGAGGCGGGTGCCCGCCGGCAGGACGGAGGGGTCATGGCGGTTCAGGGGATGACGCGGGCGGGACGCGGCGGCGTCCTCCTCGTCGAAGGGGCGCCCGGGGCCGGCAAGAGCCGCCTCATGCGTGAGGCGCCGGCCATCGCGGAGTCCCTCCCGCTCCGCGTCCTCAGCGGGGCGGGGGAGCGCGGTCGGGAGGTGGTCCCGTTCGGTGTGCTGCTGCGGTCGACCGTCGCCGAGCTCACCGAGATCGGCGCGCATTCACTGCAGCGGGTAGCCGGATAACACCTCCGCGTCTCCAGAGCGGATCCGTTCATCCATGCGGTATCCGGCCTTCAGGTGCGCCCGAAAGACAATTTCCAAAGTTTCAGAAGAGTTACCTGTGCTGCTGAAATGCGATCTCATGCGTTCGTGTCATGCCATGCCTGAGCGGACGCGAAATGGTGAATGCATAACGTCCACCGACATCGGTTCGCCGCCGCGGACCGGCGCCATATCCTGAAGGTTGGAATGAGCACTCTTCTTGACGTGCAGGACCAGGCGGATTCCCTCGACCGGGCCGCCGCCGCCTTCCTCGAACTGCGTCCGCGCCTCTTCGGCATCGCCTACCGGATGCTCGGCAGCCCGGCCGAGGCCGAGGACATCGTCCAGGAGACCTGGCTGCGCTGGCAGAACAGCGAGCGCTCGGCCGTGGCCAACCCCGCGGCGTTCCTCGCCCTGATCACGACGCGGCTGTCCATCAACGCCGCGCAGTCCGCCCGCGTCCGCCGGGAGACCACCGTCGGCCGCTGGCCGGCCGAGCCCGTCGACACCGGCGACGGCCCGGCCGCCGGGGCCGAGCGGGGCGAGGCGGTCGAGTCCGCCCTCCTCCTGCTCCTGGAGAAGCTCACCCCGGCCCAGCGGGCCGCCTACATCCTCCGCGAGGCGTTCGTCTATCCCTACGAGCAGATAGCCGAGATCATCCAGCTCACTCCGGCGAACGTCCGCCAGCTCGTGAGCCGTGCGCGCAAGCACCTGAGCGTTCCCCGGCGCGAACCGATCGACATCGGCGAGCACCGGCGCCTCCTGACGACCTTCCTGGACGCCGCGCAGCGAGGCAACGTCACGGCCCTGGAGGACTTCTTCGCCGCCGACGTGGCGGGCCCGCCCGAACCCGCCGTCCTCAAGGGCGCGGCGTAACGGGTCCGGGGAGGACGGAGTGGTGGCGACGCGCGCCGGTCGCGCGGGAGCTCGTCGCCGACGTGGACGACGTGGCGCGGCGCCTGCGGGGGCGCACCTATCCGGGCCTGTAGCCGGGCTCCTGGCCCTCCGGGCCGCGCGGCGAGCGTGCCGCGGGGCCCGGAGGCGGGGTCCGGCCCGCCCGCCTCGCCGGAGTCCCTCACCTCCCCGCGTCCAGGACGGGCGCGGACTCCCACGCGAACCCGTCCGGGTCGGTGAAGGGCGCACCGCCGCCGGCCAGGACGAGCCGGGGCGAGCCGGCACCCTCCTCGGCGGCGCCGGTGTCCTTGGCGAGGGCGCGGCGCGGGTAGAGCGCCAGCGTGACGGCCGACGAGGTCTCGAACTCGGCGTACTTGCCGCCGAAGCTCTTGGCGACGGCCAGGCCGCGGCCGGCGTAGAACCGCTTGCTCGCCTTGACGTCCGCGACCCCCAGCAGCAGCGCGATCTGGTCGAACTCCGGGGCGGCGGGCGCGGAGTCCTTCTTCTTGGAGGACGCGACCTTGCAGACCGTCCCGTCCGGGGCCCGGACGACGCCGCCGTAGCCCCAGAACGTCTTCGCTGCGGGCTTCAGCGTCGTGGCGCCGGCGCCGAGCGCGGCGCCGATGAGGGCGTCGACGTTGCCGGGCTGGGACGCGACGAGCGACAGCGCGAAGCCCCCAGAGCCGGCGGAGCCGCCGGAAACTGCGGCCGGCTCGCCCGGCGCGCGGACGCGCACGTGGGCGGCCAGGCCGAGGGCCTCGTAGAAGGCCTCCGCGGACGCGGGGTCGGCGACTTCCAGGGTGATGGTCTCGAAGGAGATCATGGTGGTTCCCTCTCCGCGTGGCGGTGTGCGTGCTCAGTGGTCCTGGATCAGCCCGAGGACGTTGCCGTCCGGGTCGGTGACGGTGGCGACCAGGCGTCCGCCGCCGACGTCGTGCGCGGCCTCCCTGACGGCCGCGCCGGCCTCGGTCAGTTCGGCGAGCTTCGCCTCGATGTCCGGCACCTGCCAGTAGGCCACCGGGGAGGTCAGGCTCTGCGGGCCGCCGCCCGGGACGAGCCCGATGTGCTGGCCGCCGACCTCGAACCCGACGTAGTAGGACGAGTCGGCCTGCGGTGCCTCGCCGAGCAGGGCGGCGTACACCGCCTTGGCCTTCGCCAGGTCGGTCACGGGATGCAGCACCGTCGTGATGCCCCGGGCGGGGGAGTCGCTCATGGTCGCTCCTGGAGTCGTGGGCCGTGTCGACCCGTCGTTCAACTGCCCACAGCCTCGCTCCGGGCGCGCCCCGGCCACATCCGTGGCGACTACGGAACCGCCTACGTACTGCCGCTACGAACCGCGAGCACGGAACGGGCCACGGAGGGCGTACGAGAGAAGGGGACAGTGGCGGCGACAGCGGATGCCTCGCCCCGGGAAGCCGAGGTGCTGGAGCTGGTCGGGGACCATCTCAGCAACGCCGAGATCGCGGCGCGAAGGCACTCGCGGGCCTCGGCCTCGCCCCCGTGGGGGCGTGAGGGAGGCGGCGGGCGTCCGCCGCCTACCCGTCCCCCTGGATCAGCGCGGCGATCTCGTCGGGGGTCCACGGCGGGGACGCGGCGTGGTCCCGCCAGGCCAGGTACCGCTCGGCCGGGCGCGGGAACTCGCCGATGTAGCCGCCCGCGCCGGCGAACACCCGGCCGGTGACGTCGGCCGACTCGGTGGTCGCGAGGAAGAGGTAGAGCTGCGCGACGTACTCGGCGGGAGGCGGCGCCTGCGCTCCGGCGTGCATGAGGTCGTCGAGGATGCCCCGCCGGTGCAGCCGTTCGATGGCGGCCTCGTAGTCCGCTCCGCTCGACAGGCGCGTCTCGGCCCCGGGGCAGACCGCGTTCACCCGGACGCCGTGTTCGCGCAGCTCGGCCGCGAGCGCGTAGGTCAGGCTGTTCACGCCCCCCCGTGCCACCTCCAGGCCGATGCCGCGCGACGAGCCGGTGACGACGGCGACGCCGCCGTCCGCGAGCGACCTCACGGGGCCCCGCCCTCAGACACCGGCGAAGGGGACATCGGCGGAGCTCCTTCCGGGCGCGACCACGGTGAGCGACAGAGATAGCGGCCTCTATGGAAAGCGGGATGTCACCCGTCCGCCGCCGGCGCTCCCGCCGGCTGGATGAACACCCCTTCGGCCTCGACGGTCACCCCGTCGGCGTCGGCGATCGACCCGGCCACGAACACCTTGCGCCCCTCCTCGCGGACGATGCTCGCCTCAAGGCGCAGAGGGCCGAGGGGAGTGCCGCGCCGGTAGCGCGTGGTGAGCGTCCCCGTGAAGGTCGTCCGGCGCATCGCGGACGCCGTCTCGCCCATGATGTGGTCGAGGAGCATCGCGGAGACCCCGCCGTGCACCAGCCCCGGAGGCCCCTCGTAGGCCGCGCCGAGGTCCACGTCGGCGTGGCAGCCCGACGCGTCGTGGACGACGTCGAGCGGCGGAGCGAGCGCGTTCGCCGCGCCCATCACGGCATTGCCCCAGTTCCAGGAGCGGCGTTCGGAGTTGTACCTGATCCCGGCCGGACCGGGCAGCTGGCCGGCCCGCAGCCGGTCGACGACCGCGGCGAGGTCGTCGCGGATCCGGTGCAGCTCGGCGTCGCCGAGGGTCGTGCGGATCGTGGCGTCGACCAGGTCGCGGACGGTTCCGGCCAGCGACGCCACCACCGCTTCCCGGCGGTCCACCTGCTCGGTCGGCGTGTCGTCGCGGACGAAGCCGCCGACGCCCACCGCGGCTGCTTCGGGGAAACGGCGGCTCATCATGCGCCGACCGTATACCGGATGCACCGGCTCCATCAATAATCACATAGACATATCTATGTACAGTGTGCCCAACATGCCCCTCGCGGTCTGCCGCCCGATCTACAATCGCCCCGTGACCGAGCCTTCGCCCGCCCCAACCGGGGAGCCGGCGCGCACCGGCGGCGCGGGCGTCCCGCTGAACGCGCGGGGCGCCCGGCTCAACCGGCGCGGTCTGGAGACGCGCGCCCGGCTGATCAGGACGGCGATCGCCATGCTCGCCGACAGCGAGCACGGCGCCGAGGTCAGCGCCAACCTCGTGGCGAAGCGCGCCGGGGTCACCTGGGGCACGGTCCAGCACCAGTTCGGCGACGTCGACGGGCTCTGGGCCGCGGTCCTCGACGAGCTCGCCGGCCAGGGCGACATGCTGCCGTGGAAGGAGATGGACGACGGGTCCGTCGCCGAACGGATGGGACGGATCGTCGACGCCCTCTGGGCGGCCCTCGACTCGCCCCCGGGCCGGGCGGTGGCGACGCTGCGCGGCCTGCTGCCCCGCAGCACGGTCGAGTTCACCGAGACCTACCCGCGGACGGCCGAGCAGCTCGCCCGCTGGGACCGCCGCTGGCGGCGCGCCTATGCGCGGGCGTTCCGCGGGCTGGTCGTCGACGCCTACCGGCTCGAGCGCGTGCGCCACCTCCTGCCGGCCGCCGTCCACGGCCTCTACCTGGAGCAGCACCTGAGCACCTGGACCGACGTCGACGACGCGCGCGCCGTGCTGGCCGAATCGATCGCCGGCTACCTCGAACGCCGGGACTGAGCGCCGCCACCGTGCGGGGCGACCACGTCCGCCGGACCGCCTCCCGGGGATGAGCGGCGCCTAGACTAGACGGGGTCCTTCAGGCCGCCGAGCAGGTGCTCGGCGGTGATCGGACGTTCCCGGACGCGGACGCCGGTCGCGTGGAAGACGGCGTTGGCGACCGCCGCGCCCGAGCCCACCTGCCCGATCTCGCCGACCCCCTTGACGCCGAGCGGCCCGGTGACGGGGTCGTCCACCTCGATCAGCTCGATGTCGACGTCGGGCGCGTCGGCGTTGACCGGGACGAGGTAGTCGCCCAGGCTCGTGTTGGCCCACCGGCCGAGCCCGGTGTCCATGCGAGTGGCCTCCAGCAGGGCCTGGCTCATGCCCCAGAGCATGCCGCCCATCAGCTGGCTGCGCGCCGTCAGGGGGTTGAGGACGCGGCCGGGCGCGAACGCGCCGGTCATGCGCCGCACCCGGACGAGGCCGAGCTCGGCGTCGACCGCCACCTCGGCGAACTGGGCGCCGAACGTCAGCAGCCCGTACGGGGTGCTGAGCGGCGGCGGGTCCCAGCTGCCGATGGCCTCGGCATCGTTCATGAGGTGCCGCTCCATCAGGTCGCGGTAGGTCTCGGCGCCGCCTCCCGCGGCGGCCATCCGCCCTCCCTCGACGGTGACCGTGCCGGGATCGGCGCCGTGCAGCGGCGAGTCCGGATCGGCGGTGGCCGCGGCGACCAGCCGGTCGCGGACGGCGACGGCGGCGTTGTGCACGGCGGCGCTCACCATCATCGCGCCGTTGGAGCCCACGGGGGAGCCGGCGGTCGGCATGTCGGTGTCGCCGTACTCCAGCCGCACGCCCCCGAGGCCGAGGCCGAGGCCGTCCGCGGCGACCTGGGTCAGGACGGTGGTCATCCCGGTGCCGAACTCCTGCGCGGCGGTGGACACCACGGCGGTGCAGTCGGAGTACAGGCGGGCGCGGGCGCGCTGGGTGCGCATGAAGAACGCCACCGGGTACGCGGCGGTGGCCATGCCGGTGCCGATCAGCCAGTCGCCCTCGCGGCGGACGCCGGGCGCCGGGTCGCGGCCGGCCCAGCCGAACCGCTCCGCGCCGCGCCGCAGGCACTCGGCCAGCCCGCCGCTGGACCACGGATGGCCCGTGTTGGGGTCGGCGTCGGCGGCGTTGCGCAGCCGCAGCTCGACCGGGTCGATCCCGATCTCGTAGGCGAGTTCGTCCAGCGCGCATTCGAGGCTGAACATCCCGGCGGACTCGCCGGGCCCGCGGGTGAACGTCGGCGTCATCGTGTTGCCGCGCACCAGCCGGTGCGCGCCCTCGAACGCGGGGCTGGCGTACACCTGCGACGACGCCCCGAACGCGGGCTCGGCCCAGTCGTCGAACGGCGAGGTGACGGAGATCTTGCGGTGCCGGATCGCGGTGAGCGTCCCGTCGCGCCGCGCCCCGAGCGCGATGTGCTGCTCCTGCTCCTCCCGGTGCCCGCAGGACGTGAACATCTGCTCGCGCGTGGCCGTGAGGCGGACCGGCCGGCCGACGTGCCGGGCGGCGAGCGCGGCGAGGGTCACGTGCGGCCAGACCATCGCCTTGGACCCGAACGCGCCGCCGACGAACCGGGTCAGCACCCGGATCTTCGACGGCGACATGCCGAGCAGGGCGGCGACGGTCAGCTGCACCGCCTTGATGCCCTGGCACGAGTCGTACAGCGTCAGCCGGTCGCCGTCCCACACGGCGGTGGTGGTCAGCGGCTCCAGCGCGTTGTGGTGGTTGGCCGCGAACCGGAACACGGTGTCGACCCGCGCCTCCGCCGCGGCGAGCCCGCCCTCGACGTCCCCGCGGCTCAGCTGCGCCGGCATGAAGCCGCCGAAGATCTTCTCGGGCTCGTAGGCGTCCGCGCGGCCCTGCTCGATGACGGTGACGGACGGCGCCTCGTCGTACTCGACCCGGACGAGGGACGCGCCGTG
This sequence comes from Actinomadura monticuli, assembly GCF_041463655.1. Lineage (NCBI taxonomy): Bacteria > Bacillati > Actinomycetota > Actinomycetes > Streptosporangiales > Thermomonosporaceae > Actinomadura > Actinomadura monticuli. Next base: position 64,466 of record NZ_JAXCEI010000013.1, read on the forward strand.
CTGCGCCTGCTCGAGGCCGTCGGCCACCACGATCGCGACCGGCTGGCCCGCGTAGTGCACCGCGTCGTCCTGCATCGGGAAGAACGTCTCGCCGGGTGCGGGCCCGCCCATCAGGGACGGCACCAGCGGCACGCGCGCGACCGCGGGCAGGTCGCGCCGGGTCAGGACCGCGGCGACCCCGGCGGCCCGCTCCGCCGCCGCGGTGTCGATCGAGGCGACCCGCCCGGCGGCCACCCGCGCGCCGACGATCCGCGCGTGGGCGAGGCCCGGCAGCGCGATCTCCCCGGAGTAGCGCGCGGTGCCGGTGACCTTCTCCCGGCCGTCAACCCGCGGGACCTCCCGGCCGATGGATCCGCTCATCGGTCCTCCCCGTTCGTGAGCGCCGTCAGCGCCCGGACGATCGTCCGGCGCGCCAGCTCGACCTTGAAGGCGTTCTGCGGCCGCGGTTCGGCCGCCGCCAGTTCCCGCGCGGCCGCCTCGTCGAAGGCGGCCGGCGCCGCCGGTCCGCCGAGCAGGCTCCGCTCGGCCGCCCGCGCCCGCCACGGCTTGGTCGCGACCCCGCCCAGCGCGAGCCGGACATCGGCGACGGCGCCGTCCCGGACGTCCACCGCCGCCGCGACCGAGACGAGCGCGAACTCGTACGACGCGCGGTCGCGGACCTTCAGGTACACCGAACGGCGGGCCACCGGGACCGCGGGCACCTCGATCGCCGTGATCAGCTCCCCGTGCTCCAGCGGACGTTCGCGGTGCGGGGTGTCGCCGGGGAGCAGGAAGAAGTCGTCGATCGGGATGTTCCGCTCGCCGTCCGGTCCGCGGGTGCGGACGACCGCGTCCACGGCCGTCAGCGCGACCGCGACGTCGGACGGATAGGCGGCGATGCACCTGTCGCTGGTCCCGAGCACCGCGTGCCCGCGGTGGAAACCGGTGAGGGCGGCGCAGCCGCTGCCGGGCTCGCGCTTGTTGCACGGCGAGACGGCGTCGCGGAAGTAGCCGCACCGCACCCGCTGGCACAGGTTGCCGCCCATCGAGGCCATGTTGCGCAGTTGCGCGGACGCGCCGAGCAGCAGCGCCTGCGAGACGAGCGGGAACCTGCCGACCACGCCGTCCGCCTGGGCCACGTCGCTCATGCGCGCCAGCGCGCCGATCCGCAGGCCGCCGCCGGGCAGGTCCTCGACGCGGTCCAGGGGCAGGTCGTTGATGTCGACCAGCAGGTCCGGCCGCAGCACGTTCTGCCGCACCAGGTCGACCTCGGTCGTACCGCCCGCCAGGAACGCGCCGCCCGGGTGCTCGCGCACCGCCGTGATCGCCGTGCCGACGTCCGCTGCCCGCGTGTAGCCGAACGGCCTCACCGCCCCGCACCGCCCGCCGCGTCCCGGACGTCGCGGATCGCCGCCCGGATGTTCGGGTAGGCCGCGCACCGGCAGACGTTGCCGCTCATCCACTCGGCGATCTCGCCGTCGTCGGCGGCGTGCCCTTCCTCCAGCAGCGCGACGGCGGACATGATCTGCCCCGGCGTGCAGTAGCCGCACTGGAACGCGTCCCGGGCGATGAACGCCTCCTGCATGGGGTGCAGGCGGTCCCCGTCCGGCAGGCCCTCGATGGTGGTGACCTCCCGTCCCTCGCAGGCGATCGCGAGGGTCAGGCAGGCCAGCACGCGGCGGCCGTCCACCCACACCGTGCAGGCGCCGCACGTGCCCTGGTCGCATCCCTTCTTCGAGCCGGTCAGCCCGAGATGCTCGCGCAACGCGTCCAGAAGGCTGACGCGGGGCTCGACCCGCACCTCCCGCTCCCGGCCGTTGACGGTGAGAACGACGGCGCGCGCCTCCAGGGCGTGCTCCAGCGGCCGTGCCTCGACGTCCATCCCCATGCGGACTCCTCGACGATCAAATCGATCACTCTCCGTGCCGGAGTCCCTGCCCCTCAGTAGCCGGATGTCACCTCGCGGAGGCCGCCGTCCGGGGCTCCGCTCAGGAAGGCGATCGCGCGATGTCAGGCCAGGGTGTTCTTGTGGACGCGGCCGTCCTTGACGATCACCTTCAGGTTGGCGGCGGGGTCGGCCAGTAGCCGCAGGTCGCGGGTGGGGTCGCCGGCGACGAGGAGCAGATCGGCCCACGCCCCCTCGGCGATGACGCCGAGGTGGGCGAGGTGCGGCCGGTCGCCGAAGGCGGCCACGTCGGACGCGGTCGGGTTCTGGTAGGGGTCGCGCGCACCGGATTCGCGGAACAGCGCCGCGTTGCCGGACGTGGCGATCCTCAACCCCGCCACCGGGCCGCCGGCCAGCCCGCCCAGGCGGGCCAGCATCTCGCTCTGCCGGACGCTCGCGGCCGGGTTCAGCATCAGGTCGGTGCCGAACGCGAGGCGCACCCCGTGCTCCAGCGCCCAGCCGAAGACGCGCTCCACCCCCTCGCACACCCGCCGGTTCTTCTCCGCCGACGACGGGTCGGGGTAGACGTGGTCGTCCTCGGCGAACGGCTGGGTGCACAGCCAGACGCCGTGCTCGGCCATGAACCCGAGGTCGTCCTCGCCGGCCAGATGCCCGTGCTCGATCACCCGGACGCCGGCCTCGACCGCCCGGCGGATGCCGGCGCCGGTGTAGACGTGCACCGCCACATAGGTGCCCCAGTCCGCCGCCGCGCGCACCCCGGCGCGCAGCTCGTCGGACGTGTACTGCAGGACGTCCAGGTGGTCGTAGGCAGAGGCGACGCCGCCGCCGGCCATCATCTTGATCTGCGAGGCGCCCTTCCTCAGCTGCTCGCGCGCGCCCGCGAGCACCTGGGCGGTGCCGTCGGCGACCCGCATGAGGCCGAGCCGCTCGGCGCGGGTCGCCGTTCCGCCCAGGGCGGTCGGCACGTCGTAGACCATGCCGAAGTCGCCGTGCCCGCCGGTCTGGGACAGGCCCGCCTGGCTGGGGTAGATCCGCGGGCCGGGCAGCGCACCGGCGTCGATCATGCGCTTGAGGTCGCCGGTGTCGCCGGCCATGTCGCGGACGGTCGTGAACCCCCGCATCAGCATCGCCTCGGCCTCCGCGGCGCCCCGGAGGTATCCGAGGCCCGCGCCGCCGAGCATCAGCTCCACCTGCGTGGCGCCGGCGAGGATGAGGTGGACGTGCGCGTCGCTGAGCCCGGGGATGAGCGTCCCCCCGCGTCCGTCGATGACCGTGGCCCCCGCGCCGACGCCGCCCGGCGCCCCCTCGCCCACGGTCTTGATCTTGGTGCCCTCGGTCACCACGTGCCCGGGCCGGACCCGGTCGCTCACCCCGTCGAAGATCCGCACATCGCGGATCACGATCGTCCCGGCCGGGCGCTCCTCGCTCACCCCCGCACCGTGCCCCGCCGCACGGCCGGAGAGCCGCCGACGGCCAAGGGTTTGCGAAGCCTTACCGAGCACATGAATCCGAGCCGCGACCCGGCGCAGGCTACGCGGCCGGATCCGCCGTCTTCCCCAGCTCGGCCGCGAGGGCGGCGATCGTCTCCGGCGGGTGGGTCGATCCGGGGAAGTAGGCGCAGATCCGCTCGGCCACGTCACCGAACCTGCTCTTGATCTCGGCGGCGCACTCGGCGGGGGTCCCGGTGACCGCCAGGGTCCGCGTCATCGTGTCGTCGATCAGACCGATCATCGCCATGACGTCGCCGGCCTTCGACAGCGCGTTCAGCTCGGGTTGCAGGTCGCCCCAGCCCTCGATGTCCAGGACCGGCCTGTACGCCGGGGTCGACCCGTAGAACGCCAGCAGCCCCCTCACGCCGAAGGTCGCGGCCTCGATCTCGGCGGGGGAGTCGCCCATCGCGACGATCACCTGCGGGAACAGGTCGATCCGGTCGCGGCCCGCCAGTTCCAGGCCCTCGGCCACGGCGGGGAGGGTGCGCTCGCGGAAGTGCCGGCGACTGTGGAACGGCATGACCAGCAGCCCGTCGGCGACCTCGGCCGCGGTCCGGGTCATCACCGGCCCCAGCGCGCCGAGCAGGACGGGCGGCACCCCGTACGGGTTCGGCCCCGGGACGAACGTCGCCGGCATCAGGGTGTGCTTGGTGAACTCGCCGCGGAAGTCGAGCCGGCCGCCGTCCTGCCACGCGTTCAGGATCGCCTTCACCGCGAGCACCGCCTCCCGCATCCGGGCCGCCGGCCTGCTCCAGGTCGAGCCGTACCGGTTCTCGATGTGCGGCCTGATCTGCGAGCCCAGCCCGAGCCGGAACCGGCCCTTGCTCAGCAGCTGCAGGTCGTAGGCCATGTTGGCCAGATGCATCGGGCTGCGCGGGATCGCGATCGCGACGTTCGTCATCAGGTCGGTCGCCGGGACGTCCGACGAGCCGGCCGCGACGATCAGCGGCAGGAACACGTCGTGCGGGCCCTCGAAGGTGAACAGGCCGTCCACCCCGGCGGCGATCAGCGTCCGGGCGCGCTCCGCCGCCTCGTCCGGCCGGCCGTCCAGTTGCACATCGAGCTTCACTGACCGATCTCCATTCAGCGTGGGGCCGCGAGGGGCCGAGGCTCTCGCATGGGAGCCTGGCATCTCAAGCGGTCCGGTGCCGCCTCCGGGCCCACGTACCGGACGGATCAGATGCCGGGGCCGCGGCCGGTGCACCGCGGGCCGAAGCCCGGTTCGTCTTCGTGTCGCGGCGCGGTGGTGCGCCGGGACGACTCGGACAGGGCGCGCAGGCCGGACGCCGCGAGCGCGAGGTCGGCGGCGGCGATCGCACCGGCGGCGAGGTGGGCCGCGGCGGCGTCGGCGAACCACGGCGGCGTCGCCGGGTCGTCCCGGAGCCGCCGCACCAGGGCGCGCAGGCGTTCGGTGGCGCGTTCGACGGCGCCGGCGTCGACGGTCAGCAGGGCGGCGGCGTCGGCGACCGGGCGGCGGGCGGGCAAGGCGGCCTCCTAAGCGGGGAAGACGGGGGTGCCCGCGTCGCGCCGGAGCATCCGGTGCGGGCTGCTGAGGCAGAGGACGGGCCGGGCGCCGGCGAGGCCGAGAGCGCGCAGCCGGTCGGCCAGGGGTCCGGCGCCGGCGCGCAGCCGGGCCCGCGGCGCGGGGTGCAGCCGGGCCGGGCCGTGGGCGTGGACGTGCGAGCGCAGCGTGACGTCCGCCCGCGCGGAGTAGAGGACCCGTTCGCCCGACGGCCAGGGCACGCTCGGGCCGAGCGCCCCGGCGAAGGCGAGGACGCGGTCGTCCGGGGCGCCGACGGTGAGAACGACGGCCCCGCCGCCCAGGCGGGCGCGGGTCGGCGCGGTGAAGGCGTCGTCGCTCCACAGGTTCCGGTGGGCGGCGCCCGCGGCGGGCGTGCTCAGCGCGGTGGCGAGCGTCCACAGCCCGGCGCCGCGCAGGTGCGGGCGGCGCAGCAGGTCAGGCCAGACTCCGACGGGCCGTGGGCACCACGGATCGTGGACCAGCACACCGAGGGTGACCTCCCGGTGCGGCCCGAGCGTGCTGTCACGGTGGTCGTGCACGCACAGCGCGACCAGCGACCGCGTCCCGGCGCGCACCGGGGCGGTTCCCTGCCCGAGCACGGCGGCGGCCGAGGCGGCGTCGACCGTGAACCAGGCCGTCAGCGCCGCCGCGTCCTGCGTCCGTACGGGCAGTTCCACCGGTCCGTCGGGGGTGGGCTCGGCGCGGGAGGCGACGGTGAGGAAGGGAAAGCCCGCCGGGCGCCGCGCGTCGTCGTAGAGCCGGTAGAGCCGCCGCTGGACGACGGGCCCGCTGTAGGGCGTGAGCTGCCGTTCGATGTGTGCGCGCGCCTCGGGGAGGTCGTGCTCGATGTTGGCGGCGTACTGCTCCAGGCCGTGGCAGGCGGGGAACAGGTGCGCCGGGTCGGCGTAGTCGACGACGTACCGGCCGGGCCGTCCCGGGAAGCAGGTCCCGGCGCCCTGCCCGTCGAGGCTCGGGATGATGTCGTGCCGGTTGGTGACGCTGGCGACCCAGGTCGCGGGATCCGCGGGCTCCTTGAAGTCGACCGGCGAGCCGATCGCGATGACGTGGGTGAGCCGGTGGCGGGCGTTGAGCGCGGCGTCCTGGCTGAGGCTCATGACCGCCGCGCCGCCGGCGCTGTGGCCGATCAGGGCGAGGTCGGCGCCGGCCGGGACGGGGTGGTCGGCGATCGCCTTGGCGAGGGAGCGGCTGTAGGGGCCGCTGTCCAGGACGGTGCTGCTGAACGCGCCGAGCAGGTCGGCGGGGGAGGCGTCGTCGGGTGCGCCCGGCCGCATCCCGGGCGCCAGCAGGACGTACCGCTCCACGCCGTCGGGGCCCCGCACGGTGAGCACCAGCGCGCGGCCGGTCGGCCCGATCGCCAGCAGGTCGCCGAGCAGGCCGAGCAGCGACGCCTCCCGGCAGAACCGCGCGGCCTCCGGCGCGGTGGGCTCGGCGCGCACGGCGGCGCCCTGACCGCGGTCGAGCCGCGCGATGGCGCGGTTGCTCAGCCCCGTCAGCGGGTCGGCGGTCGCCGCGCCCATGCCGGTGGCGATGAGCCAGGCGGCGTGGTCGTTCAGCGGGTTCCGGTCGAGGAGCGCGCGCAGCGCCAGCACCTCGCTGAAGACGGGCGAGACGGCGGTGAGCGCGCCCGCGGCCCCGCGCTCCCGGACGAGGTCGCGCATCGCCGCCGGCACGCCGGCCCGGCCCTCGCCGGCCGCCTCGATCAGCCGGCGCACCCGCGGGTCCGCGGTGAGCGCGGGATCGGCGAGGGCGACCGCGGCGATGCGCAGCCGCAGCGACGTGGTCATGACCGCCACGGGCAGGCTCGCCCGTCCGGTGAACCCGCCGAGCTTGGCGCCGACGGCGCCGACCACGCCGCCCGCCGGGGCCCAGCCGAGCCCGGCGGGGTCGGTGATGGCGCGGGCCAGCGCGCGCTGCGCGCGCCATCCGTCCCGCGGCGCCCGGCACGCCGCCGCGGCGACCCGCGGATCGGCGAGCGCGGCCGTGGCGTGCGCGGACGCCTCGCGGAGCGTGTGCGCGATCTCGGCGAGCTCCCGGGCGGCGGCCCGCAGCCGCGCCGCGGGAGCCGCGCCGGATCCGCCGTCCGCCGTCATCGCGCCGCCCCCCGCCACGTCATGCTCACGAACCGCGGTGCCGGGTCCTCGGGGGTGTTGCGGTCCACCACGTCGGCGACCGTGCGGGTCTCGCCGATCGTCCGCAGGCCGGTGCGGGTGAAGGTCTCCGCCGTCAGCACGCGCGGGGCCAGCAGCGGGTTGGTGAGCGCCTGCGAGAACGCGTCGATCGCGATGATCTTGGTGAGCAGGGGCGGCAGGACGGCGGCGGGCGAGCCGGGCTCCTCGGCGAACAGGCCGACGTAGAGCTCCAGGTCGTCGACGCCGCGGTAGCGCCCGGCCAGGGCCTCCCGCACGCGCGGGTCGCCCGACACCTGGGCGAAGCCGCGCGCCCTCGGGAAGCGGCAGTGGGCGCGGTAGTCGTTGTAGGACGCCAGCCCCAGCGCACGGCCGTCGGCGATCGAGGAGACCTCGACGTCGTGCAGGATCGGGTCGGTGTTGAACAGGCCGATGCGCCCGGCGCGCTGCTCGGAGGCGTCCTCGAACAGCCGCCCGAGCCCGGGGCCGGGGATCAGGGCGGCGCCGAAGAGCGTCCGGGCGGTGGGGAGTTCGGTGTCTCCGACGACCAGGCTGGACGGGATGAGGCTGTGCCAGCGGTAGACGAGGTTGAACTCGACGGACGCCCAGTTCTGCCGGTGCCAGGGCGCGCGCCGCAGCGTCCGGCCCAGGCGCGGGTCCAGCAGGAAACGGAAGTGGTAGGGCGTGATGTGGTTGATGTACTCCTCGACGACCAGCCGGATGACCTCGACGATGACGATGTTGCGGGCGGTCTGGAAGAGCCGCTCGTCGTCCCACCCGGGGTTCTCCGCCGCGAGCGTCCGGGCGACCCGGTTGTGCTCGCGCAGGAACAGCACCGTCATCATCGTGAAGCCGACCTGCACGTTGCCGCGGTCCCCGCCGATCGCGAAGAGGGTGTCGCGCTGCGCGTCGGAGAGCATCTCCATGCGGACCGCCGTCAGCGCCGAGAACTCCGCCTTGACCTTGCCGTTCTCGCACAGGTACGGCGGGAACTCGCCGCCGTTGACGAGCTGGCTCTTGAGCAGGCCGCCCTCGTGGGCGCGGACGGCGTCGGTGGCCTCGGCGTCCAGGCCGTACAGGGGGTTGAGGTCGATCTCGTGGTTGGAGGTGCTGCGGCGCGGGTCGCGGGGCTCGCGCGACTCCCCGCGAAGGAACCCGTCGGTGAACCACTGGGCGAAGTAGGCGAACAGCACGGTGGAGCGGGGGCAGGGCGTCATCTCGCCCTCGCGCAGGAAGAGGTCCGCGGCCTCCTCCACCGTCGGGCGGCCGGTCTCCTGGCCGGGGACGGGCGGCAGGTGCCGGCCGCTGTAGGTGCGGTCGGTCAGCGAGGCCCAGGACGTGTAGGGGGCCATGGTGCTCAGCGGCTCGGGGCGCGGCGGCATCTCCCGGACGGCCTGGTCGATGACGGTGGCGTTGATGCGGCGGCGCAGGGCGGTGGAGGACTCGGCGAGCCGCCACAGCGGCCGTCCGCGGGTGAGCGCCAGGTAGCGCAGCCGGTTGCGGGCGCCATCGGAGGCGAAGCCGCGGGCGCTCGGGCGGGCCTCTCGCACGGTCATGCCCCCTCGCGTGCCGGGGCGTCGAACCGCAGGGTGAGGCTGTCGGGGAAGACGGCGCGGTCCCGGCGGACCTCGCCGTCGGCGCGCAGCCCCGGTCTCAGCATGACCCGGCGGACGGTCTCGGCGATGACGACCCGGCCCGGGTGCACGCCCAGGCAGGCGTGCGGGCCGTGCCCGAAGTGCATCCAGGCGTGCTCGGGCCGGTCGGTCCGGAAGGCCGCGGGATCCTCGACGGCGTCGTCGTCGAACATGGCGGAGGCGACGGAGGCCAGGACGGGGCGTCCGGCCGGGACGGTCTCCCCACTGGGCAGCACGTGGTCGCGCGCGCAGTAGCGGACGATCATCTTCAGGAAAGGATCGAAGCGCAGCGCCTCCCAGACATGGGGGTCGAACCGCTCCGGATCGGATGCCGCCGCGGCGGCCCGGGCGTGCGCGCCGGGGCGCCCGAGCAGCACGGACACGGCGTTCGTCATGGACCCGGCGGCGTTCTCGACGAACCCCAGCAGCAGCCCGGCGACGTTGACCGCGACGCGCTCGTCGTCGAAGCCGAGCTCGGCGGGCAGCCGGGTGCGGACCAGCCGGCCGAGCACGTCGGCGCCGCCGGCCGCGGCCCGCCGCTCGGTGACCAGGCCGCGCAGGTACGCCATCATCTCGGCGCCCGCGGCGACCGACGCCGCCCGCACGCCGGGGTCGCCGGCGAGGTTGGCGGTCACGTCGGTCATGACGGCCCGCGACCAGCGGGACAGCGTCTCCTCGTCGGGCCCGGGGAAGCCGAAGTAGCGGGCGCAGACCTTCAGCGGGACGCTCCGGAACAGGTCGCGGACCGCGTCGAACCCGCCGTCGGCCCCGTCCAGCGCGCGCTCGGCGAGTTCTCCCGCGAGCGCGCGCACTCTCGGGACGTCCTCGGGCGCGAGCATCGCCTGCATCAGGCCCTTCTCGCGCCAGTTGACCGGGGTCCCGTCGCGGGTCAGCATGATCGGGGCGCCGAGCGCGGCCTCCATCGCCGGCCTATAGGTGCTGACCTGGAACGACTCCGGCCGGGACAGGACGTCGACGACGTCGGCGTGCCGGGTGACCAGGGTGAAGGACGGGGCGGCGAGGACGGGCCGGTCGGCGCGCAGCTCGGCGAACAGGTCCCGCCAGTCCGTGCGCAGCCAGCCGGCCAGCCGGGCCTGCGCGGCGGGCGGATCGGCCCGCAGGAGGTCGTCGTAGGCGGCGAGGTACCCGTCGGGCTGCATGGCATCGTCTCCGAGTTCGTGACCGGGCGGATCCAGAGAGTAAGGATCCGGCGCCGTCACCGCCAAGAGGTTCGACACTTTGAGTAGTTAAGTAGATTCATTCGGTGATGGGTGCCTATCCGTCAGGCAACTGCCGTCCCACCGGACCGGCGCAGTTCAATGAAAGCCGACTCTCGGGGGAGGATCCATGGCGGAGCTCGCGTCGAGGGAGACGGTCGGGGTCTCCGCGACCCGCAGGCACGCCTACCTGGTCGTCCTGGTCGTCCTCCCGCCCGTCGCCCTGGTCGCGGCGGCGGCCGCCGCCTGGGGACGCGCGATCGGGGTCCTCGACGTCCTGCTCGCCCTGGCCATGTACACCGTCAACATCTTCGGCATCAGCGTCGGCTACCACCGACTGCTGACCCACCGCTCCTTCCGCTGCGGACGCCCGGTCCGCGTGGCGTTCGCCCTGGCGGGCGCGCTGGCGCTGCAGGGGCCGGTCTCTCTGTGGGCGGCCGAGCACCGCAGGCACCACAAGTACTCCGACCGGCCGGGCGACCCGCACTCGCCCTGGGTCTACGGCGACACCGGCCTCGCCCTGCTGCGCGGCCTGCTGCACGCCCAGGCCGGCTGGTTCTACAGCGCCCGCCGGCGGTCCAGCCGCGAACACTGGGTGCCCGACCTGCTCGCCGACCCCGACATCCGCCGCGTGGACGCCGCCTACCCCGCGATCGCCGCCGCGTCCTTCCTGCTGCCCGCCGCGGCCGGGGGCCTGCTCACCTGGTCGTGGGCGGGCTTCTGGACGGCCCTGTTCTGGGCCGGAGCGGTCCGCTGCGCGGTCGTCCACCACGTCACCTGGTCGGTGAACTCGATCGCGCACTGCTTCGGCGACCGGGCCTTCGCCGCCCGCGACCGCTCCTCGAACGTCCGCTGGGTGGCGCTCCTGACCTTCGGCGAAGGCTGGCACAACTGGCACCACATCGAGCCGACCAGCGCCCGCCACGGCGTCCTCAAGGGGCAGACCGACCCCAGCGCGGCCCTGATCCGGCTCCTCGAAAGGCTGGGCTGCGCGTACGACGTCCACTGGCCGTCCCCGGCCCGCATCGAGACGCAGGCGAACCGCCACCGGGCCCGAAGCTGTCCGGAGCGCGCCGCCGACTGACGAATATGGGAGGGGACGCGAATTCGGCCATTCGGCTCCCCGCCGACGGGCGCCCCCGAAACGCGATACGACGTCCGCAGCGCGTCTCATCGGGGCGCCCGGACTCCAGGGCAACGTCTCGCAGAGCGGGCCCTGTACCTTCCCAATGACCCCGATCCGGAGAAGGATCTTCCGTTCAGTGCACGGCGGCGCGGCGGCCGGGGCCGTCCGCGGCGCGCCCGTCCCTCCCAGCACCCAGGAGCAGCGATGTCGACGCTCGAACTGAGCAGTCCCGAGCCGGGCATCGCCCTGCTCACCCTGTCCCGTCCCGAGCGGCTCAACGCGCTCTCGGCGGAGCTGCTCGCCGACCTCCACCGGACGCTCGCCGCGGTGGCCGAGGACCCCGAGGTCAGGGTCGTCGTCCTCACCGGAGCGGGCCGGGGGTTCTGCGCCGGCCTCGACCGTGCCATGGTCAGCGTGCTCGGCGGCCCGCCGACGACCACCGGCGGGCACCGTATCGAGGGGTGGCGCGTGCGATGGCGGAGCGCCGGTCGTCCCCAGAGAGACTGGGCGCCGATTGAGCGCTCGTGCGGGTCAGGGGCCGATGCGGTGGTTGTCGAGGCGCGCCCACGCGGCGTCCCATAGGCGGTCGCGGTGCCGGTCGAAGCGGCGTCGCGCCAGCCGGTGGACGCCTAGCAGCGGCAACGCCGTGGCCAGGGCGACCGCCGCGGCGACGACCCCCGTTTGGGCGACGGTCCGCGAATGATCGCGCGGTGGGAGAAGCGACACGGTGCCGGGGCCGGCCCAGACCGCGATACGGCTCCCGACGGCGGACCCGCGCCAGGTCGTGTAGTCGCCCGTCCGCCGGGTGCCGTCCGGCCCGGTCCACGCCACGGTGACCCGGTGCCGGCCGCTCACCTCCTTGACCTTCACCACGGTCGCGTCGACCCGGCGCCAGGTGGCGGCCTCGTGCCGCTCGGCCCGCACACCCGAGTCGTAGACGGTCTGGGCCGTGTGGACGCCCAGCGGCAGGGCGATGCCGAAGAAGAGCATGAGCAGGACGATGCCGAGCCTCTGCTGGGCGCGGTCCACGTCACGTCTCAGGTCGTTGCCGTCGAGGCCGAGGCTGCGGCGCCAGCGATTCGCGCGCGCCCACATCGTCGCCGGTTTCATGACGCCGTCCCTTCCAAGCCGCCTGGGACGACGCTAGACGTGCGGCGACCGGCACCTGCAGAGGCCGAAGCCCCTGACAGACGGGCCTTTAGCCCCTGTCCACCGCCGCTCCTAGGGACCTTGGTCCCTTCGATCTTGCGCCGAACGGATCTACGGCGCCGGTGGCGGGTGGCGTTGAGTTGGGGGTGGAAGAACCGGCGATGTGATGGAGGGTGAGACGGCGATGGCAGTCTCCGAGCACAAGACGAGTGTGGGGCGGGGCTCTTTGGTCCGGGTGGTGAAGCCTGAGCCGCTGACCGAGTCGCCCGCCGCGCGTTATGTGTGGGCCCTGGCGCGGCTGGCGCTGGGCTGGGTGTTCGCGTGGGCGTTCGTGGACAAGCTGTTCGGGCTGGGCCACGCGACCCCGTCGGGCAAGGGCTGGCTGGACGGGGGGAGCCCGACCGAGGGCTTCCTGGCGCACGCCCCCAAGGGCCCGCTGGCGGGGTTCTACAACGACATGGCCGGTGCGGCGTGGGCCGACTGGCTGTTCATGATCGGGCTGGCGGGGGTCGGTGCGGCGCTGATCCTGGGCATCGGGATGCGGATCGCGGCGGTCGGCGGCGCGGCGCTGCTGGTCATGATGTGGTCGGCGGTGCTGCCTCCGGAGAACAACGTCTTCATGGACGACCACCTGATCTACGCGCTGCTGATCGTCGGGCTGGCCCTGGTCAGCGCCGGCGACACCCTGGGCCTTGGCCGCTGGTGGGGCAAGACCCCGCTGGTCGAACGGCTCCCCTTCCTGAAGTAGCCGATGACGATCACCAAGGACGCCCGCCCCCGCGGCGGGCGTCCTGCTGTGTTTCGCCGCCGTCCTACCGGTGTTCGGGGACGTGCGGCCGGAGGATGTCGAGCGCCTGTTCGACAGAGTTGTCCAGTGTCCCGCCGGTGTCGATCGGGCTCGACTCGGGCCACGGCTCCGCGTGCGCGTGCATGGCGGCGGCGATGGCGGCGTCGGCGTCGGAGGCGCCTCGCGCCCGGGTGCGGATCCGTTCGGCGGCGACGTCCTGCGGGGCCTCGCAGCGCAGGGAGCTCAGATGCGCGTGTTCGTGTTCGGCCACCAGGGCGACGAGGTCGCGCTGCTGCTTAGACGTCCACGACGCGTCCAGGACGACCGTCTCGCCCAGCCGGAGCAGGCTCGCGGCGCGGTCGGCGAGTTCCCGGTAGGTGCGGTCGTTCCATTCGGGGTCGTACAGGCCGGTGCCGTAGGGGGCGGCGGCGGAGTCGAGGGGGGCGAGCCCGGCGAGCTCCTTGCGGACCCGGTCGCTACCCAGCACCGAGCACCCGAGCCGGTCGGCCAGGGCTCCGGCCAGCGACGACTTGCCGGTGCCGGGCAGCCCGCCCACCAGGATCAGCCCGACCCGCCCGGCGCGCAGATGGCGCAGCGCGACGTCGGCGTAGGCGCGTGCTTCGGCGGCCGCGTCCGGGTCGCCCTGGTCGTGCCGCAGGCAGGCGACCTTCGCGCGGACGAACGCCCGGTAGGCGATGTAGTGGTGCCGCAGTGAGGCCGGCGCCGGGTCGGCGGCGAACGCGGCGTACTCGGTGAGGAAGTACTCGGCCAGGTCCGGGGCGCCGAGGCGTTCGAGGTCCATGGCCAGGAACGAGGCGTCGTCGAGCCCGTCCAGGCTGCGCAGCGTCCGGTCGAACTCCAGGCAGTCCAGGATGCGGGGGCCGTCGTCCAGGCAGAAGACGTCGCCGGCCAGCAGGTCACCGTGCCCGTCGACGACGCGTCCGTCGGCGATCCGCGCGTCGAACAGGGCCTGGCGGCCGTCGAGGAACTCGTCGGTGAGCGCCTCGATCTCGGCCGCCGCCGCGGCGTCGATCACGTCACCGTGGAACGGGCGGACCTGGTCGAAGCTGTCGTGCCAGCGGGCCTGGACGGCGTCGCGGGTGCCGTGCGCGCTGATCTCGGGGCCGCGCGGAGCCTGGGCGTGCCAGGCCGCGAGGATGCGCGCGGTGTCGCGCAGCGCGTCCCGTACCGGCGTGCCGGCCTCGACGAGGGTGGCCAGGCGGCGGTCGGCGGGCATCCGGCGCATGACGACCAGGTGGTCGCAGACGTCGCCGTCCGGTCCGTGCACGTCGGCGACGCCGAGGTAGACGTCCGGGGCGAACCGCCGATTGAGCCGGACCTCCTCGTGGCAGGCGCGTTCGCGCAGTTCACGGGTGCTGAAGTCGAGGAACCCCAGGCTGACGGGCTTCTTGATCTTGTAGGCGCGGTCTCCGGTGAAGAAGACGACACCGATGTGGGTCTCGCTGACTGCGGCGTTCTGCACGGGCCTCACGCTCTCGGATACGGGGCGGGGCGGGCGTCGTCGTGGTCGTACCCGAGAGCGGGGACGACATCCACGACGCCTTCGGCGGCGGGGGGCCGCCCGTCCTCGCCGGCGGCGGGCATGGCCGTGAACCGCTCTGGCATGACCCGCATCGGCGACCTCCCTGAGTCACCTCCACCGTCTCCCCCGGACCGCTCCGCGGCCAGAGCCGACCGTCCCCGCGAGATGGGTCCTTCGGCCCTGCGGCGGGGATGTGTGGGGCGGTGGCATGGAGGTATCGGGTATGAGGAGGTCGTGATGGGTCACGGTCCCCTTCCTCCTCGGCCCCACACGAGCTCGGCCCCACACGAGCTCGGCCCCACACGAGCTCGGCCCCACACGAGCCGGCCGACGGCCACCCGCTGGGCGAGCGCCGGGCAGGTGGCCGGATCAAGATTCCGCAGTTCGTCGTTCCTCAGCCCCCCTGCGGTCGCCGTGGTCGGAAGGCTCCCCGGTAGGAGCCGGGCCGATCAGGAGAGGGAACTCTCGTCCGCGCCTCGGGCGCCCGCGGTGTCGGGCAGGAGCGCGGTGACGTCGGTGAGGCGGGTTCGCCTGGCCACCGGCGTCCCGTCGTTGGAGGTGTCGAAGGCGACGTCCTCCAGAGCGGCGGCCAGCAGGCGGGCGGCCCGTGCCAGGGCGGCGGTCTGCCGTTCCAGCACCGCTACACGCTGCTCCAAGGCCAGGACGGAGAGACTGGGGGGGCCGATCTGCCTCGCCATCGCGAAACTCCTTTGCGTCGGCGCGCCGCCCCACGGGCGGACGCGAGTGAACGGTTACGGCGACGGCGCGGTGCTCAGCGCGGAGCCCGGCCGTTCGCCGCGGTAGTGGTCCGGCGGGTTTCCACCCTCGTGCGGGGCGACATCGACCTCCTCGTGCGAGGGGACCAGCACCTCCAGCGTCCATCCGGGCGGACCGCGCCCCTAGGGACCTTCGCCCTCGTCCGCGCAGCCGTTCGGCCCGCGCGGGCACCCGCCGTCCGGAAGGAGGCGCCCGGCATGCCGGTGCGAGACTGGAGGACCACATGCTGAATGCTTGGAGGCGGTATGGGCGGTCCCCGGCGTTTGTCTCGGCGGGTCTACGAGCGTGAACTGCTCCGGCTGCAGGAGCAGATGATGGTCCTGCAGGAGTGGGTGCGCGCGGAGGGAGCGCGCGTCGCGGTGGTGTTCGAGGGACGGGACGCCGCGGGCAAGGGCAGCACCATCAAGCGCGTCACCGAGTACCTGAACCCCCGCGTCGCGCGGGTCGTGGCGCTGCCGGCGCCGAGCGACCGGGAGCGGACCCAGTGGTACTTCCAGCGGTACGTCGAGCACCTGCCCGCGGCCGGCGAGATCGTCCTGTTCGACCGGTCCTGGTACAACCGCGCGGGAGTCGAGCGGGTCATGGGCTTCTGCACCAGCCAGGAGTACAGGCGCTTCCTGCACCAGTGCCCGATATTCGAGCGGATGCTCGTCGAGGACGGCATCCTGCTGCACAAGTACTGGTTCTCGGTCAGCGACGCCGAGCAGGAGCGCCGCTTCCGCAGCCGGCTCGAGGATCCGATGCGGAGATGGAAACTGTCCGCCATGGACATGGAGGCGATCACGCGATGGGAGGAGTACTCGCGCGCCAAGGACGAGATGTTCGTCCACACCGACATTCCGGAGGCGCCCTGGTTCGTGGTCGACAGCGACGACAAGCGCCGCGCCCGCATCAACATGATCTCCCACCTGCTGTCGCGCATTCCCTACGGCGAGGTGGAGCGCCCGCCGCTCCGGCTGCCGCAGCGTCCTCCTTCGAGAGGCTACGAACGCCCCCCGCGAGACGAGCAGACCTACGTCCCGGATCACGCGGCGACCCTGCTGGACTGAGGCCGCGAGCGCCGAACGGCGCCCCCGGGCGGTTCATCTGTTGGATGTCAGGGTCTTCGCCAGGAGCAGGGTGACGTCGTCCTCGGCGGCCCTCGTCATCATGGCGTCGATGACGCTCGTGCAGAGGTCGTCCAGGGGAAGGGCGTCCCGGGTCAGCGCCGTGCCCAGCCGCCGCATGCCGTCGTTGAGGTCGTGGTCGCGGCGCTCGATCAGCCCGTCGGTGTAGAGGGCCAGCGTGGTCCCCTCGTCGAGCTCGAACTCGGCGGACCGGTGCGCGCCCAGCCCCAGCCCGATCGGATTGCCGGCCGGGAGGCCGGGGAAGGAGACGTCGCCGCCGGGACGGACGATCGCGGGCGGCAGGTGCCCCGCCGAGGCCATGACGCAGCGCCCGGTGGCCGGGTCGTGGACGGCGTACAGGCAGGTCGCGGCGATGGGGGACAGGGCGTCGCCGTCCTCGTCCTCGGTCTGCGCGGCGTACAGCTCGTCGAGACGGGCGAGCAGCTCGTCGGGGGGCAGGCCCAGGTAGGCGAGCGTCCGCACGGCGGTCCGCAGGCGCCCCATGCTCGCGGCGGCGTTGATCCCGTGGCCGGTCACGTCGCCCACCACGAGGGCGAGGCGCGAGCCGTTCAGCCGGATCGCGTCGTACCAGTCGCCTCCGACGCCCTGGTGGACGTCGGACGGCAGGTAGCGCGAGGCCAGCTCCATCATGTCGCCGCCCCGCAACCTGCTCGGGAGGAGCTGCCGCTGCAGGGCGAGCGCCGCGTCGTGCTCCCGGGTGTACTGGCGCGCGCTGTCCAGGCTCAGCGCGGCGCGGGCCCCGAGCTCCTCCGCCAGCGCCAGGTCGTCGCGGGTGAAGGGCGCCTGGTTGTCGGTGCGGACGAAGACGGCGATCCCCAGCAGGTTCCCGCGGGCCTTCAGCGGGACGATGATCAGCGTGTGCATGCCGGTGGCGCGGACGGTCCTCGCCCGATCGGGATCGCGGTCGAGCCAGTTCGCGGACGTGGTCTCCATCCGCGGTTCGAAGTGGGAGCGGCCGGACGCGAGAACCTCGGTGAACGGGGACGAGGGAGGCACGTACACGGGCTGCCCCCGCGGCCACAGCGACTCGGGGATCTCGTCGTGGATCGAGGCCAGGCCGGCGCGCAGGAACGTCGGGATGCCGCTGGCGTTGGCCTCCAGCCGCTCCAGGGGTTCGGGCCCGGGCAGGACGGCCTCGGTGAGGTCGACGGTGACGTAGTCGGCGAACGCCGGGACGGCCAGGTCGGCGAGTTCCTGGGCGGTCTGCCGGACGTCGAGGGTGGTGCCGATCTGGATGCTGGCCCGGCGGAGCAGGGCCAGGCGTTCGCGTGCGCCGCTGTGGGTGATGTCGACGGCCATCAGGCACACGCCGAGGGGACGCGAGTCCACGCCCTCGACACGGAAGAGGAAGGTCGAGAAGGTGCGTCCCTCATTCCGGTCGGGGGTCTCCCATCGGACCTCGTGGTCCACCACCGGGACGCCCTCGGCGAGCACTTCGCGGATCAGTTCCGGCGGGACCAGCATGTCCGCCTCGGCCAGGTCCACCGGCAGCGGCCGGCCGACCTGGAAGAACGGGAATGCCCGCTCCAGCCGCCGGGCCTGTTCGTTGCGCCAGACCGGCCGGAGTTCGGGGTCCCAGACGACCATCACCACCGGCACCGCCGACAGCAGGGGTTCCAGCACGGAGGCGCCGAGGGTCAGAAGGCCGACGGGTAGGGCCGCCACCACCCACGCGGGCGCTCCGCCCGGGGTGGCGATGCGGGTCCACTCGAAATGCGCCACGATCTGGTCGCCGTCGCGGTGGCGCAGGTCGAAGATGCCGGCCTGGTGGTCGTCATCGCCGTCCTCGCCGCCCCACGTCCAGAGCCGGGACGCGCGATCGCGCTCCATGCGCAGATCGGTCCCGGGACGGCCCAGGATCTCCGCCGGTGAATACCCGAGGAGTTCCTCGGCCATCCGCGACCAGCCCACCACGTCCCCCCGGGCGCCGACCACGGCTATCGCCGGAACGGGCGAGTCCTCGCCCGGCGCCCAAATGTTGCTCTGAGCCATAAGGACATGGAAGCACGCGGCACCGTAAAGGGTGTCCCACCTGCGTAGATCAATATTTCCACCCGAATCGGCATGAGACGACCCTCCACGTCCCGGCCCGGTCCCGGTCCGGGCGGCCGGCAGCGCCGTCGGGTCACCGGCCTCCTGCGACGGGTGGCGGAATAACGCCGCCGCGGCGCCCGCTGTACGTGCTGTCGAAGGAAGCGAGGGAGAGAACATGGCAACCGAGAGGGCACTGCTCGCAGGCGGCTGTTTCTGGGGGATGGAAGAGCTGTTCCGCCGGCAGCCCGGAGTGGTCTCCACGCGGGTCGGCTACAGCGGCGGCGACGTGCCCAACGCCACCTACCGCAACCACGGGTCCCACGCCGAGACCATCGAGGTCGTCTACGACCCCGACGAGACCGACTTCCGGGCGCTGCTGGAGTTCTTCTTCCAGATCCACGACCCCACGACCGTGAACCGGCAGGGCAACGACATCGGCACGAGCTACCGCTCCGCGATCTTCTACACCTCGGACGAGCAGCGGAAGGTCGCCGAGGACACCATCGCCGACGTCGACGCCTCCGGCCTGTGGCCGGGCAAGGTCGTCACCGAGGTGACCGCCGCGGGCGACTTCTGGGAAGCCGAGCCGGAGCACCAGGACTACCTGCAGAAGTATCCGAACGGGTACACGTGCCACTTCCCCCGCCCCGGCTGGAGGCTGCCCAAGCGGGCCGCCACCGCCTGACGCCACGGGACGGTGCGGCCGCCGGCCCCCGGCGCCGCACCGTCCCCCTGGTTCTCAAGGCGGAGCGGTCTCCTCCAGGGACCAAGCACCGGGGCCTCCGGTGACCTGGAGAAGCGTGTGGGGACGCAGCTGGACCACCGTGTCGCCGCCCGGGAGGGCCAGTGTCCGGGCCGGGGTCAGCGTGACGCGGAGGTGCAGGAGGCCGAAGGCGTCACCGCCGCGGAACAGGACCGGTCCCGGAGGCCCCAGGTAGCGCACTACCGCGGTGCGGTCACCTGCGATGGAGTGCTCGAACGGCTGGACGTGACCCGTGTCGTGTCCCTGTTCTCCGGCCTGCGCGAGGTCGTCCACGTCGGCCTGCTGTAGCGGCGTCACGTCGATCCGCCAGTCCGCCCCGGCCGTTCTCACGCGAATCAGGGCCTGCGCCGGAACGGCGAACGTGCTCCGGCTCGGCCGGGACTCGCGCTCGCTGAACCCGTCGGTGGACGCGACCGGGTCGCAACCGGCGACCGCGGCCAGGTCCGGTGCGTGCAGGTGGACCTGGTGGGCTTGTCCGCCTGGACATGTCACGACGGCGATGCCGGCCGGCCCCTGGTAGCGGAGCACTTCGGGCCCGGTGCCCGTGGTGGAGCCGGTGAACCCGCGTGCCCGTTGCGGTCCGCTGATCGTGACGGTCCACTGGCCCTCGGCCTCGACGTGGAGGAACCTCTTCGTGAGTTCCTTGCCCGATAGCAGCCGGTCGTCCAGGACGGTCGTGGCGGGCGATTCGCCCGGGCCGCACACCATGACCGGGATCCCCCGGCCGAACTCGGTACGCCGGAGCCAGGCCCGCAGCGTCCCGGCGCCCTCGTTCACGAACTCGGCCAGCACCGGCCGGGGAAGCCGTCCCTTGATCTTGACGCGCGCACCGCCGGCGCCGCGGTGCGTCCGCACCGTCCCGTTCAGGGCGTTCTCCACCAGCGCGATCTCCGGCGGAGGGGGCGTCTCGTCCTCCGCCAGCCAGCGGTCGAGGTCGATGGCCGCCCGGCGCGGTTCTTGCACCCGAAGGCACAACCCGCGCACCAGACGACCCCGCTGAGGCATGCCCGTCTGCGGGTTGAGATCCCGCAGAGTCAACATGACCCAGAACCAGTTGCCCCACCGCAGCCGGCGCGCGGGAAGGGAGATGTCGTCCCGCATCCGCAGGACGAGGTTGAGCTCCTCCCAGAACGGCGTCAACTGGGCCACGCCCTCCTCGATCCGGCACGGCCGCGACTCGTCGCGGCAGCGGACCGCCGCGATGGCTGAGCGCGGGATCCGCAGCACCTTCCACAGCAGCAGCGCGTCCCAGAGGACGATCTCATCGTCGGTCACCCACATCCGGGGCCGTAGAAGCACCAGCCTGAGCGTCTGGATCGCGACGCCCACGAAGACGACCGCGAAGAGCGGCGACCACAAACCCGCGATCAACTCGGCCCGGGTGGTCTCCTCGTTGAACACGACCCAGATCAGGCCGAACAGCGGCAGCGCCGACACGATCGCGAGCACGCCGGCGGCCCCGGCCAGAGTCCGCCGCTTGGACCTGGCCATCGTCACCCTGGTCGTGGAACGGCCCGGCCGCGCCGACCAAACCCACCGGTCGCGGTCGGCCAGGCCGCGCAGCGCGGAGCGCCCGCGTTCCCGCGCCTGCCGCCTGCGCGACGCGGGAGAGGCCCGCGTCCAGTAGACGCCCCACAGCACCATGCCGTTCAACCCCGCGCCGAGGCCCCCGGTGATCGCGGCGAGGACCGCGGCGGTGAACGGCAGCCCCCACTCCGGCGACCCGCCCCGCATGTGGACGAACCTTCCGGAACCGACGTCGAGGGCGGGCACCGCCTCTCCGGCGTGAACGGAATGGTCGCCGTCGCCCCTCAATTCGACTCTCTCGGCGGTCGGCTGAAAGAGGCCGCCGGTCGTGAACGGGCCGTACCAGGTACATCCGCCGCGTCCGCACGTCTCCGATCGCGCGATGAAGGTGCCCGGAACCCCCTCGCCTCTCGCGGCCCGTCCGGCGGCCGTGACCTCCTCCACCATGAAGCCGAAGGCGAAGGGCCAGACCATCAGCAGCGCCATGCCGATCAGGAGCTGGACGACCGCGAACTGCCCGGCCTTGGTGCGGACATACCTCTTCGCGGTCCGATCGACCTCGCGTCTTCCGCTCATCCCGCCCCGTCCGGACCACCGCCGAGGCCCTCGCCGCACGGCACATTCCTGGATCTAAGGATCACACGCCACGCACACCGAGCGAGCAGCCACCGAGTCGCGGGGCTCGGCACCGGAACTCGGCCCCGGCAGGAGCCGCTGGTCGAGCGGCCCGCATGTCAGATCCGGAGGATTCTCGGGCGGTCGATCTCGTTGTTGCCGATGATGACCTCCGCCAGCCGGGCTGGATCGACTTCCGCCATGTAGAGGCGCTCGGCGGGGAGGTAGCGGTCACGGTGCAGAGTTTCGGCTTCGGTTCCCTCCCGGGCGCGGTCGCGGGCGATGCCCCGCTGAATCGACACCTCGGCGTCCACTTCAAGCCAGATCCGCAGGTCCCAGTACGCGTTGATCTGCGGCCGGAAGGCGAAGACCCCGTCGACGACGAGCACGGCGTCGGGAGGCGCCTGCACGACGTTCGATGAGTGGTCGCGCTGGGTGAGCGGGTCGATGCCGCAAAGGGCGCACTGTCCCGAACCGCGTGGTCCGGACGGTTGCAGCAGCAGCGTCGTGACGGCTGTGTAGTCGAAGGCATTGCGGTAGTAGCCCTCGCCAGAGGTGCGGTCGTAGAGATGGGCCTCTCGCCATGGCCGCTTGAAGTCGTCCAGGCTCGCCCTGAGCACCGGGCGCCCGGCGGCGCTGATCCGCTCTGCGAGTTCGTGGCCCAGGCTGGTCTTGCCGGCGGCGGTCCGTCCATCGATCGCCACCCTCAGCCGGCCCTCGCCGAGGCGGAGGACGCGTTCGGCGACCCGCTCGACCACCGCGTGGCGCTGGGGCGTGCCCGGAGGCGGCGTCGGCTGCCGCCATGTTGAGACCGAATGATGGACCGGCGCCCGCTCGACTCCCATGACGTGAAGCTAGCTTGATCGACGGGCAGCCGCGCCCGGCCCGATGAATCCGGCCCGCCGCCGCCGTGATTTGACGGCCGCCCTTGATCATCTCTTGGCAGGGAGGTCGTGCTCCGCTCGACTGCGCTCGCGAGGCATGCCCATCTCTACCTTCCTGGCCTGGCATCTGCTGCCTGACCTGCATGGAGCCACGTTCCGGCATGGCTGCGCCGTGCGGACCTGCCGGTGAGTGAGCCAGTACTTGACGATCCGGGGAGCACAGTATCTATAATCTGAGTTGCAAGGTTCCTCCTTGCGAGGCAATGACATCTCGGGCGTGGAGGTCCCGGGGAAACTTCGGAGGTGAAGCAAAGATGCTGCTGACGTCGATCGACCCCTTCGTGCAGGAGTTCGAGCGCCAGTTCGACCGCGCGGTCCGCCAGGCCACCGGGCAGGCCACCCTCGGCAACGGCGCGAGCATGCCGATGGACGGGATCCGCCGCGCCGACGACGTCGTCCTGCGGTTCGACCTGCCGGGCGTCGACCCCGGTTCGATCGAGGTCACCGTGGACCGCGGCGTGCTGACCGTCACCGCGCGCCGTGAGGAGGAGTTCGGCGAGGACGAGCGCGTCTTCGTCCGCGAGCGCACCATGGGCGCCTTCACCCGCCGCGTCTACCTGTCGGAGCACCTGGACGCCGAGGCGATCGAGGCCGCGTACAACAACGGTGTCCTGGCCGTCCGCATCCCCGTCCTGGAGAAGGCCCGGCCGCGCAAGGTCGCCGTCCAGGCCGAGGGAACCCAGAAGGCGATCAAAAGCTGACCGGCGCGCGTCCCTCCTCTCCCGCGCCAGAACACGGGTCATGCCGTCGCGGCGGCGCGGCCGGTGGTGAGGGACCGGTCGCGGCCCGGTGGGCGTACGGCGCCCGCCGGGCCGGATCGTCGCTGGTCGTCCCCGGCAGGTGCGCGGCCGAGACCAGGGGACGGCCCGCACGACGCACCGCCTCGACCGGGGCCGGCGCGGCGTCCGGGGGGCCCACGAGCAAGATCGCGCAAGAACGAGAGGACGGCATGGGACTGCCGATCGATGACGAGTACGCGGCGCTGTTCACCGTCGGACAGGTCGCCGACATGCTGCGGGTGCAGCAGGCGTTCCTGCGCCGCATCGACAGCCAGCAGGTCGTCTCACCCCGGCGTTCGACCGGCGGGCAACGCCGATACAGCCGCAACGAGATCGGCCGCATCCAGCAGGTCGTCGGCATGATGGACGAGGGCATGACCCTGCCCGCCATCCGACGGATCTTCGAGCTCCAGCACGAGCTCGCCGAACTCACCCGCGAACGCGACGCACTGGCCGCCCGGCTGGTCGAGCTCGGCCACCTGCCCGACCAGGGGCCGAAAGGCGAGTGAGGCCGTAGACGGCAGTCGCTTTCGGCCCGCCTTCAGGGCTTGCGGCCGACGCCGCCGGCGCAGGCCACCTCGGGTGCCTCCCCCCAAGGACTGGGCTCAGGACGCCACCGGGTCACGGTCACGACACCCGGCTCCACCAGCTCCAGCCCGTCGAGGTACCCGGCGATCTGCTCCGGACTGCGCGGTGTGTAGGCGACGGCGCCGCTGGCGGCGTTGTAGTTCCGGATGGCCTCCACGTAGGCGGGGTCTGTGTCGGTACCGTCGTAGACCGCGACGTAGCTGCCCGGCGCCAGCACCGCCCGCAGGCGATCCACGATCGACCGGGCCTCGTCGTAGTCGCTGACCAGTCCCAGGATGCCCATGAGCATGAGGGCGGTGGGCCGGCTGAAGTCCAGCGTCCTGGCGGCCTCGGCGATGATGACGTCGGGGTCGCGCACATCGGCCTCGATGTAGTCGGTGGCCCCTTCGGGCCTGCTGTTGAGCAGCGCCCTGGCGTGCAGCAGCACCAATGGGTCGTTGTCGACGTAGACGATCCTGGACGTGGGCGCCACGCGCTGGGCGACCTCATGGGTGTTGTCCATGGTGGGGAGCCCGGTGCCGATGTCCAGGAACTGGCGGATGCCCGCCTCGCCGGCCAGATACCGCACCACCCGTGTGAGCATGTGCCGGGAGTGGCGGGTCATGTCGACCATGCCGGGGAAGATCTGGAAGACCTTGTCGCCGGCCTCCCGGTCGACGGGATAGTTGTCCTTGCCGCCCAGCAGGTAGTTCCAGATCCGCGCCGAATGCGGCACGGTGCTGTCGATGCTGCGGTCGGGACTTTCTGAGCTCATCGCCGGCTCCCGCTTTCCGTAGTCGTGAAGGACAAGCTAACCCGCCGGCGCGTGCCGTCGGCGGCTAACAGCGGGTGGCCAGGACGAGGAACCGGTGGGGCGGGTCGTCGTAGGCGTCCAGGCGCCAGCCCGTGCGTGCCAGCAGCGGTCCGAGCCGCGCCTGCGCCAGGAGTTCGCCGGGGCGGAGGATGCGGCCGTGGCGCGCGGCCAATGCCGCCCGTCCGGACGGGTGGAAGACGATCAACCGGCCGCCGCGCCGGGTGATGCGGGCCAGTTCGACGAGTGCGGCCGCCGGGTCGGGCATGTGCTGGACCAGCCCGGCGGCGAAGACCGCGTCGAGCCGGGCGTCCGCGAACGGCAGCCGGCGCGCGTCGGCCAGCATCAGGACGCAGTGCCGGGCACGGCCGTGGGCTCGCGCGGTGTCCAGCATCTGCGGTGTGAGGTCCACGCCGATCACCTTTCCGGCGGGGCCGACCGCGCTGCGCAGGACGGGCAGCGCGCGTCCGGTGCCGCAGCCCACGTCCACGACGCTTCCCCCTTCGGGGAGGGCGGCCTCCGCGATCGCCGAGGTGTAGGCCGGGACGTCGTCGCCGAACTTGGCGTCCCAGGCCGCCGCGCGCGGGCCGAAGAACGCCCGGGTCTCCGCGGCGAACCAGCCGCCCTGCCCGGCCAGGCGCGGCGCGACATGGCGGATCACCGGCCACGTGACGTCGTGCAGGTCGATCACGATGTCGGCGCCGTTCTCGGCGTCCCCGCCGGCGGCACGGTGGGAGCGCAACCAGATGACGACGTCCCAGCCGCCCACCGGCGGGCGGGCACGCCACCCGCTCCCCGCCGCCACCGTGACGGTCCGCAGACCCGGCCCGGACGCCTCTCCGCCGGGCCGTACGCGACCGGCGTCCCGGAGCCGGCACGCCAGTCGCTCGGCGAACGCGCCCGTGTGCGGGCCTCCGTCGACCAGCACGGACACGGGACCCTCCGGCAGCATCCCCGCCACCCCGTCCAAGACCTCTCGCCAGCGCCCGACCTGCTCCTCGCTCATCGACTCCCATGCCGGCATCGCCGCAGCACCACTCGTCATACATCACATGATGCAGAAACAACCCCTCCTGACCCGTGCAACGAACCGGGCAGTGTGATCTACGAAACTCTGTGGTGGCCGAGGTAGATTTTCGAGGATGGGGCGGGTAGTCTCCTTGTCATCGAAGAGAAGCGAGTCCAAGAGAGGCGGCAGAGGACGAACTGCCGTCAGGTACGGATGACACAGGCCGTGCGTGCCGGGGCCAACGCAGTGGAAGGGGCCCCGGCAGCCGGTCCACCGGGTGGCCTTCGGGCCGCCTGGCGCAAGAGAACACATGGAACACGCAGTACAGGTAGTGATGTCGAGGTAAGGAGGGTTCGACGCCATCGGGATCGCCCGCAGCAGGCTTCATCGATGCCGCTCGGGTACCGCGGCTCCGCAGATTGGACGGTGGTCTACGGTCACGCATCCGCGATCCCCGCACAGCCGCTCGCCACTGAGTGGCCGGCGCGGAAGGCCGGCTCTTCGGAGCCGGTAGATGGTGTAGTTCCTTTGGGCCCCGGTGCCGCAGTCTGGCACCGGGGCCCCTGTCGTCGTCACGGCCGACCCGAGGCAGTACGGAAGGTTTAGTGAAGGCATCCCACCCGGCCCAGGCCGGAGCCCAGCCAGACGAGCAGCACCCGCAGGACCAGGCTGGCGGGCTGGAAGGCAAGTTCGACGACGAGGACTACCCGGCCTACAGCATGGGGCGCGCCGCCGAGATGCTGGACGTCACACCGGCGTTCCTGCGAGGCCTGGACGCCGCCCGGCTGATCGTCCCGCAGCGCTCGCCCGGCGGGCACCGCCGCTACTCCCGCTACCAGTTGCGTCTCGCGCAGCGGGCCCGCGATCTGGTCGACCAGGGCACTCCGATGGAGGCCGCCTGCCGCATCATCATCCTGGAAGACCAACTCGCCGAAGCCCAGCGCATCAACGCCCAACTCCAGAAAGACCGCGCTGCGCAGCACCCGCCCCAGAACCCGGCATAGCGACGCCGAATCCGCAGACCGCGGGACCGGCCGCGCCCAGGGAAACGGCGACAACGGCGCGCCGGGCCAGGACGGCGGGGGAGTGGCGGCGGCGTCGCGGGCCACGCCCTCGGTGGCGCCGCCCGCGACCAAACACTGCCGCGTCCGGGGGCAGGAAAGGCCGCCCCCGTGTGTCGTTACGGGAGTTGCAGGGGGAACGCCGCCGCCCGGGCGTAGAGCTTGTAGAGCTTGAACGGCCCCGCGAAGGACAGCCCGCAGGCGTTGTCGAGCATGCCGGTCGCCTTCTGGTTGCTCAGCGTCGTGCCGCGCGCTCCCGGATGGTCGATCTGGCCGCCCATGAACACCGCCATCTTGTCCAGCATGTGGTCGCGCTGGCCGGTCGTCATCTCCTTCCAGGAATGGCAGGTCATCGCGGCGAGCATCGCGTCGTCGAGTGCGCTCGTCTCGGGGTGGTCGTGGTCGTCGCCAGCCGGTGCCGTCCGGGATGCGGCCGGGGCGGTGGCCTCGGGGGTCGTGAACCACGGGCAAGCACCGCCGGGCTTCAGGTTGGCCATGCACGTGAGCAGTTCGAGCTCGTTGCCCAGGTTGCCGAACCCGAAGCTGAGGAAGGGCGCCTTGCCGTTGAGGCAGTCCGGCAGGTTGCTGGGCGAGGTGGTGACGGTGCCGTTGGAATACCAGCAGTTGCCGGTGTTGCCGGGGAAGGCGTCCCACCAGAAGTCCAGGCCGTTGCCGGTCATGCGGTTGCCGTAGAACTGGTTGCGGTGCGAGGTGGACAGCTTCAGCGGGTCGCAGCCCGTCATGGGCTGGTCGGCGCAGACGAACGCGTCCGGGACGGCGAAGAGCATGGCCCCGCGCCGCCGGTTGTCGCGGAAGGTGTTGTTCCGGATGACGTTGTCGTCACCGCCGGCGATCCACATCCCCGTCCCCACCGGGACGGGCACGGTCGGCACCACGTCGCTGTCCGCCAGGTAGGGGTTGAAGTTGTTGGAGAAGAAGTCGTTGTGCTCGATGAGGTCGCCCTGCTGCGGGAAACCGGGATGCCCGGCGGCGGTGAACACGTCGGTGGTGAAGCCGAGGGCGTTGTCGTAGAAGTTGTTGTGGTGCACCCAGGTGGCGTTGCCGTCGGTGCCCGAGTAGCCGCTGGCGTTGTGGTGCGAGTCGCAGTAGCGGATCTGCTGGCTGTAGCGCGCGGTGGGGTAGACCTTCTCGTCGCGTCCGGCGCCGGTCTTCGCACCCGACCCGGGATACAGCCCGGAGTCGCCGTTGCCGGCCGCCTCGCAGTTCTGGATCACGCCGTGGTCCTCGACGAAGGTGAGCACGCCGTACTCGCCCGCGTAGAAGGTCTTGAAGCTGTCCAGCAGGTACCCGTTGGTCTCCAGGACGTAGATGTCGTGCTCTTCGGCGTGCCGGACGGTCAGGTTCCGCAGCACGAACCCGTCGGCGCGGTCGGCGCGGATGCCGACGTCCTTCACCGAGTTGCGCGGGCCGCCGTTGCCGGACGAGGGGTCGCCGGCGTCCACGACCACGTCGTCGGCGCTCACGCCCGACCCTTCGAGCTGGAGGTTGCATCGCACGCACGCGCCCCGGTTGGGGATGCCGTGCCGGTCGACGAGCGGAGGGTCCGGGTCCTGGCCGCCGCCGGGGGCCCGGCCGAGCACGGCGATCAGGTTGGCGTCGTTCTGGCAGTTGAACTCGCCGAGGTAGGAGTACGCCCCCGTGCTCAGCTTGTACTGGTCGCACGCGGGGTCGTGGGTCGGCTTCTGGCGCGCCGTGGGCTCGGTGTAGAGACCCGGCAGCACCACGACCCGGTCGTTGTTCCCCGAATCGGTCACCGCGGGCTGGATCTCGCTGTATCGGCACTGCTCGAACAACGCCTGGTTGATCCGTCTCAGGTTCTGCGCCTCGGTGGCGCTGAGCGTCCGGTGGTCGTGCGGGCGGACGTTGTAGCCCGACTTCAGCGCCCGCTTGATCGAGGCGTCCAGCCGCTCCAGCGAGTCCGGCCGGCACACCACGCGGGTCGTGCTCCCCGGGACGGTCTCGATGGCTGACCCCAGACTCCGCGGTGTCGGCACCGTCCCGCCCGCGCACGGGCTGATGGAGCAGTCCGGTCCGGGAGACGGCCAGTACGACGGCCGCTCGATGTGCGCCTGCACCGCCTGCACCATGCCGAGTACCAGCACGGCCGCGGCTGCCAGGGGCACCCACAACCTCCTCAGAAACCGCGGGCCCATCCGGCACTCCCTCGCTCAGCGCTCCGATTTACCCCCCGAACGCTTGCTCGGTACACATGGAACCACGATCCACAAATCCGAGGAAGTCTCACAAGCAGACTGATACCGATCTTCTGCCCCGCGTCCGCGCCGGGCGCCTTCGCCGCTCCGTTAAACCAGGCCGGGGTGTCCTGCTTAGGTCATGCCGGTTTTGTGGCCGGGTGCCCTGGACTGTGCCGTGAATGCGTCGAACGAGGAGAGCGCCTCGGAAACCGAGGGCTCCGGACCGGCGGCAACCCGGGAGCGCTGTTCGGAATGATGGGACTGGTCAGACGCCTGCAGGGCAGAATTCGTTCGAGGTTCCCCGGCGTGAACTCGGCCGTCCAACACATGCTCGGTGTGACGGCCCGGGAGGACGGGCATCTGGAGGAGGCCGAAGTGCATTTCCGCCGGGCGGCTGAGGCCGGTCATGGCGGGGCCATGGGCAGTCTCGGTTCCCTCCTGGATGATATGGGCCAGGCGGCGGAGGCCGAGCTGTGGTCGCGCCGCGCCGTCGATGCCGCTCCTACGCCCGGAGCCATGAACAATCTGGGTGTCGTGCTTTATCACTCGGGGCGGAGCGGTGAGGCCGAGCAGTGGTGGACGCGTGCCGCGGACGCCGGCGAGGTCAACGCGATGTTCAGCCTCGGCGGCCTTGCCGATGCCGAGGGGCGGACCGAAACGGCCGAGCGATGGTATCGGCGAGCCGGCCGGGCGGGGAGCACGGACGCCATGCTGAACCTCGGCATTCTTCTGACCCGGACGGGCAGGGCGAGAGAGGCCGAGCGGTGGTACCGGCGAGGCGCTGAAGGCGGTCATGTCCCCGCCATGGTGAACCTCGGCTGCGCGCTGGCGGCTTCGGGCATCGAGGATGAGGCCGAGCGGTGGATGCGACGTGCCGCCGATGCCGGCGACGCCAACGCCATGCTCAACCTCAGCACGATGTTGCTGGGAAGAGGGCGCCGGGGCGGGGCGGCGTGGTGGCGTCAGCGCGCGGCCGAGGCGGTCGAGGCGGCCGGGAAGTCGAAGACCTGACGCGCGCGGGGGCCCGGGGCGTGACCGAGGGGCCTTGATCTGACCGCCGGCGGCCGCCGGCGGTCGTGGGTGGGGGCCCGGGTGTCCGTCCGCGGTTCACCCGTGGTGATCTCCGCCTCGCCGGGTGACATCCGGGTGGGCCGCGAGCGATCGGAGAGCGGTGACCTGGGCGGCCGCGCGGGCGGGCGGGCCGGACGCACGCTGGTCCTCGGCGAGCTGGACGAGGCGGGCGGAGGTGTCGGCGAACAGCAGCAGCTGGCGGGTGGCGGCCGGGCTGAACGGCTGCGCGCCCGGTCGTCCGAGGACGGCGAGGACGCCGCGGGTCGCCTCGCCGGTGTCCAGCGGCAGTATCAGGATCGGGCCCGCGGGCAGGGCGCTGAGCGTCTGGTCGGCGACGATCCGCGCGGACAGGGCCCGGCGGGAGCCGAACGCGCGGCCGAGCATCGACCGGCCGCGCCGTACCGTCAGGCCGCGTATCCGGTCGCTGCCGGCGCCGACCGCGATGTCGATCCGCAGCGTGAGCGCGGCCTCGTCGGGGAGGGCGATGAACGCCAGCGGAACGCCCGCCATGGCACGGGCGCGTTCGGCGACGAGGATCAGCAGGCGCGGGAGGGCGGCTCCGTCCAGGACCGCCCTCATCAGGTCGAACGACGCGTCCAGGCGCCGGCCGTTCTCCGCACCGCGGATCTCGCCCGTCGGCGCCCAGCCGCTCACCGGCAGGTCGTGTCCGGTCATCTCGTCATCCCGCTCTCCTCGTGCTGATCCGGTGCCGGACTCCGGCCCGGCGGCAGGCGGTGCCGCCCGCGGCCGATCGCCTGCGGATCCGCCGGGGGCGTGCCGCGCGGTCAGGCCGCCGCCGTCCGCGTACCGCGCCCGGCGGTCCGTGCCGCGGCGACGGAGATCTCGACGGAGAAGGCGCCGAGCAGCCCGGTGGCCTCCAGCAGCCCGGCGGTCTGCGGCCGCGGCGCGGCGAGGATCACGGCGGTGCCCTTGGCCTCCGTCCGGCGGCGTGCGCCGACGAGCATCGCCGGCCCGGACGCGTCGCAGAACGTCACGTCCGACAGGTCGATGATCACGTACGCGCCGGTGTCCCGCAGTGCGGCGTGCAGCCGATCGCGGAGGAACGGTGCGGAGGCGGCGTCGAGTTCGCCGCTGAGGGCGATGACGGTGTGGTCGGCGAACCGTTCGCGGGTCAGCCCGGCCGGTTCCCCGGCGGCGGTACGGAAGGGCTGGTGTTGCGGCGTCATCGCGCCGGACCTGTCTGGCCCCGGAGGAGCCGAGAATCGAGAAACCAGGGGACGCGAGCTTGATCGCCCGTGTTGAGGAACCCTCGTCACGAGGAGTCTACGCCCTCGGCCGGCGATCATCGCGTGATGAACTCCGGCATGTGCTCCCGCGGCGCTCCCGGGCGCCGTCCCGGCGCGCGGGCCGCGGCGGACGGGCTCGGAGCGGCCGTGCCAAGTGGCATCGAAAACCCGCCGCGGCCTCTGGGGGCGCGGCGCGCTTTATGTTGAAGTGGTAGGGCGCGGGGTTCGGGGGCCTTTGGAGATGAGGCTCATGAGTGACGTGTGGATCTCGGCCGCCGACGGAGGTGACATGATCCGCGCCGATGCGATCGTGATACTTCGCCTGGACGCGACAGGTCGGTTGACCGCGCAGCTCCGCGACGCGACGAAGGTCGACGTGACGCTTCTGGAGGGCCCGGCGGCCGGTGGCCGTCCGCCCGCCGATTTCCACCGCCGGCTGATCCGGAAGGTCGCCGAGCTCGCGGACGCCGGCGGTGCGCACCTGATCCGCGCCCAGTGCGAGGACGGCACATGGCGCTGGGTCGGCGAAGCGCTCTAGCCGCCCGGCGCGCGCCGCGTACCGGGGCCGCCAGAGGGTGCCGGTGCGACTCCCTCGGCGAGGGCGCCTGTCCGCCGGAGGGCCTGGTGTCTGGGTGTTCGGGGTGATCTCGAGGGAAGAGGCGGGGTGTCGAATCCAGAGGGGGGTGAAATGACCGGGAAGGTGAGCGGCCGGCGGGGCAGGGCTCAGGATCGTCTGGTGGAGGCGATGAACTCCGGTGTTCTGGCCACCGACGAGTCCGGCCGGATCACGGCGTGGAATCCGCGGGCGCAGCAGCTTCTCGGGTACACCCGCGAGGAGGTGCTGGGGAAGCGGCTGCACCGGATCCTCCAGCGGGACGGCGACGGGCACCGCCCGTCCGAACGCCTCCTGCGCGCGCAGCGCACCGGCGTCCCCGACCACGGGGACGCCGAGAGCTTCGTCCATCGCGACGGGCGGCTGGTGACGTGCTCGTGGTCGTGGCACCCATCTACACCGGCGAGCGGCCGGGGGCCGCACCGGAGACGGGCGCGGTCGCCGGGGTGGTCATCGTCCTGCAGGACGTCTCCGACCGGTTCGCGGTCGAGCGCGAGCTGCGCGACCGGGCGGCCCAGGTGGAGCGGGCCAACGCACGGCTGGCGCTGGTCGCCGAGATCACCACGGTGCTGTCGTCCACGCTCAACGAGACGGAGGTGCTGAGGCGGCTGGTCCGGCTCGTGGTGCCCGCGCTCGGAGACTGGGCCGAGGTCGACCTGCTGCTCCCCGACGGCCGTGTCGAGCGGGCCGCCGCGACGCACCGCGAACTGTCCGCCGCCGACATCGCCGGCCTGGAGGGGCCCCTTCCGCCCCTTCCCCGGACACCGCGCGGGCCGCTGGCCCAGGTGCTCCGCGGCGGCACCACGGTCGTCATCAGCGCGGACGCCGACCGCCGCCCGGACGAACCTCTCAGCGCGGCCCAGTACGAACTCTTCCAGGTCATGGACGCCAAGAGCGCGATCATCACCCCGCTGGCCGCACGGGGGGAGACCTACGGCGCGCTCACACTGGGCTACTCCCGCCCGGGGCAGCTCTACGGGCCGGGCGACAGGCTCGTCGTCGAGGACGTCGCACGCCGCACCGGCCTGGTCCTCGCCAACGCCCGCCTGTACGCCGAGCAGCGCAACACCGCCGAGGCGATGCAGCGCAACCTGCTCACCCCCCTGCCGCAGCAGGGCGAACTGCGGCTGGAGGCCCGGTACGTGCCCGCGGCCAAGGTCAGCTGGGTCGGCGGGGACTGGTACGACGCCTTCACCCTGCCCGACGGCGCCACCGGACTGGTCATCGGCGACATCGTCGGCCACGACCTGCCGGCGGCCGCCCGCATGGCCCAGGTCCGCAACATGCTCCGGGCACTGGCCTGGGACATGGCCGAGCCGCCCAGCGCCGTCATGGCGCGCCTGGACGACGTCATGGGCGCCGTCAGCGACGCCGAACTCGCGACCGCCGTCTTCGGCCGCGTCGAGGGGACCCCGGGCGCTCCCTGGCGCCTGCGCTGGTGCAACGCCGGCCACCCCCCGCCCCTCCTGGTCACCCACGACGGCGACACCCATTTCCTGGACGAGCACGGAGTGCTGCTCGGCGCCCCCGAAGTCGCCGGGACCCGCCCCGACGGCAGCCGGTTCCTCCCGCCCCTGTCGACCCTCCTGCTCTACACCGACGGGCTCGTCGAGACCCGCGACGCCGACCTGACCGACCGCCTCACCAGCCTTCGCCGTCACGGCTCACACCTGGCCCAGTTCCCCCTGCCCGACCTGTGCGACGAGCTTCTAGAGCGCATAGAGCCCGCCGGCGAGGACGACGTGGCGCTGCTGGCCCTCCGCATCCCCGGGTGACGGGCAGTCCGGCCTTATCGCGGCACCGGGCGCCGATAACGCAGCGCGAATTCGTCGTTGCGGCAATTCCCGCAGTGGAGTAAGTGAGCTTTCCCACTAACGATGTAAATTCGCTGTTAAATCCGTAATAGAGATGCGTTCCGTTCTGTTCCGGACAGTAGGGTCCGGAACGTGCTGATCAGCCCACATGAGCAGGAGCGCCTGCTGCTGCACGTCGCGGCCTCGGTCGCGCGGGAGCGGCGGGCCCGCGGCCTGCGGCTCAACCATCCGGAGGCGACCGCCATCATCGCGGTCCACGTCCTGGAGGGCGCTCGCGACGGGCGTACGGTCGCCGAGCTGATGGAGTCCGGCCGCACGGTGCTGACCCGGGAGGACGTGATGGAAGGCATTCCGGAGATGCTCGACTCGGTGCAGATCGAGGCGACGTTCCCCGACGGCACCAAGCTGGTGACCGTCCACCGGCCGATCCCGTGAGCGGGCGTCCGCTGGTGCCCGGCGAGGTCGTGCCGGGCGACGGCCCACCGGTCCCCCTGAACACCGGCCGGTCCCGTGTCGCGGTCACCGTCGTGAACACCGGCGACCGCCCCGTCCAGGTCGGCTCCCACTACCACTTCGCGGTCGCGAACCCGGCATTGGACTTCGACCGGTCCGCCGCCTGGGGGTGCCGGCTGGACGTGCCGGCGGGCACCTCGGTGCGGTTCGAGCCCGGCCTGACCCGGGAGGTCGACCTGGTGGCGCTGGCCGGGAACCGGGTGGTGCCGGGGCTGCGTCCCGAGCGCGCGGGGGCGCTCGATGGCTGAGCTGTCGCGGGCCCGGTACGCGCAGCTGTACGGCCCCACCGCCGGAGACCGGATCCGGCTGGCCGACACCGACCTGTTCATCGAGGTCACCGAGGACCGCAGCCGCGGCGCCTCGGCCGGCGACGAGGCGGTCTTCGGCGGCGGGAAGGTGATCCGCGAGTCGATGGGGCAGGCGCGCACCACCCGCGCGGACGGCGCCCTCGACCTGGTCGTCACCGGCGCCGTGGTGCTCGACCACTGGGGCGTGATCAAGGCCGACGTCGGGATCCGCGACGGCAGGATCGTCGCGCTCGGCAAGGCCGGCAACCCCGACACGATGGACGGCGTCCACCCGGACCTGGTCATCGGGCCGTCCACCGAGGTGCTCGCCGGCAACGGACGCATCCTCACCGCCGGGGCCGTGGACTCCCACGTCCACCTCATCTGCCCGCAGCTGCTGGACGAGGCGCTCGGCGCCGGGGTCACCACCCTCATCGGCGGCGGCACCGGCCCGGCCGAGGGGACCAAGGCCACCACCGTGACCGGCGCCTGGTACCTGCCGCGGATGCTGGAGTCGCTCGACTCCTGGCCGGTGAACGTCGCGCTGCTCGGCAAGGGCAACACGGTCGGCGAGGAGGCGCTCTGGGAGCAGCTGCGCGCCGGAGCGTCCGGCTTCAAACTGCACGAGGACTGGGGCTCCACCCCGGCGGCCATCGACGCGTGCCTGCGCGTCGCCGACGCGTCGGGCGTGCAGGTCGCGCTGCACTCCGACACCCTCAACGAGGCCGGGTACGTCGAGTCGACGCTCGGCGCCGTCGCCGGCCGGTCGATCCACGCGTACCACACCGAGGGCGCGGGCGGCGGGCACGCGCCCGACATCATCACGGTCGCGGCGCACCCCAACGTGCTGCCCTCGTCCACCAACCCGACCCGGCCGCACACCGTCAACACCCTCGACGAGCACCTCGACATGCTCATGGTGTGCCACCACCTCGACCCGTCGGTCCCCGAGGACCTGGCCTTCGCCGAGTCGCGCATCCGGCCCACGACCATGGCCGCCGAGGACGTCCTGCACGACCTGGGCGCCATCTCCATGATCGGCTCGGACTCGCAGGCCATGGGACGGATCGGCGAGACCGTCATCCGCACCTGGCAGACCGCCCACGTCATGAAGCTCCGCCGCGGCGCGCTGAGCGATCCGGATGGCCGCGCCGAGCCCGCGGACAACCTGCGCGCCCGCCGGTACGTCGCCAAGTACACGATCAACCCCGCCATCGCGCACGGCCTCGACGGCGAGGTCGGCTCGGTGGAGCCGGGGAAGCTCGCCGACCTGGTGCTGTGGCACCCGGCCTTCTTCGGCGTCCGCCCGCAGGCGGTCGTCAAGGGCGGAGTGATCGCCTGGGCGGCGATGGGGGACGCCAACGCCTCGATCCCGACCCCGCAGCCGGTCCTGCCCCGTCCGATGTTCGGCGCCGTCCCGCGCACCGCCGCCGCCACCTCGGTGCACTTCGTGGCGCCCGCCGCCCTCGAGGCGGGCCTCGCCGACCGGCTGGCGGTGCACCGCGCGCTCGTGCCGGTCAAGGACACCCGCCGGCTCGGCAAGGCGGACATGCTCCTCAACGACGCGCTGCCGCGGATCGACGTCGACCCGGACAGGTTCACGGTGTCGATCGACGGAGCCGAGGTGGAGCCCGCCCCCGCGGCCGAGCTGCCGATGGCGCAGCGCTACTTCCTGTTCTGATGACCCTGCCGGCGCCGCTGCTGCTTCTCGCCGACTCCCGCCTCCCGGCGGGCGGGCACGCGCACTCGGGCGGCCTGGAGCCGGCGGCGGGGACGGGCGCGGTCACCGACCTCCCGTCGCTGGCGGCCTTCCTGCACGGCCGCCTCGCCACCGCCGGGCTGGTCACCGCGGCGCTCTCGGCCGCCGCCTGCGCCCTCGCCGCCGGGACCGCGAACGGCCCGGCCTCCGCGGGCGGCGGTGCCGGCGCGGGGCACGAGGGCTGGACGGTGCTCGACGCGGAGGCCGACGCCAGGATGCCGTCGCCCGCCGGGCGGCGGGCGTCCCGGGCGCAGGGGCGCTCGCTGCTGCGCGCCGTACGCGGCATGTCGCCGCATCCGGTGCTGGACGCGCTCGGGGCGTTCCCCGCACCGCACCATCCGCTCGTCCTCGGGGCCGCCGTCGCCGTCGCGGGCGGCTCGCCCGCGGAGGCCGCCTCGATCGGCGCCTACGGCGCGGTCACCGGTCCGGCGTCCGCGGCCGTGCGGCTGCTCGGGCTGGACCCGCTGGCCGTGCACCGCGTCCTCGCGGAACTCGCCTCCCAGGTGGACGCGGTCGCCGCGGAGGCCGCCGCCTCCGCCGGCGGCGATCCGGAGGCGCTGCCCGCCGCGTCGGCGCCCGCCCTGGACGTCCTCGCCGAACTGCATCTCCAGGCGGACCTGCGCCTGTTCGAATCCTGACAGAGAGGAAGACCCATGGGCGCGAACCACGATCACGACCCCCACCCGGCGCCGCCGGCCCCGGGCCGGGCGCTGCGGCTGGGCGTCGGCGGGCCGGTCGGGAGCGGCAAGACCGCGCTGGTGGCGGCGCTGTGCCGGACGCTGCGCGACGAGCTCCGCATGGCCGTCGTGACCAACGACATCTACACGACCGAGGACGCCGACTTCCTGCGCCGCAACGCGGTCCTGTCGGACGACCGGATCGTCGCCGTCCGCACCGGATGCTGCCCGCACACGGCGATCCGCGACGACATCTCCGCCAACCTGGACGCCGTCGAGTCGCTGGAGCGGCGGCACGGTCCGCTCGACCTCGTCATCGTGGAGAGCGGCGGCGACAACCTCACCGCGACGTTCAGCCAGGGCCTCGTCGACCGGCAGATCTTCGTCCTGGACGTGTCGGGCGGCGACAAGGTCCCGCGCAAGGGGGGTCCCGGGGTGAGCGGCGCGGACCTGCTGGTCGTCAACAAGACCGACCTGGCCCCGCTCGTCGGCGCCGACCTCGGGGTCATGGACCGCGACGCGGCGCGGGTCCGCGGCGGCAGGCCGGTGGTCTTCAGCTCACTGCGCGAGCGCCCCGGCGCGCCCGAGGTCGCCGGCTGGGTCCGGTCCGTCCTCGAAGGTACGGCGCCGGACCGGGCGCGACCGGCGGCGGCCCCCGGAGCCCGGTGACCCGGCACTACACGGCGCACGCCGCCGTCCGCGCCGAACGCGACGCCGCCGGCCGGACCCGGCTGCCGACGCTGCGCTCCGACGGCCCGTACGCGCTGCGCGCCGCCCCGGACGCCGTCTACGTCGTCGGGGCCGCGGCGGGGCCGCTCGGCGGCGACGAACTCCACCTCGACCTGGACGTCGCGGCGGGCGCCACCCTCGCCGTGCGGTCCGTCGCGAGCACTCTGCTGCTTCCGGGCGACGGCGAGTCCAGGACGTACGTGCGGGCCTCGGTCGGCCCAGGCGCGCACCTCGACCTCGCCCCGGAGCCGGCGGTCGCGACGGCGGGCTGCCACCACCGGGCGGTCACGCGCCTCGCGCTGGCGGGCGACGCCACGCTCCGGTGGCGCGAGGAACTCGTCCTCGGCCGGCACGGCGAACCGCCGGGACGCTATACCGGACGCGTCGACGTCACCCTCGACGGCACGCCGCTGCTCCGCCACGAACTGCGGCTGCCCGACCGCGTCCTGCACACCAGCGGCGCCGTGCTGGGCGACGCGCGCTGCACCGGGAGCGTGCTGCTCGTCGGCCCCGGACTGGCGAAGGACGCCCACGCGGGCGAGGGGCTGGCGGTGATGCCGCTCGCCGGGCCGGGCGTGCTGGTCACCGCCCTCGCGCCCGACTCCGCGACGCTCCGCCACCGCCTCGACCACGGAGAGCGGCGGGCCCGCGGCTGAGCGCGACCCCACCGGGCGCCGCCCGCCGCGGTGAGGTCCAGTTCACGCACCGGATACAAAGCAGAATTATCGCGGACATGGCATCGCGTTTGCATTAACCCGACTCAAGCGGTTCGCCGGCATCGGCGGTGTCCGCCATCAGTTTCGGGGCTGCCCGCAAGGAGTGGTACGTGCTCAGGAAATCTCTGCCGGTATTGGTGTCAATGGCGGCTGCGTCATTGCTTTGCCTCACCGCCTGCGGTAGCGGGTCGGACGAGTCCGGCGGCACCGCGTCGGCGAGCGGGAACACCATCAAGGTCGGCGTCCTCCACTCGCTGAGCGGGACCATGGCCATCAGCGAGGTCACCGTCAAGAATTCCGAGCTCATGGCCATCGACGAGATCAACGCCGCCGGTGGCGTCCTCGGCAAGAAGCTCGAACCGGTCGTCGAGGACGGCGCCTCGGACTGGCCCACCTTCGCCGAGAAGGCGCAGAAACTCATCCGCAAGGACAAGGTCGCGACCG
This sequence comes from Actinomadura monticuli, assembly GCF_041463655.1. Taxonomy (NCBI): domain Bacteria; kingdom Bacillati; phylum Actinomycetota; class Actinomycetes; order Streptosporangiales; family Thermomonosporaceae; genus Actinomadura; species Actinomadura monticuli. The sequence goes on from NZ_JAXCEI010000013.1 coordinate 103,066, forward strand.
TGTTCGGCGGCTGGACATCGGCCAGCCGCAAGGCGATGCTGCCCGTATTCGAACGCAACAAGGCGCTGCTGTGGTATCCGGTTCAGTACGAGGGGCTGGAAAGCTCGCCGTACATCTATTACACCGGCGCGACCACCAACCAGCAGATCGTCCCGGCATTGGACTATCTCAAGGAGAAGGGCAAGAAGAAGATATTCCTCGTCGGGAGCGACTACGTCTTCCCGCGCACCGCGAACAAGGAGATCAAGGCGTACGCCGGCGCCAACGGAATGACCGTTCTCGGTGAGGAGTACACGCCGCTGGGGACGACGGAGTACAGCACCCTCGTCAACAAGGTCATGCAGGCGAAGCCCGACGCGGTGTTCAACACCCTTAACGGCGACAGCAATGTCGCGTTCTTCAAGCAGCTCAAGAGCGCCGGCGCCACCGCCTCGTCCCTCCCGGTGATGTCCGTCAGCATCGCCGAGGAGGAGGTCAAGGGCATCGGCGTCGACAACATCACGGGCCAGCTCGTCGCCTGGAACTACTACATGACGACCCCGGGCAAGGCCAACGAGGCGTTCGTGAAGGCGTTCAAGGCGAAGTACGGCTCGGACAAGGTGACCTCGGACCCGATGGAGGCCGGGTACAACGCCGTGAAGCTGTGGGCCGCGGCGGTCGAGAAGGCCGGGACGACCGAGGTCGAGGCGGTCAAGAAGGCCGCGGGCGGCGTCTCCCTCGACCTGCCCGAGGGCAAGGTGACGATCGACGGCGCCAACCACCACGTGCACAAGACCGCCCGCATCGGCGTCATCCAGTCCGACGGCACGATCAAGCAGGTGTGGGACTCCGGCAAGCCCATCGCGCCGGACCCCTACCTCAAGAGCTACCCCTGGGCCGCCGGCCTGTCCTGATCCTCCGCCAGGGGCGTCCCGGCCCGTCCGGGGCGCCCCGGCCCGACGGCCCCCGTCGACCAAGGGCACCGAGGAGTCGTATGGAAGCCCTGCTCAGCCAGCTGCCGATCGGCCTCAGCATCGCCGCCGTCCTGATGCTCGTCGCACTCGGCCTGACGTTCACCTTCGGCCAGATGGGCGTGATCAACATGGCCCACGGCGAGTTCATGATGGCGGGCGCCTACACGGCGTACGTCCTGCAGGACTGGACCGGGCGGCAGGCGGTCCTGGTCGCCCTGCCCGTCGCGTTCGCCGTCGCCGGCGCGATGGGCCTGCTCCTGGAGCGGGCGGCGATCCGCCACTTCTACGGACGGCCGCTCGACACCCTGCTCCTCACCTGGGGGGTCAGCCTCGTCCTCCAGCAGCTCGCCCGCGACGTCTTCGGCGCGCCCAACGTCCAGGTGCGCGCCCCCGAATGGCTCGGCGGGGGCGTGCGGATCTTCGGCTCGCAACTGCCCTACACGCGCCTGTTCATCCTCGTCCTCGCGGCGGTGTCGGTCCTGGCGATCTGGACCTACCAGAGCTGGACGCGGCAGGGCCGCCGGATGCGGTCGGTGATGCAGAACCGCCAGCTCGCCGCGTGCAGCGGCGTCAACACCGGCCGGGTCGACCAGCTCACGTTCTTCATCGGCTCCGGCGTCGCCGGGATCGCCGGCGTCGCGCTGACGCTGATCGGCCCCATCGGCCCCAACCTCGGCACCTACTACATCGTGGACGCGTTCCTGGTCGTGGTCGCGGGCGGCCTCGGCCGGCTGCGCGGCGCCGTCCTCGCGGCGCTGGCCCTCGGCCTGCTCAACTCCTACGCCGAGTTCTGGACGGACGCGAGCCTGGCCAAGGTGATCGCCTTCGGGGCGATCGTGGTGTTCCTGCAGGCCCGCCCGCAGGGCCTGTTCGTCCTGCGCACCCGGACGCTGACATGACGGCCCGGTGGCGCGGGATCGCGCTCTTCACCGCCGCGGCGCTGCTGGTCCTCGTGGTCGCGCCCGCCGTCCTGGACCCGTTCCGGCTCGGCCTGCTCGCCAAGTACCTGTGCTTCGCCATCGCCGCGCTCGGCATCGGGCTGGCCTGGGGCCAGGGCGGCATGCTCACCCTCGGCCAGGGCGTGTTCTTCGGCCTGGGCGGCTACTCGATGGCCATGTACCTGAAGCTCCATGACGCGGGGCCGGGCAACCTGCCCGACTTCATGGTGTGGAGCGGGGTGGAGCGGCTGCCGCTGCTGTGGAAGCCGTTCTCCAACCCGGTGTTCGCCATCGCCGCGGCGGTGGCCGTCCCGGCGGCGGCCGCGGTGATCCTCGGCCTCCTGGTGTTCCGGCAGCGGGTGCGCGGCGCCTACTTCGCGATCCTCAGTCAGGCGCTCGCCGCCGCCTTCGTGATCTGGCTGGTGGGCCAGCAGGGCCTCACCGGCGGGACCAACGGGCTCACGCACTTCTACGACGTCTTCGGCCGCGACCCCGAGGAGGACGGCTCCAAGCGCGCCTTCTACTTCGTGGTGGCCCTCGTGCTCGGCGCCCTCTACCTGCTGTGCCGCCAGCTGGTGAAGAGCCGCTTCGGCCGGCTGCTCGTCGCGGTGCGCGACGGCGAGGACCGGGTCCGGTTCCTCGGCTACAACCCGGCCACCGTCAAGACCGTGGCGTTCGCGTCGTCGGCGGCGATGGCGGGCATCGCCGGGGCGCTGTACGTGCCGGTCGTCGGGATCATCTCGCCGTCGCTGCTCGGGGTCGTCCCGTCGATCGAGCTCGTGGTCGCGGTGGCCATCGGCGGGCGGTTCTCGCTGGCCGGCGCGGCGCTCGGCGGGGTGCTGCTCAACTGGGCGCACACCACGTTCAGCGAGCAGTACCCGAGCGGCTGGGTCTACCTGCAGGGTCTGATGTTCATCTTCGTGATCATGCTGGCGCCGGGCGGTGTCGCCGGGGCCGTGCGGTGGGCCGGCGAAGCCCTCGCCCGGCGCCGCGGGGCGGCCGCTCCGCCGCCCGAGCCCGCGCCGGCCGCCGCGACGGGAGAAAGGGAGGCGGTCGCACCGTGAGCGCGCTGCTGGAGATCCGCGGGCTGGAGGTCGTCTTCGGCGGCTTCCGGGCCCTCGACGGCGTCGACCTCACCGTCGAGCAGGGCGAGCTGCGCTTCCTCATCGGCCCCAACGGGGCCGGGAAGACCACCCTGATCGACGTGATCACCGGCCTGGCCCGGCCCGCGGGAGGATCGGTGACCTACGCCGGCGCCTCCCTGGTGGGACGGCCGGAGCACCGGATCGTGCGGCTCGGGATCGGCCGGACATTCCAGACCTCCGTGGTGTTCGAGGAGCTCACCGTCCTGGAGAACATCGACCTCGCCGCCTCCTTCCGCCGCCCGCTGGCCGCGCTGCTCCGGCAGCGGCGCGGCACGTCGGAGGTGGTGGCGGCCACGCTGGAGCGGATCGGGCTCGCCGGCCTGGCGGACCGTCCCGCCGGGGTGCTGTCGCACGGCCAGCGGCAGTGGCTGGAGATCGGCATGCTGATCGCGCAGCGGCCGAAACTGCTGCTGCTGGACGAGCCCGTCGCGGGCATGAGCCAGGACGAGCGCGAGCGGACGGGCGAACTGCTCACCGAGATCGCCAAGGACCACACGGTCGTCGTCGTGGAGCACGACATGGAGTTCCTCCGGCGGTACGCGTCCCAGGTGACCGTCCTGCACGAAGGCAAGGTGCTGGTGGAGGGGGACGTGGCCGCCGTCCAGGCCGACCCCCGGGTCCAGGAGGTCTATCTCGGCCGGTCGCGCGAGGAGAAGGCGGTATGAGCATGCTTCAGGTGAGCGGGCTGCAGGCCGCCTACGGCCGGTCGCAGGTGCTGTTCGGAGTGGACCTGACCGTCGGCCCCGGCGAGCTGGTCACCGTCATGGGCCGCAACGGCGTGGGGAAGACCACGCTGCTCAACGCGATCATGGGCGTGCTGACCCCGACCGCGGGCACGGTCACCCTCGACGGCACCGATGTGACGCGCATGCGCACGTACCAGCGCGTCCGGCTGGGCATGGGCTACGCCCCGCAGGGGCACGAGACGTTCCCCCAGCTCACGGTCTGGGAGAACCTCCAGGTGACGTTGGAGGCCACCGGACGGCGCGACCGGTCCGCCATCGACGACGCCCTGGAGGTCTTTCCGCGCCTGACCGGCCTGCTGAAGCGCCGGGCCGGCTTCCTGTCGGGCGGTCAGCAGCAGCAGCTGGCGATCGCCCGGGCCCTGGTGACCCGGCCGCGCATCCTGATCCTGGACGAGCCGACGGAGGGCATCCAGCCGTCGATCATCCGTGAGATCGAGGAGGCCGTCGAACGGCTGCACAAGGAGCACGACCTCGCCGTCCTGCTCGTGGAGCAGTACCTCGACCTGGCCCTCCGCCTCGCCGACGCGTTCGTGATCCTCGACGGCGGCACCGTCCGGCACTCCGGAAGCGCCGCCGACCTGCACGACGACAAGGTCAAGCACCTCCTCGCCGTCTGAACCCCGGCGGCGAGGACGGCGGCGTCCAGCGGGGCTCCGGCCCCGCCGGGGCCGTTGACGACTTATGTGGTGGATGAGTGTTTTTGTGGTCCCTGTAGTGATTCTTCCTGATCGGCTGTTGATTTCGAAATACGCACCATTTTCGCAGGCCGGCTGGGTAAGGTGGTGCGCCATCGTGACGGCGTGCGGGGAATGAGGCGATCGTGGCTGGGGCCGATGTGCTGCGAAGGGGGAATCTCCTCCCTCACACCGCCGCTCTCGTCGGACGGCACGCCGAGCTGACCGAGGTCAAAGGGCTGTTCGGCACCGGGCGCATGGTGACGGTGACCGGGGTCGGCGGCGTCGGCAAGACGCGGGTCGCGCTGGAGGCGGCGCGGGAACTGGAGGACCGGTTCCCGGACGGCGCATGGGTGGTGCCCCTGTCGGGCCTGCGCGAGGGCTCGCTCGTGGGCCATGCCATCGCCCGCGCCCTGCGGATCGTCGACCAGACCGCGCGTCCGCGGCTCGACGTCCTCGCCGATCATCTGTCCCGCAGACGGCTGCTGCTGGTGCTGGACACCTGCGAGCATCTCAGGGCCGCCTGTGCGGGCGTGGCCGAGGTCCTGCTGAACGCGGCGCCCGGTTTATGCGTGCTGACCACGAGCCGGCAGGCCCTCGGCGTCCACGGTGAGCACGTGCTGGAACTCGCCCCGCTGGAGACGCCGGACCTGGAGGCCGCTCCGGCGGACACGGCGGCGCGGCCCCCGGCGGTCGCCCTGTTCGAGGAGCGCGCGGCATCGGCCACGGGCGGCTTCGCCGTCGGCGACGACAACTGGCGCACCGTCGTGCGGCTGTGTCGTCGGCTGGAGGGAATTCCCCTGGCCCTGGAACTCGCCGCCGGCCAGTTGCGGCGGTTCTCCCTGGACCAGTTGTCGGACGGGCTGGACGACCGGTTCGAAATGCTGGTGGACGGCGCCGCGGCCGCGTCCGATGGTGCGTCGCGGCACGACGCACTACGGACGACGGTCGGCTGGAGCCATGAGTTGTGCACGCGCCAGGAACGGCTCCTGTGGGCCCGGCTGTCGGTATTCGCCGGGGATTTCGATCAGCGCGCGGTCGAGCACGTGTGCGGCGACGGCGTACTGCCCGCGGACCGCGTCTCGCTGACGCTGGCCGGGCTGGTCGACAAATCGATCCTTTCACGGGCCGGCGACGGAGTGAACGCGCGGTACCGGCTTCTGGACACCCTGCGCGAGTACGGCGCGGAATGGCTCGACGAACTGGGCGAGCGGCAGAGTGTGCGCGAGCGGCACCGCGACTGGTATCTGCGGCTGGTCCGGCAATGGGAGCGGGAGTGGTTCGGCGCCGAGCAGGAGGAGATCTTCAGACGGATGCTCGGTGAGCACGCCAATGTGAGCGCGGCCCTGGACTACTGCCTCGGCACCCCCAGTGAGACGCAGACCGGCCTCTGGATGGCCGGGGCGCTGTGCTTCTACTGGGTGGGGTGCGGTTTCCTCGCCGAAGGCAGGTACTGGCTGGACCGGGCACTCGCCGTCGACGCCGGCCCGACCCCGATCCGCGCCAAGGCCCTCTGGGTGAACGGCTACATCGCCATCAAGCAGGGCGAGACCGGGGCCGCGACCGAGCTGCTGGAGGCCGGCCGAGCAGAGGCCGAGCGAACCGGCGACCCGGTCGCGTCGGCCAACGCGGTCCATCGGCTGGGCTGTGTCGCCCTGGTGACGGACGACCACGAGCGAGCGGCCACCCTGTTCAAGGACGCGCTCGCGGCCTACGACTCCCTCGGGGAGCTCGACACCAGCGTGATCATGGCGCGCGCCGAGTACGCCATGACGGTCGCGTTCCAAGGGGACCTGCCCTCCGCCGTCGAGCTGTGCGAAGAGGTCCGCGCGATCTGCGAGGAGCACGGCGAGCGGTGGGTCAGGGCCTACGCGCTCTACGTCCTGGCCTTCGCGGCCTGGACCGGCGGCCGGGCCGAGGAGGCGACCCGCCTCGCCCGGGCGTGCGTGAACATCAGCCGGACGTTCCACGACCTGGTGTGCGCCGTGCTGGGCATCGAACTCCTCGCCCTGTTCCGCGCGGCCGGCGGCCGTCCCGGGGACGCCGCGGCCATGCAGGGGGCGGCCGCAAGGATCTGGCGGACGGTAGGGCTCCCGCTGTTCGGTTCCGCGTACTTCAACGCCCCGCACAGTGAAGGGGAGCAACGTGCTCGGCAGGCTTTGGGCGACGAGACCTACGAACGCCTCTTCGAACAGGGCACGGCCCTCGGTCTCGACGAGGCCGTCGCCTTCGCGATGGGCGAGCGCCCGGACTCCCTCCCGCTCGCGGCGGCCTCCGAGCGCCGCCGCTGAGATCCCCGTAGCAGCGCCCGTACCGCACCCGCGAGGAGGAAGACCATGACGCAGGCCCGTGAGCATGCCGTCGTCATCGGCGGCAGCCTGATGGGGCTGCTGGCGGCACGGATCCTCGCCGACCACTTCGCCCAGGTCACCGTGATCGAGCGCGACCGTCTCGCGGAGGCCGTCGCGTCCCGACCCGGCCTGGGGCAGGCCCGGCACCTCCACGTGCTCTGGAGCCGCGGACTGGAGATCGCCGAGCAGCTGTTCCCCGGGCTGGAGAAGGAGCTGCTCGCCGCGGACGTCCCGGAGGTCCGGGTCCCCGCGGACATGCTGTGGCTGACCTCCGCCGGATGGCGGCGCCGGTTCGAGTCGACCCGCCTGCTGACCTTCAGCCGGGACCTCCTCGACTGGACGGTGCGCGCCCGGCTGGCCAAGACCGGGACGGTCCGGATGCTCGGGGGCCACGAGGTGACCGGGCTGCTGGCCGAGGCCGGGGCCGTCACCGGCGTCGAGGTGCGGGAGCGCGGGACGACCGCGCCCGGTGAGCCGCTCACCGCGGACCTGGTCGTCGACGCCACCGGGCGCTCCTCCAAGACCCCCGCGTGGCTGGAGGGGCTCGGCTATCCCGCCGTCCGGCAGACCCTGATCAACCCCCTGCTGGGATACGCCAGCCGCACCTACACCATCCCCTCCGGGTTCGACCCCGGCTGGAAGGCGCTCTACCTCCAGGCCGACCCCCCGCACGGCACGCGCACCGGCGCGCTGTTCCCCCAGGAGGGCGGACGGTGGATCGTCAGCCTCTTCGGCGTCGGGGAGGACTACCCGCCCAACGAGGACGACGGCTTCCTGGAGTTCGCCAAGAGCCTGCGCAGCCCGGTGCTCTACGAGGCGATCCGCGACGCCGAGCCGCTCACGCCCGTCGTCAGCTACCGGCGCACCGCCAACCTCCGCCGCCACTACGAGCGGATGCGGAGGTGGCCGAGGCGGTTCCTGGTCGCGGGCGACGCGCTGTGCGCCTTCAACCCGCTGTACGGCCAGGGAATGACCGTCGCGGCGAAGTCCGCGCTGACGCTGGACGCGTGCCTGCGGTCGGACGGGGACCTCGACAGGCTGGCGCGGCGCTTCCACCGCAAGGTGATCAAGAACGCCACCGGCCCGTGGCTGGTGGCCACGGGGGAGGACCTGCGGTACAGCACCACCGAAGGCGCCACGGCCGGCGTCCAGACCAAGATCCTCAATCGCTACGTGGACCGGGTCCAGTCCCTCGCCAACGTCGACCCGCGGGTCTGCGACCGGTTCATCGACGTGCTGTCGCTCACCGCCCAGCCCCAGTCGCTGTTCCTGCCGGGAGTGCTGCTGCGCGCCGCCACCGCGCGCGTCCGCCCGGCGGCCGGACCCGACCACCTCATCCCGTGAGCGGGACGCGACCCGGCGCGCGGGGAGCGCGCGATGCCACTGCCGCCGCGGCTGCCGCCGCGACTGCCACTGCCCCTGCCCGCGGAGGTGGGAGGTGACCGTTGAGCGACCTGCCTCGAGTTCGACGGTGCTGCGCATCATCCTCGGCGCCCAGCTGCGCCGCCTGCGGGAGGCGTCCGGGCTGAGCCGCCAGGAGGCCGGTGACCGCATCCGGAGCTCGGAGTCGAAGATCAGCCGGCTGGAACTCGGCCGGGTGAGCTTCAAGGAACGGGACGTGGCCGATCTGCTCACCCTCTACGGCGTGGCCGACGAGGGCGAGCGCGACGCGATCCTGGAGAAGGCGCGCGAGGCGAACACGCCGGGCTGGTGGCACCGCTACCACGACGTCCTGCCCCACTGGTTCCAGACCTATGTGGGGCTCGAAGCGTCGACGTCGCTCATCCGGACGTACGAGATCCAATTCGTCCCCGGCCTGCTGCAGACCCCCGATTACGCCCGCGCGGTCATTCGCCTCGGGAATCCGGACGCCTCCGCCGCCGAGATCGATCACCGGGTCGAACTGCGGATGCGCCGCCAGGAGCGGCTCTCCATGCCCGACGCCGCCCGGCTGTGGGTCGTCATAGACGAGACGGCGCTGCGCCGGCCCCTCGGAGGCCACGAGACGATGCGGGGCCAGCTCGAGCACCTCATCGTCATGTGCGCGCAACCGAACACCACGGTCCAGGTCATGCCGTTCCGTTTCGGGGGCCACGTCGCGGAGGGCGGCGCCTTCACCGTCCTGCGCTTCCCCGAGCCCGAGGTGCCGGACGTGGTCTACCTGGAGAACCTCACCGGCGCGCTGTATCTGGACAAGCCGGAGGAGACCGAGAGCTATCTCAGGGCGATGGAGCGGCTGTGCGTGGAGAGCGCCACGCCGGAGTCCACCCCCGAGGTCCTCACGGGCCTTCTTCGGACGGAGTACGGAACGCCGACCACGACCTTCGCGCAGCACGGCGGAACAGTGCGCACGCAGAGCTCCCGGCTTCCGGCGGCGCCCCGGCTCAGAAGCGATTTCCATGCCGTCCTGCCCACGTCCTTCGGCACCAGGATCCTGATCGGGGACGTGCTGGGGACGGGCGAGCCGGCCCGGCGGACGGCGGACGCCGCGCTCGGCGGCTTCCGGCGGCTGGCTCCCGGCGAGCCGACCCTGCCGGGCTTGGCCGACCGGATGCACTCGCTCCTCGCCCCGATGGCGGAGGACGGCGAATTCGTCACCGCTCTGCTGCTCACCCTCCGCGAGGACACCGCCGAAATGGTGTGCTGCGGGGGCCCGCCGCCGCTGCTGATCAGAGAGGGCCGGGTGCTTCCGGTCGAGGCCCTGCCCAGCTATCCGCCGCTGACCCTGCTCGACGCCGGCGGCCAATGGCCCGAGACCACGACCGTGCCGCTCCGCCACAATGACCGGCTCCTGCTGCACCCCCACGGCCCGATACAGACGCGCCACGAGCAGGGCCACGCCGATTCACTGGCGGAACGGGCCGCCGCGCTGTGCGCGGACGACCCGGCCAAGACGCTGGAGAGCATTCAGGCCGATCTGCTCGACCACGCCGTGGGCGCCCTCCGCCTCCCGCCGACGCTCCTGCTGGCGCACCTCGAACGGCATGCTCCGCGACCCGAGACCGAACCGGCGGTGGCGCACTGGACGGTGCGGCCGGATGAATGACCGCGCTGCTCAGAAACCGGCCACCCGGAACCCGGGCGGGCGCTACCTTCGGACGGTGCCCTCGCCCTGGTCCGACGAACACGCGGGTTTTCAAAGATGGTCCGAGGCGCGACGCCGCGCCCGAACCTGCGCACCGCGGCGGAGGTCGAAGCGCTGATGGCGGGCGTGGACCTGCTCCCTCCCGGCCTGGTGCCGCTTCACCGGTGGCGCCCCCGCACCGCCGTGCCGGAGACGGGCCCCGCTCGATCCGGGCCATTCAAGAAGGTCCATTCCAGAGGCTCGCCCCTGTCGGCGGTGTCGCCGGACGACTGCGCCAGGACTTCGTGGACGCCCAGCGCGATGTAGACCGCTTTCGCGATGAGCGGGAAATGGATCAGCGTGTAGGCGTCGCGGGCGATCTGGGCGCGGCGCGTCCCGTGCGCGCGTTCGAGGGCCTGCTCGGCGGCGTCCGCCATCCTCGAGAAATAGAGCAGCCACAGGCATGCGTATGTGCGCCCGCCGGTCAGCGGACGCCGCCGTCGCGGCAGCGTGTCGGCCCCCATACGCCGGTGGCCTGGGCGGTCCGCCGTGCCGTGCGGCGTTCACCACTGCGTCCCCGTCTGCCCGCCGCCGGACGAGGATTACGATGAGCGCCGAGGCGCTGGGCGCCGCGCTGTCCTGGAGGTCGCCGACCCGCTTCCCGCCCCCTGCTCCACGCACGCGTCATGCACATCGGGAGACGACCAATGGAGCCGACCGAGCTCTCCGCCCTGCACCTGGCCCGCCTCATCCGCAGCGGACAGGTGAGCGCGCGCGACGTCGTCGAGGCGCACATCGCCGTTATGCGGCGCATCCAGCCGCGGATCAACCCGCTGGCCGCCGAACGCTACGACCGGGCCCGCGCCGAAGCGGACGCCGCCGACGCGAAGAGAGCCGCCGCCGCCACCCCGGACGCGCTGCCGCCCCTGCTCGGCGTGCCCTGCACCATCAAGGAGTCGCTGGCGCTGACCGGCATGCCGAACTCGGCCGGACTGGTGTCCCGCCGCGGTGTCCGAGCCGAAGGGAACGCCCCGGTCGTCCAGCGGATCCTGGACGCGGGCGCGATCCCGCTGGGCGTCACCAACACCGCGGAACTGTGCATGTGGATCGAGACCGACAACCGCCTCTACGGCCGGACCGGAAATGCCTACGATCCCCGGCGGACGGCGGGCGGGTCGTCCGGCGGCGAGGGCGCCGCGATCGGATCGGGCGCCGCGCCGTTCGGCCTCGGCTCCGACCTCGCCGGATCGATCCGGTTGCCGGCCTTCTTCAACGGCGTCTTCGGCCACAAGGCCACCGCGGGACTCGTCCCGAACACGGGCGAGTTCCCCTCCGGCCCTCCGCGCGAGGGACGGCTCGTGTCCAAGGGGCCCCTCGCCCGGCGCGCCGAGGACCTCATGCCGATCCTGCGGATCATCGCCGGCCCGGACGGCCGCGACGACTTCGTCCGCCCCCTGTCCCTCGGCGACCCGGCCGCCGTCTCCTTCACCGGCCTCCGCGTCCTCGTCAGCGAGAAGTTCACCCGCATGCGGCTCGACCCGAAGCTGCTGGCCGCACGGGAGCGGGCCGCCGGGGCGCTGGCCGCCGCCGGGGCGAAGGTGGCCTCCGTGGAACTGCGCGACCTGCGGCGCGCCGCGGTCCTGTACCTCGCCGCCCTCGACGAGGTCACCGACGAAGGACTGCAGGACGTGATCACCGCCAACGGCTCCGCGCCCGTCACCGTGCGCACGGCGCTGCGCCGAGGGGGGCCGCACACGCTGCCCACCCTCCTGCAAGTGTTCGCCGAACGGGTTCCCGCGTCCGAGCGCGCCCGCACGCGGGCACTGGCCGCCGGAAACGCCCTCGTCGACGAGATGGCGGGGATGATCGGCGACGGCGTACTGCTGCACCCGCCCTACCCGGTGCCCGCCCCGCGCCACGGCGCGACCGTGCGCCGGCCGTTCGCGCTCATGACCACGGCGGTGTTCAACCTGCTGGGCGTGCCCGCCACCGTCGTACCCCTGGGCCTCGGCCCGGACGGGCTTCCGCTCGGCGTCCAGGTCGCCGCGGCCCCGAGGAACGACCACCTCACCATCGCTGTCGCCCTCGAACTCGAACGCGCACTCGGCGGCTGGACCCCGCCACGATGACCACCGTGCGGTTCCTCGTTCCCGGCCGGCCGACGAGGGGCGTGTCGACGAGGTGCTCGGCCACACGCGGGGGCCTTCGGAGAGGCGCGCGACGGGTGAGCGCTGGACCTACCGGGCCGAGAGATACATCCTGACGTGATCGAGCGCCATGTCGAGCGCGATCTCCATGGGCGTGACGTCGTGGGCGGCCTGGGCCAGCAGGTAGCCCCCTTGCAGCGCCGCCATCAGCCCGATCGCGAGCTTCCGAGGGTCGGCGCCGGCGGCGAGAGTCCCGGCGTCCTGCATGCGGCGCAGGCCCGCCTCGATGAGGTCCTCCCACTCCTCGAAGGTCTCCGCGAGGGCGATGCGAGCAACCTCGTCCTGGTCGGAGACCTCTCCGGCGATCGAACCGATGACGCAGCCGTACGCACCCTTCCGCAGGGCGTTGCGCTGGACGATCGCGTCCCTCCACCGAACCAGGCCGTTGAACGATCTGAGGCGCCGCAGCGCGACCTGCTCGCGCTCCATGATCTGTTCCGAGCGGAGCCGGACCACCGCGCGGACCAGCTGCTCCTTGTCCGCGAAGTGGTTGTAGAGCTGGGATTTGCTCGTGCCGCTCGCGGCGCGGACATCGTCCAGAGTGGTCGCGCTGACCCCTCGCACGTACATGAGGTCGGCCGCGGCCTCGATGATGCGCCGCCTCGTCGCCGCGCCGCGAGGTGTCAGCCTCGGCCCCTGTTCGGTCCTTTCCGCCCCGGTCACGAACGCAAGGCTACCGGGCCGTCCCCGGTCGACTCGGGCAAGCGCGGCATGGGACGCCCACCGGCGGCCGACAGGTGCGGCGTTCCTCCGAACCGGGTCCCGGCCGCGCCTCAGGAGCGCACGCGGATGATCGTCTTCCCCTTGCGCCGTTCGGTCGGGTTGAGGGCGGCCACGGCGTCGTCGAGGGGCGCGACGTCGCCGATGTTCGTGCGCAGTCGTCCGTCACGCACCCGCTGGACGATCTCCGCCAGTTGCGCGCGATCGGACTCGACGACGAAGTCGATCGCCAGGCCGCCGGCGGGCCGTGCCTCGGGCGGTCCGACGACGGTCACCAGCGTTCCTCCCGCGCCGATCAGGCCGGCGGACCGCTTCTGGACGTCGCCGCCGATGACGTCGAACACGAGGTCGACGGGGCCGACGTCCTCCAGCGCGTCGGCTTCGAGGTCGACGAACTCGGCCGCGCCGAAGTCGAGCGCCTTCTGACGGTCGGCGGCACGGCCGGTGCCGATGACGTAGGCGCCGAACTCACGTGCGAGTTGCGTCACCATCGACCCGACCGCGCCGGCGGCACCGTGCGCGAGGACGCTCTGCCCCGCCTGGAGGCGGCCGTGCTGGAACAGTCCCTGCCACGCGGTCAGGCCTGAGATCGGCAGGCTCGCTCCCACCGTGAAGTCGACGTCGCCCGGCAGGGGCGCGAGGTTGCGCGCCTCGACGGCCGTGAATTCGGCCAGGGTGCCGTCGCGGTGCCAGTCGGTGAGGCCGAACACCCGCTGTCCCACGGACAGGCCCGTCGTGCCGTAGCCGAGGGCGGTGACCACTCCGGCCAGTTCGTGCCCGAGGATCGACGGTGTCCGGTCACGGTCGCGGCGATCGGTCCAGGTCGAGGGCCACTCCAACTCGGTCGGGACGAATCCCGACGCATGCACCCGGACGATGACGTCGTTTATCGCCGCCGGCGGCTCGGGCCGCTCCGCAAGCGTCATCCCGGCCGTCCCCGCGGCCTCGTCCGTCACCACGATCGCCTTCATCAGACGTCCCCTCCCGATCCAGTCCTTGCCTGCACGACATCCCGCTTCAATCCCGCTTCACCGGCGTCGGTCTCCCCGCGGGCACGGGGGCCTCCGCGGCCCCACCGGCGGCAGTTGCTCCATATCGGACAGTCGGTCGCTAATGGAGGAACGCAGCCGGACGACCTCGAACTTAGTCAGGGCGGAACTGGTCGGTCAAGTCCACTTTGGACGGTTAGACCCAAGCTTGATCTGAACCAACTCCGGACTTGCCGCACGAAAGCGGTCGAGTGGTGCGCTGGGGTCGCACCGTGCCTCGACGGCGAACCGGGCACACGTTCCAGTGTTGACCTGCGTACTTGCTGTGGGCGCGCGACAAGTCGGTCGCGTCCGGGGGGCGGGATCGATCCGAGTAGGGTCATCGGACATCGGAGCGCCCCACTTGACCTCGGGATTGCTCAAACTTGATTAGGACTATGCAGTCCACTTCTGGTTCATGAGGGGTGGATGCGGCAGAGCTCGTCCGCCACGGCACCTGCCGTGGCGGGTTGCGCCGCGAGGCGGCGGCGACGGCTGGTATGCCGGAACGTGGCACTAACGTGCTGGACCTTCAAGTCCACCTCTCATGATGATCTGGCATGCGAGCGCCGCCTCCTAGGAGCTGAAGCTCGGTGTCTCTGTCCGGCCGACTCCCGCCAGAACTTGGGTGATAGATCGTCTTGGGTGTCGTGCGGCACCGAGGTCTCCCGGACGTGCCTCAGTCCGGGCTGTATGCTCAGATGGACTTTTCAGTCCATCTGGCCGGGAATACAATCCGGCCGCGGAGTGTCTGTACAGGTGCGTCCAGGTGCGCTTCACCTGGTTTCCCACCTTCACGCCGCTAGGCCGGGAAGGGAGAGCTGTGCCCCGGCAGACCCAGTACCACAAGAGCCCCGAAGCCGTTTCGCGGCTCGATCCGGAGCAGTACCGCGTGACCCAGCAGGACGGCACCGAGCGTCCGTTCGCCAACGCCTACTGGGACAACCACGAGCCCGGCATCTACGTCGACGTCGTGTCCGGCGAGCCGCTGTTCGCGTCCGCCGACAAGTACGACAGCGACACCGGCTGGCCGAGCTTCACGAAGCCGATCGCGGGCACGAACGTCGTCGAGCGCGAGGACTCCGGCTACGGGATGATCCGGACGGAGGCCCGCTCGCTGCACGGGGACAGCCACCTCGGCCACGTCTTCCCCGACGGCCCCGCTGACAGGGGCGGCCTGCGCTACTGCATCAACTCCGCGTCGTTGCGGTTCATTCACCTCGACGACCTGGAGAGGGAAGGGTACGGCGAGTACCGCACCCTGTTCACGGGTGACGCCGACGACAAGTAAGGAGACCACGTGACCACGGAGAAGGCGATCCTCGCCGGCGGCTGCTTCTGGGGCATGGAGGAGCTGTTCCGCAGGCAGCCCGGCGTCGTGTCCACCCGCGTCGGGTACAGCGGCGGCGACGTGCCGAACGCCACCTACCGCGACCACGGCACCCACGCGGAGTCCATCGAGGTCGTCTACGACCCCGAGAAGACCGACTTCAGGACGCTGCTCGAGTTCTTCTTCCAGATCCACGACCCTTCGACGAAGAACCGCCAGGGGAACGACATCGGCACCGGCTACCGCTCGGCGATCTTCTACACCGGCGACGAGCAGAAGCGGGTCGCCGAGGACACGATCGCCGACGTCGACGCCTCGGGTCTGTGGTCCGGGAAGGTCGTCACCGAGGTCGCCCCGGCAGGTGACTTCTGGGAGGCGGAGCCCGAACACCAGAACTACCTGCAGAGGTATCCGAACGGCTACACCTGCCACTTCCCCCGCCCCGGGTGGAAGCTCCCGAAGCGGGCGACGGCCTGACGCCGGCGGACCCGGCGCCATGAGGTAAGGGACGGGGGAGCAGGGGCCGGGACGTCCGGTGGGGGAGCGGGCCGGTCAGGCCTTGCGGAGCCGGCCGATGATGCCCTCGAGGTCTCGGCGGAGCATGCCCTCGCGGAGGACGTGACCGCCGGGCTCCTCGTGCCATTCGTGCGGGATCCCGGCCTCGCCGAGGCGGGCGCGGAACTCGCGCTGGCCGGCGAGCACCTGGGTCTCCTGGACGTAGTCGGCCCAGCTCACCGGGTCGGGGCTGGTCCCGGCGACCAGGAAGATCCGCTTGTTGCGGTAGCTGGGGATGCGCTCCACCGGGTTGTCGGCGCTGACCCTGGCCTCGTCCCACAGCGGCGCCCCGTACACGGTGCCGCCCGCCAGGTCGATGGCCGCGGAGGTGACGTTCGCCCAGTGCACGACGAGGCCCGCGTCGCGGCGCAGGCTCGCGGGACCGGAATGGGCGCTGACGGACGCGAAGTGGCCGTAGTACTTCGCCGCGTACTTCAGCGCGCCGAAGCCGCCCATGGAGAATCCGGAGACCGCACGCCCGTCGTATTCGGCATAGGTGCGGAAGTTCGCGTCGATCCATGGCAGGAGCTGGGCGATGTGGAACGTCTCCCAGTTGCGGGGGCCGGCATTCGACGAGACGGGATTGCCGTACCAGCCGGCGTGCCCCCCGTCGGGCATGACGATGATGACGGGCATTCCGACGGTCATGGGGCGGATGCCCCAGCGGTCGAAGGTGATGAAGTCCTGGTCGAGGCCGCCGCCATGGAACAGGTACAGGACGGGATAGCGCCGCCCGCTCGAGTAGTCGCTGGGGAGCAGGACGTTGACCCCGGGGTCCCACCCGATCGCGTCGGTGGCGAAACGGTAGTACTTCATGCGCGGGTCGCCCTCGTCGCGGTCGACGATCCGCAGCCCGAACCCGTCGCCGGCCGCGTGGGCGGCGGTCGCGGACCCGATGACGCCCGCGCCGCCGAGCGCGGCCGCGGCGGTCGCGCCGCCGGCGGTTCTGAGCAGCTGCCGGCGGGAGATGTTCGACTGGCTCACCCGGACCTCCTGGTAGGGGATCTCATCGCTGGAAAGGAAAGTCGGCGCCCTTCCGGGGCGTGCCGGCATCCGCCGCCCTTCGGCTCCTCCGGCCGCGGTCCGGCGTCGGTGCGCAGGAGGCGAATCAGCACGCAGTGGATGGTAAGAGCCCCGAGAACGGAAAGCCGCAGGGGTATTCGAGCCCAGTCGAAATCCCCTCGTGACAGGCGCTGCCTAACCTTCGGGTGATGGGCGGCGTCCTACGCATCCACTTCAGCGACCGCGATTTCCGGCACGTGCAGCTCGCCAGATCCGCCGATCCGGTATGGGAGGCGTTCCTGGGTCTCCACGTCCTCGCCACGTCCCTGTCCCGGCTGCCCCGGCGGCTCCACCCGTGGCGGCGCCGCGCACTCCAGCGGCTGCGGGACGACGACCTGCGCGCGGCGTCCCGGCTCCTGCGTGACCTGGCGCCCGCCGACGCCGCCTACTTCCCCGACTTCCTGACCCCCGCCGAGTCGCAGGAGGGGATGGCGGCCGCCCTGCGGACGCTGCGCGGCACGCCCGGAGCCCGGCTGTCCCGCGAGATG
Source organism: Actinomadura monticuli (assembly GCF_041463655.1). Lineage (NCBI taxonomy): Bacteria > Bacillati > Actinomycetota > Actinomycetes > Streptosporangiales > Thermomonosporaceae > Actinomadura > Actinomadura monticuli. Next base: position 120,327 of record NZ_JAXCEI010000013.1, read on the forward strand.
CGCCGGGCCGCGCGGTACCGGACGCTCCCCGGCTGGACCCGCCGGCTCGCCTCGGGCGACCGCGCCCTTCTCGACCAGGTCGCCGACGCCGTCCTGCACTTCCACACCCGGCTGATCGCGCCCGACTGGAGCGAGGTCGAGGCCACCGTCGCCGCCGACCGGGAGAGGCGGATGGAGGCCCTGGAGGGCGGCATGGCGGCGATGCTGGAGACCCTCACCCCGTTCGCATGGCGGGACCCGGTGCTCACCGCGCCGTACCCGGTGGACGCCGACCTGCACCTGCTCGGACGCGGCGTCCGGCTGGTCCCGTCCTACTTCTGCCACACCGCGCCGATCGCCCTCGCCGACCCCAGCCTGCCGCCGGTCGTGGTCTACCCGGTCCGCTGCGGACCGCGGGCGGACGGGACCGCCGTGCCGCACGCGGACGCCCTGGCCGCCCTCCTGGGCACCGGCCGGGCCCGGGTGCTCGGCGCCCTGGCGATCGGGTTCACCACCGGGTCCATCGCCGTCCGCCTGGGCATGCCCGCGTCCACGGTCAGCGGCCACCTGAAGGTGCTCCGCGACGCGGGTCTGGTGCACAGCGAACGCGACGGCGCCCACGTCATACATCGCCTGACCAGCCGGGGCCGGCACCTCTTGAGACCTCCCTGACCGTCCGGGCCGGGCTGAGCGAGCTCCCGGAACGAGGGGCGGACCCGTCGGCGGTGGATCCGCCCCTTTTCGTTTGTGACAAGGCACTCCGGTCGCGGCGTCTGTAGGGACGGAAGCGACGGACGACGCGAGGAAGGCCCGATGGCCAAAGATCCGCAGGGATTTCATGAGTTCGCCGCGGCGCGCGGCGCCGCGTTGTTCCGCACCGCCTGCCTGTTGTGCGGGGACCGGCACCTGGCCGAGGACCTGGTGCAGACGACCCTCGGAAAGCTGTACGCGTCGTGGCGCCGCGTGCAGCGCGCCGACAACCCCGCCGCCTACGCGCGGACGGTGCTGATGCGCACCTACATGTCGCACGTGCGCAAGCAGAGCAACCAGGAGACGCCGTCGCGGCGGCTGCCCGAGACCGCCGCCGCCGACGCCGACCAGGCGCTGCGGATGACGCTGCTGGACGGCCTCGCGCGGCTTCCCCCGCAGGACCGCGCCGTGCTGGTCCTGCGGTACTGGGAGGACATGAGCGTGCAGGACGTGGCGTCCGCGCTGCGGCTGAGCGGCGGTGCGGTGCGCAACCGCAGCATGCGGGCGCTGGGCAGGCTCCGCGAAGCGCTGGGCGAGGAGTTCGAGGAGCTCATCCGATGACGCGGGAGGGGAACACCGGGATGCACGGGGAAGCGGGAACGAACGCGGTGGAGGACCGGCTGGCCGAGGCGATGCGCCGCACCGCCGAAGGACTGGAGCCGCCGCTGGACGACCTTGTCGGCGGGGGCCTCGCGCGGGGGCGGCGGCGCCGGCTCCGCAACCGTGCGAGCATCGCCGCCTCGGCGGCCACGGCGGCGGCCGTCGCCGCGGGCGCGCTGGTCGTGGTCGGCGCCGGCGGGAACGGGACCGTTCCGCCGCGGGCGCCCGCCGTCCGGCTGGTGGGCGCGGCAGAGGTCCTGGGCAAGGCCGCGCGGACGGCGGAGGCGCGCCCGACCGTCACGCCGCGCCCCGGCCAGTGGTGGTACACCAAGGCGGTCGAGATGGGCCCCACCGCCGAGCACGGCCCCAAGCCGCACTACTCGGAGAACTGGATCAAGCTGGACGGCACGCGGGAGGCGGGCCTGCTGAACGGCAAGCTGGTGTTCTTCCACCACACGGGCCAGGGGGCCAAGAGCGCCAGGGCCGAAACCGACCGCCTGATGTCGCTGCCCAGCGACCCCGGGAAGCTGCGCGCCCTGGTCTACGAGAACGTGGACGCCACACTCGCCCAGGACCGGATGATCAAGGATCGGGACGGTCAGGCCTTCCGTGACGCCGCCCAGATGCTGTGGGACGCCCCGGTCACCATGCCGCCCGCGACGCAGGCCGCCCTCTACCGGGTGCTGGCCGCGATCCCCGGCGTCCAGATCCAGCGGAACGCCGAGGACGGCGCGGGGCGGCCCGCCATCGCGCTGTCCCACGGGTTCGGCGAGCAGTTCCTGCTGGACCCGTCCACCTACCAGATGGTCGCGCAGCGGACGGTCAACACCGGCCACAACGCCCCGATCTCCAGGACCAAGGGCAAGGACCCCCGCTACGACGTCCCCGTGGGGACCGTCATGTACTCCCTCACCCGCGTGGTCACCAAGCTCGTCGACCGGGCCGGCCAGCGGTAAACGGAAGGTCCTCCCGCGCGTGGCAGGAGGAGCAGCGTGATCTGCGCCGGTGGCGGCCGTGGCGGCGGCTCCACCGGCGGTCGCGGCGCCGGCCGGCACGGACGCGGGGCCCGCGCCGCCGACGGCGGCGCGGGCCGTGCCGCGTGCGCTGCATCCGTGGCGGTGGTCGGTTGCGAAGGTCAGGTATGAGGCGGGTTCGGGCCCGGCGGCGCGGGTGGGCTGTCGGGCGGCGGTCGAGAGCGTGGGTGCTGGCAGGCGCGGGCTGCCTGGGCACGATGGCGGTGGCGCAGGTGCTGTCGGGGGTGCGTCCTGAGCCGATCCGGTTGACGGGCGTCGTCGTGGTGCTGCTGGCGGCGAGCGCCGTGGCCTTCGCCGCCGGGCGGGACGGTGCCGGTCGCGCGGTCGGGGCCTTCGGTTCCGCGGTGGCCGTGGGGTACGCGGCGGAGTGGGTCGGTGTCCGCGCGGGCGTGCCGTTCGGGGAGTACTCCTACACGTCGCTGCTGCGGCCCCAGCTGGGCGGCGTGCCGGTGATCGTGGCCGTGGCGTGGGGCGGCATGGGGCTGGCGGCGCACGCGGTCGCCACCGCGATCGTCCCGGAGGCCGGGTTCAGGCGGTGGGCGGCGGGGGCGCTGGCGCTGACGGCGTGGGATCTGTTCCTGGACCCGCAGATGCTCCGCATGGGGCTGTGGACGTGGGCGGACGACGGGCCTTACCGGGGAGTGCCGGTCAGCAATTTCGCGGGATGGCTGGCGGTGTCACTGGTGGTCATGGCGGCGATCGACGCGATCGTCGGGAGGTCCGAGGCGGCCGCGTCCGGGGGCCTCATCGCGATCTACGGAGTGATGACGGCGATGGAGACGCTGGCGTTCGCGGCGGTGTTCGAGCCGCCGGACCGGGTGGTGGCCCTGGCGGGCGGGGCGGCGATGGGGACGTTCGCCGTCCTGGCGTGGAGGCGTCGATGGCCGAGGTGATCGTCGTCGGCGGCGGGGTCGGCGGGATGGTCGCCGCGCTGCTGCTGGCGCGGGGCGGGCACCGCGTCAGGCTGGACGAGCGGCTTGACCGCCTCGGGGGGAAGCTCGCCGAACGCGAGCGTGACGGGTTCGCCTTCTCGGTGGGGCCGTCGCTGCTGACCCTTCCGGGCATCTTCCGGGAGCTGGGCGTGCGGCGCGACCTGGTGGAGCTGGACGAGTTGTGCCGTTACCGCTTCGCCGACGGGTCCGAGCTGCGCGCCTGCCGTGATCCGGATCGGATGGCGGCGCGGGTCGAGCGGCTGGCGCCGGGGGAGGGGGAGTCGTGGCGCGCCTTCCACGGCTGGGCCGCGCGCTGCCTGGAGGCGTCCCGGCGGACGTTCTTCGCTGGGCCGCTGGGTCGCCGACCCGAGGAGGCGCGGATCGGTGACCTGTTCGCGGTCGCGCCGGGCCGGACGCTGGACGGCCTGGCCCGCCGGTTCTTCCGCGACCCGCGGCTGCGCCAGTACGTCGGCCGGTACGCGACGTATGCGGGGTCGAGCCCGTACCGGGCGCCGGCCGCGCTCGGCTGCGTCCCGGCGATCGAGCACGGGGACGGGGGCTGGTACGTGCCGGGCGGGCTGCCCCGGCTGGCCGAAGACCTGACCCGCCTGCTGAGCGAAGCGGGTGTGGAGGTCCGCACCGGCAGCGAGGTGGCGGAGGTGGTCGCCGACCGGTCGGCGGTGAAGGGCGTGGTGCTGGCCTCGGGGGAGCGGGTGGGCGCCGACGCGGTGGTGGTGAACGCCGACGCCGCGGCGCTGTACGGCCGGCTGCTGCCGGACCGGCGGAGGCTGCGCCGGATCGGCCGCCTGGGCCCGTCGTCGTCGGCGTTCCTGCTGCTCGCCGGCGTGGACGGACGCACCGACGGGCTGGCGCACCACTCCGTCGTCTTCTCGGCCGACTACCGGCGGGAGTTCGGCGACATCTTCGAGCGCGGCGTGCCACCGGAGGACCCGACGGTCTACATCGGATGCTCGGCGGTGGACGACCCGTCCCGGGCGCCGGCCGGGGCGGAGAACTGGGTGCTGCTGGTCAACGTCCCGGCCGGTGATCCGGGCCGCTGGCCGATGACCCCGGACGCCTACCGCGACCTCGTCCTGGAACGGCTGGCGCGCCGCGGGCGCGACCTGTCGGGACGGCTGCGGTTCGTGGAGACGTTCACCCCCGCCGACCTGCGCGACCGGTACGGCGCGTGGGGCGGGGCGATCTACGGGACCGCCTACCGGGGCGCGCTCGCGCCGTTCCGCAGACCGGCCAACAGGGGGCCGCGCCGCGGGCTGTACCTGGTGGGCGGGTCGGCGCACCCGGGCGGCGGGCTGCCGCTGGTCGCGATGGGCGGCCGGATCGTCGCCTCGCTCGTCGAGCGGGACTTTCCGGCACGGGCGGGGGTACGGGTGAGATGAGGCCGCTGACGGTGCTCCAGGCGGTGGCCGCCGGAGTGGCGGCCGCCCGGCTGGCGCGCGGCCGGAACCGTCCCGCGCCCTTCGTGCCCGGCCACTCCGGCCCGCCACCACAGCCGGTCTCGGTGGTGATCCCGGCGCGGGACGAGGAGTCGCGGATCGAGGACTGCCTGCGGCCCCTGCTCGCGGCCCCCGACGTGTCCGAGGTGATCGTCGTGGACGACGAGTCGCGGGACGGCACGGCGAAACTCGCGGCGCGGCTGGGCGCCACGGTCGTCCACGGGGCGCCGCTGCCGGACGGCTGGGTCGGCAAGCAGTGGGCGCTGCACCAGGGCGTGCGCGCCGCCGCCGGGCCGATCGTGGTGCTGCTGGACGCCGACACCCGCCCCATGCCGGGCTTGTGCGCCGAACTCGTCGCACTGCTCGACAGGTTCGACCTGGTGTCCGCGGGGCCGCGGTTCGTCTGCGACGGCGTGGCCGAGCAGGCGTTGCACGCCTCGTTCCTGGCCGGCCTCGTCTACCGCTTCGGGCCGATCGGACCGGCCGCCGCGTCCCCCGGGAGCCTCCTGCTCAACGGCCAGTGCATGGCCTTCCGCAAGGGGCCGATGCTGCGGGCCGGCGGGTTCGCGCGGGTCCGCGGCCACCTCACCGACGACGTCGCTCTCGGCCGGCTGCTCGCGGGGGACGGCTGGCGGATCGCCTTCCGGGACGCCGGAGCCCTGCTGGAGGTCGACATGCACGAGTCGGCCGCCGACGTGTGGCGCGAGTGGGGACGGTCGATCGCGCTGCGGGACGTGACCGGGACCGGCAGGCTGGCGGCCGATCTCGCGGTCGTCTGGCTGACCCTCGCCCTGCCGGTGGCGCGGCTGGCGACGGGTCGCCCGACTCCGCTGGACCTCGGCCTGCTCGTCCAGCGGCTGCTCCTGGCGACGGCCCTGCGCGGCAGTTACGCGCGTCCGGGCGTGGGCCTGGCGATCTCGCCGCTCCTCGACGTCCCGATGGCGGCGCGCCTGACATGGTCGGTGCTGCGGCCGCTTCGTACCTGGCGGGGACGGACTTACGGCCGTCCGGCGGTCAGGTGCGGCGCTCCGCCGCGGCGGCCTGACCGAAGCGCAGCCCGATGAGGCACATCAGCGCCCCGGTCGCCGCCACGTGCTCGGCGGGCGCGAAGAGCAGCTGCAGCGCCGGCAGCGAGAAGACGGCCGCGCGGGTGCCCCAGGCGAACGAGCGCGAGGCCAGGCCCACCCCGGTCAGCAGCGCGACGCCGGCGGTGAACGCCGGCGGGCAGATCACCGCGAAACCGCCCGCGAACGCGAGGATCGAGCGGCCGCCCCGCCGTCCCGCGAACACCGGCCACGCGTGCCCGGCCATCGCGCCGCCGACCGCCGCGTACACGGGCAGGACGCTCGCGCCGGCGACCGTCCCGAGCGCGCCGGTCTCGCCGCCGCCCGCGGCCAGCCCGACCAGGCCCGCCGCGGTGCCCTTGAGCAGGTCGCCGGCGAACACGGGGGCGGCGGCCTTCCAGCCGAGCTGCTCCATCATGTTCCAGAAGCCGGGATTGCGGTCGCCGACGTCGCGCGGGTCGAAGCCGTGGGCGCGTCCGACGAGCACCGCGACCGGCACCGAGCCGAGCAGGTAGCCGCCGATGGCCGCGCCGAGCACGGGAGCCACCGATACCAGGGTCATCGCCTCGTTCCACCTCATCAGGTACGCGGGTGTGGACGCCATGCGGCACATGGCGTTCGACCGGCCGCCGCTGCGCCGCACCGGCGGGCTGTCGTTCTGGCGGCTGCTGGGCACGGGCCGCGGCCGGTCCATGAGCCTGGGCGCCGACCTGCGGCGCTGGGCGCTGTTCGCCGTGTGGGACGGGGAGCCCGCGCTGGAGCAGTTCCTCGCGCGCTCCCCGGTGGCCCGGCGGTGGCGGGAGGAGGCCGAGGAGTCGTGGCACGTCCGGCTCGCGCCGCTGGCCTCCCGCGGCCGCTGGGGCGGACGCGACCCTCTCGCCGCGGCCGGACCCGCCCGGACGAGCCGCGGCGGGCCGGTGGCCGTGCTGACCAGGGCGTCGATCCGTCCCGGCCGGCTGGTGCCCTTCTACCGGTCGGTGCCGGACGTCGACCGGGAGCTGCGCCGCCAGGAGGGCTGCCTCGCCTCGGTCGGGGTGGGGGAGTGGCCGCTGGCCCGGCAGGCGACCTTCTCGCTCTGGCGGGACGAGACCGCGGTCGCGCGGTTCGCCTACCGGACGGGCGCGCACCGCACCGTCGTCGACCGCGTGCGCGGCGAGGACTGGTACTCCGAGGAGCTGTTCGCCCGTTTCGCCCCCTACGAGAGCCGGGGCACCTGGGACGGGCGCGACCCGCTGGACGCTCCCGGGACGCGGTGAGCGCCTCACGCGACCGGCCCCGCGCTGGCGCGGCCGCCCACCGGCACCGGCCCGTCCTCCGCGCCGAGCTCCGACGCGACCACGCACGCGCGGGCGATGGCGGCGGATCGTGAGGAGCCGTGCCCCACGACGACCGTGCCGGTCAGGCCCAGCAGGGCGGCGCCCCCGTGCGTGTCCGCCGCGTAGAGCCGTGCGACCTCCGCCAGCCGCCCCGGCGGCGCGATGCCGGCTCCGGCGACCATGTCCAGGGTGGTCCGGACGCAGCCCTCGATGTTCTTCAGCACCACGTTGCCGGTGAAGCCGTCCGTCACGACCACGTCGACCGTTCCGGCCAGGACGTCGTGCCCTTCCACATTGCCGTGGAAGCGGACGGGCATGCCCGGCAGCAGCCCGGCGGCCTCGCGGGCGAGCCGGTTGCCCTTCCCCGGTTCGGCGCCGATGGACAGCAGGCCCACCGACGGGTCGGCCACGCCCAGGACGTTCCGCGCGTAGGAGACGCCCAGCAGGGCGAACTGCGCGAGCATCTCCGCGGTGGGGTCGGCGGTTCCGCCGGCGTCGACCAGCACGGTGGATCCGGCCGAGGTCGGCAGCGCCACGGCCAGCGCCGGGCGCAGCACGCCCTCCCGCCGCCCGAAGGCGCGGACCGCGCACGTCACGACCGCGCCGGTGGACCCGGCCGAGACCAGTGAGGCGCCCCGCCGCCGGGCGAGGACGCACCCCACCATCAGGCTCGAATCCGGCCGGGCCGCTGCTGCCGAGCCGCGCTCGGCCATCGGCACCGCATCGTCGGCGTGCACGACCTCCACCTCGCCGTCGCCGCCGTGCCGCCGCAGTTCCCGGCGCACGTCCTCGGCCCATCCGACGAGCAGGACCGGAACGCCGTGCTCGCGCCGCGCCGCCAGCGCTCCGGGCACCGTCTCCGCCGGCCCGTGGTCGCCGCCCATCGCGTCCAGCACCACCGGACGCGGCGTCCCGCCCGGCCGGGCGCACCCGCCCATCAGCGCACCCCGGCGGGCCGCCGCCGCTCGGCGCGGCCGGCGGCGGAGGCGGCCAGCATGTGACGTGCGAAGATCGCGGCCCGCCGGTGGCGCGGCACCCGGGCCCGCGCGGTCAGCACGTCGTGGCCGGACGCGGCGATCTCGTCCAGGATGCCTCCGTACAGCTCGTACGCGGCGCGGATGCAGGGACGCGAGGACGGGGTCAGCAGTTCGACGCCGTCGAGGGCGCGGCGGTAGTGGTCCCGGGCGCGGTCGGCCTCGAAGGCGACCAGTTCGCGCAGCGCCCGATCACGGCCGCCGCCGCGGAGGTCGTCCTCGGTGACCCCGAACTTGGCGAGGTCCTCCTGCGGAAGGTAGACCCGGCCTCGGGCCAGGTCCTCGGCGACGTCCCGCAGGAAGTTCGTGAGCTGGAACGCCCGGCCCAGCTCGCGCGCGGGCTCGCGGGCCGTGCGCCCGGCGCCGGGCACCGTCTCCAGGATGGGGAGCATCATCAGCCCGATCGCGGCGGCCGAGCCCTCCATGTACACGAGCAGGTCGTCGTAGCCGGCGTACCGGGTGACGGTGAGGTCGGTGCGCATGGACCGCAGAAACGCGTCGATGTCGGCGCGTTCGATGCCGAAGGAGCGGACGGTGTGCACGAACGCGGGCAGCACGGGGTCCTCGATCGCCTCGCCCGCGAGGCTCGCGGTCAGCCGCCGGGTCACCTCGTCGAGCGCTCCGGCCCGTCCGGTGGCGTCCGCGGCGTCCTCGCCGCAGGCGTCCACGATGTCGTCCACGTGGCGGGTGAACCCGTACAGCGCGTGCACGTGCCCGCGCTTCCACGCCGGCAGCAGCAGGGTGGCCAGATAGAAAGAGCGTCCGTGGCGGGCGTTGAGACGGCGGCAGTGCTCGTAGCTCGCGGTCAGCGTCATGGGCGGCGGCCTTCCAGGATGCGGGCGGCGGCGAGCCGTCCGGAGATCAGAGCCGGTGGGACGCCCACGCCGGGCGCGGTGTACATCCCCGCGAAGTGCAGGCCGGGCACGCGGCGGCTGCGGCCGGCGGGCCGGAACCAGGCCGTCTGGGTGAACCGGTGGTCCAGGGCGAACGGCGTGCCCGCCGAATGGCCGAGGCGGGCCCAGACCCGCGGATCGAAGGTCCGCCGCGGCGCCGCCGACAGGTCGCCGTAGCCGAGGTCGGACAGGCGGCCGAGCAGGCGCTCCTCCAGCCGCGGCCCGAGACGGTCCCAGTCGGTTCCGCTCGCCGTGTTCGGGGCGGGCTCCAGGACGCTGAGCGTGGCGTGGCCGGGCGGCGCCGAGGCGCCGTCCGCCTCGGGGCAGGTGACCAGCAGGCTCGGATCGGGCTGCGGACGCCCGGCGGCCAGGGCCGAGAAGGTGCCGGCCCACTCCCGGCCGAAGTGCAGCGTGTGGTGTGCCCGGCCGGCCGGGCGGTGGCCGATCCCGAAGTGCATGACCAGGCAGGACGGCGCGTACCGCGGCCGGCGCAGCCGCCAGTCGCCCGCCGCGGCGGGCAGCAGCCCCCGGTGGGCCCGGTCGAGGTCGCAGGCGACCACGACCGCCCCGGCGGCGAGCCGCTCGCCGCCCTCCAGCCGTACCGCCGCGACCCCGCGGGAGTCCGTCTCCACCCGCTCGGCGCGCACGCCGTACCGGAGCACGGCGCCCGCCTTCTCGGCCACGGCGGCCAGCGCCCGTGGCACGGCGTGCATACCGCCGGCCGCCGGGAAGTACACCCCGCCGACGGTGTCCATGTGCGCGACGACCGCGTAGATGGCCAGCGCCTTGGCCGGGGGGAGCCCGACGTACAGCGCCTGGAACGTGTGCGCCCTGATGAGCCGCTCGTCGGTCAGCTGACCCGCCACGAACCGGTCCAGGCGCCGGAACCCGCCCGCCGCCGCCAGCCTGAGCAGCGCGACGGGACGGGCCATGCTCCGCAGCCGGGTCATGTCCGCGTCGATGAACGACGACCACTCGGCCTCGAACATCGCCCCGAGCCGCCGCCGGAACCGCAGGTACCGGGCCGCCTCCTCCGGCCCGCACAGGGCGCGGACGTTCTCCGCCATCCGCTGCGCGCCCGCCACCACGTCGAGTTGTGAGCCGTCGTGGAAGGACAGCCGGTAGAACGGGTCCAGGCGCCGGAGCGGCAGCACGTTATCCATGTCCTCGCCCGCCGCGCCGAACGTGTCGGCCAGCACCTGCGGCATGGTCAGCACCGAAGGGCCCGTGTCGAACCGGTAGGCGCCGGCGTGCGCGGATCCGCAGCATCCGCCCGGCTCGTCGCGGGCCTCGACCACCACGACCTCCCGGCCCCGCGCGGCGAGATGGACCGCCGCCGAGAGCCCGGCCAGACCCGCGCCGATCACGACGGCCGGACCGCCCGCCGCCATCAGCGCCCGCCACGCGGACCGTGCACACGATGTCCGGGGTACACCGTTCCTCCATCATTGTCCGAAGGGTTCTGCGCCGTTCTTCGGAACCGAGCGGCCGATCGGTTGCACGATCCGCCCGTACCCCCCTCTGACCTGCACAAGCGCGCCTGAGATGGATTTTGCCCGGCACGCGGCGATGGCTCCGCTCCGCCGGGTTCCGCCGCAATCAATCTTCGTTGACCAGGTCTTTCGCGGTGACTACCTGTGCCCGGGTACGGGTACCGCGACGCGCATGGGAGACCAGGAGGCGGCGGCCGAGTTCGGCAAGGCGGTGAACATGACGGCCAAGGAACTGGAGCGGTGGCTGGACACCGAGGAGTCGCGGTCGGTCGGCCAGAAGGACGGCGGCGGGGAGTCGACGGGCCACGCGTCCGGGCGCCGGATCGTGGAGCTGCTCCGGACGAGGAGAGCGGACATGAGCGAGGACGACTACGCGCACATGCGCAAGGTGGTCGGATACGTCCATCGCCATCTAGCCCAGCGCCCGTCCGGTGACGTCACCGACACCAGATGGCGCTATTCGCTCATGAACTGGGGCCACGACCCGCTCAAGTAAGGCGCGCCGCACGATCGGCATCGCGGCCGTCAAGCCGGGCCCTGACGGTTGCGGCGAGCGATGTCGGCGGTCAGCGCGGTCGCGAACGCGCACCATGCCGCGTACGGGACGAGGGCGCCGGCCGCCGCGGTGTCGACGGCGGCCGTGCGGCGGATCAGGTCGGCGTTGCTGATGTCGAGCAGCACCGTCCCCACCAGCCCCGCCCTCGTGCTCCGCCGGCCGAAGAACAGCCGGCTCCAGGCGGCGTTCAGCACCAGGTTGACGCCCAGGCCGGCGGCCAGCGCCTGCTGCCGGCGTCCCCGTGCCCGCGGCAGGGCACGTCCGCCGGCCCACGCGATCGATGCGTACAGAGGCGGCCAGACCACTCCGAACGTCCCGGACGGCGGCTGCCACGGCGGCTTGGCCAGCGACCGGTACCAGGAGCTGCCGGCGTTGACCGCCTTGGACCCGATGGCCGCGGTCGCCGTCACGGCCGCGCTCGTCGCCGCGTAGGTCCGCCACCCGCCGGCCGCGGGCCGTCGCCTCATGTTCCTCGTCAACCTCATGGCCTGCCCCTTCCCGGGGCGGCGGCGTCTGCACGCCCGGGAGGCGGCCGAGGTGCAACCGGCGCCCGGGGTTCCGGCGAAGACCTGGCAGATCGTACGCTCGGGCGGGACGAGGGGGAGCGGACACATGGGCGGGCCGGCGGAGGGGGATGCGGGCCTGGGCGTGGGCGCGGTGGCGCAGCGCCTCGGGGTGGCGCCGTCCACCCTGCGCACCTGGGACCGCCGGTACGGCATCGGCCCGAGCGGCCGCAGCCCGGGCGGCCACCGCCGCTACACGTCCGCCGACCTGGCGCGGCTGGAGATCATGCAGCGGCGGATCCTCGCCGGCGCACCGCCGGGCGAAGCCGCCCGGGTCGCGCTGGGCGCGCCGCCGGGCACGCCTCCGCCGCCCCGCGCGCACGGCGCCGGCGGCAACCGCGTACCGGTGACCGCCCCCGGGCGGGACGAGCGGCAGGCCGCGGCGGTGCGGGGCCTGGCCCGCGCGGCGATGGCGCTGGACCGGCCCGCGATGACCGACCTCGTGCGGACCGCACTGCGCCGGGACGGTGTCGTCCGGGCGTGGGACGGTCTCATCGTGCCCGTCCTGGCCGGCATCGGACGCAAGCACGCCGCAGCGGGCGACTGCGTGGAGGTCGAGCACCTGCTGTCCACGGTGCTGCTCGGATCCCTGGCGGAGACGGCGCCGCCCGGCCGGCCGCTCAACGCGCGTCCGGTGCTGCTCGCCTGCGCGCCGGAGGAACAGCACAGCCTGCCGGTGCACGCGCTGGCCGCCGCCTTGGCCGAGGCCGGTGTGGACGCGCTGGTCCTGGGAGCGCGCGTGCCGCCGACGGCGCTGGCCGCCGCGATCCGCAAGGCCGGGCCGAACGCCGTCTTCGTCTGGTCGCAGACCGCCGAGACCGGCGATCCCGCATGGCTGGCGGCGCTGCCGGCGGCGCGTCCGCCCTACCGCCTCCTCGTCGGAGGACCCGGCTGGGCGCACGACCGGCTGCCGGCGAACGCCGCTCCGGTGTCCGCCCTCGCCGAAGCCGTCACCCGGCTCACGTCCCCGCTCGGAGCGCTCTGAGCCGACCCGGTACCGGGCTCGTCCGCTTTGCGCTGCCCCTGTCACGGCTTCACCTTGCCTTAACTATGAACAAGTTTTGAAGCGATTTCCACGGGCATCGGGACCGCATGACCCTGGAGCAACGGCTCGCCCAAGGCGACGAGGCGGCGTTGAGCGAGTGCTACGCCGCACTCGGCCCTCTCGTCCGCCGCCACGCCGGACGGCTGGTACCCGACCACGCGGTGGACGACGTCGTCCAGTTGGTCTTCATGGAGGTCTGGCGATCACGCGCGCGCTTCGACCCTTCGCGCGGCCTGGAGCCGTGGGTCCTGGCCATCGCCAGGAGGCGGGCCATCGACCAGCTCCGGGCGGAGGCGCGGCACTCCCGCCGGTCGGTGCCGCTGGAGGACACCGTCGGCGTGCCCGACGCCACCTCCGCCGTGGACGCCGCCTGCGACGTCCGGGACGCGCTCGCCGGGCTGCCGGTCCCGCAGCGGCAGGCGATCGTGCTCGCCCATTTCGGGCAGCTGACCCAGCGGGAGATCGCCGACCGGCTCTCGATCCCGCTCGGCACCGTCAAGGCACGCACCACCCGGGGGCTGCGCCGCCTGAAACATCTCCTGTGACCCCTCCCGAGCCGTATCACGAGCGCGCGGTACGGTTCGTGGGCAGTCTTGCCCTGTCTGGATCGGCCGCACCGAGAGCGGACAGATGAGTTGCGTCGTCATCGACTTCCGGCTCTATCCCGCCGCCGAGGGGGAGTAGGCGGATCCCTTCGGCAGCCCGAATCAGTCGTGGGGCCAGATGAAGAGGGCGACCGACGCCACCAGCAGACCTGCCGTCATGCAGCGGTAGACGAGCCAGGTCCGCGGCGTGCGGAGGGAGTGCTGGAGCGCGGCGCCGAACGCCAGCCAGGGGAGGCAGCTGGGCAGCGCGATGAGCATGAACAGGGCCGTGAGGGTGAGGGAGCGGCTGAGGATGCCGCCGTGTCCGTCCAGGAAAGTGGCGTTGGCCGCGACACTGATCAGCCAGCCCTTGGGATTGGCCCACTGAAAGGCGGCCATGCCGAGGAAGCCGGACCAGGCAGCGGCGTCTGCTTCCCCTTCAGCACGGGTCGCGGTCGCGATGCTCCAGGCCATCCAGCACAGCAGCACCGCGCCTCCCCACTTGAGGGTCTCCAGGAGCCATGGGCGGTCCAGGAGCAGGCCGCCGATTCCCAGGGTGACGGCCAGCAGCAAGGTGCTCATCCCGGCCACCTGCCCGAACAGGCTCGGCAGACCCTGCCGCAGCCCGCCCCTGGCGCCGGCGGCGGCCAGCAGCACGTTGCCGGGACCGGGAGTTCCCGCGGCCACGGCGACGAACGCCATGAACGCGATCGCCTGGGCCGGTGAGAGGGAGACCTCCATGGCTTCTCCTTAGACTCCGCATATGGCACCCAGCGTGGCCGGACCGCGTCGCAGCGGTCTTGAACGTTCGTGTGACGCGGGCGAGTGGATGGAGACCAGCGGACCCGTGGACGGCGTGGAACTGTTCCGCGCCGGGTTGCGCGGCCACCCGTACGGCCGGCACCGGCACGACGTGTACGCCGTCGGGGTCACCGAAGCGGGGGCCCAGGCATTCCACTATCGGGGCGCGGTGCGGCGCAGCGCCCCCGGGCAGGTCTTCGTGCTGCATCCGGACGAGCCGCACGACGGCTGGGCCGACGGGCCGGACCTCCTCGGCTACGCGCAGATCTACGTCGCACCGGCCCGGATCGCCGGCGCGCTGTCGGCCATCACCGGGCGACCGGCTCCGCTGCCCTTCGCCGCCCCGGTGACCGACGACCCGGTCCTCGCGCGCACGATACGGGCGGCGTTCGCAGCGGCGGCCGAGCCGCTGGCGCTCGACGCCCTGGTCCTGGAGCTCGCCGAGGGCCTGCTCCGGTGCACGGCCGCCGCCCGCGCTCCCGACCGGCCCCGCCGTCTCGACCTGCCCGCTCTCCAGCGCGGCCGAGAGTTCCTGGAGAACCGGCCGGCGGTCGTGCGCTCCAGCGAACTGGAGGCGGTCACGGGCCTCGACCGCTACCAGTTCGCACGCCAGTTCCGTGCCCTGTGCGGCACCAGCCCCTACCGGTACTCGGTCATGCGCCGCCTTGACCTCGCCCGCGAGAAGCTGTGCGCGGGCAGGCCTTTGGCGGAGACCGCCCTCGCGACCGGCTTCGCGGACCAAGCCCACTTCACCAGAATGTTCAAGGCGGCCTTCGGCATGACACCCGGACGCTACGCCCGGCTATGCAGAGCGCCAGGTCTGGACCCGGAGCCATGACGAGCGCCGCTTGAGGGATGGCCGCAGGCTCGTCCTCCAGGGCTGGGCGGGAAGGGTTTCAGGGTGCTGAGGCCGGCAGGCGGGTGCGGTGGCCGGCAAGGGACCGCACGCTTGGCGAAATCTCCGGTTACCGCGCGGTGTGAGGGGCTATTGCTGGTTCGGTCGGTCGGCAGGGCCGAGCAGGTCCCACCGGTTGCCGGCGATGTCGAGGAACACCGCGACCCGTCCATAGGGCTCGGTGCGAGGCCGGGTGACGAATTCGACGCCGGCGTCCGTCATGCGTTCGTAGGCGGCGTCGAACTCGTCCACATGGAGGAAGAAGCCGACGCGGCCGGCGGCCTGGTCTCCGATGGCGGCGGTCTGGTGCCCGCCGTCCGCGCGGGCGAGGAGGACGCCGGTCTGAGCGCCGGGCGGCCGGACGACGACCCATCGTTTCGGACGGCCGTCGTTGGTGAGTGAGGGCGAGTCCTCGACCAGATCGAACCCGAGAGCCCGGGTGAAGAATTCGATGGCCGGGTCGTAGTCCTCCACGATGATCGCGATCAGGTCCAGTCGCATCCTTGTGAGCGTAGGGACCGCCCGACGGTGATGGTGCCGCTATCCGCCATCTTCGGCTGCCTCGCCGGGGCCGTGGGCCGCCGGTCAGGCGGCTGTCCGGGAGGCCAGATGCTGGAGGAAGAACCTGGTCATGAGGGTGAGCGTGTTCTTGAACTCCTGGTCGAAGACGACGAAGTGGCCGCCGGGCAGGGTGACGAGCTGCTTGGGGTGCAGGGCCCGTTCGTAGGCGGCGAAGGCCAGGTCGCTGTGAGTGAGGACGTCGTGCTGGGCGACGACGAGCATGAGCGGTGTCGGGGAGATGCGGGCGATGTAGTCGCCCGGCTCGTAGCCGGCGATCGCCTCCACCGACCGGAGCGTGACCTCGTTGCGCCACGTCGCCAGGCGCTTTGGCTCGATCGTCCGGTACCACTCGTAGGTCTCCCGGTCGGCCATCGCGGCGGGCTCACCGGGGGGCGCGGTGACGAGGGGGATCATCGCCGGCGCCTCGCCGTTGAACCGGGCGAGCCGGTCGGCGTCGCGCGCGACGGCATCCTTCGGCTGAACACCCACGGCGGCCAGCTCTCGCACGGGCGCACCCACGGGATGGGACTGGTGTACGAGGCCGTCGTACAGTTGCGCGGCGAGGGGGAGCGAGACAGGTGCCGGGTGCACGGGTCGCCGCGGTCAGCGGCGGCGGTCTCACCCCCAGCGGAGTGATGCTGCTCAGGACGGACGCGTGACGTCCGGGAAGGTGTGAGGGATACATGGACGCCGAAGTCGCCGCGCTGCTGCTCGTCCGGGTGGTCGTGGGCATCACCATGATCGCGCACGGGCTCAACCACTGGCGGGGCGGTGGCCGCATCGAGGGCACCGCCCGCTGGTTCTCCGGGCTCGGCCTGCGGCACGGGACGCTGCAGGCGTGGATGAGCGTGGTCACCGAGATCGGCGCGGGCGCGCTGCTGGTCATCGGCCTGCTCACGCCGCTGGCCTGCGCGGCGGTCATCTCGGTGATGCTGGTCGCGGGGATCCTCGCGCACCGGCCCAACGGGTTCTTCGTCTTCAAGGAGGGCTACGAGTACGTGCTCGTGCTGGCCGTGGCCTCGCTGGCCCTCGCGCTGCTCGGCCCCGGGCGGTGGTCGGTGGACGACGCCGCCGGCATCGTGCTGGACGGCTGGGCGGGCGGCGGCGTCGCGCTCGGCGTGGCGGTGGCCGCTACGGCGGGCCTGCTCGCGACGTTCTGGCGGCCCGCGCCGAAGACGGCCGAACAGCAGGTGTGAGACTTTAACTTCCGAGTTCGGAGAATGCCATTCTCGGATCCGTGGCCGGGGAGCGCCTGCGGCGGACGGCGACGACGTGACGGTGATCCTCTACACGAGCGGCACGACGTCCGAGCCCAAACCGGCGGTGCTGCGGCACCGGCGCTTGCACCACCCGCGTGATCGTCGTCCGGGCGCCCGCGGGGGAGGGCCCGGACATCGCCTGCGGCGGCGCCCCGCTGATCCCGGCGGAGGGACCGCCGCCCCCGCCCTTCAAGGGCGAGGCCGCCACCCAGATCGGCAAGCGCTACGTGAACGCCGCGGAGACGGTGGAACTCCTGTGCACCGCCTCCGGCACGGGCGAACTGACCTGCGACGGCTCCCCCATGACGCGCAAGGCGGCCAAACCGCTCCCGGCCTCCGACTGACGCGGCGGGCCGGATGCGAGTGGCGTCCCCGCACGCCCCCCGCCCGGCAGGCATCGCCGATCGAGCCGTGCATTATGCCGCCCAGGTCCGGCCCCGGAAACGAACATCCTGAGAACGGCCGAAGCCGGACAGGCGGTCATCCGGTCGTCCCCGACAGGCGAACCCTGAGTACGACGACCATGTCGTCCGGCCCACGGGAGAGGGGTTCGATGGACGGGGACATCCGGCTCAGGCAGCGGCTGGCGGCGGGGGACGACGGCGCGCTGCGGCAAGCCTACGATCACTTCTCGTCCCTGGTGCACACGCTCGCCCTGCAGGTGACGCGACGCCGCGAGGTCGCCGAGGAGATAACGCAGGACGTGTTCGTCCACCTGTGGGAGAACCCCTACGCCTTCGACCCGAGCCGCGGCACCCTGCGCACCTGGCTGGCCATGCTCAGCCATCGGCGCGCGGTCGACTGGGTCCGCAAGGAGGAGCGGCGGCGGCGCCTGCTCGACGCGGTCGAGCACGCGGAACCGGCCGTCCCCATCATCGACGTGATCATCGCCGACGAGACCGAGGTCCGGGTCCGGCATGCGGTCGCGGCCCTGCCGCAGCGCCTGCGGGAGGCGGTCGAGCTGGCCTACTACCGTGGCCGGACGTACCAGCAGGCGGCGATCGAGCTGGGCTTACCGGAGGGCACCCTCAAGTCCCGCATCCGCACCGGGTTGCGCTGCATCGCCGACACCCTGGCTGAGGAGGAGAGCGTCTGATGACCGAGTCTCCGCTGGACCTGCGCGCTCGTACGCTCCACGCCGCCCTCTCCCGGCGTCCGCCGGCGCGCCCGGCGCCCGGCTTCGCCCGGCCCTACGCCGCCGTCGTCGCGATGCTCGACGCCCTGCTGGCCGGCCTCCGCAAGGCCGAGTGGACGGCGGCCGCCGCCGGAGACTGGGACGCGCGCGACCTGGTCGTGCACCTGGCCGCCACCGACGGGCTGCTCGGCGAGGCGATCGCGGGCGGTGCGTCGGCGGCCGGCGACATACCGGCCCGCACCGCGGAGGCGATCGGCCGCCGCCCGGCGCCCGGCGAGGCGCGCCTGGCGTGGCGGCGGCAGGCGGACGGCCTGTGCGACCGGCTGGGCGATGCCGACGCCGACCGCCGGATCGAGGTGGGCGGAATCCGGATGCGTCTCAGGCACCACGTGACGGCGCGCGCCTTCGAGACCTGGATCCACGCCGCCGACATCGCGCGGGCGACGAGCCGCGCGCTGCCGCCGCCGCCCGCCGAGCACCTGCTCGCGATCGCGGACTTCGGCGCGCGGAACCTGCCCAAGGCGCTCGCGCTGACCGGGCGCGATCACCCGGACCGGGTGCTGCGGCTGGTCTTGGACGGTCCGGGCGGCGGCGAGTGGACGATCCCGCTCGGCGCGGCGGCGGCAGGGAACGTCCCGTCCGCGCAGGTCAGGATGGACGTCGTCGAGTTCTGCCTGCTGGCGGGCGGGCGCCGCACCGCATCGAACGTCCGTGCCGAGACCAGCGGCGATCCGGTCGTCACGCGCGACGTGCTGGCGGCCGCCTCGGTGTTCTCGGGGCCGTAGCGCCCCACCCGGCCTCGGGCGTCAGCACCCGAGGACCGGGTCGGCGACGGGGCCGGAAACGCAGAATCCCCGGGCCGGACATGCCGTCCGGCTCGGGGATCTCATGGTGGGCGATACTGGGATTGAACCAGTGGCCTCTACCGTGTCAAGGTAGCGCTCTCCCACTGAGCTAATCGCCCGTTTCCGTGCCCTCCGGGGGAGGTACGGCGTTGAGGTGGAGACGGGATTTGAACCCGTGTACACGGCTTTGCAGGCCGTTGCCTCGCCTCTCGGCCACTCCACCAGAACGAGACCTTCTGGTCATAGCCTCAAGGCCCCTCAGAGCGGAAGACGGGATTTGAACCCGCGACCCTCACCTTGGCAAGGTGATGCTCTACCCCTGAGCCACTTCCGCGTGCGCCCTGCGGCGACGGGTAAGACCTTAGCGCGTCGAGGGCCGTTCCCCAAACCGGGTTTCGGGGCGGGGCGCGTCGGGATGCTTCGGCGGGCGTCGAAGGGTGCGGCGTCTAAGGTCGGTGCATGGCCTCGGGACATGGCGTGGGCGTGGACTTCGCGCCGGTGGCGGCGCTGCTGGCGGATCGGGCGCGAGCGGCGATGCTGACGGCGCTGCTGGACGGGCGGCCGCTCGCGGCGGGGGAGCTGGCGCGGACGGCGGGGGTGAGCGCGCAGACGGCGAGCGCGCATCTGGGGCGGCTGCTGGACGGCGGGTTCGTCACCGTGGTGAAGCAGGGGCGGCACCGGTACTACCGGCTGCGGGGGAGCGAGGTGGCGCAGGTCATCGAGGCGCTGTCGCGGATCGCGCCGCCGATGGAGGTGCGGAGCCTGCGGCAGTCGCGGGACGCGCGGCGGCTGCACGAGGCGCGGACGTGCTACGACCACCTGGCGGGGGCGGCGGGTGTCGCGCTGTTCGCGGCGCTGGTGGACGGCGGCCTGATCGAGGCCGGCGACGGGGACGCCTACGAGGTGACGGAGAAGGGCGAGGAGCGTCTGGCGGGTCTGGGCCTGGACGTGCCCGCGCTGCGGCGGGCGCGGCGCAGCTTCGCCTGGCAGTGCCTCGACTGGACGGAGCGGCGCCCGCATCTGAACGGCGCACTGGGCGCGGCGCTGACCGGCCGCATGATCGAGCTGGGCTGGTTCGAGCGGGGGAGCACGCGGCGGGCGCTGGTCGTGACGGAGCGGGGGCTGGCGGGGCTCGCGGACGCGTTCGGGTGCGTCCTGCCGTGAACCCGGTATGAACTTCGCATAACCCGGGCGCGTCGGCGGGAAGGACTCGAAGCCGTCCCGCGCGGGCCGTACTGTGGGGCCATCGGCTGGGTGGGCGCGGACCTCCGGCGCGGCGTCCCGGCGGTGGGCATCCGGGCTTCCGGACGACGGCCGCCGGCTCCGGTCCACCTCGCGAAAACGGCGCGAGACCGGGTCGGAGGCGGCTCGGCGAATGGAGGTGGCTCCGGTGACGGCGCAGGCCAGGATCTGGCTGAACGGGGAACTGATCGACCCCGAGCGGGCGGTGGTGTCGGTCTTCGACCACGGCATGCTGGTGGGGGACGGGATCTTCGAGACGGTGAAGGCGTCGAACGGGGAGCCGTTCGCGCTGACCCGCCACCTGCGCCGGCTGGCCCGCTCGGCGGCGGGACTCGGCCTGCCGGAACCCGACCACGACGCCCTCGCCCAGGGCGTGCTGGAGGTGCTGGCGGCCGCGCCGAAGTGGCCGCTGGCGCGCATCCGCATCACCTACACGAGCGGGATCGGCCCGCTCGGCTCGGTGCGCGGCGACGCCGGGCCGACCGTGTCGATCATCGTCGAGCCGCAGGACCCGTTCCCGCCGGCGGCCGACGTGACGGTCGTGCCGTGGCCGCGCAACGAGCGGGGCGCGCTGTCCGGCCTGAAGACGACGTCGTACGCGGAGAACGCCCTGGCCCTCGCGTACGCCAAGGAGCGCGGCGGCGGTGAGGCGATCTTCGGGAACACGGCCGGGAACCTGTGCGAGGGGACGGGCAGCAACGTCTTCGTCGTCCTCGGCGGCCGGCTGGTCACGCCGCCGCTGTCGTCCGGCTGCCTGGCGGGGGTGACGCGGGCGCTGACGCTGGAGTGGTGCGGCGGCGAGGAGGAGGACCTCGCGCTGGACGACCTGTACCGCGCCGACGAGGCGTTCCTGACGTCCACGACCCGCGACGTCCAGCCGATCCGCGCCGTGGACGGCACGGTCCTCCCGGCGGCGCCCGGCCCGATCACCGCGAAGGCCATGGAGGCGTTCGCGGCGCGCGCGGCCGAGCTCATGGACCCTTGATCGGAGAGTGGCGTCCTGGGTCTTACGTGATCGGTTCTTGCGTTCACGTTCGAGGTGACGCCTGATCTCAGGTCACGCTGGACGTGGCGGGGGAGCGCCCGCCCCGCACGGGACGCGGTGGCTCGCCGGCGACCTGCGCTCCCACACCGTCCACAGCGACGGGACGCTCACCGTCCGCGAACTCGCGTGCCTCGCCGCGTCCCGCGGCCTCGACTACCTGGCGGTGACCGACCACAACACCGTCAGCCACCATCCCGGGCTGGCCGAGGCGGGGGCGCACGCCGGCGTCCTGCTGCTGCCCGGCCAGGAGGTCACCGCCGACCTCGGGCACGCGAACGTGCTCGGCGGCACCGGCTGGGTCGACTTCCGCCGGCCGAGCGCCGACTGGGCCGCGTTCGCCGCCGTGCGCGGCGGGCTGATGTCGATCAACCGTCCGCTGATCGGCGACTGCGCCTGGCGCCGCCCGCTGCCGCCGGAGCACCGGCCGAGGTACGCGGAGATCTGGCATTCCTCCTGGTGGGACCGGCGCTGGGGCGCCCCGCTCGCCTGGGCGGACGTGTGGCGCCCCGGCGGCGTCGTCCCGCTCGGCGGCAGCGACTTCCACGACCCGGCCCAGCACAAGACCCTCGGAGAACCCGTCACCTGGGTCCTCGCCGAGACCGCAGGCGGCGGGCCCGGCGACGCCGATGTGCTCGGCGGGCTCCTCGCCGGCCGGACGGCCGTGTCCGCCGGGCGGGACGCGCCCGTCCTGCTGCGCGTCGAGGACGAGCTGATCGCGATCGGCGCCGGGGGGACCGTTCTCGTCCGTCCCGGCGGGCGGCGCACCGCGGTCCGCGGTGACCACGTCCGGATACCGGCCGACCGTCCGGGAATGCACCGTCTGGAGACCGATGAGAACGAGGTGATCGCACTGTGCGGGTAGGGAACGCGGAGCGGGCGGGGAGCCCGGAGCGGGAGATCGTCGTCGTCCCCCACACCCACTGGGACCGCGAGTGGTACCTGCCGTTCCAGCGCTTCCGGCTGCGGCTGGTGTCGCTGCTCGACGGCGTCCTCGACCGGATGGAGGCCGATCCGCGCTGGCACTTCACGCTGGACGGGCAGATGGCGGCCGTCGACGACTACCTGGAGATCCGTCCCGAACGGCGCGACCGGGTGGCCGCGCTCGTCCGGGAGGGCCGGCTCGCCGTCGGTCCCTGGCAGATCCTCCACGACGAGTTCCTGTGCTCGGGGGAGAACATCGTCCGGAACCTGCAGATGGGGATGGCGCGCGCGGAGGAACTGGGCGCCGCCATGATGGTCGGCTACCTGCCCGACCAGTTCGGGCATTGCGCTCAGATGCCGCAGATCCTGAGGCTGGCCGGGATCGAGCACGCGTGCGTGTGGCGCGGCGTCCCCGACCGGGTGCGGACCTGCGCGTTCGCCTGGGAGGCGCCGGACGGGACGGCCGTCCGCGCCCACTACCTCCCCGGCGGCGGCTACGGCAACGCCGCGTCCATGTTCGAGGAGCCCGCAGCGGGGGCGCCGCCGCTGGCCGGCCGCGTCGCCGGGTTCGCCGAGGCGATGGGCCGCTGGTACCCGCGCGGCGGCCCGCTGCTCGCCATGTACGGGGCCGACCACACCGCGCCCGCCCCCGACCTCGCCGACCGCGTCGCCGCCTCCGGGCTCGCCATGCGGCTGGACACCCTCGCCGGCTACTTCGCCGGGGAGCGGCCGTCCGTCGACGGGCTGCCGCACGTGCGCGGCGAGCTGCGCTCGCACGCCCGCGCCAACATCCTGCCCGGGGTGATCTCCGCCCGCGTCCGGCTCAAGCAGCTGATGGGACGCGCCGAGCGGCGCGTCGAACGGTACGCCGAGCCGCTGACCGCGCTCTGGTACGCGGGCGACGCGCAGCGGTTCCTCGACCTGGCGTGGCGGCGGCTCGTCGAGGCGAGCTGCCACGACTCGGTGACCGGCTGCGGCTGCGACGAGACCGCCGAGCAGGTCGCGGCGCACATGGCGGAGGCGGACCAGCTCGGGCGCGCCGTCTGCGACCTCGTCACCGCCGAGCGGGCCGCGTCCGTGCCGCTCGGCTCGCACCTGGTGTTCAACCCTTCCCCGGCCCGCCGCACCGGCCTGGTCACCCTGGACATCCCGTGCGAAGGGGAGCCGGGGCTGGTCACGGGGGACGGGCGGCCCGTGCCGGTGCAGACGCTCGACATCGCCCCGACCGTCCTGGACGACGCCGTCCACCCCGCGTCCGAGCTGCCCGTCCTGCTGGAGCGGGTGTACGGGCGGGTGCTGTTCGGGCAGGAGATCCGCGACTGGTCGGTGTCCCGGGAGGAGCGCACGCTCACCTTCCAGGTGACGTCCCGCGCCGGCGTCCCGTTCGACATCGGCGACGTGCGGGAGGCGCTCCGGGACGCGGACGGGGAGTGGCGCGTCCGGATCCTCGCCGACCCGCGCCGCACCGTCGCGGCGCTCGTCGACGTGCCCGCGCTGGGGCTGACCGCCGTCCGGCCCGTCCCCGGCGCCGGGGAGCCGGACGGCCCGGTGCGCGCCGAGCGGAACGTCCTCGACAACGGGCTGCTGCGCGCCGAGGTGCACGCCGACGGCACGCTCGGGCTGCGCACCCCGTCCGGGCACGTCGTCGAGGGCGTCGGCCGCATCGTGGACGGCGGCGACCTGGGCGACTCCTACAACTACGCGCCGCCCGCCCGCGACCGGATCGTCGGCGACCCGCTGACCGTGGACGTCGAGCCCGTGTCGGGCGGGCCGCTCGTCGCGGCGCTCGACATCGTCCGGACCTACCGGTGGCCCGCGTCCGGCGACCTGCCCGGCGACGCGCGCTCGGAGGCCGAGGAGGACGCGACCGTCGTCACCCGCGCCGAACTGCGGGCCGGCGAGCCGTTCCTGCGGCTGCGCGTCACCTTCGACAACCGCTCCGACGACCACCGCGTCCGGCTGCACCTGTCGCTGCCGCGGCAGGCGCACTCGTCCTTCGCCGAGGGCCAGTTCGCGATCACCGAGCGGGGGCTGACGGCGGAGGGCGGCTTCGGGGAGCGTCCGGTGCCGACGTACCCCGCGTCCGGGTTCGTCGCCGCGGGCGGCCTCGCCGTCCTGCTGGAGCACGCCACCGAGTACGAGATCGCCGGCGCGGGGCGGGAGATGGCGCTCACCCTGCTGCGCGCGGTCGGGTACCTGTCCCGGGACCGCAACGCCTACCGGGACCAGCCCGCCGGGCCGCAGCTGCCGACCCCGGGCGCCCAGTGCCGGGGCGAGCGCGCGGTCGGCATGGCGATCATGCCCTACGACGGCGAACGGCCCGGCGCGGGCGTCGTCCGCGCCGCCGAGGAGTACCGGCACGACCTGCTCACCGCCGCCGGATACGGGCACATGTCGGTGCCCGCCCCCGCGTCGAGGGAGGGCATCGCGATCAGCGGTGACGGCGTGGTCATGACCTCGCTGCGCGCCCGCGACGGCTGGGTGGAGACCCGGATGGCCGCCCAGAGCGAGCAGCCCGTCACGGCCGTGCTGAGCGGCGGCTTCACCGAGGCCGTCCGCGTCGACCTGCGCGGGCGCCCCGGCATCCCGCTCGACGTGCACGGCGGGACGGCCACGCTGGCGCTGCGCCCCTGGGAGATCGCGACCGTGCGGCTCAGGATGCGCTAGCGGGCGGCCTCGGCGGCGCCGGGCTCGCGCTGCGGCCCGCCGGTCCTCCCGGACGCCCGGACCCGGCGCGCCGCCGGCGCGGCCTTCTCCGCCGGATGCGCGGCGTCCGCCGCCATCGCCGCGCCCACGATGCCCGCGTTGTTCACCAGCCGGGCCGGGACGACCTCCGCCCGCACCCCCTCGATCAGCGGCAGGAAGTGCTCGGACTTGCGGCTCACCCCGCCGCCCACGATGATCAGCGACGGCGAGATCAGCGCCTCCAGATGCGCCATGTACACGCTGAGCCGCTTCGCCCACCTGCGCCAGCCGAGGCCTTCCTCGGTGCGCGCCTTCGCGGACGCGCGCAGCTCGGCGTCCATCCCGTCGATCTGGATGTGCCCGAACTCGGTGTTCGGGACGAGGACGCCGTCGGTGAACAGCGCGCTGCCGATGCCCGTCCCGAGCGTCAGCAGGACGACGGTGCCGCGCCGGTCGCGTCCCGTGCCGAGCCGCATCTCCGCCACCCCGGCCGCGTCCGCGTCGTTGAGCACCGTGACCTCCCGGCCGGTGGCCTCGGCGAACAGGTGCGCCGCGTCCACGCCGAGCCAGTGCTTGGAGACGTTCGCCGCCGACATCGCCACACCGTCGATCACCACGCCGGGATAGGTGACGCCGACCGGCCCGTCCCACCCGAAATGGTCGACGATCTCCGCGAGGACCTTCGCGACCGGCTTCGGCCTGGCGGGCCGCGGCGTGTCGAGCCGGAACCGCGCCCGCGTGAACGCGCCGTCGGACAGGTCGACCGGAGCCCCCTTGATCCCCGATCCGCCGATGTCGATCCCCAGCATCTCTCGTGCCATGCCTTCACTCTGCCCGACCTCCGCCGGGGCTAAGAGTTCTCCGCGAACTGGAGGCCGACCACGCCGATGACGATGAGCGCCAGGAACGCGACGCGGGCCGGCGCGGTGCTCTCGCCGAACGCGATCATGCCGACCGCCGCCACGCCGAGGGCGCCGAGGCCGGTGAAGACGGCGTAGGCGGTGCCGACCGGCAGGTCGCGCAGCGACAGCGACAGCACGACGACGCTGAGCAGCGCGACCGCGAGGCCGACGGCGGCGGGCCACGGCTTCGTCAGGCCGTCCGACTCCTTCAGCGCCGCCGCCCACACCAGCTCCATCAGCGAAGCGATCACCAGGAAGACCCAGGCCACGACCCACCCCCCACTAACCGGAAATGTCTCCGCATGACGTTATCCGGAGGATCCTCCGGATACAACCGTGAAGCGGAG
Source organism: Actinomadura monticuli (assembly GCF_041463655.1). Lineage (NCBI taxonomy): Bacteria > Bacillati > Actinomycetota > Actinomycetes > Streptosporangiales > Thermomonosporaceae > Actinomadura > Actinomadura monticuli. The sequence goes on from NZ_JAXCEI010000013.1 coordinate 146,265, forward strand.
CCCTCTCCGGTAACCTGCCGGTGAGTGATCCCCCGGACGGAGGCGGACATGCGGGAGCTGCCGGTCGCGGGCCGTCCGCCCGCCGAACGCGCGGACGCCGCCCTCAACCGCCGCCGCATCCTGCGCGCCGCCGCCGAGGTGATCGCCGCCCGCGGCCCCGCAGCGGTCTCCATGGACGAGGTGGCGCGGGCCGCGGGCGTCGGCGTCGGCACCGTCTACCGGCGGTTCGGCGACCGCGCCCGGCTCGTCTACGCGGTGATCGACGACCGCGAGCGCGACTTCCAGGACGCCTTCATCCACGGCCCGCCGCCCCTCGGCCCCGGCGCGGCCCCGCCCGAGCGCCTCCGCGCGTTCCTGCACGCCCTCGCCGACCGCACCGAGGCCCAGGCCGAGCTGCTGCTCATGGCCGAGGCCGACCCGCCCGGCGCCCGCTTCCGGGACGGCTCGTACGCGCTCTACCACATGCACCTGGCCATGCTCCTCGCCCGGATCCGGCCCGGCGCCGACACCGCCTACCTCGCCGACGCGCTCCTCGCCCCGCTCGCCGCCAACCTGTTCCTCCACCAGCGGCGCGTCCGCGGCATGCCGCTGGAGCGCGTGAAGGCGGGCCTGGACGCGCTCGCCGGGGCGCTGATCGCGGCCCCGGAGCCGTCCTGAACTGGACGGATCATGATCGGTCCGGCGAAAGCCTTAACGGGGCGCAGACCAGCCGTCAGACTGGGGGAGTGAACGACTTCGATCTCCTCGTGCTCGGATCCGGGCCCGGCGGGCAGCGCGCGGCCATCGCCGCCGCCAAGCTCGGCCGCAAGGTCGGCATCGTCGACCGCCGCGACATGATCGGCGGCGTGTGCATCAACACGGGGACGATCCCGTCCAAGACGATGCGCGAGGCCGTCCTGTACCTGACCGGCCTCAACCAGCGCGAGCTGTACGGGCAGAACTACCGGGTCAAGGACGACATCACCGTCGCCGACCTCGGGATGCGGACCCAGCACGTCATCGGCCGGGAGACCGACGTCGTCCGCAGCCAGCTCGCCCGCAACCACGTCACCGTGCTGCCGGGCACGGGACGGTTCCTGGAGCCCAACACGATCGGCGTCACCGGGACCGGCGACCGCGAGCAGAAGGTCACCGCCGACCGCATCGTGATCGCGACCGGCACCGTCCCGGCCCGCCCCGACACGGTCGACTTCGACGACCGGACGATCATCGACTCCGACGGCATCATCAACATGGACCGCATCCCGGAGACCATGGTCGTCGTCGGCGCCGGCGTGATCGGCATCGAGTACGCCTCCATGTTCGCCGCGCTCGGCACCAAGGTCACCGTCGTGGAGCGCCGCGAGCGCATGCTCGACTTCTGCGACCTGGAGATCGTCGAGGCGCTGAAGTACCACCTGCGCGACCTGGCCGTCACGTTCCGGTTCCGCGAGTCGGTCGCGTCCGTCGAGCGCATGCCGAACGGCGCGATCACCGTCCTGGAGAGCGGCAAGCGCATCCCCGCCGACACCGTCATGTACTCGGCCGGGAGGCACGGCATGACCGGCGACCTCTGCCTGGACGCCGCCGGCCTCGCCGCCGACCACCGCGGCCGGATCAAGGTCGACGACGACTACCGCACCGAGGTCCCGCACATCTACGCGGTCGGGGACGTGATCGGCTTCCCGTCCCTCGCCGCCACCTCGATGGAGCAGGGCCGCCTCGCCGCCCACCACGCCTGCGGCGAGCCCGTCTCGGAGATCCACGAGACCCAGCCCATCGGCATCTACACGATCCCCGAGATCAGCTTCGTCGGCCGCACCGAGGACGCCCTCACCGAGGCCAAGGTGCCCTTCGAGGTGGGCGTCTCCCGCTACCGCGAACTCGCGCGCGGCCAGATCATCGGGGACTCCTACGGGATGCTGAAACTCCTCGTCTCACCGGACGACCGGAGGCTCCTCGGCGTCCACGTGTTCGGGACCGGGGCCACCGAGCTCGTCCACATCGGCCAGACCGTGATGGGCTGCGGCGGCACCGTCGACTACCTGGTCAACGCGGTCTTCAACTACCCCACCCTGGCCGAGTCCTACAAGGTCGCCGCCCTGGACGCGATGAACAAGATGCGCCACATCGCCCGCCTGTCGGGCTAGGACGGCCAGAGCAGGTTCTCCAGTTCGGCGTCGATGTCGATGAACTCGGTCTCCTCGCCCGCCGGGACGGCCTGGTACGTCCGGTGCAGGAAGTCGGCGAGCGGCGACAGCGGCACCTCGAACAGCGCGTCCCCGAACGGGGACGACAGCGCGATGTTGAGCGAGCCGTCGTCGTCGGCGGGCCAGACCTCGACGTCCCCGTCTCCGACCCTGCGCACGATGCCGACCGTGAGAAGCTCCCTAGCGAAGATCCACTCCACCGGTTCGTCGTCGCCCACGTAGAAGGCCATCCGGATCGCGTACGGGTCGTCGGCCGCGTACTCGAGCCCGGCGAGCAGGGGGACGGTCGTGCGGTCGGGGACGACGAGACGAAGGCCCAGCTGTGCTGAGACGGTGGTGCTGCTGTTCATGGCCATTCCCTCTTACGTCGGTCCCGCTGGCTCGCGGGGTGCTCCGGTGGGGTGGTTCTCCCACTCACCGACATCCCCGCGATCTATGACGCCTAACTGCCTGATCTCGGCCGAACATTCCGGCGTCCCCGGCGTTTGTGATCCATCTCACCGTAGCAAAACCTGCGTCTGACCTGCGCAAAAGGGATCTTGCGGAGTCCCGGGCACCCATAATGCGGGACGATCCGCACACTCCCCGGCGTCGCCGCACGCCCGACACCTGGCTTAAGGTAAATCCGTGGCAATCAATGAGGAAAAGGTCGCCCACCCTCCGGAGGAACCCGGACTGTTCCACCGCTTCCGGGACCGGGTACGGCGCAACCCGCTGCTGAACACCGCCTGGCGCGCCGCCGTCTTCACCGTCGGCGCCGCCGTCCTCACCGGCGGCCTGATCATGATGGTCACCCCCGGCCCCGGCCTCGTCGGCATCGTCGTCGGCCTCGCGATCCTCGCCACGGAGTTCGCCTGGGCCCAGCGCGCCCTCCACCGCGCCAAGACCGCCGCGGACCGCGCCAAGGAGAAGGCCCTCGACCCCCGCAAGCGCCGCCGCAACACCGTCCTCGGCGCTCTCACCACCGTCCTGGTGGCCGCCGCCGTGGCCGCCTACCTGGGCGTCTACGGCCTGACCCTCCCCTGGGACATCGAGGACCCCACCTTCTGGACCTGACCCACCCCCTCACATAGCGTAACCATGTGAACCGCATCAGTGGCCGCCGGGTCGACGCCGGCGCCTCCGCGTACCTTCCGGCCACCGTCCTGCTGCTGATCCTCGCCGCCGCCGCCGGCCTCTTCGCCGGCTCCTACTGCTACGCCATGGCCAACCCGGCCCCGCGCTACCTCCCCGTCGCCGTGACCGGCCAGGGCCGGTCGACCGCCTTCGTGCAGTCCCTGGACGACCACCTGGACTCCTCCCTCCGCGTCCACCGCTACCCGACGTACGCCGAGGCCGACGCCGCCGTCGAGGAGCAGCGCGCCTTCGCGATCATCACCCTCGACGGCCGGCAGGCCACCCTCGACACGACCGCCGCGTCCGGCGCCTCCGTGGCCCGCCTTCTCGCCGCCGCGGCCCCCGCCGCAGGCCAGGCCGCCGGCGTCCCCGTCACCGTCCGCGACATCAAACCCCTGCAGCCCACCGACCCGCAGGGCCTCGCCATCTTCTACATGTCCCTGGCCGCCGTCATCGTCGGCTTCGTGGGCGCCGTCCAGCTCAACGTGCACGCCAAGGGCCTCGATCCCGTCGAGCGGGTCGCCTTCACCGCCGCCTACGCCGTCCTGGGCGGCTTCGCCATCTGCTCCGTCATCGACCACCTGCTGGGCGTGCTCGACCTCCCCTTCGGGGAGTCCTGGACCATCTCCTCGCTCACCATGTTCAGCACGGGCATGGTCTTCACCATGTTCAACGCCGTCATCGGCCGCTGGGCCATGGTCCCCACCTGGGGCCTCATGGTCGTGATCGGCAACCCGTCCTCCGGCGGCGCCGTCTCCTGGCCCCTCCTCCCGTCCCCCCTCGGCCTCGTCGGCCGCTGGCTCCCGCCCGGCGCGTCCGTGGAGGCCCAGCACACCGCCATCTACTTCCGCGACCACCAGCACGCCCGGCCCTTCATCATCCTGGCCTCCTGGGCCCTGGTCTGCCTGGCGATCTACCTCCTCTCGCAGCGCCGCCGCCCGGCGGCCGCCCCCGCCTGACCGCAACGGACGCGCGACCACCCCCCGACATGCGCTAGAGTTTCCGAAGCCGGAAACACCCGGGGCGATTAGCTCAGTGGGAGAGCGCTTCGTTCACACCGAAGAGGTCACTGGTTCGAACCCAGTATCGCCCACCCCGTTGTAGCAGGTCAGACTAGGTCTCGGAGATCATTCCGAGGCCTTTTTCGATCTTGAGGCCCCTCCAGGAGCCAAACGGGGAGCCACCGCTCCCAGACTTACGCGGACTTGCTCTGACCGCAGACCGTGTTCATAGTCTCGGCGGGGCTCGAGCTTCTGGCGCGCCGTGGGCTCGGTGTAGAGACCCGGCAGCACCACGACCCGGTCGTTGTTCCCCGAATCGGTCACCGCGGGCTGGATCCCGGCCAGTACGACGGCCGCTCGATGTGCGCCTGCACCGCCTGCACCATGCCGAGTACCAGCACGGCCGCGGCTGCCAGGGGCACCCACAACCTCCTCAGAAACCGCGGGCCCATCCGGCACTCCCTCGCTCAGCGCTCCGAATTGATCCCCCGAACGCTTGCTCGGTACCTATGCGACCACGATCCACAAATCCGAGGAAGTCTCACAAGCAGACTGATACCGATCTTCAGGCCCGCGCGTCCGGTCTCCACCCTCGGCACCGGGAAAAGGCGAACGCCGCGGCGAGCGCGGCGCGCTGGATCTGGCCACCGGAGTGCTGGTCCGGGAGGGGATCCCCAACTCGGTGGGTTATCGGACGGCCCGCGCAGGCGCGTTCGACGCTCCATCGCCGGTACCGGTCTTCCAGGACGCGCAACTGCGCGCCCACGGTGTGCTCCGCCTACGTCGGGATGCTCGACGTCATCAGGCCGTCGAGCCAGCCGAGCGCGGCGGAGCAGGACGCGCGGGTTCCGGCGATTCCGGAGTTCTCGTCGAGTGGCGGGAGCAGCTCGCGCATCTCCTCGGCCAGAGCCGGGGAGACCGAGTTGATCACCTCGTGCCGCAGGACGTTGAACACCATGGCCGCCCGGTGGGCCTCGGCGTCATCGGCCCCCTCGGCGTGCAGTTCCTCGTTCACGGCGGTGAGCAGGCGCCACGCCCGCATCAGATGCGTGGGAGCCGTCACTACATAGTCCTTCTGTACCTCCTCGCCGGCGGCACCGATGACGACGGTCAGGTTCACCGGGCCGGCCGCCGTTCCAAGCTGGCGGCCGAACCCCTGCTGCGTGGTCATGTCGATTCCTCGCTCTTGGGGGACGGGTTCAGGGCAGGCGAACGTGGCCCTTGCGCGCCTTCCAGAGGAAGTACTTCTCGAAGGCGAGCTTGGCCGCGTGGGCCTGGGGGCCGGGAAGGAGCACCCCCGCCTTGCGCGGCGGGAACATGCGGTCGGCAATGATCATGACGCCGTTGTTGCCCGCGTCCATGACGCAGACGGCCGGGATGTCCCCGAAGGCCTTGCGGCGCGGCTGCTCCTCACCGCGGATGCGCGCGGCGATGTTGGCGGCGGCGACACGTGCCTGGACCTCGGTGGGGAATCCGGTCTTGGGGACGCCGATCGGGACGGCGGTGGTCCAGGGGACGGCCACGGCGGCGGCGATGCCCACGGCGTAGATGTCCGGGTGGGCGACCGACTGGTAGGTGTCGTGCACCGGGACGAAGCCCTTGCCGTCGGCCAGGCCCGGGGTCGCGGCCACGACCTGCTGTCCGAGGAACGGCGGGATGATCATCGCGTAGGAGAAGCCGAGCGCGCCGCCGTCGTCGAGCAGGAGCTTGCCGGGGGACGCCTCGGCCATCGCGGTTCCGGTGACGGTCTGGATGCCCTCCTTCTTGCAGAACAGCTTGAGGAGGCGTTCGCCGCCGGGGAGCCCGCCGATGCCGAAGTGCCCGAGGAACGGTTCGGCGGTCACGTAGGTGAGCGGGACCCGCTTCTTCAGCCCGGCCTTCTTGAGTTGGTAGGCGGTGTTGAAGAGGAACTCATAGGCCGCGCCGAAGCAGCCGGTGCCCTGGGTGGCTCCGATGACGACCGGGCCGGGATCGTCCAGCAACCGGCGCCAGCCCTGGCCTGCCTCCACGGCGTCCGGCAGAGTGGTGATCGTGTGGACGCCGTTCGCCGGCTCCAGTCCGGGCAGAACGGTCATGTCGGTGCGGTATCCGGTGGCCACGATCAGGTAGTCGTAGCCGTAGGTTCCCGCCGCGGTGCTCACCCGCTTGGCGAGGGGCGTGATCGCCTGGGCCTCGGCGTGGACGAACTCGACGCCGTGCGCCTCGAAGGTCGGCGCCAGCGGGAAGGTGATGTCGGTTTCGGCGCGCTTGCCGAACGGCACCCAGATGAGTGACGGGTTGAACAGGAACCGGTCGGACGCCGAGATCACCGTGACGTCCACATCGCCGTCCAGCGCGTGTTTGACGCTGAGTGCGGCGGTCAGGCCGCCGAAGTTGCCGCCGAGCACGAGGACCTTCTTGCGCATCGATCTCACCTTCTCCAAGATGCTCGTCTCCAGACTTGCGCCGGTCCGGCGGGCGCGTCAGACGCGAAGGTCCTGTCCGGCAAGGACGTTCGGTCCTTCGTCCCCGCGGTAGGGAGAAGGCGGCCACAGCGGTTCAGCCTGTGGAATCCTCGACCATTTGGCCAGCGGCGGCTCGGGGACTTTGGTCCCTGTCATGGGTGTGGCCGGTGCGGTGGAATATGGCCGGGTGAGAGAAGTCGAGTGGAAGGGACGGAGAAGCGGAGAGCCGTGCACCGTCCATCTCGAAACGCTGCCTAAGCGGCGGAGGGCTTCTCTCACCCGCAAACATGCCTGTGAATGGCCCCTCCGCATTGCCGGCGCGGCTCCGTCAGGCCGTGGCGGGCCTGCCGAGACGGACCCCGCTGCACTGCAGGAGGCGCCTGACGTCTTCGGTGGTGACGATGCCGACCAGCCCGTGCCCGGAGGCGACGACGACGGCGATGAGCCCGTCCGCGACGGGCGCCTTCGACAGTAGCGCGGTCACGGGAGACTCGGGGGCGACGGTCCGGGCGGGGTCCAATGGGACGCCGAGGGCGCCGATCGCGATCCCGGCGTCACGGGAGGGGAGCCGGGCGAGCCGGTCCATCGTGACGGCGCCGACCGGGTCCCCGGTCATGTCCAGGACGGGGAAGATTGACTGGCGCGACCGCATGGCCACGGCCTCGATGAACGGGCCGCGGCCTGTCAGGACCAGCCGTGGTCGGGGTCGGGCGTCATGATGTCGGCTACCCGCAGGCCCCTTGCCGCCTGGCGGAGATCCGTCCAACGCTCCTCGGCTCGGGCAGAACTGAGGATGAACCATCCGACCACAGCCAGCCACAGCCCGCTGAACCAGTTCACCAGCAGCGTCAGCAGACCGGCGCCGATCATCACACGGCCGAGCGTCAGCCCGGCGTGCTGGGCGGTGCGTGTCGCGCCCGCCCGGTCCCCCTGCCGACGCCACAGGAGCGCGCGCAGTACCCGCCCGCCGTCCAGCGGCGCTCCTGGAAGGAGGTTGAACAGGGCAATGAGAGCGTTGGTGGCGGCGAGCCAGCTCAGCGAGGCGGTGACGATGATCGGGGCGCCGAGCGCGCTCCCGGCCGTCCAGGCCGCGGCGAACACCGCGGCGGCGGCCGCGCTGGTCAGCGGGCCGACACCGGCGATGTGCAGATCGGCGCGGGCGGTTGGGGGATCGTCGTCCAGTTCCGCGATGCCGCCGAGCACCCAGAGTGTGATCGAGCCGACCCGCACGCCGTGCCGGCGCGCGACCAGCGCGTGCGCGAACTCGTGCGCGGCGAGCGAGAGCACGAACAGGGCCGAGGTCGCGGCGGCCACCGCCCAGCGTGCGTCCGCGGACGCGCCCGGATCGGCCGCCGGCAGCACCGAGCGGGCGAGGATCTCGGCGATCAACACCATGATCAGCAGCACCGACCAGTGCAATCCGACCGGGATCCCCCGGACCGTGCCGAGCGTGAACGTCCGCTTCATCGCGTGCCTCCTGCCGCTGTCCTCACGCTGGCACGGCGGCCGTCCCGTGGTCAGGGCCGAAGTGCCCATCCCGCCGGGCCGTTGGGCCCGCGTGGCCGGCCGCCCTCCGCGGATTCGGCGCGCAGTGCCGCGACCTCGGCGGTGAGGTCGATCCCGACCGGGCACCAGACGATGCACCGGCCGCAGCCCACGCACCCGGAAGAGCCGAACTGGTCGTGCCAGGTGCCGAGTTTGTGGGTGAGCCACTGCCGGTAGCGGCTCTTGGCGGACGCCCTGACGTCTCCGCCGTGCAGGTGGGAGAAGTCCGGATCGAAGCAGGAGTCCCAGAGCTGCCAGCGTTCGGTGTGATCGCCGGTGAGGTCGGTGGTGTCGGTGACCCTCGTGCAGAAGCACGTCGGGCACACCATCGTGCAGTTGCCGCAGCTCAGGCAGCGTTCGGCGACATCGTCCCACTGGGCGGCGTCCAGGCTCCCCGCCATCAGGTCGTGAAGTCCGACCGCGGGCATCTCCCGGCCCATCCGGCCTGCCGCCGCCGCGACCTCGGCGCCGGCCCGGTCCACGTCCTCGGGCGCCGCGGGCCTCGCCTCCAGATCGTCCATCACGGCGGCGCCCGCGTCGGTGCCCACCTCCACCACGTATCGCGGGCCGTCCTCGCCGATCAGTTCGGTGAGTGCGAGGTCGTATCCGGGGCCTGCCTGCGGGCCGGTGCCCATGGAGACGCAGAAGCAGGTCTCGCCGGGCTCGGTGCAGTTGACCGCGACGATGAAGGCGCCCTGCCGCCGTCCCGCGTAGGACGGGTCGACGTGCCGGCCGCCCGTGAGCACGCGGTCCTGGATCGCGATGGCGCGCAGGTCGCAGGGACGGACGCCGAGCAGCGCCAGCCTTGCGGGGTCCGGCGTGCGTTCCTGGACCTCGAAGCCGTCCTCCGTCCGGTCCGCCTCCCAGAGCTTGACCCTGGAGCGGTGCAGGAAGGGCTTCCAGGACTGGGGCCCCGCGGCGTGGGCGAAGGCCGCGCCGTCCTCTCGACGGCGAAGCCGGTAGCCGCCAGGGGCGAGCCTGACGCCCCATCCGTACGGCAGCCTTTCGGCCGAGTCCAGTTCGGCGAGAACGATGGCGTCGTCGCGCACGGTCGGGCCGATCACGGTGTATCCGGCGCGGTGAAGGGCGTCGCACAAGGGGGTGAGGCTCGCCAGTTCCAGAGAGATCATGGCGCACGGTCCTCCCCCTGCCGGCGTGAGACGTCGGGAGCGGGCGGTATCGCTGAGGCGAACATCGGCTGTTCCTCCGTGTTCAAGGAGATGGTCAACAGGTCGGCGACGGCGTCGACCGCGGCGGCGACGCGCGGGGTCAGTCCGTGCCCGAACCCGAAGTCGGCTCCCTCGATCGCGAGGACGCGCAGCCGCCCGGGCATCTGCCCGACGGCGAGGCCGAGCGCCACGGCGTCGCCGAGGCCGAGCGCGTGCCCGGAGACGGACCGGGCGGAGAGCTCCGCCGCGTCCGCGCCCAGGTCGTGGACCCGGCCGGGCTCGGGCGGGTCGGCGCGCACCGCGTCCACGACGATCGCGAGGTCGGCTCCGGCCCACAGCGCGATGAGCCGGGCGGGTTCGCCGTCGGTGACCGCGAGCGTCGCCGGTACCCGCCCGCGCAGGGCCTCGGCCACCGCCGGGCCGGCGCCGTCGTCGCGGCGGAAGTCGTTGCCCACGCCGATGACGATGGTCATGACCGGTCCACGGTGAGGTCGAGGAAGTGGGTGGAGCAGGAGATGCAGGGGTCGTAGTTGCGGATCGCCTGCTCGCACTGGTGGGTCAGGGCGTGGTCGTCGAGGTGCAGGCGGGTCGCGACGAAGCGGCGAAGATCGTCCTCGATGGCGGCCTGGTTCTGCGACGTCGGCGGGACGATCCTGGCGCCCGTGAGGAGACCGTCGGGGCCGAGGTCGTAACGGTGGTAGAGCACACCGCGCGGGGCTTCGGTGACGCCGTGGCCGGTCCCCTCCCGCGGTGGGACGGGAACGGACGGGCGGGGCGGCGGCTCGTAGCCGGCGATGATCCGCAGCGCCTCGTCCACCGCGTAGACGATCTCGACGGCGCGGACGAGGATGCTGCGGAACGGGTTGCGGCATTCCGCCCCGAGCCCGGCCCGTTCGGCGGCCTCCAGCGCGAGGGGCGAGAGCCGGTCGCGGTTGAGGGCGTAGCGGGCGAGCGGCCCGGTGAGGTACATGTCGCCGTCGGCGAAACGGGCGTGCAGGGCGGTCGAGTGGGGCACCTGCTCCTCGACGATGTTCTGCTCGAACCCGGCGGCGGGGAAGGATCGTCCTCCGCTGCTGCGGAGGGTGCCGCCCTCCAGCGGGTACCGGTCGGCGGACAGGGCGAGGTACTCGTGGTCGTGGGTGAAGTCGGGGAACTCGAACCCCGCCGCCCATTCCACGGTGGCGAGCGCGTCATCGCGTGCTTCCCGCAGGGACTCGGTGAGCGCCGTCAGCTCGGTGCGCGCCGGCGTCCGGTAGAACCCGCCGACGCGGACGTTCACCGGATGGATCTCCCGGCCGCCGAGGACCTTCAGCAGCGTGTTGCCCGTCTTCTTCAGACGCAGGCCGCGCTCGACCACGGCGCGGTGGTCGTGGGCGAGTTCGACCGCCCCGGGATAACCGAGGAAGTCGGGCGCGTGCAGCAGGTAGACGTGCAGGGCGTGGCTCTCTATCCACTCGCCGCAGTAGAGGAGTCGGCGCAGTTCGCCGAGGGTGCCGTCCACGGTCACGCCGCAGGCGGCCTCGATGGCCTGGCAGGCGCTCATCTGGTACGCGACCGGGCAGATGCCGCATATCCGGGCCGTGATGTCGGGGGGCTCGGTGTGGGCGCGGCCGCGCAGGAACGCCTCGAAGAACCGCGGAGGCTCATAGATGTCGAGCCGCACCTCCTCGACCTCCGTGCCGCGCGCACGGACGTACAGCGCGCCCTCGCCCTCGACCCGTGCGAGGGCCCCGACCTTCAGCGTCCTGTCATTGCGGTGCGTCATCGCCCGCCTCCTCCGGCCGGGCGTCCTCGCGGAATGCGGAGACGTTGAAGGTGGACAGCACGCGCCGGGCCTCGCCGTCGGTCATGTCCAGCCACGGCAGCAGCCCGCGTGTGTTGGGCCGGGCGCCGTTCCACGCGGGGGAGGGGCCGAAGCAGCCGTAGCAGCCCCGCCCGTACGCCGGGCATATCGCACCGCAGCCCGCGTGGGTGATCGGGCCCAGGCAGGGAGTGCCGCGGGCGACCATGACGCACACGTTCCCGCGGCTCTTGCACTCGAAGCACACGCTGTGGCCGGGCACGTCCGGCCTGCGTCCGGTGAGGTGGGCGGACAGCACCTCCAGAAGCTGCCGGCGGTCGATCGGGCACCCGCGCAGCTCGAAGTCCACGGGCACGTGCGCGGAGATCGGGGTGGACCGCGCGAGCGTGGCGATGTACTCGGGACGCGCGTAGACGACCGAAGCGAACTCCTCGACGTCGGCGAAGTCGCGCAGTGCCTGGACCCCTCCGGCCGTCGCGCACGCGCCGATCGTGATGAGCGTCCGGGACACCTCCCGCACGTGCCGTACCCGGTCCAGGTCCGCGGGCGTCGTGATCGATCCCTCCACGAGGGACACGTCGTAGGGGCCGTCCCCGGCGGCGCTGGACGCCTCCAGGAAGTGGGCGATCTCGATCACGCCCGTGAGGGCGAGCAGCTCGTCTTCGCAGTCCAGAAGGGTCAGCTGGCAGCCGTCGCAGGAGGCGAACTTCCACACGGCCAGCGTCGGGCGTCCCATCGCTACAGCTCCCTGACGGTCATGAGCGGCTGCGCGCTCTCATACGGCACGACGGGGCCGTCCCGGCAGACCAGCAGCGGCCCGAGCTGGCAGTGCCCGCACCAGCCGAGCCCGCAGCGCATGTTGCGCTCCAACGAGAGCCGGACGTCCGCGGGACGCATTCCGCGCCCGATGAGCGCCTCGGCGGTGACGCGCATCATCACCTCCGGCCCGCAGACGAACGCGACGGCTCGGGCGGGATCGACGTCGGCGGCGCCCACCAGGGCCGTGATCAGCCCGACGTGGCCCGTCCAGCCCGGGGCGGGCCGGTCCACCGTGACCGCGACCTGGGCGCCGCGTTCCCGCCAGCGGTCCAGCTCGCCGGTGAACAGGAGGTCGTCCGGGGTCCGGGCACCGATCAGGATCGCGATCCGGCCGAAGTCGTCCCGCTCGGACAGGACGCGCAGGATCAGCGGCCGCAGCGGGGCCAGTCCTATCCCGCCAGCGGCCAGGACCAGGTCATGGCCACGCGCCGTGTCCAGGTCCCATCCGGTTCCGAACGGGCCCCGCAGCCCGAGCTGCCTCCCCGGACCAGTGGCGCACACGGCCCGGGTCACGGCGCCGACAGCGCGCACGGTCTGCTCCAGGACCGGGACGGTCCGGCTGACGGAGATCGGGACCTCGCCGACGCCGAACGCGTACACCATGACGAACTGGCCGGGCAGCGGCTCGGGCAGCGGCATCCCGACGGGCTCCAGCGTCAGCGTGACCGTGTCGGGGGCCTCGGCGCGCCGGTTCGTCACCCGGTAGGGGACCGGGCTCATCGGGGTGAGCGGGGCCGCCGGCGTCATCGCAGTCCCTCCGGATGCGCGTACAGGTCGAGCATCCGGACCCGGGTGGCTTCGAGCCGTTGCAGCATCACCGCCCCGAACCGGAGGGCGAGGTCGTAGCCGAGCCTCACATCGGCGGCGCAGAGTTCCCGCACCCCGGGCCCGTCGAACCGGAAGGCCGTCACCGGTTCGGTGGTGCTGGCGCCGAACCTCCAGCGGCGCGGGGGGAACAGCCATGACCAGCCAAGCACCGAGGAGGCCGGCAGAGTCTCCACCACCACCGCGCCCCGTCCGGGGATCTGCAGGTCCAGGGCGACCGTCCCGGACCGGATCAGCCAGAAACCCTGGGCGGGGCCGCCCTCCTCGAAGAAGCGGTGCCCGGCCGATACCTCCACGATCTCGGCCGTGGCCGCCAGGGCCGCACGATGCGGCTCGGGCATGCCGGCGAAGAAGCGCTCTTTCCCCAAGCCGTCCGCTGTGACGCCGTTCGTATCGTCCACCTGGCGTAACCTCCCCTCAAGACAACGCTCGGACACGGGAATCGCGGTCAAGAGCAGGCGCGGGCCGCGGCGCGGTGTTGACGACGGTCATCTGGCTCATCGTGTAGTGGCGCAGCATGGCCGCGCCGTACGGGTCGAGCCGGTGGCAGATCCAGTCCCAGTGCAGAGCGACGACGTCCCCTGCGTCCACGGGTACTCCAGGGCCCGGCCGCGCCGTCTCCAAGCGGGGCTCGCCGAGACCGAGGCCGAGACCGTCCCACTCCAGCGGCCGCGATCGGACCGTCACGGTGTCCCCGTGCACCGACACGACGCGCCCCCATCGGACGCGGCAGCGGTCCAGCACCCTCAGCGGCTCCTCCACGAACCCGGCCCTGAGCAGACCCACCCACGGATAGACGCCGAAGACATGGAAGTTGTGGTGCGGGCGGGCGCCGGCCATGGCGAGGGACGCCAGATCGGCCCGCCGACCGCCGAGCCTGTGCTCGAACCGCCCGGTCAGATGGGCCGCCAGCAGGGACGGCCCCACCCGTTCGAGCGGGGGCCCGCCGACCCAGTAGGCGCGGACGACCCTCGCGTCCAGCGGATCCGTGATCCGCGACGCCGCGGCGATGAGCTGGAGATAAGGCCAGGCACCGGAGAACCTGCGGGCCAGCTCGGCCAGCCCGCGGTCGGAGGTCCCGGCCGCGGCGTAGTCCCGCACGGCCGCGCTGTCGCTCGGGCCGCAGTACCCGAGGACGTTCGGCGGGTAGGCGAACCGGGCGAACAGCACGGGACCTGAGATCATGGCGCGGCCCCCTCCGCCGCCCGGCCCCGCGCTCGGAGCGCCGCCATCACGATCAGGGCCGCTCCCGCGAACAGCATCGCCAGGCCGCCCGCCTCACCGGCGGACGGAAGGGTGCCGGTGTCCACGGCCGACAGCACCGCGGTCACCAGAGCGCCCAGGCTCAACACGGCCGTCACGTCGACGGCCGGCGCGAGCGACAGGGCCGTGAACCAGCCCGCGACATACCCGGCGAGCACCACCCCGGTCACCGCCGCCCACAGCCAGCCCTGCCGGTCCAAACCCGTCAGGGCGGACCACCGGCCGCTCACCGCGATCCAGGACACCAGCACCGCCGCCCCTAAGGCCAGCCGTGCGGTGCCGAGCAGCAGCGGCGCCACGTGCGGCAACAGCGACCTCGCCACGATCACCTCGATCGACCACAGCAGCGTCGCCGCGAGGATCAGCACCTCGCCCGAGCCGAACCGGAAGCCGGAGAGACCCCCGTCCGCGAACGCCTGGCCCGCCACCAGCAGCGCGATCGCCACCGCGTGCGGGAAGCGGAGCCGCTCGCCCAGCAGCAGCGGCGCGAGCAGCGCCACCCAGACCACCAGCGTCTTCTGGAGAAAGGCCGCATGGGTGGACGACTCCCTGGCCAACCCTTCGAAGAACAGCACGAACGGGACACTGCCGCCGATGACCGCTACCGCGAGGACTCCTGAGATCACCGTTCCTTTCAGCTGGAGCAATGCCGGGCCCTTGCGGGGCGTCGTTCCGGAACGGCTCGTCCCCACGAGAACGGCCGCCAGCAGCACCCCCGCGGCGATCAGGTTCTTGGCCGTGGTGTATACGGTCGCGTCGCCGGCGGCCCGCACGCCCCGCGCGTTGAGGAAGATCGCCAGGCCGCTGATCGCGGCGGTGCCGGCCGCGAACGCGATGCCCCGCGCGTGCCCGCTCACGGCCGGGCCCCCGGCCCGTCGCGGTGTGCTGAGAGCCTTCCGGCCGCCTCGTCCGCGGTGATCTTGCGGACCGCTATCCCGCTGTGCACGACCAGCCAGTCCCCGGGGGCGACCGGTACGTCCTCCAGTTCGAGGATGACCAAGGACGCGGGGAACCGCGTCCGCCCGGAGTGCACGAGGGCCGTGCCGTCTTCGGCGGCGACCACCTCACCGACCCGTTCCATGCACATCGGCGGTCTCCTCCCGCTCACTTCGGCGGACTACCTCTTGATAACCCCGCTTCATCGCGCCGCATAGGGACCAAGGTCCCCGAGCCGCCGCCGGCCGCGCCCGCTGGATCTGCTCGGCGCCCCCGAGTGCCTTGTCTGGCTGCGCCGGCGTCCACCTCCCGGCCACCGCCTCCCCGCGCGGGCCCGCCCGCCGCCCGCGCCCACGGACCGGGGTCCTCATGGGCCCTCATGGGGCAGGCACGGATCCCCGGTCGCCGCATCGCGTGGGACGGCCTGGCCCGCGTGTGGGACGGCCCGCGCGATGGACGGCCCGCGCGTGGGGCGGCCCGGCCGTCAGCCGAGTGCGCGGCTGATCGGGGAGGGGGCGGGCGGCGGCGGGGCGAGCCGGAGGCGCACGTCGACCGCGACCGCCCCGTTCGGCGTGACGATCACCGGGTTGAGATCCAGTTCGGCGACCTCGGGATTGTCGGCCACCAGGGCGGCCACCCGCTCCAGCTGCTCCTCCAGGGCGGACACGGCGACCGGCGGGCGGCCCCGGTAGCCGGACAGCAGCGGGGCGCAGCGCAGCGACCGGACCATCTCGCCGGCCTCGCCCTCGCCCAGCGGCGCCGTCCGGAACACCCGGTCGCCCAGCAGGTCCGCGGCGATGCCGCCCATGCCCACCATGGCCAGCGGCCCGAACGCCGGATCCTCCAGGGCACCGATGATCATCTCGACGCCCTCGCCGACCATCCGCTGGACGACGGCGCCGCTCATGGCCCCACCCAGGCTCGCGGCCATGCCCCGGTAGGCGGCGCGGAGCTGCCCGGGGGTCCGCAGGCCCAGCCGGACGCCGCCGACGTCGCTCTTGTGCACCAGGTCGTGGCCGACGGCCTTCAACGCCACCGGGTATCCCGTGAGCGAGGCGGCCTCGACGGCGCTGTCCGCGCCGTCCACGCTGATCGTCTCGACGGTGGCGATGCCGTAGCAGTGCAGCAGGCGCTGGGTCGTCGTCGGGTCGAGCCAGCTCCGCGGCGGGTCGTACCGCAGGCGCGCCTTGATCAGCGCCCGCGCACGGTCCCTCTCGACGCCCCGGGGCGCGGACGGTGGAACGGCCGGGCGGTGCCGCCGTTCGGCCTGGTCCACGGCGTGCCGCAGCGCGGTGACCGCCTGCTCGGGGGAGGCGTAGTACGGAACCCGCGCCGCCCCGTGGTCGATCAGCCCGTCCTCGCCGATCACGCAGGCCAGCACCGGCTTGCCCGACTCGCGGGCCGCGGCGGCGATCGCCGCCTTGGTCGCCGCGGCGCCGGACCCGAACGGCGGCGTGTAGACGGCGATGACCGCGTCCACGCCGGAGTCGTCCAGCACGGCGCGCAGCGCATCGGTCATCTGCGGCGCGCCGCCGTCGGCGGTCAGGTCGACCGGGTTGGCCACGGCCGCGGCCGGTCCGAGCGCCGTGCGCAGAGCCGCCTGGGTCGCCGCGGCGAGCTCGGGAATCTGGAGGCCGTTGGCGGCGCAGGCGTCGGCGGCCAGCACGCCCGGCCCGCCGGAGTTGCCGACGACCGCGACCCGCCGGCCGCGCGGGAGCGGCTGGTGGGCCAGCAGCCGTGCGGTGTCGACCAGGTCGCGGACGGTCTCGGCACGGACGATCCTGGCGCGCCGCAGCAGCGCCTCCACCGCGATGTCCGAGGTGGCGGCGGCGGCGGTGTGCGAGCGGACGGCCCGGCCCCCCGCCTGCGACCGTCCGCTCTTGAGGACCACGATGGGCTTGCGCGCCCCCACGCGTTCGGCCAGGGCGGCGAACTTGCGGGGATTGCCGAACGACTCCAGGTACAGCGCGATGACCGCGGTTCCCGGATCGTCCTCCCAGTACTGCAGCAGGTCGTTGCCGCTGATGTCGGCCTTGTTGCCCACGGACACGAAGCTGGAGACCCCGAGGCCCGTGGCACCGGCCTGGTCCAGCAGCGCCAGGCCGACCGCCCCGGACTGCGACATGACCGCGAGCCGCCCGGCGGCGGGCATCGCCGGCAGGAAACTGGCGTTGAACCCCTCCGCGGTGTTGACGACGCCCAGGCAGTTCGGCCCGACCAGGCGCATGCCCGCCTCCCGGCAGACGGCCAGCAGTTCGGCCTCGCGCCGGGCGCCCTCGGCGCCCGTCTCGGCGAACCCCGCCGTGACCACGACCAGTGCCTTCACTCCCTTGGCGGCGCACTGGCGCGCCACGTCCAGCACCGTTGCGGCGGGGGTGGCGACGACCGCCAGGCACACGGCGCCGGGGACCGCCGCGATGCCGGGGAACGCCGGCATGCCGAGGATCTTCCGGGCGTGCGGGTTGACCGGGTAGATCGGCCCCCGGTACCCGCCGTCCCGCAGGTTGCGCAGGATGGTGTGCCCCACCCCGCCGGGGCGGCGCCCCGCGCCGATCACCGCCACCGACCACGGCCGCAGGACGCGCGCCAGCGAGGCGACCTCCGCGGTGTGCTCGCGGGCCTCGATCGTCTGGATGAGCGTGCCGGTGCAGTGCAGCGGGAAGCGGAGGTCGAACTGGCGGTCGGAGATGTTGCGCTCGACCCCGAAACCGGCCGAGGCCAGCACGTCCATCATCGCCCTGTTCTCCCAAAGGACCGTGGCGGTGAACTCGCCGATGCCCCGCGTGGTCGCCTCGATCGCCAACTGCTCCAGCAGCAGCGTCCCGAGGCCCCGGCCGTGCATGCGCTCGTCGATCAGCACGCCGATCTCGGCGGAGCCGCCGTCGGCGGCGGGGATCATCTCCGCCATCCCGATCGCCTCGTCCCCGGCGAGGGCCAACAGCGCGTGCCCCGGCCATTCGCCGCCGGTCAGCCGATCGACGTAGGCGTGCGGCGTCCTGAACCCTCCGGTGAAGAAGCGCATATACGCGGAGTGCTGGGACATCCGGTCGACCATCGCGTGGAGGGCCGGGCGGTCGGACGGGACCAGCGGACGGATGTGCACCATCTCCCCGTCACGGAGCAGCGCGTGTTCACCGGCGCCGGTCATACCGGTGTCAGAAGCCGACATCCCTGCCTCCAGGAGTAGCCGTAACCACGCCCCACGACACCAGCCGCGCCGTCCCGGCAGGAGGGGCCAAGGTCCCACCACCCACGAAGAAGGTCACCCACACCGACAGGGCAGCCATACGGGAGCGGGGGCCGAGGTCCCATGGACACGGGACGTTGCGGGGCGTGCCAGAAGGCCGCCACGGGCCTGCCGTCGGGGGAACTGACCTCTTCGGATGGCGAGAGCCCGCTACGATGCGCGACCGAGCCTGCGTCGGCGCGAGGGCCGCGCGGCGCTGCACGACTTCTGCGAGACGGGCAGCAGGTTGGCGGTGAGGTCCGGCGGACCGAACCGGCGGTCCCGGCAGGTGCGTCCGGCCCCGCGCCAGCCAGTTCGGCCGCGCGGCCGGGGCGTCCGGTCCGCGCTCACCGGACGAGCACCTTCACCGCGGCCGTGATCTCGGACAGGGCCTTCTTGGCGTCGCCGAAGTACATGCCCGTCGAGGGGGCGGTGTACAGCTCGTTGTCGATGCCGGCGTAGCCGTGGCCCATCGACCGCTTGATGACGATGACGTTCTTCGCGCGGTCGACGTCCAGGATGGGCATGCCGGAGATCGCGTTGCCGGGCCGGCGGGCGGCCGGGTTGGTCACGTCGTTGGCGCCGACGACCAGCGCGACGTCGGTGCGCGGGAACTCGGGATTGGCCTCCTCCATCTCCTTGAGCTGGTCGTAGGGCACGTCGACCTCGGCGAGCAGGACGTTCATGTGCCCGGGCATCCGCCCGGCGACGGGGTGGACGGCGTAGCAGACCTCGACGCCGCCCCGCTCCAGCAGTTCGCACAGCTCGCGCAGCTGGTGCTGTGCCTGCGCGGCCGCCAGCCCGTAGCCCGGGACGACGACGACCCGCGCGGCATAGGCGAGCTGGATCGCGGCGTCGTCGGCCGACAGCGACCTCACCTGCCCGCCGGCCGGCGCCTCCGCGGGACCGTCGCCGGTGCCGAAGCCGCCCACGACGATCGCGCCGACCGAGCGGTTCATCGCGTCGGCCATCAGCTTGGTCAGGATCGCGCCGGACGCGCCGACCAGCGCTCCGGCGATGATGAGCACGGTGCTGTCGATGACGAACCCGGCCATCGCCACCGCCGTGCCGGTGCAGGCGTTCAGCAGCGAGATGACGACCGGCATGTCCGCGCCGCCGATCGGCATCACCATCGTCACGCCGAACGCCAGCGCGGCGAGGCCGAGCAGGACCATGAGCGGCGTCCCGCCGCGGCCGGACACCAGCAGCCCTCCGGCCACGGGCATCGCCGCGCCGAGCGCCGCGTTGACGCTCCGGGCCCCGGGGAAGACCACGGGGCGTCCCGGCACGAGCCCCTGGAGCTTGCCGGACGCGATCAGCGAGCCGGAGAAGGTGACCGAGCCGATCGCCACGTCCAGGGCAGTGGCCGCCGAGGCGTTCCCGGAGCGCGCGAAGTCGTGCACGCCGACCAGCGCCGCCGCGGCGCCGCCCGCCGCGTTGAACAGGCTGACGAGCTGGGGCATCGCCGTCATGGCGACCCGCCGCGCGGCCCGCAGCCCGGCGGCCCCGCCCACGACCGCACCGGCCGCCGCGGCGATCCACGCGCCCGCCCGCACGGAACCGCCGTGGACGAGGACGGCGACGGTGGCGCCGAGCGCGACGATCATCCCGGCGGCCGACAGCGCGTTGCCGCGCCGGGCGGTCAGCGGCGAGTTCAGCAGGTGCAGCCCCAGGGCGAAGCAGACCGCGGCGAGCAGGTAGACGAGCCTGACGGACGTGTCGAACGCACTCACGGCCGCTCCTCCGGACGGGACCCTTCACGGGCCTTCTCGGGCGTCTCCCGGTGCGGCCGGAACATCTCCAGCATCCGGTCGGTGACCGTGTAGCCGCCGACGACGTTGAGCGCGGCGAACGCGCACGCGGCGAAGGCCAGCGCGTACCCGGCCGGGTCGTCGGCGGTGGCGGCGATGAGCAGCGCCCCGGCCAGCACGATGCCGTGGATGGCGTTGGCCGCCGACATCAGGGGGGTGTGCAGGGTCGTGGGGACCTTGCTGATGACCTCGAAGCCGACCAGCAGGCTCAGCACGAAGACGGTGACATCGGCGATCATGACGTGCCTCCCCGCCCGTCCGGGGCCTCCGGGAGGGTGACCACGGCGGCCTGGACGGGGTCGTCCAGGTCCAGTGCGAGCTCCCCGTCGCGCGTCAGGTGGAGCAGCAGCGCGCAGATGTTGTGGGAGTAGGCGGCCGACGCGGCGGCCGGCATCGTCGCGGGCAGGTTGTCCGCGCCGATCACGGTGACGCCCCCGCCGGTCACGACGGTCTCGCCCGGCCGGGAGCCCTCGACGTTGCCGCCGAGGTCTCCGGCAGCCAGGTCGACGACGACCGAGCCGGGCCGCATCCGTTTCAGCGCGGTCTCGGTGACGAGGACCGGCGGGGGGCGGCCTGGCACCCGCGCGGTCGTGATGACCACGTCGTGCTCGGCGATCCGCCCCGCAAGCCTGTCCTGCTCGGCCCGCTGCCGATCGGCGGTCAGCTCGCGGGCGTACCCGCCCTCCCCGGCGGCGTCCGCGACGAGGTCCAGCTCCAGGAACGCAGCCCCGACCGAGGCGATGTCCTCCCGCGCCGCCGGGCGGACGTCGTAGGCGGAGACGATCGCGCCGAGCCGCCGCGCGGTGCCGATCGCCTGGAGCCCGGCCACGCCCGCGCCGAGCACCAGTACACGGGCGGGCCGGGCCGTCCCGGCCGCGGTCACCAGGAGGGGGAAGAAACGCTCGTAGGTGTCGGCCGCCACCAGGGCGGCCTTGTACCCGGCCACGTTGGCCTGGGACGTCAGGGCGTCCATCGCCTGCGCGGCGCTGAGAGTGCGGGGCAGCGCGTCCAGGCTGACCGCGGTCACACCCGCCGCGGCCAGATCCCGGACGTAACCGGGGTCGGCCTGCGGCGCGAGCATCCCCACGGCGACCTGCCCGCTGTGCAGCAGCTCGATCCGGGGACGGGCCAGGGCCACCACGACATCGGCCCGCTCGTACACCTCCGCGGCGGACACGCTCTCCGCGCCCGCCGCGGCGTACGCCTCGTCCGCGAACCAGGCGCCGGCTCCGGCGCGGTGCTCCACCAGCACGTGCAGCCCCGCCGCGGAGAGCTTGGCCACCGAGTCGGGAATCAGTGCGACGCGCCGCTCGCCCGGAGCGGCCTCCTTGATGACGCCAACGGTGAGGGGGCTCATGCACACCAGGATCCGCCGCGCGCACCGTCGTGCGAAGGACCGAAGGTCCCGCGCTGCGGTGTCGATTGGCCCTGCCTCACCGCCACCGGCGCCCGTTAGACAGGGGACATGTTCCAAGTACGCGTGCACGGCCGCGGAGGGCAGGGCGTCGTGACGGCGGCCGAGCTGCTCTCGGTCGCCGCCTTCGCCGAGGGACGGCATGCCCAGGCGTTCCCGACCTTCGGCTCCGAGCGCACCGGCGCCCCCGTGGTGGCGTTCTGCCGCATCGACGACCGGCCGATCCGGGTTCGCGAGCCCATCGTCGCCCCGGACGCCCTCATCGTCCAGGACGCGACGCTGCTGCACCAGGTCGACGTGTTCAGCGGCCTCGGCCCGGACGGCTACCTGCTCATCAACTCCTCGCGCGGGTTCGGCGAGCTCGGGCTGGCGGAGTTCACCACCGGGTTCCGGCCGGAGCGGCTCCTGACAGTACCGGCGACGGAGCTGGCGATGGAGCACCTCGGCAGGCCGGTGCCGAACGCGGTCCTTCTCGGCGGCTTCGCCGCGCTGAGCGGCGCCGTGTCGCTGGAATCGGTGCGGGCGGCGATCGGCGACCGCTTCGCCGGCAAGGTCGCCGACGGCAATCTCGCCGCCGCCGCGCGCGCCCACCAGTTCGTGACCGGACGGCTCCGGGAGGCAGCCGATGCTTAAGCAGACCGAAGGGTCCAAGGCGGTCGCCGAGGCGGTGGCGCTGTGCCGCCCCGAGGTGATCTGCGCCTACCCCATCTCACCGCAGACCCACATCGTCGAGGAGCTCAGCAGGCTGGTGAAGGCGGGGCGGCTCGCGCCCTGCGAGTACGTCAACGTCGAGTCGGAGTTCGCGGCCATGTCCGCGGGCATCGGCGCGTCCGCGGCCGGGGCGCGGACCTATACCGCGACCGCGAGCCAGGGCCTGCTGTACATGGTCGAAGCCCTCTACAACGCCTCGGGGCTGGGCCTGCCGATCGTCATGACGGTCGCCAACCGTGCGATCGGCGCGCCCATCAACATCTGGAACGACCACAGCGACTCGATGTCGCAGCGCGACTCCGGCTGGATCCAGCTCTACGCCGAGACCAACCAGGAGGCGCTCGACCTGCACATCCAGGCCTTCCGGCTCGCCGAGGAACTGTCGCTGCCGGTGATGGTGTGCATGGACGGCTTCGTCCTGACCCATGCCTGGGAACGGGTCGACACCCCGTCCCAGGAGCAGGTCGACGCGTTCCTGCCGCCCTACGCGCCGCGCCAGGTCCTCGATCCCGACGAGCCCGTCTCGATCGGCGCCATGGTGGGCCCCGAGGCGTTCACCGAGGTGCGCTACCTGGCGCACGCCCGGCAGATGCGGGCGCTCGAACTCATCCCCGAGGTCGCCGCGTCGTTCGCCGAGGCGTTCGGCCGCCGGTCCGGCGGGCTCGCAGGCGCGTACCGCACCGAGGACGCCGAGACCATCGTCGTCGCGCTCGGCTCCGTCCTCGGCACCGTCAAGGACGTCGTCGACGAGCGGCGCGAGCAGGGCGTCAAGATCGGCGCGCTGGGCATCACCTCGTTCCGGCCCTTCCCGCTGGAGCAGGTGCGGGCCGCGCTCGGCCACGCCCGGCGCGTCGTCGTGCTGGAGCGTGCGCTGGCGGTCGGCATCGGAGGCATCGTGTCCGCCAACGTGCGGATGGCGCTGTCCGGCGTCCACCTGCATGGCTACACCGTCATCGCGGGGCTGGGCGGCCGTCCCATCACCAAGGCGTCGCTGCACCGGCTCTTCGAGGACGCCGCCGCCGACAGGCTCGAACCGCTGACCTTCCTCGACCTCGACCACGGGCTCGTCGAACGCGAGCTGGAGCGGACCCGCGCCACCCGCCGGTCAGGGCCGACCGCCGAGAACATCCTGCGCGACGTCGGCGCCGTCGCCGCACGACCCGTGTGAGGATCCCATGCCCGTCCAACCGATCAAGTTCTACCAGACCGGCAGCTTCGCGGTCGGGAACCGCCTGCTCGACCCCGCGCAGCGCTCCGTGCAGGCCGACACGCGCCGCACCAACTCGCTCAACTCCGGGCACCGCGCGTGCCAGGGCTGCGGTGAGGCCCTCGGCGCGCGCTATGCCCTGGACGCCGCGATGCGGGCGACGAACGGGCAGATGGTGGCCGTGAACGCCACCGGATGCCTGGAGGTCTTCTCCACGCCCTATCCCGAGACGTCCTGGCAGGTGCCGTGGATCCACTCCCTGTTCGGCAACGCCCCGGCCGTCGCGACCGGCGTCGCCGCCGCGCTCAAGGCCAAGGGCCGCACCGATGTGCGCGTCGTCGGCCAGGGCGGCGACGGCGGGACGGTCGACATCGGCTTCGCGTGCCTGTCGGGGATGTTCGAGCGCAACGACGACGTTCTCTACATCTGCTACGACAACGAGGCGTACATGAACACCGGCGTGCAGCGGTCCGGCGCGACGCCGCCCGCCGCGCGGACCACGACCACGCAGGCCGTCGGCCCCGAGCCGGGCAACGCCTTCGGGCAGGGCAAGAACGTCCCGCTGATCGCGCTCGCGCACGAGATCCCGTACGTCGCCACCGCGACCGTCGCGGAGCTGCGCGACCTGGAGTACAAGGTGCGGCGCGCCATGGAGTTCCGCGGGGCCCGCTACCTGCACATCATGGTGCCCTGCCCGCTGGGCTGGGGCAGCGCGGCCTGCGACACGATCCGGGTGGCGCGGCTCGCCAAGGAGTCTGGGCTGTTCCCGGTGTTCGAGGCCGAGGGCGGCGAGATCACCGGCGTGTCCAAGATCCGCCGTCGCGTTCCCGTCGAGGACTACCTGCGGCTGCAGAGCCGTTACGCGCACCTGTTCGGGGAGCATCCCCGCACCGACGTCATCGCCCGCATCCAGGCGACGGCGGACAAGAACATCCGGAGGTTCGGCCTCCTGGCAGACGACGAGGCGGCGCAGTGATGGAAAAGCCGTTCGCGATCACGCTCGACGCCGGGTCGAGCCTGGCCAACAAAACCGGCGCGTGGCGGACCGAACGTCCCGTCTACGTCGACCGCATGCCGCCGTGCAACGACGCCTGCCCGGCCGGCGAGAACATCCAGCGCTGGCTCTACGACGCCGAGGACGGCTCGTACGAGAAGGCATGGCGGCAGATCATGGAGGACAACCCCTTCCCGGCCATCATGGGCCGGGTCTGCTACCACCCGTGCGAGACGGCCTGCAACCGGGCGAAGCTCGACGCGGCGGTCGGCATCAACTCCGTGGAGGCGTTCCTCGGCGATGAGGCGATCCGGCGCGGCTGGACGGTGCCCGTCACCGCCGAGCCTTCCGGGAAGCGCGTCCTGGTCATCGGGGCGGGGCCCTCGGGGCTGTCGGCCGCCTACCACCTCACCCGGATGGGGCACGCCGTCACGATCGCCGACGCGGGCGCCGTTCCCGGCGGCATGATGCGCTACGGCATCCCGCGCTACCGGCTGCCCCGCGAGGTGCTCGACGCCGAGGCCGGCCGCATCCTCGACATGGGCGTCACTTTCGTCCCCGGCCGGAAGGTGACCGACCTGCCCGCCGCGATGCGCGGCGAGGGGTTCGACGGGCCCTTCGCCGCCGCCTTCCTCGCGGTCGGCGCGCACATCGGCCGCCGCGCCTATATCCCGGCCGGGGACTCGGCGCGCATCCTGGACGCCGTCTCCGTGCTGCGGGGGATGGAGGGCACGGAGGCCCCTCGGCTCGGCCGCCGCGTCGTCGTCTACGGCGGCGGGAACACCGCGATGGACGCCGCCCGGACCGCCCGGCGGCTCGGCGCCACCGACGCCGTCGTCGTCTACCGGCGCACCCGCGAGCGCATGCCCGCCCACGATTTCGAGGTCGAGGAGGCCGTCGAGGAAGGCGTGCGGATGAAGTGGTTGTCCACCATCGCGCACGCCGACGGCGGCTCCATCACCATCGAGAAGATGGCCCTCGACGAGAAGGGCTTCCCACAGCCGACCGGAGAGTTCGAGGAACTGGCCGCCGACTCCGTCGTCCTCGCCCTCGGCCAGGAAGCCGACCTCGCCCTCCTGGAGGGCCTCCCCGGCATCGAGCTAGCCGACGGCGTCGTCAAGGTCGGGCCAGACCTGATGACCGGACGTCCCGGCGTCTTCGCCGGAGGCGACATGGTGCCCGCCGAACGCACTGTCACCGTGGCCGTGGGGCACGGCAAGAAAGCCGCCCGCCACATCGACGCCTATCTGCGAGGCGGAACCTACACCAAAGGCGAGCGGCTCGAACTCGCGGAATACAACCTGCTCAACCCCTGGTACTACAGCGACGCGCCCGCAACGGTGCGGCCTCAGCTCGACCTGGCTCGCCGCACGTCCACCTTCGACGAGGTCCACGGCGGCCTGGACGAGTCGAACGCGCTCTTCGAGGCGCGGCGCTGCCTGTCCTGCGGCAACTGCTTCGAATGCGACAACTGCTTCGGCGTCTGCCCCGACAACGCCGTCATCAAGCTCGGGCCCGGCAAGCGGTTCGAGATCGACTACGACTACTGCAAAGGCTGCGGTCTCTGCGTCGCCGAATGCCCGAGCGGCTCGATCAAGATGGAACCCGAGGAAACCTGACACCCTCCGGAGGCGCGCCCTCGTGCCGCCCGTCGGCGACCCCGCGGCAGCCGGGCGCTGTCGAGGCGCGGTGCGCGCCGGGTGGCCGACGCCCCGTAGTCGTTCAGTTAGTCAACCGAAGCTGAAGAGGCCGCATCCGAATTCGGACAGGGGCAGGTTCGCCCGGCTGTCCAGCGCGGTGAAGGACGGCGTGCCGCCGCCCGCCAAGACCGGTGCGGTGACCAGCACGTACTCGTCGATCAGCCCGGCCCGCATCGCCGCCGCGGCGAGTGTGGCGCCGCCGATGTCCATGGGGCCGCCGTCCTCGGTCTTGAGCCGGGTGATCTCGGTGACCGCGTCGCCGGTGACCAGGCGGGTGTTCCAGTCGACCGTCGCTTGCTGGTCGGCGGATCCCCTGTTGCTGGCGGTCTCCTCTGGCTTCGTCGCGCCGGGGACATCCGGCGCAGGGGTTCGCTCACTGCTTGAGGCCGGTGCCCCGGCGGGGACGTGGTGTGCGATCGCTCCGTCCGCAGGTAGCAGAACCATAAGCGGAAAGATGAGGGCGCCCCACGCTGAGGTGTGGATGACCGAGCGGACATGGTGATCATCACTGCGGTCAGGGTGAGCGCGAAGTAGATGAGGGCGGTCAGGAAGGTGAGTGCATCCTGGGCGTACTTCCCGAAGGAGACCAGGACCCAGGACAGCGCGACACACAGCGCGATGATGGCCGTGCCGAGGATCTCACCGATGATGGTGTGTGCTGTGCGGGCGCGTAGGCAGACCTGGTCGCCTGAGATCCCGGCGGACAGGTAGGCGAGGGCGATGAACGCGAAGAACGCGGTGAGGAGGAGCTTGAATCCGCGGGCGGCGGGCTGGTGGGTTGGGGTCGCGCTGAGGAGGAACGTCAGGCCGGCGAAGAGGAACCCGGCGATGCCGCCGGTGAAGGGAACCCAGTTCCCGGCGGTGGTGATGGCGCTCCAGTCGGTGCTGCGGCAGAGGTCGACGTAGGGGCCTTCCCCTCTATCGCCCCGGCGGAGGCCAGGACCTGCCTGGGCTGGTGCGAGCCGTTGCCGAAGGCGTCAGCACCACGACTAAAATGATCAAGCGTCATATGCACGGACGCGCAGGCTTCCCGCTCCTTGGACACCGGATCCTGCTCAACTGACACCACTCTCCGTCACCACCGAATATGCAACAAAGCCCTTCGAGCTACAAGCTCCTCGTCGAACATTGGGGATTGGGTCACCCGCTGTAGTTGGTAACCGTCCCATTGATGACCGTCCTATGGGACTGCACGACCTAACCCACTCGTGGGATCGTGGTGGGCGTGACCTTTCTGCGCCCGCTGGGGAGCATTTCGAGCGAGAGGTGGTGTGCACGTGAGTGTTGCGGGGATGCGGATCGCCGGACGCTACCAGCTGGAAGAACTGCTCGGACGCGGTGGGATGGGAGAGGTCTGGCGCGCCTTCGACCCGCAACTGAGGCGTGCGGTCGCGATCAAGCTTCTTCCGGCGCGTCCGGGCGGCGACAGGCAGCGAGTGCAGAGGTTCTATCGGGAGGCACAGGTCACTGCGAACCTGCAGCATCCAGGCATCACCGGGGCCTTCGACTTCGGGGAGTATGAGCGGCACCTGTTCCTGGTAATGGAACTGCTCCAGGGGCGGGATCTGAGCAAGGTGCTGGCTGACCACCCCTCAGGACTCTCCGTTCACCGGACTCTGGATCTGGTGGCGCAGGTGGCCGATGCCCTGTCCCGGGCTCATCAGGAGGGCATCGTCCACCGGGATATCAAGCCCGCCAACCTCATGCTGCTCCCCGGAGACAAGGTCAAGCTCTGCGACTTCGGCATCGCCGGCTTTACTCAGATCGACTCGAACCTCACCTACGAGGGGAGCGTCCTCGGAACCCCCGCCTACATGGCACCTGAGCAGTGCCGGGGACTACGCGTCGACGAACGAGCCGATCTCTATTCTCTCGGTTGCGTGTTGTTCGCCCTTCTTGGAGGAAGACCGCCGTTCCCGCCAGAGGAAGACTTCCGGGCCGTTATGGCTCATCACCTCCACTCGCCGCCTCCTCGCATGAGTTCACTAAGATCCGACCTCCCACATGGCCTGGACCAGCTCATAGAGTGGCTGCTCGCCAAGGATCCCGCGGATCGTCCCAGCCGGGCAGGCGATGTCGCGGACAAACTCCGAGCATTGCGTGATGGGGCGCCCATCAAGGTGGCCTCTTCGGTAACGTCCGGGCTCACCCTGACCCTGCACTACAACCAATATCTTCCGCCTGGTGAGAGTGAAGTCCATGCGATGGTGTCGGTAGCCGGCGAGGTCCCGCCCTCGCTCGCCACCGGAGCGCCCCGTGCGGCGATATTCGTCATCGGCCTGTCCGGCGAGTCCGACAATGCGCACCTCGCGATCGTCAGGGATGCGGTCGCTGAGGCGATCGAGCGCCTTGAGGACCAAGTCTCCTTTGCTGTCGTAGCGGGCTCGGAGTACGCGCACATGGTCTATCCCGACACATTGCGCCTGGTCAAAGCGACCGCGGCGACCAAGGCGCAGGCGCGCACCGCCCTGGCCGGCCTGACCACCTGCCAGAACGCGGCCTTCGGCCGCTGGCTGCGACTCCTCGACCGGTTGTTCACGGCCCATCCTGACGCGGTGCGGCACGCGATTCTGCTGACGGACCAACGCGCCGACTCGGAGAGCCTCAAGGACCTGAACGCAGTCCTGAGCGCCTGTGCCGGCCGCTTCTCCTGCGACGCCCTCGGCATCGGCACTGACTGGGAACCGATCCAGCTGAGGTCGATCACCTCGGCGCTCAACGGGACCCTGGAGATCGTTACCTCTGGGCCCGAGCTTATGCGGGAACTGACCTCGCGCGTCGAAAGGATGCGTTTGGCGCTTCCTCGCGACCTCGCCCTGCGGATCTCCACGCCCGGAGGGCGGCTCCGCTTTCTCAAGGAGTTGGTACCGGATATCAAAGACCTATCCGATCGGCGATATCCTGTCGGCCCGGACGTTGGTGAATACCCCATCGGTGTCTGGGGAAACGAGACGCGTGAGTACCACCTATCGGTAACAACGCCCCCCGGTCGCCCCACGGGACATGCCGTTGCAGCCGAATTGAGCGTTGTCCTCCTTCCTCCTGCAGGCGATGGCCAGATACTGGCCGAGCAGCAGGTTCCGGTGACATGGGTAGACGACCCCCAGATGCGGATCACATCGTAGACCGACTGAAACTCGGGGCTCTGACGTAGTCGACCTGGTCCCGGCGCGCGAGCCGACCCGGCGAACTGCGGTTTCGACGTGCATGCCGAGCAGGTCGGCCGGGCGGCTGCTCAACCCCGGCAGCGGGCCCTGCTTGTACTGGCCCACTTGCGCAAAGGCGACACCTTCACCCAGGTCAGGGTCGGGTTCGAATATCGACGAGCACGGCCTGGCGGTACGTCCAGGAGGCGGTGGCGCTACTGTCGGCGCGGTCGCCGAAGCTGCGAGCGGCGCTGCGCAAGGCCAAGGACGACGGGCTGCACCTGCTGGTGCTGGACGGCACGCTCATCGCCTGCGACCGTGTGCGGTCCGACCGGCCGTACTACTCGGCCAAGCACCGCTGCCACGGAAGGGGCGAACGGCAAATAAACGATCAAGAGGCCGGTTATCCGTGGTGGAGAAACGTCCTCTGAGCTGGTCTCTATTGCCGGGACGGCGGGATTTGAACCCAGGACCCTTGACCCCAGGACGGCGGGGACGAGCTCCCGGTGGGAATCGATGAACTCGACTAGCGCGGCAGTTTCGGGTCGAGTTCCCGGGCGAAATACGCGCCGGCGGCCTTCAAGATCTCGTTCGCCCGCCGCAACTCGCGGTTCTCGCGCTCCAGCTCGGCGATCCTTTGCGCATCGCTGGTCGTAGTCCCTGGACGCTGCCCGCCATCGACCTCGACCTGCCGGATCCAGGTCCGCAACGCCTCACGGTGCCGGCGCGGCCCTCGGGGGTCAGGGCGAGCGGGGAGCTGCGGGCGTCGTCGGGGTTGGGGGCGCGGGGGATGAGGGCGCGCTGCTCCACGCGCCGGACCTGGTGGGACAGGCGGCTGCCCGGTCCGGTCCCGCGTCCCGCCGACGAGGCGCGGGTCGGCGGGCCGGTGGCTCACGGGCTGCGAGAGAGTGCCTCCTGACGAATGGAGAGGCATTCCGGCGGGCGCGCGAACCCGCCGGAACCGTCGCGGCGGTGACCGGCGGGCTCAGCGGCGCAGGGACTCCAGCGCCGCGGTGAGCCTCCCGGCGGCGTCGTCGGCGACCGGTCCAAGGCCGGGCTGTTCGCTCACCGTGACCATGACCTGGGGATCCAGCGCTTCGACCAGGGTGTCGCCGCCTTCGGATCGGACGACGACGTTGCAGGGCAGCAGCAGGCCGATCCGCCGGTCGACCTCCAGGGCCCGGTGGGCGAGCGGCGGGTTGCAGGCGCCGAGGATGAGGTAGTCCTCCATCGTCTCGCCGAGTTTCTCCTGCAGTGTGGCGCGCACGTCGATCTCGGTGAGCACGCCGAACCCCTGCTCCTTGAGCGCTGTCCTGACCCGTTCGACAGTCTCGGCGAACGGCTGGCGCAGTCTGATGGACATGCCGTAGTTCATAAGATCGTCCTTTCCTCATCGGCGGTCTGTGCAGGTGCCGGGTGGTCGTCTTCCCGGACGGCTTCCTGTCAGCCGGGTTCTCTGGCTGACGGGGGCATCGACCGCGAGCCGCTGCCCGGTCGGCCGGCCTCGGGGCCCGATGAAGCCGGTGCCGAACTCGGTGTTCAGCGCCTCGGCCACGTCCTGCGGGATCGTCCACCCGAGGACGGGCGGTCCTGGATCGTCGGCGGCGCGCACCGCCGCACGGGTCGCGGGCACGTGGTCGGGGTGGCCGGTGACGCCACCGAGGTCGAAGGCCGGCAGCCGGCTCGGTTCCACCGTCTGGTCGAACCGGCGCACCTGCTCGGCCGAGTCGTCCAGCGGCACCTGGTCGAGCCGCCCGTCCGGGCAGTCGAGCAGTTCCGTGTGCCGGGCCCCGAGGACGGCGCTCGCCGAACCCGGTTCGGCGGACCGTATCTCGGCCAGAACACCGGCGGTCGGGTGCGGGTTCGAGGCTTCGCCGTGAGTGAAGTACAGCCCCCCGGCCTCGATCAGATGGTCCAGGACGGCGCCCGGCCCGAAGGATTCGTCATCCGGATGGGCCACCACGGCGAGGACGGCCCGTCCATCCATGGGCGCGTCCGGGTGGCTTCGACGTCCAGCGGTCACGATCCCTCCCTCGGGTTCCACGATACCCAACCCCGTATGCAAGAGCACTGGAATCAGCGAGGGGACGGGATTGTTTTTATACGCATAGGGGTATCCATCGACGAGGAGGGACGGCCATGGCCGCGACCGAACTGACGCGCGAGAACGTCGAGGACGTGCTCGCCGGAGACGGCATGATCCTGATCGACTTCTGGGCCGGCTGGTGCGGGCCGTGCCGCTTCTTCGCGCCCGTCTACGAGCGGGTCTCCGAGAAGCACCCCGACATCGTGTTCGGCAAGGTCGACACCGAGGCCCAGCAGGAGCTGGCCGGAGCCTTCCGGATCTCCTCGATCCCGACCCTGATGATCATCCGTGACCGTGTCGTGCTGTACGCCCAGCCCGGCGCGCTGCGCGAGCCGGAACTGGAGAGGCTCATCGAGGAAGCGCGGGCCGTGGACATGGACGAGGTGCGCCGCCGCGCCGCCGAGCACCAGCACAGCGCTTGAGAAGGACGCGGCGTGGAACTCGACAAGGAATCACTGGCCGAGGTCGCCGTGCGGCTCCGGCGCGCGCAGGGGCAGATCGGCGGCGTCATCAGGATGATCGAGGAGGGGCGCGACTGCGCCGACCTGATCAACCAGCTCGCCGCCGCCTCCCACGCACTCCACCGCGCCAGTTTCAAGATCATCGCCAGCGGCCTGGAACAGTGCGCGGCACGCCAGGAGGACGCGGGGCCGGAGCAGACCGCGCTGGACCGGGCCCAGCTGGAGAAACTGTTCCTGACGCTCGCCTGACGCGGCGGCCGAGCCCTGGTTCGCTCCAAGAGCGCAAGAGGAGGCCGTGGGCGGGCCGCGCGAGATCGCCGTGCCCCAGCGGCCAACCGGTCTGGCCGGCGGGCCGGAACCCGCGGCCGCCGGGCGGCTGCTCGTCCCGGCCCGCGACGGCGACGATTTGCATGCGGTGTCGGCGGACCCCAGGACCGGCCGTGTCGTCCACCGCGCGCGGTCATCGATGCGGTCAGCGCAGCGGGAACAGGCTGTCGGAGGCGAAGACGACCGTGATGAGGGCGACCGCGGACACCAGAGTCACGGCGGCGGTGATCAGCAGCAGGGCGGGGCGCCGCGTGCGCTCGGCCACGCGCTCGTCCGGACGCGACACGCGGCCCAGTAGGTAGACCAGCACGCTCACGCCCAGGACGAGCCCGCCGACCACGGGGGCCGTCTTGAGCATGGTGGCGCCGACGGCCGCGAAGGAAATGGCGGTGCGGAACCAGGCCAGCTCCGTGCGCTCCCGGGCCAGGCCGCGATCCAGGTCCTCGACGTCCTCGGGGATCAATCGAGCGCCTCCGAAAGGAGGACGAGCACCGCGGCCGCCACCGCCACCGCGGCGATCGTGATCGAAAGGATCCGGGGCAGCGGTGATCGCGGCAGCGGCTCACCGCGGCGCAGCATGCGCTGGTTGCGGCCCCACTCGACGAAACTGCCGATCGACAGGACGGCGCCGAAGACGATCAGTGGAACGGCCAGCAGGTGCCGGCCCCACGGCAGTCCGGAGAACGGCGGCAGCAGCTGCCCGACGGCCAGCCCGCCGATGACCAGCGCGAGCGCCGTCCGGTTCCAGGCCAGGAACGTCCGTTCGTTGGCGAAAGTGAATCGCGCGTCCGGCTCCCTTTCGGGCGGACCCTCCGACGCGCTCCCTCCGCCTTGCGCGCCGGGAGATGGAGAACGATCTTCGCTCATGCGGCCTTCCGGACGTAGAGGAGAACACGCCGTCCTGCTCTCCTGAGTCAGTATCTCGTCATTGTCGGCCCAGGGCCTGTATCAAGTGGATCAGAGCCATTCGTTGACGACGGCGATGGGGACGGTGGCCTGGTCGCGGACGGCGAGCTCGTCGACCCTGGTGGCCGGTCCCCGGTGGCGTTTGAGCCGGCGGATCGCAGCATTGGCTGACGTGGACCCGCCGTGATCCACTACCCACTTCGGGATGAAGGAACGGCTGTTCAGGGCCGTCGTCCATCATGCGCTGCCGCCACCGAGGCGCTGCTGCGCAGTCGCCATGGCGGGCGAGTCGGGTATGCGGCCGGCCGGCGAGATCGTCCTGCCCGTCGTCATGGACGCGTTCTCGCGGACGACGGGGACTCCGCCCCTCCTCGGCCGTCCCGTGTGCGCGGCCCCGATCGCGGGACAGATCTGCGGTCTGGCCGTCGCCCGCCAGCCCTGGGGCACGAGCCGCCGGCCGGAGCCCCCACGAGGAGGTGACGCGTGCCGCCGGACCTGCCCCGCACCGGTGCCTCCCCGTTGATCTTCGGGGAGCCGGGCGGGGCGCGGATCCGTCGGTGAGCCAGGTGGGACGCCGCATCGGTTCGGGGAGGTGGAGGACATGAGGAACTCCCTTCCCGCAACGGCGTCCTGCCGGGGCGGGCCCGGCAGGACGGGGGCGGGCACCGATCAGCTCTCGGCCGGGGCGTAGGCGGCGGCCCAGGCGCCGTAGCCGCCGATCAGGTCGGCGACCTGGGTGCGGCCGGATCGGCGCAGCAGGCTCGCGGCGGCCGAGGAGCGGGCGCCGCCCGCGCAGTGGACGACGATCCGCCGGGCGGCCGGGATGGCGTCCAGGCGCTCGGGCAGTTCGGCCAGCGGGATGTTGACCGCTCCCTCGATGGCGCCGGCCGCCAGTTCGCCGGCGTTGCGGACGTCGATGAGCAACGGCGGCTCGGCGCCGTCGAGTTCGTCGCGCAGCTCGGCGAAGGTGACCCGCTCGGCCAGGGCGATGTTCCCCTCGGGCGCCCGCGGGAAGGCGTCCTCGGGGTCCGCCAGGTAGCCGGCCGCCGTGTCCAGGCCGATCCTGGCGAGGCGGGTGATGATCTCCTCCGCGCGGTCCTCGGGAGCGATCACGACGATCTCGCGTCCGGGTTCGATGAGCATGCCGGCCTGCTCGGCGAACCGGCCGTCGGCGGGGACGTTGATCGAGCCGACGAGGTGGCCGGCGGCGAACTCCTGGGGGTCGCGGGCGTCGACGACCACCGCGCCGGCGTCGCGGCGCGCCAGGACGTCGCCGAGCGGCAGCTCCCGCAGGTGCTCCTCGATCTTCAGCAGTTCCCGCTCCTTGCGGTTGAGGATCGCGTCGTAGACGAAGTAGCTCGGGGCGGGGGGCTGGCCCTCGGTGACGATGTCGACGAACTCGCGCTCGCCCATGGGCACGCAGGCGTAGTTGCCGAGCCGCTGCGCGCCGATGGTGGACTGGAGCTCGGTCGACAGGTTCTTGCCGCAGGCCGAGCCGGCCCCGTGCGCGGGAAAGAGCCTGGTCTGGTCGGGCAGCGCCATCAGCTTGTGCTGGACGGTGTCGTAGAGCATCCTGCCGAGCTCGTCGGCGGTGACGCCGATGGAGGCCAGCAGGTCCGGGCGGCCGACGTCGCCGATGAACAGGGCGTCCCCGGTCAGGACGCCGTAGGGCGTGTCGTCGCCGGAGTGCTCGAAGACGAGCACGCTGATCGACTCGGGAGTGTGCCCGGGGGTCTCCAGGATCTCCAGGGTCACATCGCCGAGGCTGATGCGCTCGCGGTCGTGCAGCTTCCGGATGGGGAACTCCGCCTCGGCGCGCGCGCCGTAGCCGATCCACGCCCCGGTCCGGGCCGCCAGTTCGAGGTGGCCGGAGATGAAGTCGGCGTGGAAGTGGGTGTTGATCACGCCCTCGATGTGCAGGCCGTTGGCCGCGGCGTCGTCGAGGTACTCGGAGACGTCCCGGCGCGGGTCGACGACGACGGCACGTCCGGTCCGCTTGTCGCCGATCAGGTAGGACGCCTGGGACAGGCACTCCAGGTAGTGCTGGGCGAAGTACATCGGCGTCTGCATCGTTGCGGTTTCCTTTCGCGGATCATGGGTCGGGAGCGCGGCGGTCCTGTTGCGGGACCACCGGACGGTGACGGTGACGGCCCCGATGAGGGCGGCGAGGGCGACGGCCGCGAGGAAGATCGTCCGTGCCTGCGCGGGGAGTTCCTGCGCGAGGACGAAGACGGACATCACCAGGACGAACCAGCCGAAGGCCTTGCGCAGGCGTTCGGGGTCGATGCTTCCGGCGAGCCGGGAGCCGAGCAGGCCGCCGACGGCCGCCAGCGCGGTGACCGAGAGGGCGAGCGTCCAGTCGATGTGCACGCTCTGCAGGTAGCCCGCCAGTCCCGCGAAGGACTTCATCGCGATGACCAGCAGGGAGGTGCCGACGGCGATCGGCATCGAGAGCCCTCCGAGCAGGGCGAGGGCGGGCACCACCAGGAAGCCGCCGCCGGCGCCGACCAGCCCGGTGACCAGGCCGACGGCCGCGCCCTCCAGGAGGATTCTGGCGAGCGGCCTGTTCCCGGTGCGGTGACCGGGTTCGGGCTCCTTGCGGCCGCGCAGCATCGCGGCGGCCGTGACGGTCATCATGATCCCGAAGGCGATCAGCAGCACGTTCGCGGGGACGAACGCGGCGAGCCTGCCTCCGGCATAGGCGCCGGCCATGCCCGCGGAACCGAACAGCAGGCCGGTGCGCCACCGGATCCGCCCGGCCCGTGCGTGCGGGACGGCCCCCACCACGCTCGTCACGCCCACGACGAACAGCGACATGGCGATCGCCGGTTTGGCGTCGACGCCGGCCAGGTAGATCAGCGCCGGGGTGGTGAGGATCGAGCCGCCCCCGCCGAACACCCCCAGCGTGACCCCGATCAGCACCGCCGCGGCGAGTGTGAGCGCGAGGGTCATGCCGGTCGCTCCTCGCTCGCCAACTGGGCGCTGATCGTGCGGAGATCGCAGCCGGCGCCGCGGTTGAAGGGCAGCTTCGACAGCAGCATGCCCATCGCGCAGGTGTTGGTGAGCGCCGCGAACGTCAGGCCGCCGCCGACGAAGGCCGCCACCCACTTCAATCCGGGCACGGCCACGCTGCCCACGACGGCCGCCAGCACGATCGCCCCGGCGACCAGCCGGACCTGGCGCTCCAGATCCCAGCGGTTGCGCCCGTCCCTGTTGAGGGGCGCCCCGGCCGCCTCCCAGGCCGTGATCCCGCCTTCCAGCACGCGAGTGCCGAGCAGGCCCGCCTCGGCCAGCGCCTGCTCCCCCTGTCCGGCGCGGACGCCGGAGCGGCAGATCAGCACGACATCCTCGTCGAGGTGCCGGCACAGTTCGTCGCGGTGCTCCCGGAGCATGTCGAGCGGCACGTTGTAGGAGCCGGGAATGTGGGCCGTGGCGAACTCGCCCGGCGTTCGCACGTCGAGGAGGCGGGGCGGCGTGGGGCCGTCCAGCCGGGCGCGCAGGCTCGCGGCGTCGAGTCGCGTGGGCATGTCGTTCATCGGGCCTCTTTCCACTGGATTCGGAACATGGCCATCCGGGCCATGTGAATACCCCTGGGGGTATCCTTTCGTGCCAAAGGTAGCCGATGGGCGGGCCATCCGACAAATGCCCCCGGGGGTACTTCGGACCGTCGGCGCAGCGCGGCGGGATCACCTGGTGGGACGCGCCTGCGTCACATCAGTGACCAACACGATCACCCTCGCCTGCGCCGGGGCGTCCCTTCCGCTCCTCCTGCCGTCCACCCTCGGCCGGCAGTCGGCCGAAGGTAGATCAACAACCCTGGGGAGGTCGCACAGGAGTTCGTCCGCAGCGTCGCCGGCACCATCGGCGGTCGAGACCAGGCTGAAGAAGACTCACCGCCGGGTTTGATCATCCGTGCGACGCGCGGATCACCATGGGGCAGGGGCGGGTGTGCCGCCCTGGGGCCGGTAGAGCAAGCGCCGCAGCATGTCGGTGATGGTGACGACGCCCAGAACCGATTCTCCTTGGGTGACCAGCGTGAGTTGGTTGCCGGTTTCTCGCATCCGCGTCAGCGCGGTGTAGACGGGCGTGTCGGCCTCGATGAGGTAGGCGGGCCTGGTCATGTGCGCGATGCCGGAGGTCTCGGGCGCGGTGAGGGTGTCCCGTACGTGTACCACTCGCCAAGCGGTGCCGGGCCCGGGCACCAGGATGCGCAGGTGGCCGGAGGCGTGGCTGGCGGCCTGGACTTCGGCGACGGTCGCGTCCGTGGTCACGGCGGTCGGTTCGGAGTCCCGCTCGACGAGATCGCCGATCCGCAGGTTGCGCAGGTCCAGGGCCTCCGAGAGCTGGGCGGAGTACCCGGCGTCCAGGGCGCCGACGTTGGCCGAGTGCTCGACCAGATGGCGCAGGGCGTCCGGGTCCTGCCCGGTCTCCACCTGATCGGCGGACTCGACGCCGACCTTGCGCAGGCACCAGTTCGCCGATGCGTTCAGCGCGCGCAGCATCGGCCGGGTGAGCCGCATGAAGCCGCGCATCGGCAGCGCCAGCAGCGTGGCCGACCGCTCCGGATGCGCGATGGCCCAGGACTTGGGCGCCATCTCTCCGACCACCAGATGCAGGAACGTCACGATGATCAGTGCCAAGGCGAAGCCCCCCGCGTCGGCCAGCCACAGCGGTGCGTTCCATGAGCTGATCAGGGGAGTGAGCCAGTGGTGCACGGCCGGCTTGGTGATCGCCCCCAGGGCCAGCGTGCAGATCGTGATGCCGAGCTGGGCGCCGGCGAGCAGCACCGTCAGCTCCGAGGCGCTGCGCAGCGCCGCCCGTGCCGACCGGCTGCGGGGCGCCGCGTCCTCC
This sequence comes from Actinomadura monticuli, assembly GCF_041463655.1. NCBI lineage: Bacteria > Bacillati > Actinomycetota > Actinomycetes > Streptosporangiales > Thermomonosporaceae > Actinomadura > Actinomadura monticuli. The sequence goes on from NZ_JAXCEI010000013.1 coordinate 184,213, forward strand.
AGCCGATGGCGTTTGGCGGCGATGAGCGCGAACTCCACAGCGACGAAGAAGGCGCTGAACGCGATGATGGCGACGGTGGCGACCAACACCGCCCACGGGTTGCTCATCGATCCGTCTCCTCGCGGTCGGCCGTGGCCCTGGTGGGCCCGGTGGTGACCTGAAGGCGGATGGACGAGGGCACGTGGTTGTCGACCTCCAAGACCTCGATATGGACGAACCGGACGGACGGGTCGTCCATATGCGCGAGGTCCGCCGGGTCGGGCGGGAGCGCGATGTCCAGCTCGGCGCCGATCTCGGGCAGCGCGCCGTACGCGGCGATCACCAGGCCCGCGATGGTCTCATAGTCGCCTTCGGGCAACCGGTGGTCGATGGTGCGCTCGACCTCGTCGATGTGGAACCCGCCCGGGATGATCCATGCCTCCCCGGTGGCGAGCGCGGCCGGTTCGGCGGCGCCGTCGTCGTGCTCGTCGGTGATCTCGCCGACGAGTTCCTCGGCCAGGTCCTCCAGGGTGAGGATGCCGGCGAAGCCGCCGAACTCGTCGATCACGCAGGCCAGCTGGGTGCGGTCCTCCGCCAGCCGGTCCAGCGCGGTCGGCAGCGTCATCAGCGTGGGCACGACCGTGGCCGGACGCATGATCGACGCGACCGGGACCGCGCGATCGGCGGCGGTCAGCACGTCGTCCAGGTGCACGACGCCGACCACATGCTCGTCGGCGTCCAGGACGGGATAGCGCGAATGGCCGGTGCTCATCGCATGCCTGACCTCACCGATCGGGGTGATGTCGTCCACGGTGTCGACCTGCGACCTGGGGACCATGGCATGCTCGACGTCCCGGCGCGGGAAGTCCAGGATGCGGTCCAGCAGGATCGACAGGTCCGCGGGCAGGTCACCGCTGCGCCGGGAGTCGGCGACGATGTGCGCGAGGTCCCGCTCGGTCGCCGAATGCTCCACATCGTGCACCGGCTCGATCCGCAGCACCCGCAGCAGCAGATTCGACGACTGGTCGAACACCCAGATCAGCCAGCCGAACACCTTCAGATAGATCAGCGTCGACCGCGACAACCACCGGGCCACCGGCTCGGGCCGCGCGATGGCCAGGTTCTTGGGGAACAGCTCGCCGAACACCATCTGCACCAGGGTGGACAGCATCAGCGCCAGCACCGTGCCCGCCGCCACGCCCACGCCCGTGGAGACGCCGGCCCCGCCGAGAACGTCCCCGAATGCCCGGCCGACGAGCGGCTCGGCGACGTAGCCGACCAGCAGTCCGGTCACCGTGATGCCGAGCTGCGCGCCCGACAGCATGAACGAGGTGCGGCGGGTGACCCGCAGGGCGCGACCCGCGGCGCCGTCACCGGCTCCCGCCCGTACCTGCAGCCGCGACCGGTCCACCGCCATGTAGGCGAACTCCTGGGCGACGAAGTACCCCGTCAGCGCGGTGATCAGCAAGATCACCACCACACCCAGGACGAGCGACAACAGAGTGATCAACTGTGCCCCGCCCGCGGATCATCGGCAACGGCCGCCTCAGCGGGGAGATGGTGGTCCATGGGCCTCTCTGATGGGACGGATCAACTCTCCCAACGACGAACTACCTGGTCAGGTTCCTGCTCAAACCTCTCCCGGCGAGCGTGCCAAGGCATCTCGGGCCATGCGGCGTAGACGGTGGAGCGTCGCCCGACGCCGGATTCGGCCTGGCGGACGCTGCCTGCCGCGCCTGGAGCAGATCCCGTGCCCGCGGTGGGGATGGTCGCTGGAGGGATTGCCGAACAGGGGCGCCAGGGGCGGCAGTATCATTTCGGCCGCCCGCGGGTCACGGGCGTGGTGGCGCAGTAGTCCAGGTGGACCGGCCCGCCGGCGAGCCCCGGACGCGCGGGCGGCGGGGAATCGGTCATGCGAGGTCTCCGGCGTGGACGGGCATCTCGGCCAGGCGCCACTCCAGCATGCCGTCGTTGAGGCGGACGGCGCGGCGGCCGCGGTCGGTCAGCAGCCGGACGGCGTCGTAGGCCAGCACGCAGTACTCGCCGCGGCAGTAGACCACGATCTCGGCGCTTTCGGGCAGTTCGTTGATCCGGTCGGCCAGTTCCGCGACCGGGATGCAGACGGCGCCGGGGATGTGCCCGGCCAGGTACTCGGCCGCCGGCCGGACGTCCAGCACCACCACGTCCCCGGCCTCGGCGCGGGCGCGCAGCTCCTCGCGGGTGATCCCGGCGCCGCCGTCCTTGCCCAGATAGGCGTCGCGGGCGGCCGGGACGGCGGGCTGGTGGGCGTCGGTGACCTTGCGCAGCAGCGCCAGCAGCCGGGCGACGTCGTCGCCGGCGAGCCGGTAGTGGATGCGCACCCCCTCGCGGCGGGTGGCGACGAACCCGGCCCGCTTGAGGGTCTGCAGGTTCGCCGACGCCGTCGTCAGGTTCAGCCCGGCCGCCGCGGCCAGCGCCTCGACGGTGCGCTCGCCCTGGGCCAGCAGGTCCAGCAGTTCCAGGCGCTTTCCGCTGGCCAGTGCCTTGCCGCCGACCGCGAACGCCTCGTACAACCGCGTCTTGGAGTGCGCGGCGGTGCTCTCCGTCATGACATCCTCCATAAATCCATGGAATAGTGTAGGGGCTGGTCGACGATGTGACCACTCGCCGCCGTGACTCAACCCGGATCTTGGAGGAGTGTCGTGGGCTTCGCTGACGTGCATCTGACTCCGCTGGTCGATGACGGTTTGGGCAACAGCGCCTACCCGCTCGACTCGGGCGATGGCCGCGCCTTGGCCGTGGACGCCGCCCGCGATCTGCGCGGCCCGCGTGACGCGGCCGAGCGGCGCGGCTTGACGGTCGCGTACGCCGCCGACACCCGTCCGCACGCCGATTCCGTCTCCGGCGCCGTCCAGCTCATCTGCTCGGCCCCGCCCGGTGCCGAACGCACCATCGTGATCGGTGCCCAGAAGCGCACCAATCCACTGCCGGTCGCACCTGACGAGGACACCTTCGTCCGCGGCGAGCGGCTCGTGGCCGGCCCTGAGGGCGACCCCCGGTGAACCGGCCGATCCAGCTGGGATTGCGCGCCAACGCCGCCCAGTTCACTCTCCTGGTGGCGATCAACGCGCTGGTCGGCGGCATGGTGGGCCAGCAGCAGACCGTGCTGCCCCTGCTGGCCACCGACGTATTCGGGCTGACCGGATACACGTTCATCTTCACCTACGTGGCCGCGTTCGGTGTCACCAAAGCGATCGCGAACTACGTCGCGGGCACGTTCTCCGATCGGTACGGACGAAGACCGGTGCTGCTGGCGGGCTGGCTCTTCGCGGTGCCGGTGCCGCTCCTGCTCATCTGGGCACCGAACTGGGGCTGGGTCGTGGCCGCCAACGTCCTGCTCGGCATCAACCAGGGTCTGACCTGGTCCACCACCGTCGTGATGAAGATCGACCTCGTCGGCCCCAGGCAGCGCGGGCTGGCCATGGGCCTCAACGAGGCGGCCGGATACGGCGCGGTGGCCGTTACCTCACTGGTCGCCGGATACCTCGCCGAACAGTACGGACTCCGCCCGGCGCCGTTCCTCCTCGGCCTGTGCTACACCGCTCTGGCGCTGCTGCTGTCAGGCATCCTCGTCAGGGAGACCCGCGGTCACGCACTGCTCGACGCAGGACGGCACGGGGCACGGGCCGACGGCCTGCACGACCACCTCCACGCCGAACTGTCCAACCGGGAGATCCTCACCCAGACCAGCCTGAAGGAACCCGCACTGTCGTCGGCGAGCCAGGCCGGCCTGGTCAACAACCTCAACTTCGGACTCTCCTGGGGACTGTTCCCCTTGCTGTTCGCCACCGCCGACCTGTCCGTCGGCCAGATCGGGCTGCTGTTCGCGCTGTACCCGGCCGTATGGGGTGCCGGACAACTGGTGACAGGAGCGCTGTCAGACCGGATCGGACGCAAACACCTCATCACCACCGGGATGGCGACCCAAGCAGCAGCACTGGCCGTCATCGCCCTCGGCGACGGCTTCACCGTGTGGGCGGCCGGCACCGCCCTGCTCGGCGTCGGGACCGCGATGGTCTACCCGACGCTCCTCGCCGTGATCGGGGACGTGGCGCATCCGATCTGGCGGGGCCGCGCCGTAGGGGTCTACCGGGTGTGGCGCGACCTCGGCTACGCCGTGGGCGCGGTCGTCGGCGGCATCGTCGCCGACGCGCTGGGACTGCACGCCGCGGTCTGGGCGACCGCCGCCGTCAGCGCCGTCTCCGCGATCACCGTGGCCGTGCGCATGTACGAAACCCACCAGCCCGTACCCGCCCCGCAACGACGGGGATGAGACCGAACCAGTGGACACTCCACCCCATCCACCTGCCGTGAACACCGTCAACGGCCGTGCCGAGGACCAGGGCCGCCGCTTCGAGAGAGGAGCACGGGACCGTCATACGATGCGCCACTCGATGTCAGGAACGCCGACCACACTGCGGCAAGCACTGCCCGCTGCGGGGTGCCTACAATGCGGCCGGGCCCGCGCGGCGCGGGTGCGGATGTGCGCTGTCGTCCTCGTCGTAGTCGAGCTCGTTGACCACCTGGACGACGCCGTAGACGGAGGCCGTCAGGCGTTCGGCGATCGGGACCAGGCTGGCCAGCGGCACGCGGCCCCGCAGGGTGACCACACCGTCGCGCACGTCGACCTCCACCTCGGCGGGGTCGAGCCAGAGACTCTGGATGACGATCTCGTGGGTCACCTCGTTGTGGATCTGCGCGTCGGTTCTCAGGAAGACGGTCAGCAGGTCGGCGCGGCTGACGATGCCCACAAGCCGGCCATCGGGGTCCACGACCGGTAGCCGTTTGAAGCCGTGGCGGCTCATCGATCGGGCCGCTTCGGTGACCGTGGTGTCCGCGGACGTGGTGACGGCGGGCGAACTCATCGCTTCCCCAGCCGTGGGGGCCTCGGACCCTTCCGGCACGGGGTGATGCCCCGGACCCGGCCTGACGTCCCGGTCGGCAGCCGCCCTGCGGAGCAGATCGGCTTCGGTGACCACGCCGATGACACGCCTCTCCCCATCGACAACCGGGACTCCGCTGATCGCATGATCGGCGAGAGTTGTGATCACGTCCTTGAACGGGGCGTCGGACGGCACCGTAACGACATCGGACGTCATGACCGTCTCCACTGTCGGGCGCTTCATCTGGCCTGGCCCTTCCTCCAAAATCTACCCTTCGTGATCGAGCCTGATCGGACCGTACTAGCCGTACCAGAGGATGGAGGTCCCGAAACCCTGGACGAAAGTCCTGCCGAGGGCGGCCCGCGAGGTGCTGGCATGCGGGCGAACCGAACGCGGGGCGGCGGGCTGCTGATCAGCGGGCGGAAACGATCGCCACCGGGCACTGCGCGTGATGAACGACTCCGTGGCTGACGGAACCGAGTCGGGGCGAGCTCCAGCGCCAGTCGTGGGCGCCGACCACCAGCAGGCGGGCCCTGCGCGAGGCCTTGGACAACGCGGCCACCGGGTGGTCCAGGACGATTTCGTCGACTACGTCGACTCCCCGGTATCGACGTCGTAGCGGCCGGCAGGCGGCCACGACCTCCTTCTTCAGCTCCGTCTCGATCTCCTCGGCGTCGGCGTAACCGGCCTCGATGAAGGTCGCGAGCGTCTGCCACGCGTGGACGACGCGGAGTCGGGCATGGCGCGACTCGGCGGCGTCGAAGGCGTAGTCGAGGATCGCACCGACGTCCCGCACCGGGTCGATGCCCACCAGGATTTCGCCCTCTTCGGGGGCGCCTTCGCGCACGATCACCACCGGGATGGCGGAGTGCTCGGCCAAGCGCAGGCTTGTGGAACCCAGCAGCATCCCGGCGAAACCGCCCTGACCACGATTTCCCAGGACGAGCTCGAACGCCTTCTCCGACTGCGTGCTCAGGGCCTTCCAAGGCTCGCCGCTCGCCAGAGTGGTCGTCGTCGCGAGGTCCGGCCACTTTTCCCGGACGCGTTCGAGGGCGGCCGTCAGAACCGTTCGGCCTGCACGGGTCATGGCCCCGGCGGCCTCGCCTTGTGAGACGCGCGCCCTCTCGTACGGCCGGCTCGCGACGGAGTGGACGATCTCCAGTGGACGTTTCCGCAAGGTGGCTTCGGCGGCGGCCCATTCGAGGGCACGTGCCGACGCATCGGAACCGTCAGTGCCGACGACGATCGGTGCGGACAACGAGATCTCCTCATTCGATCTTCGCGGCGACCGCCGAGCTTCCTTCATCGGGGGCAGTTCCTCCGGACCTGCCCGAGGACGGATGGACCGGCAGCCCACGGCGGCCACCATGCTGGTCGGCATGTCCGCGCGTTCGTCACGGGCGTCATGAAGGAACGATCACGGCCCGCCCGGCGAGCTTCCCATCCTGCATCTGCCGGTAGGCCTCCATCGCCTCCTCCAAGGGGAACTGGACGATCTCGGGTTGCAGCAGCCCGCGCGCACCCAGGTTGAGGACCTCGACGAGCTCGGGCCTGGTGCCCCAGTAGGTGGTCTGCAGTGACACCTCGTAAGGGACGGAGAAGAAGGACAGCGGCAGGGTTCCCCCACCAAGGCCCACTATGGTCACGTCCCCGAGCGTCCGGGCAGCGGCCGCCGCCATGGCGAGGGTCGCATCCGTCCCGACGAAGTCCAGAACGACGTCCGCGCCGTGCTCCCCGGTCGCGTCCCGAATGCTCGCGGTCGTTCCGTCGTTGGACGGGATGGCGAGGTCGGCGCCGTTCTTCAGCGCGAGATCGAGTGCCTCGGTGCGCGTGTCGACGGCGATGACCGTCGCGGCGGTGGTGGCCTTGAGGATCTGGATGGCCAGGTGCCCCAGCCCGCCGGCGCCGATCACGACCGCGGTCGCGCCGGGCGGCAGTTTCGCCCAGGATCGGCGGATGGCGTGGTAAGGGGTGAGACCGGCGTCGGTGAGCGGCGCCGCGCTCGCCGGGTCGAGGCCGTCGGGCAGCGGGATGAGGAGGCGCGCGTCAGGAACGAGCATGTATTCGGACATGCCGCCATCGAGGCCGAGCCCGCCGCCGCCGGACGGCACGGGGGCGTTCGCCGGGTCCTCGCAGTAGTTCTCCGCGCCGGGGCGGCAGCGCGCGCACCTCCCGCAGCCCCACGGCCCGTAGACCGCGACAGGCTGCCCGACCTGCAGGGCGGACACGCCGTCACCGAGGGCGACCACCCATCCGGCGTTCTCATGTCCCAGGGTGAACGGAGGCCCCCAGGGGAGCTGCCCACCTTCGAACTCGTGCATCAGATGCAGGTCCGAGTGGCATGCCCCCGCGCCGCCGACCCGGATGACGACCTGCCCGGGGCCGGGCTCGGGATCGGGGACATCGACCAACACCGGATCGGACTTCCATTCCCGCAGTCGCAATGCTCGCATCGTCTTTGCTCCTTCCCCTTACTTACCAGGGAATACGTCGCAGACCGTGTACGCAACGGACGAAGGTCCCGCCTGGAACCCGGTGGCGAGTTGCCGTCCACCTGCCCCCTTGCGCGGCTCGCATGCCTTCCTGCCGAGGAAAGGCCGCGATAGTGCTGGAATCCGCAGCCGGTGATGAGATCTCGCGCCCGAATCCATTGATTCCTACCCGGGGATCTCGACTCCCAGGCATCTTCGTCGCACGCTAGGGCGTGCCGCGGAGGTGAGCGATGATCGTTGTGCAGGGCGCATGCTGGACCAGGTACTGGCTGACCGAGCCGAGCACCAGACCGCGTACTCCGCCGGCGCCGCGTGATCCGACGACCAGCATCCTCGCGTTCTGGGCGGCCTCCAGCAGCACGTCGCGGGGTTTCCCGGAACTCGTCTCCACCCTGCACCGGACCGAGGGATACCTGGCGCCGAGCCTGTCGATCTCCAGGTCCGGTCCGGGTTCCGCCGCTCCGTCGCGGCCGGTGCCCGGCGGGAGGGCGCGCAGGACGGTGAGCGGGGCGCTGTGCAGTTCGGCTTCCAGATAGGCGATCTCGAGCGCCTCCCGCGCCAGCCTGGAGCCGTCGAACCCCGCCACGATGGGTGCGCCGGGGCGGTGCGCCAGGGGAGGACGGGCGATCACGACCGGGCACAGCGCGTGCGCGGCGACACCGGCGCTCACCGAGCCCAGCACGTGGCCGATCGCGCCGTGCCCGCGCGATCCGACGACGAGCAGGTCCGCCTGCGAGCTCGCGTGCCTCAGCTCGGTCACCGGGAACCCTCGGAGGAGGAGGGGACGCACCGGTACTCCGTGTTGCCAGCGCCGGGCCAGGGCGACGGCCTCGCCGAGAATGCGGCTCTCCCCGCTGCGGAACAGGTTGGCGGTCAGGTCGTCGATGCCCGCGTCCCACGGCGGGCTCCACACGTCGCAGATGGTGACCGCGCAGTGCCGCACCTGTGCCTCGGCGAGCGCCCATCCCAGCGCGAAACGTGCGTCGTCGGAGTCGTCGTAGCCGACGAGTAGGCCGGGATCTTTCCAGGGCCTGGTGTCCAGGTCAGCTCTCATCATGCGTCCGCCGTTCCTGCTCGCCAGGATGGATGTCCTTCCCGGCTTATCAAATGTCTCCGCCGCCGGCCCCTCCCTCCACCCCCGTTGGTCCGGCTGGACCGGGGACCAACGTCCCCAGGAGTGCGCGACGACCTGGGCCCCGAAAGAGGCCGGAGCGCTCGGGCCTGGTCGGGGTGCTGGTCCTCATCGCCGCCGTCGCGCTGCTGTTCACCGCGCGTTACCCGCCCGGTGTCTTCGACTTGGTTATGGGCATGAACCGCTGAGCGCAGCGGGTGGCCGCCCATGCCTTCCTGATGACCGACCGGTATCTACGTTCCGGCTGGGCATGGGCGCAGCGGAGCCGACGGTCCAGATCGAGCCGGCGTGCACGGCGCGGCGGCCACGCTGCGTCTGATGGACCGCGAGGGCGCCGAGAGCGGATGACCGTCGTCCGCTCAGGGCGGGACCTTCGGCCGGAGAAATCCAGAGAGCTTCGCTTTAGCGTCATGAGTGAACGTGAACGAAGCCTAGGAGGGATGACCGATGTCGGCTCCGATCGTCGTGGGGATCGACGGCTCCGCGCACGCCTGGCGGGCCCTGGACTGGGCGACCGACCGTGCCCACCGTCAGCGTCTTCCGCTGCTTCTGGTGCATGCCTCGCGTGCCCTCCTGGACGAGGGGGCGATCCCGCCGGACGCGCTGCGCCGGCTGATCGCCGAACGCGAGGATCTGCTCGGCGAGGCCCGCCAGTACGCCCTGAAGCTCCAGCCTGGGCTGGAGGTGGAGACGCGGCTGGTACCGGCCGATCCGGGACGGGCCCTGGTGGAGCAGAGCGAGGACGCGGACCTGGTGACGGTGGGGTCGCGCGGACTGGGCGGTTTCGAAGGACTGCTGTTCGGCTCGGTGGGCCTCTACACCGCCGCGCACGCCCGGTGCCCGGTGCTGGTGGTCTCGCGTTCGGCCCCCTACCCCACGGACGCGCCGAAGAAGATCGTGATCGGTGTCGAGGGCGTGGACGACGAGGGGACCTTCATCGACTGGGCGTTCAAGGAGGCCGCCTCTCGGGGGTCGGGCGTCCTGGCGCTGCACGCGGTGGGCGGTGAGTTCTCCCCGCGCCGCCGGGTGATCGAGGACCTTGAGATGTCGGAGTCCCTGGCCGGTTACCGGGAGCACTACCCCGACGTCACGGTCGACCGGCTGGTGTCGGACCGGACTCCCGCCCAGGCGCTGGTGCAGGCGTCGCAGAGCGCGGGGCTGGTCGTCATCGGTGCTCGCCGCAGGCGCGGCCCGCTGACCGCGATGGCGCTGGGCCGGGTCAACCACACGGTGCTGCACCACGCGCGCTGCCCGGTCGTCGTCGTCCCCAACAGCGACTGAGGTTCGACAGCCGTCGCAGCCGGGAGAAAGGGGAACTGACCATGTCCGATCCGATTGTGGTCGGTGCCGATGGCTCGGTGCCGTCCGAGCACGCCCTAGCGTGGGCGGCCGATGAAGCGGCCCGGTACAGGCGCGACCTGAGAATCGTGCACGCCGTGGAGAAGTGGCCGTTCGACGTCCCGTTGACCCTCGCGCCCGGTGAGGCGAGTTCGCTGTCGCGTGCGGGCAGCGAAGTGCTCGCGAGCGCCGAGCGCGTCGCGCACGCCCGCCGTCCGCAAGTGCCGGTGAGCATCGAACTGGCGTCCGGACGGACCGTCCAAGTGCTGGCCGAGCACTCCAGGGAGGCGTACGAGGTCGTGGTGGGGCACCGCGGCCTCGGAGGCTTCGCCGGGCTCCTGCTGGGGTCGGTCGGGCTGGGAATCGTCCGGAACACCGCCTGTCCGGTGGTGCTGGTACGCGGTGAGCCGAAGGCCGAGCGGGCCGAGATCGCCGTGGGCGTCGGCCTCGGGGACGACTCCGCGGCCCTGGAGTACGCCTTCCGGGCGGCCGCGGCGCGAAACGCCGGGCTGCGGGTCGTGCACGCCTGGCCGTTCCCCGAAGCGCTGGACGAGCCCGGCGCCGGAGCCGACCTGCGGCGCATCGAGGAGCGGGCACGGTGGCGCGTCATCGAGGCGCACGCGCCGATCCGCAAACGTTTCCCCGGCGTGGACGTGGCCGAGGACATCGTCCAGGACAACCCCGCCGCCGCCCTCGTCGCCGCGTCCCGGGACGTCGATCTCGTGATCGCCGGCACGCGCCCGCACACAGGGCTGACGGCTCCGCGCAGCCACGCCGTGACGCACGCGCTCATCCACCACGCGCACTGCCCGGTCGCAGTCGTCCCGGTTACGTCCGAGACGTAAGGGGTACGCGAAACAGGCGCGGTCCGCCGCCTCAGGACAGTCGTCGTCCGAGGCCGGCGTCGTGAAGGCGTTCCCTTACCGCGCCGCGTTCTCACCAGCCGGCCCTTCCGGTCAGCGCCGGACGAGACCCGGCGGCTCCGGGACCTTCGGCCCCAGCGAGACGTGCACGGCCCTGCCGAGACTGGAAGTGAGCACCCGGGGCGAGGAGGGGGGCGGCCAGATGGTTGCACCGGCACGGGCCCAGCGGCCGAACATCCTGTTCGGCTACGACGGGACCAAGGAGAATGAGTCCGCGCTGCGCTGGGCGGTCGAGGAGTCCCGGCTACGTGAACTCGACCTTGTCATGTGCCATTGCTGGCGCTGGCCCTACCCGCCAGGGCATGTGGATGCGCGCGTCGAGGCGATCGTCCAGCGAGCGGGCGAGAACCTGCTGTGCGAAGGCGCTCGGCGGGCGCGCCGGCTGGGCGCGGGCGGCACAGTGTCCACGCTGCTCAGACGCGAACCCGTCACCGAGACGCTCGTGCACGAGTCCGGCGCCGCGGAACTGATCGTCGTGGGTTCCCATGAGCGGGACCGGCTGCCCGTCGGGTCCACGGCAGTGCAACTGCCGGCGCGGACGCGTCGTCCGGTGGTAGCCGTCCGTGACGCCGGCGGACGGTACGGGCTGATCGTCGTCGGCGTCGACGGATCGGCGGGCGCGGACGCGGCGCTCGGCTTCGGGATCGAAGAGGCCGCCCTCCGCGGCTTCGACCTGCGCGTGGTCTACGGGGCCTGGGAACCCGGGGCCGTCCCCGACTTCGAACTGCCCCTCTTCACCGACGAGAACAAGCTGCGCGAGACGCGCGCCGCCATGCTGGACATGGCCGTCCAGCCATGGAAGCAGCGTTTTCCGGAGGTCCGCGTGCAGGTATCGCTCCTGCTGGAGCGTCCCCGCGACGCCCTGCTGACGGCGGCCAGGGACGCCGATCTGCTGGTGGTCGGCGATCGCGGCACCGGGAGCCTGGATCCGCTGCTGCTGGGCGCGACGAGTTCGACCATGCTGCACCACGCTCCGTGCGCGGTGGCGATCGTCCCGCGGTCGCGGCAGGCCGCCCCTGAGAGCCCTACACGTGCCGTTTCATGGAGTCGGCCTTGAGCTGGGCGGCGAGGGCGGCGGCCTGGGTGCGGCGGCTCATGCCGAGCTTGGCGAAGATGTTGGAGATGTAGTTCTTCACGGTCTTCTCGGCCAGGAAGAGGCGCTCGCCGATCTGCCGGTTCGTCAGGCCCTCGCCGATGAGGTCGAGGATGTGGCGCTCCTGCTCGGTGAGGCTTTTGAGGGGGTCCTGCTTGCCCTGCCGGTCGCGCAGGCGCTGCAGCATCCGGGCCGTGGAGCGGGGGTCGAGCAGGGACTGGCCGGTGGCCACGGTGCGGACGGCGCCGACCAGGTCCGAGCCGTGGATCTGCTTGAGGACGTATCCGGACGCGCCCGCCATGACCGCTTCGAACAGGGCGTCCTCGTCGTCGAAGGAGGTCAGCATCAGGCAGGCCAGGTCGGGCATCTGGGAGCGGATCTCGCGGCAGACGCTGACGCCGTCGCCGTCGGGGAGCCGGACGTCCAGCACGGCCACGTCGGGACGGGCGGCGGGGATGCGCGCCAGCGCGTGCTCGGCGGTGCCGGCCTCGCCGACGATCTCGATGTCGTCCTCGGCGGACAGCAGCGCGGCCACCCCGCGGCGGACGACCTCGTGGTCGTCCAGCAGGAACACCCGGATGGGCCCGGTGACTTGACGGCTCGGGTCGGTCATCTCATCACCCTCATCTCCCGGTAACGCCTGGACGTTACCGGTGAAGATCATCGCAGAGGGTGCGGGGACCGGGCGCAGGGAGCACGGACGCGCATGTTCATGTCTCCCTGGCTGCGGCGTCTGCGCGGGGCCTCACGCTCTCGGATACGCGCTGGGGCGGGCGTCGTCGTGGTCGTAGGCGAGGGTGTGGACGACGTCCACGACGCCTTCGGTGGCGGCGGTCAGCCGGACGATGATCGGGATGAGGCTCTTGACCTCGACGCGCCCGGTGAGGTGGACGACGCCTTCCTGGACGCGGACGTGCAGTTCCGCGGGGTCCTGCCAGAGCTTGTGGATGAGAACGTCCGAGATGACCTCGTCGCGGATGTCGGCGTCGGAACGCTGGAACACGCTCAGCAGATCGCGGCGGGCCACGATGCCGGCGAGCCGCCCGTCCTCGCCGACGACGGGCATGGCCTTGAAGCCGTGGGCGTTCAGCAGCCGGGCGGCCTCGGCGATCGGGGTGTTCGGGGCGACGGAGACGGCCGGGGCGCTCATCAGCCCCCGGGCGTCCACGGCCGCGGCCTTGGACTCGGCGTCGGCATGGCGCCGCAGCCTGGCCCGCAGTGACCCGTGACCGGCGCCGCCGTCCTTGTACTCCTGCTTGCGCAGCAGATCGGCCTCGGTGACCATGCCGGTGACGCGGCGCGCGACGTCCAGGACGGGCACCCCGCTGATGCGGTGCTCGGCCATCGTGTCGACGATCTCGGCGAAGGGGGTCTCTTCGGTGACCGTCACGACGCTCTTGGTCATGACGTCCTGGACGGTGCGGCGTTTCATGGCTTCCTCCGGGGGTTTTCGTGTGGTTCAGGGGGTCTCGGACGTGGTGGTGTGGTCGGCGCAGATCACGACCGGGCAGCGTGCGTGCTCGCGCACTGTCGGGACGGTGTCTCCGCCGAGTGGGTTGCCGTGTTCGGAGTGCAGGCGGGCGCCGATGACCAGGAGTTCGGCGTGCTCGGCGGCCTGGGCGAGTGCTTGGCCGGGGGCGCCGCGCACGACGCGGAGCCGGGTGTTCAGGTGCTGGGTTCGGGGGATGGCGTCGGCGGTCAGTCGCCGCAGCCGCAGCCATTCGCGCGCGGTGCGCAGCAGGCGGGGCCCGGGTTCGCCGTCGGCCTCCACTACGCGGACGACGTCGAGCCGCGCGTGGCGTTCGAGGGCTTCGCGGGCGGCACGGCGTAGCGCGGCCATGGAGTTGGGCGAGCCGTCCACCCCGGCGACGACCGAGCGGTGCTCTGGCATGACCCACATCGGTGACCTCCCTGAGTCACCTCCAGTGTGTCCCGGGGGACCGCCCGCAGGTCAGAGCCGACCGTCCCGCAGGCGCGGGACCTTGGACCCCATGGGGCGCCCGGCGTCACGTGGGTTCGTCTGTGGGGTCGATCTCTTCTGTTGTGACTCCGCCGGCGTGCAGGGGGATGCGGCGTCCGCTGATGTGGCGCGGCGCCAACCGTATGAGGACGTCCTTGGGAGAACGGATCCACGGGGTGAGAGGCAGTTGCCGGAGGCGTTCGATCTCGCCCGGGTCGGTGACGATTTCGGCGTGGCCGGTGATGAGGACGCTCCAGGCGGTCCTGAGCGCCGGTTCGAGGTCGTCGGCTTCGAAGGTGAGCGGGCGCCCGCCGCGGATGGCGTCGAGCTTGGCGCCCGGGGCCGTGCTGAAGACGGGGGCCTCACCGTCCAGGACGAAGTTGACCGGCAGGACGGTGACGGTCCCGTCCTCGCCGGCCCACGCGATCCGGCCGACGGCCACCTGCCGGACGAGGGCCAAGCAGGTGGCCAGGTCGAGCTCCTGCAGTTCGCCGCTCATGAGCCCTCCGTTCGTGTCGCTGTTCTCCGGTGCCCGCGTCCTCCGCGACCTTCCGGGCGGAGCGCCGCGGGCCATGCTCTGGAAGGTTCCCGGTAGCGGGCGGATTAGGTGCGGGCGGGGTGGGCGGGCTCGGGGCCGGCGATCACTCGTAGGAGCGGACGACGGAGACGGGGCAGCGGGCGTGGTGGATCACGCCGTGGCTCACCGAGCCGAGCGGCACCGGCCGTGCCCGCGAGCCGACGACGAGCAGGGAGGACCCGGCGGACGCCGCGCTGAGCGCCTCGACCGGGTGGCCGATGACGACGTCCTCGGTGACCTTGACGTCCGGGTACCGGCTGCGCCAGGGCGCCAGGGCGGCGGCCAGGTGCTCGGCGAGGGCGGTGGCGGTGATCTGCAGGTCCATGCCCACCTCCATGGCGAGCGGCGCGGGACGCCAGGCGTGCAGCACCCGCAGCCGCGCGTCGCGTGCGCCGGCCGCGGTGAACGCGTGGTCGAGCACGGCCTCGGCATCGTGGACCAAATCCAGCCCGACCACGATCTCGCCGTCCGCGGCGTCGGCCTGGTCGCGGACGACGGTGACCGGGCCGGGGTAGTGCCCGGCCAGGCGCAGGGCGGTGGAACCGAGCAGCAGCCCCGCGAAACCGCCCCGGCCGCGATGCCCGACCACGACCTCGGCGGCGTCGCCGGCGTACTGCCGGAGCCCGGCCGGCACGCTCCGCTCGTGGACGACGATGGTCTCCACGGTGAGGTCCGGCCGCCGCCGCAGCGCCCGTGCCCGCCCGTCCTCCAGGATCCGCCTCCCCGCCGCGGCGAGTTCCTCGGAGATGACGTCGGTCGTGTGTCCGGGTATGTCCAGTGTGGCCGTCTCGAC
Source organism: Actinomadura monticuli (assembly GCF_041463655.1). Taxonomy (NCBI): domain Bacteria; kingdom Bacillati; phylum Actinomycetota; class Actinomycetes; order Streptosporangiales; family Thermomonosporaceae; genus Actinomadura; species Actinomadura monticuli. The sequence continues at coordinate 199,422 of NZ_JAXCEI010000013.1, forward strand.
GACGTGCACGAGGGCCAGCGTCTTCCCGAACCGCGCGGCCTCGTCCGCGGCCCAGTCGATGGCGTGGTCGGACGGGGCGGAGCCGTCGGCTCCGGCGAGGATCATTGATCGTTGCGTGGACATTGCTCTCTCCTCTGGGGGTGGGCTTCGACGGGGAAGCGAGGTGATCTGCCTCGTCGCCGCGAGGCTCGATGCCGGGCTAGCCGGCTGCCGCGCTCGTTCGGTCCCCCTTCCGGTGGGTCGTCCAGTACCGGGTCGTGTGCTCCATCCGGGCGCGCAGGCGGGCGGCGGCGAGCGTGACGGCCTCGGGCATCGTGGTCGCCGAGGCGTGGGCGCTCACGGGGACTCCGTTGAGGTCGATGCGCAGGGAGACCAGGTTCGGCCGGGCCACGGCGGGGTCGGGCAGGACGTTGAGGGTGGCCTTGGCGTACAGGACCGGACGTGGGGCGTGTGCCAGTACCCGGGCGATGACCTCGCGGGCGCGCTTTACGTCCGCCTGAGGCACGTCCTGGATGGTGGTGACCTTGACGTCGATCTGGTTAGCGACCGTGTGGGACAACGTCGACCTCCTTGTGCGAAAGGACCAGTGCCTCCAGGGTCGACCTGGGCGGATGTCCGCTCCAGGGACCTTCGCCCTCCTCCGCGCCGCCGTTCGACCCGCTTTGGCGTCCACGTCCGGCGAGGCCGTGTTCCGAGCTCTTGGTCGTCTTCTGCTACGCCCGCTCAATGGCTGTCGCGAGGACCGGAAGTCCCCTCGGTTCAGGACCGATGCTCCCTGTCGGGAGGGGAACCGGGGGCAAGGCTGGGGATGTATGGACCCGACGGGTACGCGCGAGGGGGGAGAAGGCATGAGCACAGAGGCGATCACCGGTGTCGTCGCCGGTTACGACGGTTCGCAGAACGGCGTCCAAGCCCTGGACTGGGCCGCCGGCGAGGCTCGGGTGCGGGGCCTGCCGCTGACGGTCATGCACGCGTGGGAGGCCTTTATCGGCGGCTCGATGGCCATGCCGACGGTGGACCTCGGTTCCATCGCGCAGCAGACCCTGGACGGTGGAGTCGAACACGTCCGGAAGGAAGCGCCGGACGTGCCGGTGCAGGGCGTGCTCGAATGCGGACGGCCGGCCGCGAAGCTGATCGAGGCGGGAAGGAGCGCCGCCCTGATCGTGCTGGGCCCGCGGGGCCTCGGCGGGTTCGCCGGTCTGGTCCTCGGGTCGGTCAGCGCCCAGGTGGTCGCGCACGCGGCGTGTCCCGTCGTGATCGCCCGAGGCACGGACGGGCGCCCGGGGACGGAACCGGGGCGTGCCGTGGTCGGCGTGGACGGTTCACCGGCGTCCCGGGCCGCGCTGGAGATGGCGTTCACCGAAGCCGACCTGCACGGGCTGTCCGTGCACGCGGTGGCGGCCTGGGAGCCGGCGCCGGTGCAGGACCTTCCGCCGCTGGTCGACGAGGTCGGCATGCGGGGAGCGGCCACGGCGCGGCTGAACGAGCTGATGGCCCCCTTGCGTGACCTTCACCCGGGAGTGGACGCGCAGGCCGAGATCATGGTCGGCCCGCCGCGCGAGGTCCTGCTGGAGGCCGCGCAGGGCGCGCGCCTGCTCGTCGTCGGCTCGCGGGGAATGGGCGGCTTCCGCGGCCTCCTGCTGGGGTCGGTCAGCCACGCCCTGGTCCAGTACGCGCCCTGCCCGGTAGCGGTCGTCCACGCGTCCCGGAACACCGGTGACTAGGGCCTGTCCGGACGCCGGCGATCGCGACCGAGCGCTGCTCGTCTGATCGGCGGGGCAGTGGTCCTCGGAGCGCCGCGTCAGGGGCCGTCGTGTCAGGGGCCGATGCGGCGGCGGTCGAAGCCGGCCCAGGCCTCGTCCCACATGCGGTACCGGCGTTTGTCGAGGCGGCGGCGCAGCAGCAGGTAGACGCCCCCGGGCACCAGCCCCGTCGCCGCCACCGCCGTGACCGCGGTCGCCACGCAGTCGCCGATGGTGCGGGCGTGCGGGCGCGGGGGATCCTCGCCCACGCCGCCGGGGCCCGCCCAGACCGCTGGACGGTCGCCCAGGCTCGCTCCGCGCCAGCTGGTGTAGCGCCCGCTGTGCAGCGTTCCGTCCGAGGCGATCCAGGTCACCGTCACTTCACGGCCGGTGTGCCGCCGTTCGATGTTGACCACGGTGGCGTCGACCCGATGACGTGTGGCGGCCTCGTACCGTTCGGCCTTGACTCCGGAATGGTGGACGGCCTGGACGGCGCGGATGGAAATGGGCGGAGTGACCGCGATGAAGATCATCAAAAGGAGCAGGCCGTAGAACATCTGGGCCCGGTCCACGTCGCGACGTAGATCATTTCTGTCGAAACCCCAACTGCGGCGCCATCGGCTCAGACGCGTCCGGATCCTCGGAGGCTTCATGACACCGTCCCCCTTCCAAGGCGACGTTGGGCGGCGGACAGTCCATTCCGGGCCGCAGAAGCCGGTCCGCAATGCATTCAGGATCTCCCATGCCGGTGACGAAGGCCACCGACCCATGTCCCGCCCGGTCAGGGTCAAAGGTCCGTCTTTCAACAGGGCGGAAGCCCCTGAAAGTGCAAAGGACGGACGGGAAGCGTGAAGGGGACAGCCGAGAGGAGATGAGAACAATGAGAAGAACCCTCCGCGGAACCGCGCTCGCCGTTCTGACGGCCGGCGCCTACGCGGCCCTGGTCCGTCCTCGCCTGCTGCGCTGGGGCGCGACTCGGGAAGAGGCGAGCACGTCCTATCCCGGTGACGATCTCATTCAGGGGGCGACCGCGCAGTCGACCATGGCGGTCTCGCTGCCCGCGCCGCCGGAGGAGGTCTGGCCGTGGCTGGTCCAGATGGGATGCGAGCGGGCCGGCTGGTACAGCTGGGACCTCCTGGACAACCGAGGACGGCGCAGCTCCGGCGAGATCGTTCCCGAATGGCAGGACGTGACCGTCGGCACCCGCCTGCCCGCGGTGCCCAGCGGCGCGTTGTACTTCGTCGTCGAGTTGCTCGACCCCGCGCGGACCCTGGTGCTCAGGTCCGACCTGGAACTGCCGTCCGGACGGCCGTTCGACCCGCGCGGCCCGGTGCCCGAGGCGTACACCGACGGGATCTGGGCCTTCCACCTGAGGCCGCTGCCCGACGGCGGGACACGCCTGATCGTCCGGACCCGCGGCCGCGGAGAGCCGGCCGCCGCCGACCGGCTCATGGCGCGCCTCTTCGGCGAACCCGCCCACTTCATCATGCAGCACCGGCAGTTCCGGAACCTTCGCCGGCGCGTCCGCCGGGACGGCGGGCCCGCCCGGACGGCCCTGCGGGACGTCGAACAGCCGGCCGGTGCGGGGACCTTCGGCCCTGCCGGGGAGGGCTCCGCCTGACGAGGCTGGTGATAGGGACGAGATACCAGGAGGGATTCCGATGAAGGCGAAGAAGGGCGACTGGGTGATAGTCCGCGGCCACCAGGTCGGCGAACCGGACCGCAAGGCGTTGATCACCGAGGTGCACGGCCGGGACGGCGCGCCGCCCTATGTCGTCGAATGGGACGACGGGCACACGAGCACGTTCTACCCGTCCTCGGACGCCGTCATCGAACAGCACCCGGCGGCCCGTTCCCTGAACTGACACCCGCCGGACCGGTGTGCGGAAGGCGCGGCGAGGGCGGCGTCTCCGCACGGAGGCCCCATAGTTCGCGCACAAGATATTCGGCCTTGAGCGGAGGCGAATCGAGATGGTCAGCGCCACACGATTCACGGCGGAGCGCCGGGACGCGACCGTGAAACCTCGCGGAGCGGATCGGGCTGATCTGGCGGCGTGTTTCGTCGTCCGGGCGGCGGTCCTGGCGCCGTCGGTCCACAACACCCAGCCGTGGCGTTTCGTCGAGCGTGCCGACGGGCTGGAGTTGTGGGCCGATCGTGCGCGGCTGCTGCCGGTCGCCGATCCGTCCGGTCGTGAGCTGTTCATCAGCTGTGGTGCGGCGCTGTTCAATGCGCGGCTGGCGGTCCGGCGCCTGGGGTTCACCTCGGGGGTGCGGTTGCTGCCCGATCCGGCGTATCCCGACCTGCTGGCCCGGATCACCTGGGGGACCAGGACGGCCCCGCGTCCGTATGAGGAGCTGCTGTACCGGACGATCCCGCGCCGCCACACCCATCGCGGCCGGTTCCTGGCGACCCCGTTGCCGCCCATGCTGGCGATCGTGCTGGCCGGCATCGCCCGCTGCGAGGGCGCCGACCTCCACGTCGTCAAGGACGGAGCGCAGCGCCGGCGGCTGGCCGAACACGTCCAGGCCGCCGAGGCGGTCCGGCTCCGTGACCCCCGCATCGCCGGTGAGCTGCTGGCCTGGACGGTCCCGCCGGGAGGCGAGCGTCCCGACGGGCTCGCGTCCGGCTCCGACCCGTCCCCCGCGGACGGGCTCAGGTTCCCCTCGCGGAACGCGGACGCCGGGGCGCCATGGGAGCTCCGGCACGGTGCGGGCGGCAGGCCGACCGGGGGCGAGGCCGCCGAGGGGATGGTCGCGGTGCTGACCACCCGGGAGGACAGGCGGGTGGACTGGCTGCTCGCCGGCCAGGCACTCCAGCATGTCCTCCTGCACGCGACGACACTGGACGTGAGCGCGGCCTTCCACACCCAGCCGCTGGAACTGCCCTACCTGCGGGCGGCGGTACGCCGCGACCTGGTGTACGGGCACCCGCAGATGGTGGTGCGCCTCGGCCACGCGGCCCGCCGCCTGCAGAGCCGGCGGCGCCCGGTCGCGGACGTCCTCAGCGGTGAACGAGAGCCCGGCCGGCTGTCCCGGCGGCCCGAGCGGCAGGGCCGCTGAGGCGGCCGGCGACCCCGGCGAGGGGCGGCCAACGATCAGTTCGGCCCGTGCCTCGCCGTCACGCTCCCGCTATCCGCCTCATGAGCCGCACCTTTCCGAGCCCGGGACCTTGGTCCCTGCCGTCCCCGGCAGCCGTGGGGTGTAATGGAATCGGGCGGGAGAAGCCCAAGGAAAGGGACGGAGAAGCGGGAGACCGCGCACCGTCCAGCTCGAAACGCTGCCTAAGCGGCGGAGGACTTCTCCCGCTTTCGGCCTGCCGGCTCCCGGACCGGGAATCGGCGGACGCGGACGCGGTGCGAGCCGGCGAATTCAGCGGCCTGGGGCGGGTCGGCTCTGCGAGGTCCGTCCCGGGGGCCGATCGCCGGGCGGCAGCAGGTTGTCGTGGGCGAGCCGGTCGCCTTGCCCGGCGAGTTGCGTGAGCATCGAGGCCATCAGGCCGTCGAGCCAGCCGAGCGCGCTTGAGCAGGTGACGCGGGCGGCGGCCAGGCCGGCGTCCTCGTCCAGCGGCGGGAGCAGCACACGCACCTCCTCGGCCAGCGGCGCCGAGATCGAGTGGACCGCCTCGTCGCGGACGGCGTTGAAGATCTTGGCCGCCCGGCGGGCCCCCTCCTCGTCGGCGCCGTCGGCGTGCAGTTCCTCGTTCACGGCGGTGAGCAGGCGCCAGGCGCGCAGGAGCCGCGTGGGCGAGGTGACCTCGTAGCCTCTGCGGGACTCCTCGGCGTCACCGATCACGACGATCAGGCCCGACGGGCCGGACGCCGCGCCTCCCCGGCCGTACGGTCGAGGTGGCTCTCTCCGTATGGTCATTTCGGTCCCTCGCTATCACGGGTGGGAGGCACCGGACCTCAGGGCGGGTTGACACTTCCAGCGTCCCGGCCGGTGCGTCTTACCGGTACGCGCGAAGGTCCCGCCCGGCAGGGACGTTCGTCATCCGGGAAAAGGCATTTCAGGCGGTCGGCGCGGTCTGCGCCGCCTCTTTGAGGAGTTCATCGATGCCCTCGCGGATTCCCGCGCACAGGGTCTCCAGGTCGGGGACGGCATCGTGGTCGGCGGTGAGCCCGAACGACAGGGCGCCGTTATAGGAGACGATGCCGACGGCGGTGCGCAGGCCGGCCGTGATCGGGATGTAGGGGTCGATCTCCAGCATCCGCCGGCCCATCGCGTACAGCGGGAACGCCGGGCCCGGGACGTTGGTGACGATCGTGTGGATCAGCGGCTGGCGCAGCCGCAGCGCCGTGTGCGCGGCCGCGGCCAGCAGAGTCGGGGCGCCGCCGAAGAGCTGGACGAAGGCGTCGAGGCCGGCGGCCTGGCCGCGGTTCTTCAGCCCGTCCATCTGCTCCCTGACGAGGTGCAGGCGCCGCAGCGGATCGGCCTCCCCGCACGGCAGGTCCACCGGCACCGCCGACACCCGGTTCGACGGGACGCCGCGCTCGTCCGCCGACCGGACCGAGACCGGCACCAGGGCGCGGACGACCGACTCCTCGCCGAGCAGGCCCCGCGCCTCCAGGAGGTCGCGGAAACCGCGGGCGGTCGCGGCCAGCGCCACGTCGTTGACCGACCCGCCGAACGTGCGCCGGATCCGGTCGATCTCGTCCATCCCGGCGTAGGCCCGTGTCCAGCGCCGGCGCGGACCGGTCGGTCCGTTGAGCGCCGACGCGCCGGTCCCCATGAGCCGCGTCGCGTACCCGGGCAGCGAACCCGCGACGGTGAGCGCGTCGCGCAGGACGGGCAGGAACAGCCGGGTGGCCTGCCGTCCCACGCCCTTCAGCCCGTCCACGACCCCGTCGCGGAGCACGGCCGCGGCGGACGGTTCCGGCTCGGGCAGCCAGACCCGCGGCGTCTCGGGCGCCCAGTCCCGGTCGGTGTCCAGCAGCACCGCGAGCAGGTCGATTCCGGCCAGCCCGTCCACCATGCAGTGGTGCACCTTGCAGATCAGCGCCCAGCGGCCGTCCGCGAGCCCGTCGACCAGCCACATCTGCCACGGTGACCGGCCGAGATCCAGCGGCGGGGCCAGCAGCCGGCCGGCCAGTTCATGCAGTTCCTCCGGGCCGCCGGGTTCGGGCGCGGTCGTGTGCAGGATGTGGTCGCCGATCGCGAAGCGCTGGTCGTCCACCCAGACCGGGTGCGCCAGGTTGAACGGGACGGTCCGCACGCGCTGCAGGCAGCGCGGCGCGAGCCGCAGCCTGGCGAACACCTGCCGCACGAGGTCCGGGTAGTCGGGCGCCGGACCTTCGAACACGGTCACCGTCCCGATCTGGAGCGGGCTCGTGTCGTTCTCGGCGAAGAACATTCCGGCGTCCAGCGCGTTCATCCGTTGCATCGTGCACCGCCCTGTGAGGTCTCCTTCGAGCCAACCTCGGGGCGCGCCGCCGTCCCATCCGGCGTTCGTCCCCCGGAGACGGGCCGAAGGTCCCGCCCCGCCGTGCCGGGCGAAGGCGAACACCGGAGGCGAACCACGATGGAGCGGCGATGCCGGAACCCCCGCGCGTGGACGTCGTGGACGAGCAGCCGTAAGGCCGCCGGTTCCGCGTCGTTCCGCGGTGAGGGGGAGCGCGCGAGGGGGTGACCGTTCGCTGGATCCCGCTGCCGCAGTCGCGGTCAGGCGAGGCTCATGAAGAGCTTCTCCAACTGGGCGCGGTCCAGTTCGGCCTGTCCGGGGTCCGTGCCCTCCTGCACGCACTTCTCCAGGCCCGTTGCGATGATTTTGAATCCCGCACGGTCCAGCGCACGGGAGACCGCCGCGAGCTGAGTGATCACGTCCTTGCAGTCGCGCTCGTTCTCGATCATCTGGATGACGCCTCCGAGCTGCCCCTGCGCGCGCCGCAGGCGCACGAGGACGTCGGCCAGCGAGTCCGCCTCGAATTTCACATTGTCCTCCTCATACCTACCAGGGTATAGGGCCCGCGCCGGGATCGGCCCAGACGGGCGGAAGGTCCGCATCCGGACCTCGTTCGCGCGACGCCCTCATGGATACCCCCGCCCGTATTTGCGCAGCCTCTCGCTCATCGCCTACGCTGCTTCGTGGATACCCCCTAGGGTATCTAGGAGATGGATGGTGAGGTCGATGTCCGCACGCCCGCCGCCGGGGGGACGGCGGCGGCCGGCATCGACACGCGCCCGGCGGCCGGAGCGCTCCATGAGACCGCCGCCTGACGACGAGTTGGAGAGAGGCAGTTCAATGATCGAGATCGTTGCCATTGACACGCCCACGCTGGGGGACCGCAGCTACTTCGTCACCGACGGCGAGGTCGCGTTCGTCATCGACCCGCAGCGCGACATCGACCGGGTGCTCGAACTGGCCGAACAACGGGACGTGGAGATCCTCGACGTCTTCGAGACCCACATCCACAACGACTACGTGACCGGCGGGCTCGCGCTCGCCCGCGCCACCGGGGCCGCCTACCACGTCAATGCCGCCGATCCGGTGGCGTTCGAACATCGCGCGGTGGCCGACGGCGACGTCGTCGGCGTCGGTACCCGGATGCGGGTGCGAGCCCTGGCGACCCCCGGCCACACCTTCACGCATCTGGCCTACGTCCTGGACGCTCCGGGGCGGGCACCCGCCGTCTTCACGGGCGGCTCGCTGCTGTACGGGTCCACCGGACGGCCGGACCTGCTCGGACCTGCTCATACCCACGAGCTGGTGACCGCCCAGTACGGCTCGGCGCACCGGCTGGCGCGCGAGCTTCCCGACGACGCCGAGGTCTTCCCCACCCATGGGTTCGGAAGCTTCTGCTCGTCCACCCAGTCGGAGGCCGAGGCGTCGACGATCGGCCGGGAGAGGCGCACCAATCCCGTGCTCACCCTCGAGGAGAAGGAGTACGTGGAGACGCTGCTGGCCGGGCTGGACGCCTGGCCCGCCTACTACGCCCAGATGGGGCCGGCCAACAGCGCGGGCCCGGAGGCGCCCGACCTCTCGGAACCGCGCCGGGCCGACGCCGCCGAACTCCGGCGGCGGATCGAGGCGGGGGAGTGGGTCGTCGACCTGCGGACCCGGACGGCGTTCGCCGCCGGGCACATGGCCGGAACGCTCAACTTCGGGCTGGACGGCGCTTTCGCGACCTACCTCGGCTGGCTCGTCCCGTGGGGCACTCCGCTGACGCTGCTGGGGGAGACGCCGGAGGACGTGGCCGCCGCCCAGCGCGAACTGGTCCGCATCGGCATCGACCGCCCGGCCGCGTCGGCCACCGGCGGCCCGGAGCGCTGGGCCGGTGAGGAGCGCCTGGCCTCCTTCCCCCGGGCGTCGTTCGACGAATTGGCCGCCGTGCGGCATCACCGGCCGGTCGTGGTGCTGGACGTGCGCCGTGCCAACGAGTGGGCCGCCTCGCACATCGACGGCGCCGTGCACATCCCTCTGCAGGACCTGCCGCGGCGCGTGGACGAGCTGCCCGGCGGAGAGGTGTGGGTCCACTGCCAGGGTGGCTACCGCGCCTCCGTGGCCGCCTCGTTCCTGGCCGCCGCCGGGCGCCGCGTGGTCGCCGTCGACGACGCGTACGACGCCGGCGCCCTTGCCGGCCTGCCGGTCGTCGCGTCCGCCGCCTGACCCCGGGCCCGCCGCCGTCCGCCCGAACCACCGGTCTCCGCTTCCGGACCCGGCCCGCCCCGGGCCCAGACGAAAGGTCGATATGCCCAGCCTGTCCTCGAAGATCGACGCGGCGTCCCTGCGGGCACCGGCCCGCGACACCGAGAACACGGTCGCGCCGCTGCGGGAACGGCGGTCATGATGACACTCGCCCTGACCCTCCTCGCCATGCTCGCCGTCGGCGTCTCGCTCGGCCTGCTCGGCGGCGGAGGGTCCATCCTCACCGTGCCGATCCTCGTCTACGTGGCCGGAGTCGAGACCAACCCGGCCGCACCGCGCCACGCCCTGTTCGGCACGCCCGGCGGCTACGCGGCACTGGGAACCGCCGCGCTGGCCGCGACCGTCGCACTCCTGAAGCACAGGCGCAAAGCCCCTGAAGGCCGGCCGGTAAACCCCGCGACCCCGCGGGATCGAGTGAGGCAATGACCGGCCCCTCCATGAGCGAGGGACTATCGCGTTTGCCGAGCCGGCGGTGCTCTCGGCGCGTGTAGGGCGTCCCGATCGCGCCGCCCGCACCGACGTACCCATTTCGGCGTGGCGGGCGATCGCGCGGCGGAGCGGGCGGGGCTCGCGGAGTCCCCGCCCGCCGCGGCCGCCTGCTGCTACTACTGCTTGAGCAGCTTCCGCATCCTGGTGATCTCGGCGGACTGCGAGGTCACGATGTCCGCGGCCATCTTCTTGGCCTCGGGAGACCGCCCGGAGGTCTGCTCGGTCCCGGCCATCGCCACGGCGCCCTCGTGGTGCTTGATCATCATCGTCAGGAACGCCCTGTCGAAGGCCGCGCCCTCGGCTCCCTCCAGGTCCTTCATCTGCTCGTCGGTCATCATGCCCTCCATGCCGCCGTGGCCCATGTGGCCCGGGTCGCTCACCCCGGGCGAGGGCACCGGAGCCCCCCAGCCGGTCAGCCAGGCGGACATCTGCTCGATCTCCGGGTCCTGCGCCTTCTTGATCTCGGCGGCGAGCTGCTTCACCTCAGGGGACGCGGCGCGGGTGGCGGCCAGATCGGCCATCTCGACCGCCTGGCGGTGATGCGGGATCATCATCTGGGCGAACATGACGTCCTGGTCGTTGTGCCGTGCCTGCGAGCCGCCGTCGGACGGCGAAGCGCTCGCCGGCATCGAGCGGCCGGACATCGGGCCCTTGGCGTCGTCGGAGCCGTCGTCGCCGCAGGCGGCCAGGCTGATCGCCAGGGCGGGGACGGCGACGAGCGCGAGTGCGCGCTTCATGGTCGTGAACCTTTCGTGTCGAGTGTCTGTGACGTCCGGCGTCGGCAGAAGCAAAAGCACGGGCCGGGCCTGCTCCTTCTGCGGCTGCACCGACCTCGGCCCTCTGGCCGCCGGCCCCGGCGTGTGGATCTGCGGCAACTGCGCCCAGACCGCCATCGACATCCTGCGCGCCGAACCCCGCGGAGCACGCACCGGCTGACCGGAGGCACCGGTGCGACTCAGAACGGCCGACGCCGCGCAAGCGGGTGCCGTGGCGGATGCGCTACGAAACCGCCGCCAGCGACCTCGGCCCGCACGGCCGCGGCCGGACGCTGCATCAACTGCGCCACACGGTGCTGCGACACCTGGCCGCCGCCGCACGCACCGCCGCCGCACGCGCTAACCGGACGCGTCGGCTCTACCGCGAAAATCCGGTCCGATCCCCCTCCCGGGCCGGTACAGACGGGGACTGAGGCATGCCCTGTGCCGGCTCGGGGCTTGCGGTGGGGAGTCGCAAGCGCCTCAGAGCGAGGGCGTTGACCGCGACGATGAGGCTGGAGCCGGACATCGACAGCGCGGCGATCTCAGGGCGCAGGACGAGGCCGAAACCGGGTTCGAAGACTCCGGCGGCGATGGGCAGGGCGATGGCGTTGTAGCCGATGGCCCAGCCGAGGTTCTGCCGCATCTTGCGCAGCGTCCCGCGGCCGATGCGCAGTGCGGTGGGCACGTCCAGTGGATCGGAGCGCATGAGCACGACGTCGGCGGTCTCGATGGCCACGTCGGTGCCGGCGCCGATCGCGATGCCCAGGTCGGCTTGGGCCAGTGCGGGTGCGTCGTTGACGCCGTCCCCGACCATGGCGACCTTGCGCCCGTCGCGCTGAAGCTCGGCGATCTCGGCCGCCTTGTCGCCGGGCAGCACTTCCGCGATCACGGTGTCGATGCCCAGCCGCTCGGCGATGCGTTCGGCCGTGGCGCGGTTGTCGCCGGTCAGCATGACGACCTGGACGCCCAGGTCGTGCAGGGCGGCGACGGCCGGCTGCGAGGTCTCGCGCGGGGCGTCGGCGATGCCGATCAGGCCGGCCGCCCGGCCGTCGATCGCGGCGATCACGGCGGTCCGTCCGGTGGCGGCCAGTTCATCGCGGCGGTCGGCCAGCGGGCCGAGATCGACGCCTTCGCGTTCGGCCAGGCGGCGGTTGCCGACCACAACGCGCCGCCCGCCGACCTCGGCGATGGCACCGTGCCCGGGGACGTTCTGGAAACGCTCCGCCCGCGTGACGTCCAGGCCGCGTTCGGCGGCGTGCCGGACGATGGCCTGTGCGAGGGGATGCTCGGACTCGCGTTCCACCGCGGCGACGAGGCGGAGCAGTTCAGGCTCGTCCGCCCCATCCGTGATGACGTCGGTCACCTCGGGTTCTCCCTTGGTGAGCGTGCCGGTCTTGTCCATCACGACCGTCTGGATGCGGGCGGAGGCCTCCAGGGCCATGGCGTTCTTGAACAGCACGCCGCGCTTGGCGCCCAGCCCGGTACCCACCATGATCGCGGTGGGAGTGGCCAGGCCGAGGGCGTCCGGGCAGGTGATGACCACCACGGTGATGGCGAACAGCATCGCGGTCGCGAAGGCGCTGCCGGTCAGCAGCCAGGTCGCGAGCGTCGCCCCGCCGCCGAGGAGGGCCACGAGCACCAGCCAGAACGCCGCCCGGTCGGCGAGCCGCTGGCCGGGGGCCTTGGAGTTCTGCGCCTCCTGGACGAGCTGGACGATCTGTGCCAGGGCGGTGTCGGCGCCGACCCTGGTGGCGCGCACGCGCAAGGTGCCGTTGGCGTTGATGGTGGCTCCGATGACGGTGTCCCCGGGCGCCTTGTGCACCGGCAGGCTCTCGCCGGTGACCATCGACTCGTCGACCTCGCTCTCACCGTCCTCGACCACCCCGTCCACGGCGATCTTGGCTCCCGGACGTACCAGCAGGAGGTCCCCGGCGGCCACCTCGGCGGTGGGCGCCTCGACCGGCTCGCCGTCGCGGATGACCACGGCCTTGGGCGGCGCGAGGTCGAGCAGGGTGCGGACGGCGTCGTTGGCGCCGCCCCGGGCGCGCATCTCGAACCAGTGCCCCAGCAGCACGAAGGCCGCCAGGACGGTGGCCGCCTCGTAGAACACCTCGCCCCCGCCGGTGAGCGTGACCACCAGGGAGTACAGCCAGCCGGCTCCGACCGCGACGGCGACCAGCACCATCATGTCCAGTGTTCGGGCCCGCAGCGCCCGGACGGCGCCGTCGAAGAAGATCCAGGACGAGTAGAAGATCACCGGCAGGCTCAGCAGCAGCGCCCACACGTCCTGCCGGATCCCGAACGGAGCGGGCACGTGCAGGCCGAGCACCTCCTCGCCGATCGGTGACCAGATCACGATCGGGATGGAGAACAGGAGCGCGACCAGGAACCGGTTCCGCATGTCGGCGACCATCGCCGCCATCGACAAGGCCCCGTGCCCGCCGTGCCCCATCGCCTCATGCGGCGACCGGGCCTTCGCCGCCTCGGCATCGGCGGAATGCGGTGCCGGGGCGCGGTGCCCGGTCCGATCGACGGCCGTGCCGGCCTCCGGTGGGGGAGCGGCGGCCGGTCCGGCCATCGGATCACAGATGTGCGACGGCACCGACTGCCCGGCGCAGTGATAGCCGCACTCGGTCACCCAGCGTCTGAGCTCGGCCAGCGAGGTACGCGCCGGGTCGAACACGACCGTCGCGGTCTGCGAGACGGGATTGGCCTCGACCGCCAGCACTCCTGGCCGGCGTCCCAGGACGGACTCGACGATGTTCTTCTCCGATGCCCAGTTCAGACCGCCCACGTCGAGAACGGCGACGCTGCGGTCCTTGCCCGGGCCGCGCCCCCGACGCTCCTCCGAATCCTCCGGAAGAGTCGCGTGGCCGCTTTCGGCGTCGTGCATGGAAAGCCTCCCGATTCTGCGATCGCCGGCCTCCCGCCCGCCGGCGGTGAGCGGCGCCGCCGGGGCCACCTCATGCGCACGCCAGGCGACGTCAACGACCCCTCCCCAGTATCCCGCGTGACTGCAGGCCCGGGCAGGCTGTGCCGCGGCGTCGGCCCGCGTCGCGACACGGCTGTTTCAGCGGGCGTCGGCGAGGACGGTGAACGTCCAGGGCCAGACCGATGAGCGTCCGGTCGTTCCGCTCCTGCGCGGCCCGGACGGAGGTCCCCGAACTGCTGGAGTCGCCGGCCGACGTGCCCGCCCGTGATCACGGCCGCGCTGGTGGCCGTCGCGGGCGCCCGGACGCCGGCCATGGCCATGGGTGCAAGTGGGGGCGGCACTCGTGCGGGTCCGGCCGCGCAACTCGTGCCAGCGCGGGAGCGAAATCCCAAACAGCGTCCCCGCCGCCCTAGCAAGTGGGCGACGGGGACGTGGTTCGGGGAGTCCGGTGCGGCGCGGATCAGGCCACGCGGACGCCGCCGGCGAACGGGCGGCCGGCGATCGGGGCGATCTTGACGACGTCGCCGGTCTGCGGGGCGTGGACCATGTTGCCGTTGCCGACGTACATGCCCATGTGGTGCAGGTCGCTGTAGAAGAAGACCAGGTCGCCGGGCTTCAGCTGGCTCTGGGAGACGCGGGTGCCGGCGTTGTACTGGGCCCCGGTGTAGTGGGGGAGGCTGATGCCGACCTGGGCGTAGGCGTACAGGGTCAGGCCCGAGCAGTCGAAGCCCTTGATGTTGGCGCCCTGCGCGGTGCCGTAGGACGGGCCGGAGGCGTTGCCGCCGCCCCACGAGTACGGGACACCGCGCTGGCTCAGGGCCGCCCTGAGCGCCCCCAGGGCCTTGGCCGACGCGCCGCCCGGGTCCACGTTCGGGGCGGGACCCGCGTTGGTGCGACCGCCCGGCATGGCGCCGAGCTTGGCCTGGACCTTCTTCAGCTTGGTCTGGAGTTCCTTGCGCTTCTTCTTCGCCTCGTCGGTGAGCTCGCGCACCTCCTGCGCGCGTGTTCCGGCCGATTTACGGGCGCGTTCGGCCGCCTGCATCGTCTGCAGCAGTTGGGCGACGCGCGCGCTGTCCTGGCGGGCGAAGTAGTTGAGGGTGGCCGACTTGTCCAGGACGGACTGCGGGTCGTCCGCTGACGCGAAGGCGACCGCCGGGTCCACCGGGCCGTTCTTGTAGCTGTCCGCGGCGAGCTTGACGATCCTGGCCCGCGCGTCGTCCAGCGCCTTCTTCTGGCGGGCGGCGTTGCCCTCGGCCACCTTGGCGGCCCGCTGGGCCTGCTGGAGGCGCACTCGCAGCCCGTTGTACTGCTCGCTGAGCTTCTCGGCCTCGTCGGCGAGCTTCTTCTGCTGGGCGGTCAGCTCCTTGCGGGTCGGCTTGGGCTCGGCCCAGGCGGGCGGGGGAGCCACGAGCGTCGCGGAAACGGCGATCGATGCCGTCCACGCCGTGCTGACGATGAGCCGTCGGTGGATCGGCCTTCTTTCTCCGGCAGCCCGTCGCTGCATGCACTGTCCTCTCCTCTACGCCTACCGGGTGAGCTGCCGGGTTCGGGCCGGAGTTGCCCTACCGCTCATGCCGAGCGGATTCACCCCAGATGGAGAACGGTTCCCCGGTTCCCGGGACGGTGCAGGTCCGCGGGATTCGGCGTGGCCACCGCTGTCCCCGGCGGGGACACCGCGCGTTGGCTCCTACGGAGCGTAGGAGATAGCGGTCTCATACGCCACCCAAGTGGGCGATTGCGACAAACAGCCTCAGCAATCTCAGGACGTCCTCGGAAAACGGCCGGTCACTTCGGCGTCTGGTGAGGACGGCCTCAGCAGACGTCGGACAGCTGCACGATGGTGGCGGCGGCGACCAGGAGAGGTGCGGCGACGGCGAGGGTGACGAAGGTGGAGGCAGCCGCTCGAGCGGCCCGGCGCGGCTTCCCCATCTCGGCGGACTCCAGACGCCGCACTCGTTCCGTCAGCGCTTCCGCGGAGGGGCCTGCCGCCCCGAGGGCGCCCGCGACACCCGGCGTTGCCGCGAGCCGGCACAGGGCGTCGGCGAGCGTCCGCCTTCCGCATGCCCGGGCCGCGGCGTCGTCCGCGGCCATCTCCAGCAGCGAGGGGAGGGTCGCCTTGGCCCGCCGGACGGTCGGCGACCAGGGCAGGAGCGCGTAGGCGAGGTCCAGCACGAGCAGCATCATGTGGTGCCTCTGACGCACATGGGTCCGTTCGTGGACCAGAACCGCGCCGAACTCTTCGGGGGTGAGCGTCTCCTGGGCGCCGGTGCTGACCACGATCGCGCGTCCCCGAGCGGGCAACGAGTACGCCACGGGCACGGGGTGGTCGAGGACGAGCACGTCGGGGTGCCGTCCGTGCTCCCTGGCGACGAGCCGGAGCATCTCCCGGTGCCGGCGCCGGTGCCGCACGGCTCGTCCGAGCCGGGGCAGGCCGCGGGCGAGCCTGGAGCAGCAGGCCGCCAGCAGCGCCAGGCTGGCGGCGGCCGCCAGGATGATCGCCTCGTCGCCGTGGTGCGGCAGGCAGTCGCGCAGCCCCTCCAGAAGACCGTGGCCGGGCGCCGGCGGCGCCAGCAGCGCCACCGCGACGAGCCCGATGTCGGCGATGAAGGTGCCGGCCAAGGCCGCGAACCAGCAGACGGCGGCGATCAGCGGATGCGCGGCGGGGCGGTGGAGCCGATCGAGCGCGGGCCCCGCCAGGCAGCTCAGCACGACCGCCGTGGAGACCAGGCTGATCAAGAAATAGATCACGGCGTCACGCCCCTCGGCCGCCGGACGTCCGGCGCCGCAGGGCGTCCAGCAGCCGGCGCGCGTCCTCCGGTGGGACGGCTTCCGCGAATCTCGCCAGGATGCTGCCGTGATCGTCGGACTCGGTGAGCGCGTCGAGCATCAACTCGACCGCGTACTCCTCCCGCGCACAGGTGGGGGCGTAGCGGAAAGCCGTCCCGTCCGGGGTGCGCCGCAGCAGACCCTTTTGCGCCAACCTTTCGGCCACGGTCTGGACGGTGTTGTAGGCCAGGGCCCTGTCCGCGTCCTCGTTCAACTTGGCGAGCAGCTCACGCACCCGCAGCGGACCGGAGGCGTCCCAGAGCAGGTCCATGATGGACCGCTCGAGTGCTCCGCCCAGTCCCGCCATGCGCCACCTCCGTCCTGCGCACATTGTGCCGGACAACCGGCTGTGGGAGGGAACGGAGGCTTTCGTGCTTATCGGCAGGTGACCCGGGGTTCGGCCCCGCAGGTCGTGTGGAACTGTCATCACGACCGTAAGGAAAGAGCGGGTCATGGCTGGGAACTGACAGTTCGCGAGCCGGGCCGGCGGGTATGTGGCGGCGGGAGCGAGCGAAATCGGCCCGCCGGACCGCGTTTCGGGGAAGGGTTCGCGAATGTCCAAGACTCAGGTGGCCGGCCCGGCCGGCGCGACTGTTCCGGTCGCGCGGTCACGGCGGCGCCGACCGGGAGTGATGACAGGGGCGCCGGCCGTCGTTGCGGCGGCCGTCCTCGCGGTCGCCGGGTGCGGCGGGGGAGGGGGAGGCAAGTCGTCCCCCACTCGGACGGCGCCCACGTCCGCGCCTCCGTCCGGTGCGGCCTCCGGTGACACGATCAAGACGGCGACCGTGGGGAACCTGGGGCAAATCCTGGTGGACGGTCAAGGCCGGACGGTCTACCTGTTCGAGAAGGACAAGGGCGGCACGTCGTCCTGCACCGGATCGTGCGCGGCGGTGTGGCCCCCGGTCACCGCCTCGGCGAAGCCCAAGGCCGGGACGGGGGCGGACGCGGCGAAGCCGGGCACCACCAAGCGCCCGGACGGCTCGACGCAGGTCACCTACAGCGGGCATCCGGTCTACTACTACGCGCCCGACGGCACCACCCCCGGAAGCGCCAAGGGGCAGGCTCTCAACCAGTTCGGCGCCGCGTGGTACGTGCTGTCGGCGTCCGGCGACAAGGTCCAGTCGACCGGCGGCGGCTACTGACATGGGCCGTCGGTGCACGGCCCGGCTCCAAGGTGCGCCTGCCGCCATCCTGGTGAGCGTGGCCGCCGGCTGCGCGGCGGCGACGAACTCGCCATACCCCGGCCGGCTCATCCGGTTCGGCGCCGAATGGTACGCCGTCTCACCCCGGGGCCAGCAGGCCGAGAGCGGAGTGAGTGGCGGCTCCCCGGTCCCGGGCGGGTGATCGCATTGCCTCCTGTGCCGCGCTACCTGGGCGTGCTGCTGTTCGGCATCGGCGCCGTCCATCCGCACGAGTACCTCGCCGACCAGTACCGGGTCATCCCGACCATCGGCGCCCTGTTCGCGCTGGGCACGATCGTCGGCCTGCTGATCAGCGACCAGGACGGCCCGTTCGGGTTCCACGAGTACGGCCACCGGACGGGCTTCGTGCTCGCGCCAGCCCTGGAAGGCGCCGCCGTCGCGGTGCTACTCGGCTTCGCGGCCCTCGGCATGCGCCCGGCGCGGAGGCGTCCGGCAACTGACGCGGGATGAGCCTTCCGAAGCGGTTCCTGCTCGGCCGGCCGCTGCGCAGCGGGCAACTCGGCCAGACGCTGCTGCCCAAGAAGCTCGCGCTGCCGGTGTTCTGCAGCGATCCGCTGTCGTCCAACGCCTACGCCACCGAGGAGATCCTGCTGGCGCTCAGCCTGGGCGGGCTGGCGCTGATCCATCTCACGCCGTGGATCGCCGCCGCGGTCATCATCCTGCTGGCCGTGGTCGTTCTGTCCTATCGGCAGACCTGCTACGGCTACCCCAACGGCGGCGGCGCCTACGTCGTCAGCCGGGAGAACCTGGGCGTCAACGCCTCGCTGGTCGCCGCCAGCGCCCTGCTGGTCGATTATGTGCTGACCGTGGCGGTGTCGGTGGCCGCCGGAGTCGCCAACCTCGCGTCGGCGATGCCCGCGCTGGCGCCCCACTCGGTGCAGATCTGCATCGGCCTGGTCGCGCTGCTGGCGATCATCAACCTTCGCGGGATCAGAGAGTCCGGGACGGTCTTCGCGATCCCGACCTATGGGTTCGTCGCCGCGGTGGGCATCATGATCCTTCTGGGCGCCGGGCGCGTGCTGGCCGGTCACACACCGGAGGCCGAGTCCGCGCACTTCGGCGTCCAGCCCTCGCACGGCACGACCGGTCTGCTGGCCGTCGCGCTGCTCATGCGCGCGTTCTCCCAGGGCTGCACGGCGCTCACCGGGGTCGAGGCGGTCAGCAACGGCGTCCCCAACTTCAAGCCTCCCAAGAGCGCGAACGCCGCCGCCACCCTGACGATCATGGGTGCGCTGACCATCACGATCTTCACCGGGATCACCGGGCTCGCCCTGGCCTCGCACGTGCGGATCGCGGCCGACCCCCGGCTGCTGACCGGCGCGCCCGCCGGCTACGAGCAGAAGACCGTGATCACCCAGATCGCCGCCGCGGTCTCCGGCTCCGGGTCGGTGCTGTTCTACCTCGTCGCCGGGTTCACAGCCGCGATCTTGGTGCTGGCGGCCAACACCGCTTACAACGGTTTCCCGATCCTCGCCAGCATCCTCGGCGAGGACGGCTTCCTGCCCAGGCAGTTCTCCCGGCGCGGCGACCGGCTGGTGTTCAGCAACGGCATCGTGATCCTCGCCGTGCTCGCCAGCGTGCTGATCTGGGCGTTCAACGCCAGCACGACCCGCCTGATCCAGCTCTACATCATCGGCGTCTTCGTCTCCTTCACGCTCAGCCAGACCGGCATGGTCCGGCACTGGACGGCACTCCTGAGGCAAGGACCCGCGCCGGGCGGCGAAACCGGGCCGCGGACAGTCTGGCGGCACCGCGCCCGGCTGCATCGCGCCCGCCTGATCAACGCGGTCGGCGCGGTCCTCACCGCGGCGGTGCTGATCGTCGTCCTGGTCACCAAGTTCACCCACGGCGCATGGATCGTCGTCATCGCGATGCCCCTCGTCTTCATGATGATGAAGGCCATCCACGGCCACTACGAGCAGGTCGCCGCCGAACTGGCGCCGTCCGAGGACGCCGTCTCGCTGCCGAGCCGCGTGCACGCCGTCGTGCTGGTCTCCAAGCTGCACACCCCCACCCTGCGCGCCATCGCCTTCGCCCGCGCGACCCACCCGTCCACCCTCACCGCGGTGACCGTCCGCACGTCCGCCGGGGAGACCGAGGAACTCGAAGAGCAGTGGGACCGCTACGGCGTTCCCGTGCCGCTGACCGTCCTGGACTCCCCCTACCGGGACATCACCGGGCCCGTCCTGAAGTACGTCGGCCGGATCCGCCGGAGAAGCCCCCGCGACGTGGTCTGCGTGTTCGTCCCCGAATACGTCGTCGGCCACTGGTGGGAGCAGCTCCTGCACAACCAGAGCGCGCTGCGGCTCACGGCACGGCTGCTCTTCCGGCCGGGCGTCATGGTCACCAGCGTCCCCTGGCAGCTCGGCTCCGCCGAAGCGCTCGCCCAGCGTCCCGAGCACACCGAACTCACCGGCCGCCGCGACCACCGGTCCTGATCCCCGCGGTCGATGACCATCTGTTTCGGGTCCGTTGATCGGCGCTGTGGCTTCCAGCCCGCCGGGACGGGGAGGAGTCCCTCAGCAGTCGACCATCGGGGGAGTCGTGGAAAGCCGCGCACGCGACAGGATCGAACCCGGCGGACGCAGGGCCGCCAACGGGCGTCCCGCAGCGGCACGGCGTGCGCTTCGGGGACGCGTCCTGCCAGCGCTGGTCTTGACGGTCACCCTGGTCGGGGCCTGTTCCTCCAGCGTTCACCACCGCGATTCCGGGGGGCCGAGGGGAAGGAGGCGGTGAATGCCGCGGCCTCGCCGGCCGAGAACGGGAAACGCGGTGACGCGGACTGGCGCATCATCCGCAGGGACATGGGATCCGAGCACGAGATCGAGGGCTATGCCGATCACGTCAGCGCGCTGCCGGGCGAGCGCTTCCGGTTGTTCGTTTCACCACGACCTCCGGGTTCACCGCCGAGGCCTTCAGGATGGGCTGGTACGGCGGCGCGCAGGCACGCCGGGTATGGCGGTCTGGGCTCACCCCGGGGGTCCGGCAGCCGGGCGCCCATGTCGACAAGGCGACCCGGACGGTGTCGGCTCCGTGGCGGCCGTCGCTGACCGTGCCCACCTCCGGGTGGCCCGAGGGCAGCTACCTGATCATGCTGACCGCCGCCTCGGGGCCCGGCGGTACGTGCCGGTGACCGTCCGATCGCCCAGCGCCGCAGGACGCGTCGTCGTGCAGTACGAACATCCCTCTGCCACCCGGACGAGGTTTCCGGAAGGATAAGCAAGGCCGATTCTGCTGGCCATGGCCGAGCCATCCGGCAACGTCCGTGGCCGGTAGGTGTGCAGTATCGGATAGTGGCCGTGACCCATATCGATGGAATCAGGTGGTCGGCCCAGGCTACGCGATCGCAGAGGGCTCAGATGCAGTAGGCGACGATCGTGATCGGCCCCCGAGCCGCCCAGTCAGGAATGATCCAATCATGGAAGGACTTTCCTTCCACATAAGCGCACTGGCTGTAGTTCATGCCGTCGGCGTACCGCAGAGAGCGATTTCCGCCGTACAGGGAGCAGTTATAGCCGACCCCGTGCCAGAACCCCTCATCGTCCCGATACACGCGGACCGTCCTGATACAGGGGTCCGCCGCTGCGGGCGTTGCGGCGGACCCACGGGTGTGCGCCGCTGGAGACGCCGCCTGGGTGGACGCTGCACGGCCGGGCGTCCCGGCGGCGGACGCGGGACCTGCCAGGACGGCCGCAAAGACCAGCGCTGCGCCGGTCAGAGGGATGGCGAACCCAGACCTCGCGGTGCGGTGGCGCTCGGCTTTATGCATCGTGACCTCCGATCTTGCGATTCGGCTGACTTCAGACGCTGCCTATGGTGCCCAGTCCCACTATCGTCTTGGTCACTTCCTGGTCACGCCGGCTTCGTTGAGGGCATGATGCCGACCATGCTCAGGTAGGTGCGGACATCGTCGTCATGCTGGCCACTGGGGGTAAGCGGCCGGCCGGCAGCATTCCCGGACGCGCCTTTTCGGGATGTAATAGGTCGAAATCGTTGAGGTCTGGTCGGGGGTCGCCTCGCCTTTGGATGGGCGAAAGCGACTCATAGTCCGCCTGGTGGCCACACCCGCGCCGCACCATTACTCCCACCACCGCTACTAACGCCGACAGTGTTTGTGTGTTAACTTTCGGTAATCGCAGTGTGGGAGCCGCGAAACGCGGCCTGGGACAGGTGGGTATTGCCATGCGAAGAGTTCGGTCATGGGTCGCCGCTGGCCTGGTCTGCTGCGTTCTGTGCGTCGTCGCGGCGGCCGCGCCGGCGCAGGCCGTCCAGGCGCGGACATCGTTGCTGGAGCAGGCTGCGCCGCACAGATCAGAATTAGGACAAGTACCGGGAATGGGGCCCAATGGTCGTGTGGGGGCGCATGTGCAGAACACCGGGTCGCGTGCCCAGGACGTGACTGGGGACCAGTGGCCCGACCTGGTGGCGCGGCAGGCGGGGACCGGAGAGCTGCTGGTCTACCCGCATGTAGGCCGCTGGGAGGGCGCGGGGAGCTGGCCGACACCGGTGGTGGCCGGGCACGGATGGCAGATCATGGACTGGATCGGGGTGGGCGAGGTCACCGGCGACGACTGGGTCGACGTGATCGCGCGCCGCGCCGACGACGGGGTCCTGCTGGTGTACCCGCACACCGGCGCCTTCCGCGGGGACCGGACGTGGGGCGACCCGGTCGTGGTCGGGCACGGGTGGGGCGGACTGCGCACCATCGTGGTCCAGGACGTCACCCTGGACGGGTTCGACGACCTGGTGGTGCGGTGGGGCCGCGACGGCGACGACAGCACCTACGTCTACGTCCACAGCCGGACCTTCCAAGGGGTCGGCACGTGGGGTGAGCGCGAGCGCGTCGGTGAGCACCCCTTGGACAGCTGGTTGATGGCCACCGAGTGGTCCGGTGACGACGCACCGGACCTGCTGCACCACGACTTCGAACTCGGCACCTTGTTCCTGTCTCCGCACAACCGTGCCTACGCGCGGGAGAACACCTGGTCCAGCGCGCCGCCGATCCAGGTCAGCGGCGACCAGTGGTTCACCTACGACAAGGTCGACTACCTGCTGCTCGCAGACGCCGACGGCGACGGCTACGAGGACGTGCTGAGCCGCCAGGTCAACGGGGAGCTGTGGGCCTACCTCAACACCCGCCGCATGGACGGCGCCGCCACCCTGCGGCCCCCGGTCACGATCGGGTGGGGCTGGAGCAGCTTCGACATGATCACCTGATCCCGGGCCGGCCCGCGGCCGCCGCTCCCGTTCCGCCTTCCGCCTGTCGTCCCAGCCCTGTTGGAGTGCTCATGCGTGACGTCCCCACCTGGCGCGCCGGTGTGATCGTGCTGGGGCTGTGCCTGACGCTGATCCCCGCCGTGCCCGCGGGCGCGGCGGACCCGGGCCCGGCCGCCGGGCCCTCCGCGGGTTCCGCTCGGGTCGCCGGGCCGCCGGGGCCGGGTCACCACGCCGCGAGCCCGGCGCTAGGAACCGCCGAACGCATCGAGCCGCCGCAGCGCCGCGGGCGGCGGCTCCAGCGCGGACTCGCTGCCGGGCCCACCGGGACGCGGCTGCACCGGCTGGCCCACGACGGCAGGTACCGGGCCGTCACCACGCCTCCCCCCACCGGCCGCCGCCTGCGCGGCCCCGCCGACGACCCCGTCACCTTCGACGAGTGCGCCGACCACGGCGGCAACGACCACTACTGGTTCAAGAACCGGTTCAGCATGTGCTACCGGGAACAGCGCCCCATCGTCTACCTGGCCCGCGACCAGCAAGGCGTCATCTACGAGCAGGGACGATCGCTGGTGGCGATCGAGTTCATCGGCGTCGCCCAGCACCGCCAGACCCAGATCAACTTCGGTGTCCGGCTACGCCACCTCGCCGACCACAACCTCCCCCGCAAAACCGACCGGCTGCGGATCAACCTGGTCTGCGCCAACCACGACACCACCCGCCACAGCGTCTGCGACCGCGACCCCCAGGAACCCGCCGGCGGCACCGAACTGACGATCCAGCAGTGGCAGGACCGCGGCGGCGCCCCGCTGTGGTCGCACCGCACCGGCACCACTCACCGTGTACCCGACGACCTCTATCAAGACGAGAAACGCGGCTACTTCACCTTCACCGTCGAACTCACCCTCACCGGCCCCCTCGGCGGCACCTCTGACCACTTCACGCCCGAGTTCTTCCGCTGCGACGTCGCCGACTACGTCGCCACCACCCCCCGCTGCGTGTTTCACCACGTCTCATCCGAGATCCGTATGAGCGCCACCGACACCCGCTTCGCCGAGTCCGCCCAGTTCATCCGGGATGCCCAAACCGACATTACCCTCACCAAACCCGGCATCATCGGCAAGAAAGTCCCCGGCAAGGTCGGCGAAAGGCCACTCACCCGCCTCATCTCCCGCTACGACACCACCCGCTCCAAGATCGCCTCGCGCCGCAAGATCCGGAGGGTCTGCCAGAAGCACTGGGGGCTCAACTACATCACCGGACCCAACGGCCAAAAACGCCAATGCGACGAATACCCCCTCGCCAGCACCTACGAGAACGCCGCCCGCGTCGACAACAACACCGTGTGGGACTACGCCGTCCGCGCCCTGAACGCCGAACACAACCGCGCCGCCGGAGAATTCATCGAACAGTTCAGAGGAAACGACCACGTCCTGGACGGCGACCCCTTCTACATCACCATCACACCCTGAACACAACCGCCGACCGTGAACCCCATCTCCTCGGCGATCCGCGGCCGGGCCTCCTTCAGAAACAGCTACAGCCGGTGCTGGAGCGCCAACTCGACGGCGTACAGGGTGCGGTTGACTGTCCCGAACGGGCCCCTGCCGACGGCGCCGGCTGAGCCGACTCCGTCCCAGCGTGTCAGGTCGGATGCGGCTGCTGGCGCAGCCGGACACGGTTGCGCTGGCCCCGAGAGTTGAACTCGGCGCGGCGCGCAGCCCGCCCCAGACCCAACCGGCCGGGCCGCCCACCGGCCGTCCAGCCCATCCGCACGCTAGTACTTCGCCCGGTGCGGGAGAACCCGAGTTGGGGCTACCGGCGGCACGGTGCGTTGCTGGTGCTCGGCGTCAAGGTGGCCGCCTCCACTGTCTGGAAGATCCTCAAGGACGCCGGTATCAATCCGGCACCCTGAGGAGCCACGCGTTTTCCGGACAGCTTCTTGATCGGTGATCCGCGGGCAGATCTACGCTGCTTGCTGTCGGATCAGGTACTCGGTGTGGACCTCAAGCGGTGTCCGGTACCCGTTTGCGGAATGAAGCCTGCGTCGATTATAGAAGCC
The DNA here is from genome assembly GCF_041463655.1 of Actinomadura monticuli. Taxonomy (NCBI): domain Bacteria; kingdom Bacillati; phylum Actinomycetota; class Actinomycetes; order Streptosporangiales; family Thermomonosporaceae; genus Actinomadura; species Actinomadura monticuli. The sequence continues at coordinate 224,289 of NZ_JAXCEI010000013.1, forward strand.
CTCGATGTACTGCACAACCGCACGGCGGGCTTTGGCTCGTGTGGCAAACACCATACGGTTGAGCCACTCGTTCTTCAACGCCCCGAAGAACGATTCGGCCATGGCATTATCCCAGCATACACCGGTCCTGCCGACCGAGCGCCGCATCTTGTACTTCTTGCTCAGGTGCCGGCCGAATTCATCGCTGGTGTAGTTCGACCCGCGATCGCTGTGGAAGATGCAACCTTTCTCGATGTGGATGTTCCCGGCCGCAGAGTCCAGCGCGGTGGTGATGAGTGACCCTTTTTCATCCTCGGGCGGGCTGGTTGATCACAGCATGATCGCGAGTTGATGGATTCCCTTTGGACGCAGAGAAGCCCCTGGTAGACGGGTTGATCACCACAACCCACACCGTCTCAC
>NZ_JAXCEI010000014.1:0-87445 GCF_041463655.1 Actinomadura monticuli
GGTGAGACGGTGTGGGTTGTGGTGATCAACCCGTCTACCAGGGGCTTCTCTGCGTCCAAAGGGAATCCATCAACTCGCGATCATGCTGTGATCAACCAGCCCGCCCGAGGATGAAAAAGGGTCCATGTACGCCAACCCAGGCACCAAGTGCCTGCCCAGTAGCCAGGCTAAGATAGTCAATGACTTCTCCATCCTGTACGCCTATCTGAAAGATCCCGACGACGAGGACAAGCAAAAGGTGCAGGGGCAGTTCACGCTGCATTGGGCGAACAATCCGGACGGTTCGGACTGGGGCCCGAAATGGACATCAGGTTTGGTGGGGCCGAAAACGACGGGCAGCAGATTCGACATGTCGGTGCCTCCGTCGATCCCTGAGGGGACGAAGATCGGTTGGGGGGTGCGTGCCTGGGACGGTGAGCAGTGGGGACCGTGGAGTTACGACGGCGCGCAAACGGGCTGCTATTTCTATTACGAACCGGCCAAACCAGGTGATCCGACGATCACCTCGACCGACTACCCTCAGGACGGCGCGGACCACGGTGGCGTGGGCCAGGCTGGAACTTTCACCATCTCCGATCCGGCAGGTGTCGCCGACCGGTTCGAGATCATCTTGAACGATGAGCCGGTGACCACGGTGCAGACCACCGCCGGCGCGGCGCAGCAGGTGCAGCTCGCGCCGACCCGGACAGGCCAAAACGTCCTGACGGTGCAGGGACTGGCGCCGTCGAACCAGGTCGGCCCGGTCGTCTCTTACGAGTTCCGCGCGAATGCCGGCTCCGCCCCGCTGGCCACCTTCAAGCTCGACGAACCGGCCGGCGCCACTAACTTGCAAGCGGTGACCCGCGAGGGTGAGCCGGTTGTCTCGGCGGCTGTGCATGGAGGCATGACGACGGGCGCCGTCGGCCACGTCGATCGAGCGGCTCAGTTGGACGGCTCTACAGGATATGCCTCCACCAGTGAACCGCTGATCGATACAAGCAAAAGCTTTGCGGTATCGGCGTGGGTTCACTTGAACGGTGACGACCGCACCCGAACTGTCCTCAGCCAGGACGGGGAAAACAAAAGCGGTTTCTATCTGAAATATGAGCCGGCTACCCAGAAGTGGGTACTGTCCATGGTTGAGTCAGACTCGTCCGGCATGACCGCCTACCAGGCGTACTCGCCCCGCAAGGCGAGGTTCAACGCCTGGACCCACCTCACCGGAGTGTACGACCACACGAAGAAGAGACTGCAGATCTATGTCAACGGTGAGCCGGGAACCCCTAGTCCGATAGTTCCCGCGGCATGGAACGCAACCGGCGGCTTCCAGATCGGACGCAGCCTCTGGCTCAGCCAGCCCGCCGACCACTGGCCGGGACTGGTCGACGATGTACGCGTCTACGACCGGATCGTCGGTGCGGACGAAGCCGAGGGCATGGTCACCGAGCACCCGGTCCTTAGTTCCCGGTGGATGCTCAACGTGGACGGCCAGGCGGATCCGTACCCCCCTTTGGCCCCCGGGCTGGTGTTCCACAACGGTGCGTCCCTCGATGCTGATGCCGGGCTGGGGTGGGGCACCTCGCCCGCTGGGCTGATGCTGGCCGCTGACAAGGCGTTCGCTGAGACCCCCACGCCGCCGGTACGGACGGATGAGAGTTTCACGATCGCCGGTTGGGTGCGCAACACCGGACGCCCACTGCAGGGGGCCACGGTGTTCTCCCAACCCGGCGCCCAAACCAACGCTTTTGCATTGCGATATATGCCCGGTGAAGATCCTGAGGAGCAGGGCGGTTGGCAGGTTGTCATGCGCAACTCCGACGATGCGGCCGCCACGCCGCTGCTGGCTTCCCATTCCAACTTCCAGTTGGGGGAATGGGTCCATGTAGCGGTGGTGCACGACGCGCTGCGCCAACGGATCAGCCTCTACGTCAACGGACAACTCGACGCAACCTCCGACGGGGTGTCGCAGGAGGACGGCGTGCTGCCCTTCGAGGCGAAGAACAATGGCGGTCTGCAGGTCGGCCGCAACAAGTTCGGCGCAGCCGACGGAACCGAGTTCTGGCCGGATGCGATCGATGACGTGTGGGCTTACCAAGGTGCGCTCACGCCGCAGCAGATCGCCGGCCTTGCCGTCGACATGGAATTCCCCGCCCAGATCGGGCCTTAGCGGCTCGCCCGGCCGCTACTGGGTCGCGGCCGTTCCCGGCAAACCCGTCTTGGACTTCGATGCATGCCGAGCGTGCCCGTTTGAGGGACCGCCCTGTGGAGGACGTCGTGAAGGCTGGCCGAGTAAACTGCCGTCACCGGACGCTGATTATGGAACCGCGCCGATCCGCGCGCGCGGTGGCGACCGTGATCGCGGGGGCACTAGCGGCCGGACTGGTGTCGGTGCCACCGGCATTGGCCGACCCGCCGAACTCCCAGAGGCCGAAAGTCGAAGCCAACGAGCGGGTCGTGGACGGCCACCCTGTGAAGGCTCGCCCGCGCAAGACAACTGCGGTGAAGCCGGGCCCTGCGGCGAAGGCGGCGTGGCCGGCGCCTGGAGCCGCTGAGGTCAGTGTGCCTGTCAGCGCAGCGGCGGAATCCGGAGACCGAACCTCGGGCACCACGGCTCGGGCGGGCAAACTCCCAGTAGAGATCTTGGCGCCTGCCGGACGGCGGTCTTCCGAAGGTTCTGCGCCGCAGGCGCAGCGTGTGCGGGTACAGGTGCTGGACCAGCAGGCGGCTCGCAGGACAGGTGTGGACGGCTTGGCGTTCACCGTCGCCCGTACCGATGCAACCGAGCCGGGGCGGGTGAAGCTTCGACTGGACTACGGGGCATTCACCCAGGCATACGGCGGCGCTTACGGAGCACGGCTGCGGCTGCTGGAGTTGCCGGCGTGCGCATTGACGACGCCGGACAAGCCACAGTGCCGGACATCCAAACCGGTGCAAGCCAGGAATAACGGCGCGGCCAAGACGCTGACGGCCGAGGTCGAGGCGGCCCCCGCCGCGGCGGCGGGACAGGGCGCGACACTGTTGGTCGCCGCAGCCGGGACTGACAGTTCACAAGGCGATTACGGGTCAACTTCTCTGGAAGCGTCGGCGACCTGGAATGCCGGTGGGAACGGCGGCGACTTCTCCTGGTCGTATCCGATACGGGTGCCGCCCGTGCCCGGCGAGTTGACTCCGCAGGTCGATATCTCCTATTCATCGGGCAGCGTGGACGGACGGACCGCCAACTCCAATGGGCAGCCGTCATGGCTGGGCGAAGGCTTCGATCTGTGGCCGGGATACATCGAGCGACGCTACAAAGGTTGCAAGGACGACGGGGTTCCCGCTGACAGCGGGGGCAACTACCCCGCGGATCAGTGCTGGGGCTATGACAACGCCACCGTCACCTGGGGCGGCAAGGGCGGAGAGCTGATCAAGGCGTCCGACGGCACCTGGCGGCTCAAGGATGACGACGGCACCAGATTCGAAAAGCTCACCGATTCCTCGAACGGCAACGGTGACCAGGACGGCGAATACTGGAAGGTCACCACCACCGACGGCATCCAGTACTTCTTCGGCCTCAATCGCCTCCCTGGCTGGACGGAAGGCAAACCGGAGACCAACTCGACCTGGACCGCCCCGGTGTTCGGTGATGACTCCGGGGAGCCGTGCCATGAGTCGACTTTCGCCGCGTCCTGGTGTCAGCAGGCCTACCGCTGGAACCTGGACTACGTCGTCGACCCAGGTGGGAACGCGATCAACTACACCTACGGCCAGGAGACCAACCACTACGGCCGCAACCTCAAGGCCGCCGACGAAACCCCGTATGTGCGCGGCGGCTATCTGAAGACGATCTCCTACGGGCTGCGCAAGGGCGCCCTGTTCGCCAAGGCACCGGCCCAGGTCACCTTCAGCACCTCCGAACGCTGCATCCCGAACGACACTTTCGACTGCGACCCGTCCAAGATCGGAAGCAACCCCGACAAGTGGTGGGACGTCCCATGGGACCTGCACTGCGATGCCGGGCAGGAATGCAAGGACACCCACGGCGCGCTGGCGCCGACATTCTGGTCCCGCAAACGACTCACCCAGATCACCACCCAGATCCTCAAGGACGACGGATCGGGCTACAGGCCGGTGGACTCCTGGTCGATGAACCACTCCTGGGGACTTGCCGACATCGAACGTGACCTGCTGCTGGACGACATCCAGCACACCGGCCACGCCGCCGACGGATCCACGACCACGCTGCCGAAAGTCACCTTCAACCCGGTCCAGATGGACAACCGGCTGGACAAGACCGGCGACGACATCCCGCGTTATGTCCGTTACCGCGTCGGCGCGATCTATGACGAGTCCGGCGGGCAGATCGATATCAACTACTCCGACCCGGACTGTTCCCTAAACGATCTGCCGACACCGGAGACCAACTCCACCCGGTGCATGCCGGTGATCTGGACACCGCCCGGCCGCGAAGACCCGATCACCGACTGGTTCCACAAGTACGTGGTCACCTCCGTGATCCAAACCGACCGCACCGGCCTGTCTCCCGACATGGCCACCAAATACGAATACCTGGGCGGCGCGGCCTGGCACTTCGACGATGATGACGGGCTCTCCAAGGAGAAATACAAGACCTGGTCACAATGGCGCGGCTACGGTCACGTCCGCACTCTCACCGGTTCCTACAACACCCCCTCCGCCCAAGCCGACACCTACTACCTGCGCGGTATGGACGGCGACCGTGAAACCAAGTCCGGCGGCACCAAATCGGTGACCGTCTCCGACGGCGAGGGCGGCACCCACACCGACCACAACGCGCTGGCGGGGTTCACGCTCAAGACCGTCCAGTACACCGGCCCAGGCGGCAGCGTCCACTCCAAAACGGTCAACACCCCATGGCGTGTCCAGACCGCCTCACGCACCCGGTCGTGGGGAACCACGACAGCGAACGTGACCGCCACCGACACCTCCCGAACCTGGACCGTCAAAGACGGCGGCGGCTGGACCGAGACCAAGACCGACAACACCTTCGAAGACTCCGGCCCCGGGGTCGGCAGGGTCACCTCAGTCAACGACCTGGGCGACACCAGCACGCCCGCCGACGACAAGTGCACCCGCACCGACTACGCCGACAACACCGGCGCCTGGATGGTGAAGTTCTCCTCCAGGCTGGAGACCGTCTCGGTCGCCTGCACCGCCACCCCTGAGCGCCCTGCCCAGGTTCTCTCCGACGTGCTCACCTACTACGACGATGGCGCACTCGGAGCCGCCCCGTCCAAAGGCCGCACCACCAAGGTCGAAAAACTCGCCGGCTACGACGGCGCCGCCCCCAAGTACGTCGCTCAGACCGCGACGGTCTATGACGACTACGGCCGGGCCACCAAAGTCACCGACGCCGCCGACCAGATCGCCACCACCGCCTACGTCGACACTCAGGGCCTCAACACCCAGATCACCACCACCAGCCCGCCCGCCAAACCAGGCGATTCCTCCACGGCACTGACGACGGTGCAGTACCTCGACCCCGCATGGGGCGTCCCGGTCACCACCATCGACCAGTCCAACCTAGGACTTCGCACCGACTACGCCTACGACCCACTCGGCCGGCTCATCAAGGTATGGCTGCCCAACCAGTCCAAAGCCAACGACCGCAACCCCAACTACGAGTACGAATACCGCGTCACCGAAAACCAGATCGTCGCCGTCACCACCCAGACACTCACCGCGACCGGCGCGCAGCGGGTATCGGGAATCAAGCTGCTGGACGGGTGGCTGCGCCCCCGCCAAGCCCAGGTACCCGGCCAGTCCGGACGCCTGGTCAGCGACACCTTCTACGACGACCGCGGCCAAGTCGTCAAAACCTACGCCCCCTACGCGGCCGAGGGAGCACCAAGCCCCGAACTGTTCGGCATCGGAACCCCCGGCCAGGTCGAGACACAAACCCGCACCGAATACGACGGACTGGGCCGCAAGACCGTCGAGAAACTCACCACTGGCAACGGCTCCCAGCCCGACTCCGAACTGTGGCGCACCACCTACACCTACGGCGGCGGCAACCGCACCTCGATCACTCCACCCGCCGGCGCGACCCCCACCGCCGAAATCACCGACGCCCGCGGCCAAGTGATCGAACGCCGCCAATACAAGGCCGCCACCCCGACCGGCGACTACGACGCCACGCACTACACCTACAGCCCAGCCGGACTGCTCACCGAGGTCACCGACCCCTCCGGCAACACCTTCACCACCACCTACGACCTCCTCGGCCGCAAAACCACAACCACCGACCCGGACGCCGGCACCACCACCTTCACCTACGACGACCTGGACCGCGTGGTCTCCACCACCGATGCGCGAGACAAGAAGGTCTTCACCACCTACGACGGCCTAGGACGTAAGACCGCCACCCACGCAGGCACAGCCGACGGCCCTCTCCTGGCGTCCTGGACCTACGACACCGTCGCCCGCGGCAAGGGCAAACTCGCCACCGCCACCAGACACACCGGCGACGGCGACTACACCAGCACCGTCCGCCACTACGACGAGCTCGGCCGCGCCGACAAGACCGCCCTCACCGTTCCCGACTCACAAGGACCACTCGCCGGCCGCTACCTGTTCTCCACCCAGTACGGCCTAGACGAAACGATTCTGGGGCAGTCGCAACCAGCCGCCGGTGGCCTACCGGCCGAAAGCATCACCTACCAGTACGACGACCTGCTGCGCCCGACCAGCCTGACCGGCGCCACGAGCCCGACCGATCAGACACCCTACGTCAACGACGTCGTCTACTCCCCGACTGACAAGATCAACCTGCTCGAACTCGGGCCCGCCGACAAACACACCTGGCAGACCTTCACCTACCAGTACGGCACCCAACGGCCGGCCACCGCCCGCACGTCCCACCAAGGCGTACAAGGCGACGACCGCTACGCCACCTACCACTACACCGACGCCGGCACCATCACCTCGATCACCGACGTCTCCCGCGACGGCACCGACAACCAATGCTTCACCCACGACCACCTCCAACGCCTCACCCAGGCATGGACCCAAGGCACCACCGACGCCTGCGCCACCGAACCCACCGCCACAGTCATCGGCGGCCCGGCCCCCTACTGGCACAGCTTCACCTACAACACCGCCGGCAACCGCACCGGCGAAACCCGCCACGGCATCGGCGGAACCGCCGACACCACCCGCACCTACACCTACGCCCCCACCGGACAAGGCAACCGCCTCAACCAAGTCACCCAGAACGGTCCCACCGGCCAACGCACCGACACCTACACCTACGACGCGGCTGGCAACACCACCAAACGCGCCATCGACGCTAGCCCCACCAACACCGGCCAGACCCTGGAATGGGACACCGAAGGCGAACTGTCCAAGGTCACCGAAAACGGCAACGACGTCACCTTCGTCTACGACACCGACGGCAACCGACTTCTCCGTAAAGACCCCGCCGGCGCCACCCTCTACCTCCCCGACGGCACCGAACTTCGCGCCCTCGGCGGTGCCCCCACCGCCACCGGCACCCGCTACTACACCTTCGCCGGTCAGACCGTCGCGATGCGCACCCCCGACGGCACCATCACCCACCTGGCCAGTGACCACCAGGGCACCGCCCAGATCGCCGTCAACACCACCACCCAGCAGACCGCCGTCCGCCGCTCCACCCCCTTCGGCGGTATCCGCGGACTCGACGACGACGCCACCTGGCCCAACGACAAGGGCTTCCTCGGCGCCACCAAGGACCCCACCGGACTCACCCACCTCAGCGCCCGCGAATACGACCCCGACACCGGCCGCTTCATCTCCGTCGACCCCGTCCTTGACACCGCCGACCCGCTGCAGATGAACGGCTACACCTACGCCAGCAACAACCCCGTCACCCACAGCGACCCCTCAGGCCTCCGCGTCGACGGCTGCGAAGTCAACCACGACTGCAGCAAAACACCGAAGAACGCACCCAAAGGCTCCCAGCGCTGCGACAGCTACTGCGGCCCCACCACCCCCCACTTCGGAGCCAAACCCGGCGGAGACCGACTGGCAGCACCCGCACTCGGCCACGCGCTGCCACGAAAGACCTACGAGCATCTCCTCAACCTCGGCTACCGCGGCAGTCAAGACTTCACCCTCCGAGACGCGATCGCCTTCCTAGGAGCCGGCCTAGACGACAACCAATGGGACGGTTTCTGCCGAACCGTCAACGCAAGCGCCCAAAGCCTCTGCGCCCACAACCCCTTCACCGGCCACGACACCACCGACTCCGGCCTCAAACAAGCCCTCGTCATCGGCGGCATCACCACCGTCGTCACCGCCGGCCTCATCCTCTGCGCAGCCGGAGGCTGCGAATCCGGAGCCTTCCAAGCAGCCGGACTCGCCTGCGCCCGCTCCGGCCTATGCCTCCGCGCCATATCCGGAGCCATGACCGCCGGAGGCGCCATCAGCAGCGGCTACGGAGCCGGAGAAACCCCCATCGGAGCACTAGGGGTCAGGCCCGACATCGGCACTAAGCTGGAATACTTCTTCGGAAACGCCACTGGATCAGCTCACAACATCGAACGAACTGGTACCATGGCCAGTCAACTTAACCGGATTGGGATTGGAGATAACGCAACAGGGCGTGCACTTTTTTCCAAGCATCTTGATGAAGTGTTCAATGATCCCAATTCTGTGGTGCGAGTCCAGGAGAATGGGCGAACAGTGAGAGAGGGATTGCTGAAGGGTCCTGATGGTATGCTCAAAACAGAGACGGTCTGGGACGGAAACCGTTTGATTACTGGAAACCTATTTGGGTCAAATTCAAGATATCGATGAGAGGTGTCGATGCTCGTTATATCGTTCGACAGTGGTGCGATGGCTTGCTCGATCTGGTCGAGCCCGGGAGAGGCGCGCATCGGATGTTTTTCTGACCTGGAGATTGCAAATGAGTACGGATCGGGTTCGGGTCCCGTATTCGTCTTTTCCCAGACTGATGTTGGTGGCGACAGCGATCAGAGAGCGGCCGTGGGAATTCGAGCGGATTCGGAATTTGAATCTCCCGTAATTCTTGGGCGTGAATGGGGTGGGGCATATTGGATTGGATGCAATTCGAGCCTTTATCGAATATGGCCAAGCATGGTGATCGATCGAGAGATTAGCCTTGAATCTCATTTTGGCAACCTGCGACTCATTTCCGAACTCGGAAAGCTAATCGTCTTGACAGAGGTTGGCGTTTTCGCTGTGCGAAAGAATGGTGATGTTGACTGGCGGGTGGATTTGGACATTATTACTGACGTGCGTTGGGAGAGCGGTAGCGTGGTAATCTCCCAAATGGATGGTCCGCAGGTTCGCGTGGACCTCCGAAGCGGGCGGGCGGTGTCACATATCTGACTAATTGACAAATCACCCGAAACAGTAGTGAGCAGAATGGTAAATTCATAACATGCTGGACCGGCGGCAATAGTCCTCTATAAACTCCCGGCGTGCTGATAAGACCGGCGGAAGACCCAACGCCGTGAACCTTTTTCAATCTGCGTTGAGCTCGCGGTTCTGGAGGACGTGGATGGCCTTGGCCAGATGACCGGCCCGGTGCGGGCAGCAACGTAGCTTGGTCAGGATCTTCCAGCTCTTGAGCTGGGCGTTGGCGCGTTCACCCGGTCCGCGGAGCTTGGCGTGGGAGCGGTTGGCGTCCTTGAGCGGCTGGGGCTTGTCCTTGCCCTTGTAGGGCGTCTTGACGTGCGGGCCGGCGCCGACGTAGCCCTTGTCGGCCAGCACCAGGAACCCGGAGGCGGGTCTGTCCAGTTAGGGCCTGTTCGTAGTCCGGATCAGTTGCCGCTGGTCACAATCGAGTGATTCACCCACGCTGGATCGGGGGCGGGCGGTATCACCGGTGCATGACGCGTGGTGATGTGACCGACACAGAGTGGGAACTGATCGAGCCCCACCTGCCGCTGGGAGCGTCCGGACCCATCCCTGACCTGCGTAATCAGTTCAACGCGGTGATGTGGAGGTTCCGGACCGGCAGCCCGTGGCGGGACGTGCCCACCACCTACGGCAACTGGTCGACGATCTACGACCGGTTCCGGGCCTGGGCAGGCCAGGGGGTCTTCGAGAACCTGATGAACGCGATGATCGAAGAGGCCGCAGCCCGGGGCGATGTCGACCTGGACCTGGTCAGCGTGGACTCCAGCGTCTGCCGCGCACATCACCACGCCGCCGGCATGGTGGTCGCGCCCGAGCGGCTGGAGGAGCTGGAGCAGGCCGTGGCCGAGGAAAAGGGGCTTCACCAAAAGGGCAAACCGGGCCCGTAGACCAGCGGCCCTGCGACGAGCCCGACCCCGAACGGCAGCGGCGGCGCCGGGTACGCCGGCGCCGCAAGGCCCGGCTGAAGGCCGCTGAGCTGGGCCGGTCCCGAGGCGGGCTGACCAGCAAGATGCACCTGTCGGCCGACCGGCGCTGCCGTCCGCTGTCGATCGTGCTCACCCCCGGGCAGGCAGCCGACAGCCCACGCTTCATCCCCGTCATGGACAAGATCCGGGTGCGCGGCCCGGTCGGCCGCCCCCGCACCCGGCCGGCCGCGGCCGCCGGCGACAAGGCCTACTCCTCCCGCGCCAACCGCAAGAAGAAGGGACGACGCGGCGGCCGCCCGGTCAGCCACGACACCGAGCTCTACAAAGACCGCAACACCGTCGAACGCTGCATCAACAAGTTCAAGGAATGGCGAGGACTGGCCACCCGCTACGACAAGACACCCGACAGCTACCAGGCCGGACTCCACCTGCGCGGATGCGTCATCTGGCTGCGCAGCCTCCCACCCCTTCCATGATCTGAACTACGAACAGGCCCTAGGCCGCCCACTACTGCGGCTGCTCTTACCGCGGGTTCGGTCGGGCCACTCCCGGATGAGTCGATGGAGGGTTTGGTGCGAGTTCCTGCGGGTGCGCATGGCAGCGTCTCCAGAACGTCGATCGATGGAATCGGCTGCCAGTCGTGCGATCAGCGGGAGAACGGCGCGGCCTCAGGCTGCGGGTGTCCTCCTTGACGGGACACGTGAGACGGATGATTGCGGCGGGGACCGGGTTTCTGACCGTCCGCCCGAGGTCCGCGCCGTTCCCCGGTGATCTCGACTGGCACACATGAAGCACCGCCGAACAGGCCCGAATTCACAGTCGGCCGACATCCTTGATCAAGTCTTGTACCGCCCAGAGGACGATTCGCGCACCTGAACGCCTCGGCGAGCCCCGAGCCGGTAGGCGTTTCCGGCTCCTCCAAGGCCCGCAGGGCAATGAGCGCCCGGTCATGGGCCGATCGGCAGTTCTTGACCAGATCATGAACCGGCCGATCATGAAAACCGGGCCCCTCGGCGGTGCTTTATCGGTGCACGGGGATCGGGTGGCCGTCTCGGGTCACCCAGCACATGAACCACACACCGTCCAACCCGAACTACCCGCCCACCAGCAACAACCGGCCCAACGGCGAGCGGCGCATGGTCCCGCTCACCGTCTGGCTGTGCCCAGACCCTCACACCCGGGACCAGCCGCCTGGACCGGGCGCCCGCTCGAACCGGGGAAGGCCGGTCCCCGCGATCTGCGTCCAGCACCGCCAGACCATCGGGCGCGAACTGGCCCAGCACCTGATCAGTACCTGCACCAGCCCAGGGGCGCTGGTCGCCGAAGGCTTTACCACCAGCGAAGCCACCCTGATCACGGCCGCCCGACTCGACCGGCGCGCCATCGCGCTGGTCCCGCACTTCCCGCTCGCCCAGCACATCGGCACCCGGCTCCGCGCCACCCTCGACCAGCAGCAGCTGACACGAGTGCAGATGCGCCCCGTCCGGCCCGACCAGATGGCCAAGGGCCTGGCCGATCACCTCGGCCAGGTCTCCCTTGTCATCGGCGCACCACCGCCGTACGAGACCGGCGGCCACAACCCGAAGCGAGGCTCAGGAACAGGTTGCCCGGCGTGCCGGGCCGACCTGTGGATGCTCACCAGCGAGCAACTCGGACTGTTCCTGGCATCGGCGTGGCGGGTGCTGGCACCCGGCGGTGTCCTGGCCGTCATCACTACGGCCCGCCATCAGGCTGGACGCCTCATCGACCCGGCGCCGCGCATCATCCGCCACGCCCAAAGCCTCGGATTCCGCTACGTCCAGCACGTCATCGCGCTGCGCGTCCCGATCGAGGGCGACGCCCTGGTCGTGCAGGCCGGCCCCACCGACCTCGCCCAACTCCGCGACACCCGCTCCAGCGCCCTGCCACCCACGGTCGGCGTCCACGCCGCGGTGTCGCTGTTCAAGAAACCTCAAAAGCCCGCGGGCCCACCTGGTCCCGACAGCCCGTCGTGCGGGGGGACCCGATGAACCACGAAGAACTCTCCCGCGTCCAGGTGTTGCCGTCGGTGCTGGGGACTGGACAGCGCCCGTCCCGGCTGCAGCGCCAGGGACGTTACACACCCGAGTCGATGCGCCATCCAGGCAAGATGCTGCCGGCCATCGCCGCCACCGTCATCAAGGCGTTCAGTCGCCCCGGAGACCTGGTGGTCGACCCGATGTGCGGGATCGGCACCACCCTGGTTGAGGCCATCCACCTGGGACGCGACGCCGCAGGCGTGGAGTACGAGCCCGATTTCGTCCACCTCGCCCTGGGCAATCTGAGGCTCGCGCACTCCCAGGGGGCTACAGGGACTTCTCACCTGGCCTGCGGAGACGCCCGCAACATTGCCATCATCTACCGGGCCCTGCACGGGAAAGCCGCGCTGGTGCTCACCTCACCACCGTACGGATCACGCACCCACGGGCAAATCCACGTCGGACGCGACAACGGCGGCGGAAAGATCGACAAACGCCACCATCGCTACTCCACCGACCGCGGAAACCTCGCCCACCAGCCCCTACCCGGCCTGCTGGCCGGGTTCGGGCAGATCCTGGCCGGCAGCGCCACCCTGCTGCGGCCCGGCGGGGTGATCGGGGTGACCGTCCGCCCGATCCGGGTGAAGGGCGAGCTGATCGACCTGCCCGGCCAGGTCGTCGAGACCGCCCAACGCCACGACCTTGTCCTGACCGGCCGCTACGCCGCTCTCCTGGCGGGGTTGCGCGATGGCGGGCTGGTCAACCGGGCCTCCTTCTTTCAGATGCTGGAAACCCGCCGCGCCCGCGACCGAGGCATTCCCGCCTGCGCCACCGCCCACGAAGACCTCCTGCTCTTCCAACCAGCCACGCTCACCGATCTGCCGGAGGAGACCCGATGACCAACCATCGGCACCACAAGCTGGCAGGGCGCGAGCGGGTCCTGGAGATGCTCGCCATCCTCCAGTTGGGCGTGTGCGGACGATGCGGACGCGCCCGCTACGCCACCCGCCGCACCGCCCGGCACGCCGCCCGCATCAGTGCGCCCGGCGCCCGGCTTCGGGCTTACCGATGCGGCGACGCCTGGCACCTGACCAGCCCGCCACGGCACCCGCAGCGCATCACCCCGCCCGTGACTCTCGTCCAGGGTCTGCGGGCCGACGGGGCGGGGCTTGACCGGCTGGCCGGAGGCGAGCGTGCATACCGGTGCTTCGGCCCCGGACAGTCCGATGCCCCACATCCTGCAGCGCACAGGTCCGGGCGCCGGAGCGGACCCGATCCGCTGGCAGACGCCCCCAGCACCCCAACGCCCCCGCCGTCCCACGCGGCGTGCGGGGGTGGGCGGTGAGGCCGGGGCTGACACCGGCGGAGATCCGCACGCTGCCCGCCGTGGTGGATCTGGTCACCGCGGGGCGGGCGCTGGGAGTTGGGCGCACCAAAAGCTACGAGCTGGCGCGCACCGGGCGGTTCCCCTGCCCGGTGCTGCGCGTCGGCCGCAGCTACCTGGTCCCCACCACCGGCCTGCTCACCCTGCTCGGCCTTAACGACACCGCCGGACAGCCCACACCAGAAAGCGAGTGAGACACCGGATGCCTGCCGGAACCACCTACAAGGCGTGCGGCTGCCGCACCCCGGACGGCCGGGGACTGCTCAGCAAATGCCCCAGGCTCCGCCGCAAGGGCGGCTCCTGGAGCCCGACCCACGGCAGCTGGTACTACCAGTTCGAACTCCCGCCCCGCCCGGACGGCACCCGCCGGACCCCGATCCGCCGGGGCGGGTTCACCGGCCAGGACGCCGCCGAAGCCCAGATCGGTCGGCTGCACGAACTGCTGGCCATCAGCGCCGACGCCGAGGACCGCGACCGGATCGCCGACCTCATCACCACCACGCTGAAGAAGGACAAGCGGCTCCCGATAGCGGAGGAGGTGCGCCGCAAGATCCGCACCGGGCAGGACCTGGAGGTCGCGATCACCACGGGGGAGTGGCTGCAGACCTGGCTCGCCGGACGCAAAGGCCTGCGCAACGGCACCCTGCGCAGCTACCGCACCCACATCGTCACCCACCTGAACCCGGTCATCGGCCACATCCGCCTGGACCGGCTCCGCGTCGCCGACGTCCAAGCGGTGTTCGACGCCATCGACGAACGCAACGAGGTGATCATCCGCGCCCGCCAGTCCGGCGACCTCGGCCTTCGGGCACGGGTGAAGGGCTGCCGTGTGGTCGGTGCGGCGACCATGCACCGGATCCGCGCCACCCTACGCGCGGCCCTCAACCAGGCGATCCGGGAACGGCGCATCGACCTCAACGTCGCCTCCCTGATCGAATTGCCGTCGGGCCGCCGCCCCAAGGCGCTGGTGTGGACACCCGAACGCGTCCGTGAATGGCGCCACGCCCGAGAAGTGTTCATCGAGGCCAAGAGCCGCAGCCGCTCGGACAGACCAGACGGGCAGGGGCGCAGCGGACGCGTCAAACCGATGGACGCCTACGTCAGCACACCGCGGCCCTCACCGGTCATGGTGTGGACACCCGAGCAGACCGGTACCTTCCTCGACCGCGCCGCCCGCCACCGGCTGCACACCCTCTACCACCTCATCGCCTTCCGCGGCCTGCGCCGCGGCGAAGCATGCGGACTGCGGTGGGCCGACGTCGACCTGGACGAAGGCACCATCCGGGTCGGATGGCAGATCACCCAGAACGGCGGCCACACCGAACAAGGCCGCCCCAAATCCGAAGCCGGAGAACGCCAGGTCACCCTCGACCAGCACACCATCAAACAACTCACCGCCCACCGCGCCCGCCAGAACCAGGAACGCCTGGCCGCAGGCGACACCTGGAACGACACCGGATTCGTCTTCACCCAACCCGACGGCGACCCGCTGGCGCCCATGTCCGTCTCCGAGCAGTTCCTGCTGCTGGCCATGGAGGCCGGACTCCCGCCCGTCCGGCTGCACGACCTGCGGCACGGCGCCGCCACCATCCTGCTGCGCGCCGGACACGACCTCAAAGTCGTCCAAGAGACCCTGGGCCTGTCCTCGATCACCATCGCCTCCGACACCTACACCAGCGTCCTACCCGACCTGGCCCGCCAATCCGCCGAAGACGCCGCCGCCGTCATCCTCAACGCCCGCACCCGAACCGAACCCGACGAAACGACAGTACCGGGCCGTGTCGTCCACCTAGTGGAAACGTCGAGCCGATGACCAGCCGAGGCTGAACGTCGGACTCTTGGGCCCGGGGTCCGCATCCGAACCGAGGAGGGATGTGGGCCCCGGGTGCCTGTCGCAAGGTCCGATGGGCGGGCCGAAGCCTCACAGCCCCCGCCCAGCCGCGGCCCTCGCGGACGCGTCAGCGCACCGGCCAAGAGCCGTCCGCACCGGTGATCAAGCGGGTCGAAGGGGGGCCCAGCGACAGGGGGCGTGACAGCCGAGCAAACATCGAGCAAACAGGGAGGCATATCGGACAGAATTGTGGATCTTGGCAGTGGTAAGACTGCAGGTCAGACGGGGGCGCGCCCGGCAGGATTCGAACCCGCGACCGTCGGATTAGAAGTCCGATGCTCTGTCCAGCTGAGCTACGGGCGCTCGGCGCCCGGCGGGACGCCGGGACACAGTGTAAGGGTGCGGGTCGTTCAGCTCCACATCTATAACGCCGTTACCGCGGGTGAGGGGGCTCGGGGGTGGCTATCTTTGGGTGCTGTGGCGGTGGACTTTGAGGTTCCGCTCTCCGGCGGGGACGTGTCGGAGGGCGTGGTGCGGGTCGGGGAGACGGTGCGGAGGCCGTTCGGGGCGCATAGTCCGGCTGTGCACGGGGTGCTGCGGCATCTGGAGGCGGTGGGGTTCGAGGCGCCGCGGGTGCTGGGGGTCGATGAGCGGGGGCGCGAGGTGCTCAGCTGGGTGCCCGGGGAGGTGCCGCATCGGCCGCTGGAGGCGTACGTGGTTTCGGAGGACGCGCTTCGGGGCGTCGGACGGTTGCTGAGGCGGTATCACGAGGCCGTCGCGTCGTACGGGGTGCCGGAGGCGGCCTGGGACGGGGACGTCTCCAATGTGGACGGGGAGCCCGAGGTCATCGGGCACTGCGATGTCACGCCGGAGAACGTGGTCTTTCGAGATGGCGTGCCCAGGGCTTTCATCGATTTCGATCTGGCGCGGCCTACGACGCGGCTGTTCGATGTCGTCACGGCGTTGCGGCATTGGGGGCCCATCGAGGATCCCGCCGATCGGGACGCGTTGCTGTATCGCGCCGATGTCGGGCGGAGGTTGCGGGTCTTCTGTGACGCGTACGGGTTGGAGCGCGAGTTGCGGCGGGACGTGCTGCCGGCGGCGCGGGTGAGGTTCGAGCGGTCTTACCGGGCGATGCGGGCGAGGGCCGGGCGTGGTGGGGGATGGGCGCGGATCTGGGACGGTGGTGCGGGGCCGCGGATCCGGCGGGCGCAGGACTGGTTGGAGAGGCACTGGGATGAGCTTGATGCGCGGCTCTGCTGAGGGGCTTGTGGGCGGTGTCGTGCTCGATGCTTTTCTGGGGGATCCTCGGCGGTGGCATCCGGTCGCGGGTTTCGGACGCGTCGCCTCGGCCGGTGAGCGATTCGTCTATGGGGATTCTCGGTGGCGCGGGGTTGTCTATACCGGGGTCCTCGTCGGGGGAGCGGGCGCGCTGGGGGTGGTGATCGAGCGGGTCAGCCGGCGGTTCGGGGTGCATGGTCTCGCTACCGCCGGGGTCACCTGGGCCGTCCTCGGCGGGACGTCGTTGGGGCGTGAAGGGCTCGCCATGGCCCGGGCGCTGGAGCGGGGGGATCTGGCGGCGGCCAGGGAGCGGCTTCCGCATTTGTGCGCGCGGGATCCGAAGGGACTGGACGCGCCGGGCGTCGCCAGGGCCGTTGTCGAATCGGTCGCGGAGAACACCTCGGATGCCTCGGTGGCTCCGTTGGTGTGGGGGGCGGTGGCGGGCATTCCGGGGCTGCTGATGTATCGGGCCGCCAACACGCTTGATGCGATGGTCGGTTATCGGAGTCCGAGGTACGAGCGGTTCGGGTGGGCGTCGGCGAGGCTGGACGATGTCGCCAATTGGGTTCCGGCGAGGGTGACCGGCGGACTGGTCGTGGTGTGCGGCGGCTCCGAGGCATGGCGGATTCTGCGGAGGGACGGGAAGAAGCATCCGAGTCCCAATGCCGGACAGGTGGAGGCGGCGTTCGCGGGCGCTCTCGGTGTGCGGCTGGGCGGTGTCAACGCTTATGGCGGACGTGTCGAGCGGCGGCCCGAGATGGGGGACGGCAAGGCGCCCGAGGTGCGGGACATCCGGCGGGCCGTCGGGCTTTCGGCGGCGGTGACGTTCGCGGCGGCGGCGCTCATCGGGGTGCTGCGGTGAGCGGGCTGCTGGTGGCGGGGACGACGTCCGACGCGGGGAAGAGCGTCGTCACGGCGGGGCTGTGCCGGTGGCTGGCCCGGCGAGGGGTGAAGGTCGCACCGTTCAAGGCCCAGAACATGTCGCTGAATTCGATGGTGACGAGCGACGGAGCGGAGATCGGGCGTGCGCAGTACATGCAGGCCCAGGCGGCGGGGATCGAACCGCGGGCCGTGATGAATCCGGTGCTGCTCAAGCCCGGGAGCGATAGGCGGAGCCAGGTCGTGGTCCTGGGCCGGCCTGTGGCGGAGGTCGACGCGCTGCAATACGGGCGGCACAAGGAACGGCTGAAGGGTGTCGTGCTCGAAAGCCTTGAGGAGTTGAGGGCCGAGTACGACGTCGTGGTGTGCGAGGGGGCGGGGAGCCCGGCGGAGATCAACCTGCGGGCCGGCGACATCGTCAACATGGGGCTGGCGCGGGCCGCCGATCTGCCGGTCGTGGTCGTCGGCGATATCGACCGGGGCGGTGTCTTCGCGTCCCTGTACGGGACGGTCGCGCTGCTGGAGAAAGAGGACCAGGCCCTTGTCGCCGGGTTCGTCATCAACAAGTTCCGCGGTGCGCATGAGCTGCTGGCGCCGGGGCTGGAACAGCTTGAAGCCCTCACAGGGCGGCCGACCTTCGGCGTGCTCCCTTGGAAGCTCGGCCTGTATCTCGACTCCGAGGACACCCTCGCATTGGACGCGCCCAGGCCCGATGCTCGGGGCCCCTACGGGAAAGAGACGCTGCGCATCGCCGTCGTCAGGTTCCCGCGCATCTCGAATTTCACGGACTTGGACGCACTGGCCTGCGAGCCGGGCGTCATCGTCCGGTATGCGGCGAGCGTCGGGGATCTCGCCGAGGCCGACCTCGTCGTCCTGCCGGGGACCAGGGCGACGGTGAGCGACCTCGAATGGCTGAGCGACAGGGGAATGGCCGGGGAGATCCGCGAACGGGCCAAGGAGGGGCGGCCTGTGCTCGGCATCTGCGGCGGCTACCAGATGCTCGCCGACGAGATCGTGGACGACGTCGAGTCCAGGACGGGAGCGACACCGGGCCTCGGTCTCCTGCCGGCGAAAGTCGAATTCGGAAAGGACAAGGCCCTCGGACGGCCCGCGGGACGCGCCTACGGTGAGGACGTCCACGCCTACGAGATCCACCACGGCATCGTGACCGGGCGGGGCGAGCCTTTCCTGGACGGCTGCCGGAAAGGCGCCGTCTGGGGCACGACCTGGCACGGCGCCATGGAGAACGACGGATTCAGAAGGGCCTTCCTCAAGGACGTCGCCGAACACGCCCGAAGGGATTTCACCCCGGCCCCCGACGTCTCGTTCGCGGAATTGCGGGAGGCGACTCTGGACATACTCGGTGATCTTGTCGAGGAGCATCTGGACACCGACGCGCTGTGGCGGATCATCGAGGGCGGCGCGCCGGGCGGCCTCCCCGTCGTCCCTCCCGGCGGCGCCCCGGAACCGCCCGCCGCGGCGGTAAGGTGATCCACTCAGGCCGCACCAGGTACCAGGAGGAACGTCCCGTGTCCGACCCGCGGTCCAGTCTGATCGTCCCGCTGATGAAGGCGCGGGTGCCGGCGGAGATCCAGCTGGAGTTCCCGCTGCCCGCGGACGAGGAGCCGGTCCGCGACCCGTTCGCCGGCGACCTGTACGCCACGTACGCGCTGGAGATCGCCGACGAGGGCGCCCCGTCCGGCCGCCGCTACGAGCATGTGGCGCGCCGGCACTGCGCCGAGCTGGGCGTCGCGCCGGCCGAGCTGCGCCGCCGCGCGGTGATCAACCTGCGCGATCTGCGCCCGGAGCTGAGCCTCAGCTGGTACCCGGACGTCCGCGCGGTGACGGTGTCGCTCGGCGGGACGGCCGGGCGCGGCACCCTGGAGTCGGGCCTGCTCCTGGACGACGGGTTCTTGGAGAAGCTGGCGCAGGACGTGGACGGCGACCTCGTCGTCGCGGTCCCGGCGCGGGACGTCTTCGTCGCGTCCGGTACCGGCCATCCCGACGGTGTCGACAAGCTGCGCTGGGCGGTCACGCAGGTGTGGGCCGAGGACCGGGACAACCCCGAACCCGCGTGGGACGTTCCGGCGGGGAGCCTGCTCACGCACAGCCTGATGGTGCGCCGCGGCGGCGTCTGGGACGTCCTCCCGGTCTGAGATCCGCGCCGAGAATCACGACAGCCGCTTGAACTCGGGCCACAGCCGCGTCCACGCGGCGCGCTGCCCGCGGCAGACCCATACCGGTTTGCCCTGTTCCTGGTTGTCGAGGCCGACGCCGTTGCCGAGGATCGCCACCGGACGGACGTCCGACCAGTACCGGTGGAGCCCGGACCCCTCGGCGACGTTGTCGGGGCCCACCACGATGGTGGGGCCGCCGGTTTCCGGCGGCCGTCCGAAGTACCAGTAGCCGTTGTGCCCGCTGTAGGCGCGGGGCAGTCCGAGGCCGGGCCCGTACCTGTCGAGCGCCCCGGCCTCGCCGTAGTTGCTGACGACGATCGTCGCCGCGGACCGCTCGTCCGGCGGCAGCGCGCGGTAGACGGCGGCGACCTGCGCGGCGAACCGGGGCCATCCGACGGTCTCGGCCGCGTCGGCGTTGACGGCGGGCTGCGGCGTGTCGGCCAGCCACTTCACCGGGTAGACGGGCAGCGTCAGCAGCACGGTCGTGATCGCGGTGACCGCGTACACGGGCGCGGACGCGAGCCATCCGAAGCCGCGCGGCGCGCCGTTCCGCTCGATCTCCACGGCGCCGGCCGCCCAGAGCGCCGCCCACAGCCCGCTCAGGTAGTACGGCTTGCCCGCGGTGATCAGGAAAAGGACGTTCAGCAGCAGGTACGCGTGCCCGAGGAACCGGAACGTCCGCAGGTCGTCGGACCGGTACGTCCGCCACAGCCCGTAGATCCACAGCCAGGACGGGAACACGCCGGTCAGGACGAGCTGGAACGGGATGAATCCGGGCCGCCCGGCGAAGTCCTCCTTGTCGGCGATCGCGCTCGCCATGTCGATCTGCGGCCAGCCGTGCCGCGCCTGCCACACCAGCCCGGGGACGGCCGCGAGGACGGCGAGGAGCGCCCCGGCGGCGAGCATCGGGCGGCGCAGGAACTCGCGCGGGCCCGACAGCAGCAGCCCGGCCACGAGCGCGGCCAGCAGGGACGCGACCAGGTACTTCACGTTCAGCGCCAGCGCCGCCACGGCGCCGACGGCGAGCAGCAGCCGCTGGTCGCGGGTCCGCACCCAGCGGACGGTCAGCCACACGATCGACGTGGACGCCAGCAGGTCGAGCGTCGCCGTGGAGAACAGGTGCCCGGCCGCGACCGCGAACGGGCACACCGCGAAGGACGCGGCCGTGAGCAGTTGCGCGCGCCGTCCGCCGCCCATCTCCCGGGCCGTCAGCGCGGCGACGACCACGCCGGCCGAGGCGAACACGGCGGACGGGGCGCGCAGCGCGACGAGCGAGTCGCCGAACACCGCCGTGACCGCGCGCGCGATCAGCGGCAGCAGCGGCGGCTGGTCGGGGTATCCCCAGGCCAGATGCCGGCCGGCGACCCGGAAGTACAGCTCGTCGCGGTGGTAGCCGTAACGGGCGCTGACGGCGAGGAGCAGCACCCCGAGGACGCCCGCCAGCAGCAGCACCGGCCGCCACGCCACCACCGGGGCTTCGGACGGAACGGCGGCCTCGACCGGGTCGGACGCTTCGGACGCGGGGGCGGTCATGATCCAGACTTTGGCAGAGAATGTGGCCCAAGTCACGATCTTCGTGGCGTCCGCCCCCGGACACCCCGCGACCCCGCGCCGCTGCGGTGGGGGCGGGCGAATATTCGGTGGGACGTGTCGGCCGTCCTGCGTAGTGTGCGGCCATGGTTTCGCTGCATCAGACGCTGGCCTTCTCGGTGATGGCGTTCGCGATCATCATCATTCCCGGGCCGTCCGTGCTGTTCGTCGTCGGCCGGGCGCTGGCGCACGGGCGCCGCACCGCGCTCGCCGGCGTCGTCGGCGGGGTGCTCGCCGCGCTCGTGCTGACCGCGGCCGTCGCGATCGGCATCGGCTCGATCGTGGAGCGGTCCGTGGTCGTGTTCACCGCGTTGAAGATCGTGGGCGCGGTCTACATCGTCTACCTGGGGGTGCAGGCCATCCGGCACCGGCGATCCCTCCAGGAGACGCTCGGCGCGGACGAATCGGGCGGCAAGGGCGGCAAGGGCGGCAAGGGTGGCAGGGCGCTCCTGCAGGGATTCGTCGTCGGCGTCACGAACCCGAAGACGACGGTGTTCTTCGCGGCCGTTCTGCCGCAGTTCGTCGTCCGCGAGCAGGGCCACGTCGCCCTGCAGATGATGGTCTTCGGGCTGGTCTTCGCGGTGATCGCGCTGCTCAGCGACAGCGTGTGGGGGATCGCCGCCGGTGCGGCCCGCGAGTGGTTCGCCAGTTCGCCGCGCCGGCTCGCCGCGATCGGCGGCACCGGCGGCCTGATGATGATCGGTCTCGGCGTCACCGTCGCGACCACCGGCCGCAAGGACTGACCCCCGGCGCCCGCATCCGGTGCGCACGGCTCGCCCGGCTCAGATCGAGCAGAGGGAGAAGTCGTCGAAGACCGCCTCGGGCCATCCCACCGCACCGTCGGGACGGTGGAGGAGGAGGCCGCTCCGGCCGCCCGGGTCGCCCCCGTCCGGGGTGGCGATGGACGACGCCACGGACCGGCCGTTCACCCACATGCCGAGGTGGACGGTGTCGCCCTCGCCCTGGACGCAGGCGGCCTGGACGCGGTTGGTGCCGTCGCGGAGCTCGGCCTTGTTGATCGCCAGTGATCCCCTCCGCTCGGACCCGAGGCGGACGATCCGGGCCGTGCCGTCCGCCGGCTTGATCAGGAACGCGAAGCCCCCGCTCCGCCCGCGGCAGTACACCCCCGCCTCGCCCTCGCCCGTGACGGACTCGACCCTGACCTCGATGACTTGCGACGTGGGCACGTCCGGCACCGGCGCGTCGGCGGACGTCGACGTCGTCGTGGGGAGGACGTGCAGCTCGTAGTTGCGGTCCCGGTAGGACGCGTCCCAGGTGGGGGTGGAGGCCTTCGTCCAGCCGGACTCCTCGTCGCTGAAGCCGTCGTCGAAGACCTCGTCGGTGTCGTCGGGCGGCCCCTTGTGGAAGTTCGCGGCGACCGCGCCGGTGTCCGTGCCGACGGTGCCGCCGCCCTTGTCACCGTTGCCGTCGGCCTGGCCGCGCAGGCCCAGGAAGGCGGAGACGCCGATCAGGCCGGCGAGTGCGGCGGCGGCCGTCAGGCCGATGGCGCGCCCGTGCGCGCCGCGACGGGACGGGCGCCGCGCCCCCGGCGGCGGGACCGGCATCCCCGGCGGCGGAGGCTGGAACGGCGGTGGAGGCTGGAACGGCGGTGGAGGCTGGAACGGCGGCACGGTGGTCGACGCCGTGGCCGGGATCGTCGGCGGCTCGGCGGCGACGGCCGCCGGCTGCGGGGCCGGAGGCGGCGGCATAGCGCCGGGCGCCTCCGCTTCCGCTGCCTCCGCCTCCGCCGGCGCTGGCTCCGCCGGGGCGTCCTCGCCGGTCAGCGACCGGATGAGCCGCTTGACCGTGGGACGCTCGGACGGGTCCTTGGCCAGCGCCCGCGCCACGAGGTCGTGCACCGCCGGATCGAGCCCGTCCAGGTCGGGGTCGGCGGAGGTCACCCGATTGATGATCTCAGGGAGCGTCTCGCCGGCGAACGGGACGCGTCCCGTCCCCGCGTAGGCGACGACGCAGCCCCAGGAGAACACGTCGGCGGCGGGGGTGACCTCCCGGCCGTGCATCAGCTCCGGCGCGATGTAGGCGGGCGTGCCGATGAACTGGCCGGTCCTGGTCGGCCCGTCGCCCGCGTCCAGCGCCCGCGCGATGCCGAAGTCGATCACTCGCGGCCCGGTCGGGGACAGCAGCACGTTGGACGGCTTGAGGTCGCGGTGCACGATCCCGGCGCCGTGGATCGCGCTCAGCGCGGTCGCGATGTTGACCGCGAGCGCCTCCAGGTCGCCGCCGCGCAGCGGGCCGCCCGCCTTGACGGCCTCGTCGAGGGAGGGGCCGGCGACGTACTCGGTCACGACGTACAGCGGGTCGCCGTCCAGCCGGGCGTCCAGCACCGCGGCGGTGCAGAACCGCCGGACCTGCCGCGCGGCCGTCACCTCGCGGCGGAACCGGTCGTGGAACGCGTCGTCGTCGGCCAGCTCCGGGTTGATGACCTTGACCGCGACCTGCCGTCCGGCCTCGTCCGCGCCGAGGAACACGGTGCCCATGCCGCCGCGCCCGAGCCGTGCCGTCAGCCGGTAGGGGCCGAGATGCCGCGGGTCACGGTCGCGAAGCGGGGCCTGCATGGCGTCTCCCGGAGCGGAGGGTGGAGTCGTTCAGTTCTTGGGCGCGCGGCGGCGGTGTCCGTTCCCCGCCTGGACAGCGCGCCCGTACGCTTAGACGCCGTGACCGGCGGGCTGGTTCGGGAGGAACGCATGGACGTGAGGGACGACGTGCTCGGCCCCGGCTACGAGGCGATGGAGCTGCCGATGGGCCGGGACGCCGAGGGCGAGGTCGTGGCGACGCTGGTACGGCGGCGGGGCACCGACCCGTCCCGCCGGGCGGTGCTCTACCTGCACGGGTTCATCGACTACTTCTTCCAGAAGCACCTTGCCGACTTCTACGTCGGCCTCGGTTTCGACTTCTACGCGCTCGACCTCCGCAAGTACGGGCGTTCGCTGAGGCCGCACCAGACGCCGAACTACATCGAGAGCCTCTCGGACTACTTCCCGGAGATCGGCGAGGCCGTCCGGATCGTCCGGGACGTGGACGGCCACGACACCCTCCTGCTGAACGGCCACTCCACCGGCGGCCTGATCGCCGCGCTGTGGGCCGACCAGGTGAAGGGCAGGGGCCTGGTGGACGGCCTGTTCCTCAACAGCCCGTTCTTCGACCTCGCCGAGCCGCTCGTCATGCGCAAGGCCGGCGCCGGGCTGGCGCGGGCGCTGCGCTCCCGGTTCCCGAAGGCGAACCTGCCGGCGGGCGTCTCGGACCGGTATCCGCGCAGCCTCCACCGCGAGCACGACGGCGAATGGGACTTCGACCTCGCCTGGAAGCCGCTCCTCGGGTTCCCGGTGCGGGCGGCGTGGCTGGCGGCCGTCCGGCGCGGGCAGGTCCGCCTGCACCGGGGCCTGGACGTCGACGTGCCCGTCCTCGTCATGGCGTCGACGCGCAGCGTCCGCCCGACCCGCAGGGTGCTGGACGTGACGGGCGCCGACGCCGTCCTGGACGTCGAGCACATGGCCCGCTACGCGCCGCGCATCGGGCGGCATGTCACGCTCGTCCGGATCGACGGCGGCCTGCACGACCTGGTGCTGTCCGCCGAGCCCGCCCGGACGCAGGTGTTCGACGAGCTGACCCGCTGGACGAACGGCTACCTGCCGGCCTAGCCCCGGATCTTCGACATGTCGAAGTCGTCGAAGTCGGCGACGATCTGCTGGGTCGCGTTGCCGCCCCGCTCGATCTGGATCCCGACCCAGCCGTTCGCGAGCGGCTGGTCGGTGTCGGTCTCGTCGATGACCTTCTCGCCGTTCACCCAGAGCCGCAGCCGCACCTTCGGGCCGTCCTTCTCCTGCCCCTCGCAGGCGACCTGCAGCTTGTTCGGCCCCTTGGAGTCGAAGCCGGGGACGGAGTCGGGGGTCGCGAGGTCCTTCGTGCCGGCGTCGCCGTTGCTCTTGCGGAGCACCGCGCCCTTGCCGTCGTGGCGGACGAGGAACAGGTACTGCTTCTTGCCGTCGTCGTTCGCCCGGCAGACCATGCCGAACATGGCGTCCGCGGGGCTCTGCTCGACCGACACGGTGACGGTCGCGAGGACCGGGTCGGGGATGTCCGTCACCTGCTCCTTCGGCACCCAGCGCCCGACCACGCCGGTGGTGCCGCTGGTCTGCATCCGGTACTTGCCGTTCTCGTAGGCGTAGGTCTTGTCGTAGATGTCGCCCCAGCCGGAGTCGGGGTTGGAGAACGCGTCGCTGAACGCGGTCGCCAGGTCGTCGGGCGGGCCGTCCGAGCGCAGGACGGCGAACGCGCCGATGGCGAGCAGCAGCACCGCGGCGGCGGCCGCGCCGCCGATGAGCAGCGCGCGGCGGGGGAGGCCGCCGCCCGGACGGGGGCCGGGCCGCGCGTCGCGGCGGGTGGTGTCGGCGCCGTGCATCCCGTTCGGCTGCTGGAACATCGTGGGCGCGGCGGACGCCTGCGTGGCCGCTCCGCCCGCCCCGGCCGCCCCGCCGGGCCCCGCCGGCCCGGTCGCGGGCCCGTGCCAGCTCGCCTGGACGGTCTCGGCGAGCGCCGCCGGGTCGGTCGTCCCGTTGCCGACGAGCCTCCCGAGCACCTCCTGGACGGACGGCCGGCGCCGCGGATCCTTGTCGAGCGCGGCGGCGACCACGTCCCGCAGGCCGGGGTCGAGGCCGTCCAGCTTCGGCTCCTCGTGCACGACGCGGTAGAAGATCTCCGGGACCGTGTTGCCGGCGAACGGCGCGGACCCCGTCCCCGCGTAGGCGACGACGCAGCCCCACGAGAACACGTCGGACGCGGGGGACACCTGCTCGCCGCGCAGCAGTTCGGGCGGCAGGTAGTTCGGCGTGCCGACGAACTGGCCGGTGCGGGTCGGGCCGTCGGAGGCGTCCAGCGCCCGCGCGATGCCGAAGTCGATCACGCGCGGCCCGGTGGACGACAGCAGCACGTTCGCGGGCTTGAGGTCGCGGTGCACGATCCCGGCGCCGTGGATGGCGGCGAGGGCGGTGGCGACGCCGACGGCGAGGCCCTCCAGGTCGGAGCCGGGCAGCGGGCCGCGGTCGGCGACGGCGCGCTCCAGGCTCGGGCCCTCGATGTACTCGGTGACGACGTACAGCGGGTCGTGGTCGAGTTCGGCGTCCATCACCGGGGCGGTGCAGAACCGGCGGACCTGCCGCGCCGCGGTCACCTCGCGCCGGAACCGCTCCCGGAACGCGCCCTCCCCGGCCAGCTCCCGGTTGATCACCTTCACCGCGACGCGGCGCCCGGCCGTGTCCTCGCCGAGGTAGACCGTCCCCATGCCGCCGCGGCCGAGCCGTCCGATCAGCCGGTACGGGCCGAGCTGCTCGGGGTCCTCGGGGCGCAGGGCCTCACCGTTCTCTCCTGCGTGCGTGGTCATCGTGATCCTGAAGGGGGAATCGGGGGAGTCGTCCGTAGAACTCTAGTGGGGGCCGGAGGACGGTGGGCGGAGCTCAGCGGGTTCGGCGGGCGCGCGGAAGGGTGCGGAACGGCGGGAGCGTCTCGCCGGTGAGTCCGAACGCGTACGCGACGACGCGGCTGGACCAGCGCTGGCAGCCGACGACCAGCGTGTACAGGGGGCGCGGGTAGCGGCCGGTGAACGGGATCACCAGCCAGCTCAGCACCATCACGATCACCAGCAGCGCGTACATGACGAGCATCACGACCAGGTGCGGGATGACCAGCAGGCCCCTGAACAGGGTGAACCAGCGCCTCGGGCCCCGCCACGCGTCCGGGAACGGCAGGTCGACGGTGACGGTCCGCCCGCCGTCCGGCTCCGGCTGCGGGGCCGGTTCCGGTTCCGGGTCGGGTGCGGCGACGGGCGCGGGGGCGGGCCGCGGCGCCTCCGCGCGGTCCCGGCCGGGCTCGGGGGCGGGCGCGGGCGCGGGCTCCGGGACCGGCTCGGCGGCCGGTTCCGGCCCCCGCCACGACATCGAGATCGTCTCGGCGGCCCGCTCCGGGTCGGCCTTCTCCTGCCCGACGAGCCGGGTGAGCAGCTGCCGCGCGGTCGGGCGGGCCCCGGGCTCCTTGCCGAGCGCGGCGGCGACGACCTCGCGGAGCCGCGGGTCGAGGCCGGCGAGGTCGGGGTCCTCGTGCCCGATGCGGTGGAACGTCTCCGCGACCGTCCCGCCCTGGAACGGCGGGCGGCCCGTCCCGGCGTAGGCGACGACGCAGCCCCACGCGAACACGTCCGACGCCTGGTCGACCGGTTCGCCGCGCAGCACCTCCGGCGCGATGCAGACCGGTGAGCCGAGTGAAACCCGCCGACTGATCGGCGGCGGGTGGGGGCCGGAGGACGGTGTCCCGACGAACTGGCCGGTGCTGGCCGGGCCGTCGAGGGCGTCCAGCGCCCGCGCGATGCCGAAGTCGATCACGCGGGGGCCGGTGGACGACAGCAGCACGTTCGCCGGTTTCAGGTCGCGGTGCACGATCCCGGCGCCGTGGATGGCGGCGAGGGCGGTGGCGACGCCGACCGCGATGCCCTCCAGGTCGGAGCCGGGCAGCGGCCCCTTCTCCCGGACGGCCGCCTCCAGGCTCGGCCCGTCGATGTACTCGGTGACGATGTAGGGCGGGTCCTGGTCGAGTTCGGCGTCCAGGACGGGCGCGGTGCAGAACCGGTGGACGCGCCGCGCGGCGGTCACCTCGCGGCGGAACCGGTCGAGGAACGCCGGCTCCCCGGCGAGGTCCCGGTTGACGACCTTCACCGCGACCCGCCGCCCGTCGGGTTCGGCCCCCAGGTAGACGGTGCCCATGCCGCCGCGGCCGAGCCGCCCGAGCAGGCGGTAGGGGCCGAGGACGCGGGGCTCGTCCTGCTCCAGGGGGCCGGCGGCGGTCGTCGTCATGGGGGGCGGGCTCCTCAGATGATCGTCTTTGGGCCCAGCCTAAAGGAGCCGGGGAGGCCCGGCGGGCCGGTCAGGGAATCAGCAGGAGCTTGCCGGTGGTGCGCCGCGCCTGCAGATCGGTGTGCGCGGCGCCCGCGTCGGCGAGGTCGTAGCGGTGCCCGACGTGCACGTTCAGGGCGCCGGAGGCGATCCAGCCGTAGACGTCGGCGGCGCGCTCCAGCAGTTCCTCGCGCTTCTCCACGTAGTGGGCGAGGGTCGGGCGCGTCAGGAACAGCGACCCCGCCCTGTTGAGGCGCTGCGGGTCGAACGGCGGCACCGGGCCGCCCGCCGCGCCGTACAGCGCGAGGGTGCCGCGCCGCCGCAGGCTCTCCAGGCTCCCGTCGAAGGTGGGCGCGCCGACGCCGTCGTACACGGCGGCGACGCCCTCGCCGCCGGTCAGCTCCCGCACCCGGGCGGCGAAACCGTCGTAGGGCATCGTGGCGTCCGCGCCCGCGTCCTTGGCGAGCCGCTCCTTCTCCGGGGTGGACGCCGTGCCGATGACGCGGGCGCCGAGCGCCTTGGCGGCCTGGGTGAGCAGCAGGCCCATGCCGCCCGCCGCCGCGTGGACGAGGACGGTGTCGCCCGGCCGGATCGGATACGTCGACCGGGTCAGGTAGTGCGCGGTCATGCCCTGCAGCAGCGACGCCGCCGCGTCCTCCAGCCCGACGCCGTCCGGGACGGGGACGGCCCGCTCCACCGGGACGACGGCCTGCGCCGCGTAGGCGCCGTGCACGTCGGCCCACGCGACGCGGTCGCCCACCGAGAACTCGCGGACGCCCTCGCCGACGGCCGTGACCGTGCCGGCCGCCTCCATGCCCGGCGTGTACGGGAGGTCGTGCGGGTAGGCGCCCGTCCGGAAGTACACGTCGATGAAGTTGACGCCCGCCGCCGCCACGTCGACCAGTACCTCGCCGGGGCCCGGCTCGGGAGCGGGACGCTCCGCGGGCTTCAGGACCTCGGGTCCGCCGTTCTCGGTGATGACGATCGCGCGCATGGCGTCCTCCTGATCTGTGGTCGGCGATCTTGGAAACCGGTCGCCTCCCGCGGCTATTCCGGGAGGGCGGTCATACCCAGTCGCGCATCGTCCGGCCCGCGAGGGTCACGGCCTCCTCGACGCGGGCCGCGACCGTCCCGGCGTCCCAGATGTCCCGGCGGGCGCACTCCTCGAACGCGACCTTGACCGCCGAGAGGTAGAACGCGACGAGGATCCGCGGCCGGAGGTCGTCCTCCAGGTCGACGCCCTCGCGCCGGGCGATCTCGGCGGCGAGCGACTCCGCGGACGCCGAGTACCGCGCCATCTGCGCGGCCATCAGCGACGGCGTCGACTCGACCACCCGCCGGACGCGGCGGAACCGGGCGCCCTCGGCCGGGTCGCCCTCGGCGATGGCCCGCAGCACCACGCGCAGCGACTCGAACAGCGCGGTGAACGGCCGCTCGCCGGGCGGGCGCGCCGCGAGCGCCTCCTCGAGCACCTGGTCGTGCTCGGCCAGGAAGCTCGTGACGACGTCCTCCTTGGTGGCGAAGTAGCGGAAGAACGTCCGCTGCGACACCTCCACCGACGCCACGATCTCGTCAATCGTCGCGGCCTCGTAGCCCTTGGCGAGGAACAGGTCCAGGGCCGCGTCGATGAGCGCGAGCCGGGTCCGCTGCTTCTTGCGCTCGCGGAGCCCGGCGAGCGCGCGCTCCTCCGCCGGAGCGTGGTCGCGCGGGTGGCCTGACGGGTCGCCGGCGGGGACGGCGCTCATCGGCTCGCTCCTTCTTTCTGCCTGACGCGGGCACGGCATGCCCGTCTCACAGAGGCTTGTATCACGGACGGAGCCTCCGCAGGCACGGCGGGTTCCGGCCGCCGGACGGCCGCCGCCGCGTGATTGGCGCACCAGGGGACGGCGCGCCGCGCCCCTTTCGGGGAACCATCCCCGCAGGAACGGGAAACAGCCGTCCCACTCTCCGGATTCTCGCTGCGCAGCCGCGCTTTTCGGGTCATGCTGAGGGTCGGTCACCATTCGTCGCCGGATGATCGCCCAAGGTCATCGGAGCGGCTCGGAGCGTGGTGAGGCGGCTGATGTCTGTAGTCGGTGGGATCGCCGAGGTGCGCCGGCGCCACCTCGCGGCGCTCGCGCGCGAGGTCGAGGCCCGCGGCCTCGCCTGGAGGCTCTCCGGGCCCGAGGAGTCGCTGCTGGCCGTCTACGGCCCGCTGACGCGGCGCCGTCTGATGGTCGTCGCGACACCGGTCGGCGACGGCTGGTCCTATCTGTGGCCGGGCGGCGGGATGGCCGACGTGGCCGAGGCGGCCGCCGCCGCCGATCAACTGACCCGCCTCCTGACCTGATCCCGCCTTGCTCCCGGGGTCGCGGGTTCCCTAGACTCGTTACGAACGTTTGTTCGAAATGCCGCATGTTCCTTCCCCCGTGCGGTGAGCGCGAGGGGGAGGCAGATGACACGCGTGTTCGGCGATCCGGTGGACGTCTGGGTGACCGACGGCCGTCCGGTCCGGTTCGTCTGGCGTGGCCGGCTCTACACCGTGCGGCGGGTGCTGGAGCACTGGGTCACGACCCGTGACTGGTGGCGGGAGCGGCATCCCGCCGGCGAGGCCACCGGGGAGCGGGAGTTCTGGCGGGTCGAGGCGACCCCGGACAGGGAAATCGGCGTCTACGAGCTGCGTTACGACGTGGCCGCCGACAGCTGGCTGCTTTCCCGGGTATGGGATTGACGTGCACATTCATGTCGCTTCGGGCTATTCGCTCCGGTACGGCGTCGCCTCGCCGGCGGCTCTGGCCGAGCGCGCGGCGGGCCTCGGCATGGAGACCCTCGCGCTGACCGACCGGGACGGGCTGTACGGGGCCGTCCGTCACGTACGGTCATGCGCGGAGGCGGGGATCGGGGCCGTCGTCGGCGCCGACCTGCGGGTCGTCTCGACGGGCGAGGAACGCGTCGTGGTCCTCGCCGAGGGGCGGGCCGGATGGCGGTCGCTGTGCCGGCTGGTGTCGGCGGCGCACGCGGCGGGCGAGCGCGGGAACCCCGTGGTGACGCGGGAGATGGTCGGCGCCCACGCCGACGGGCTGATCGTGCTGCTCGGCCCGGCGTCCGACGTGGGCCGGGCCGTCGCCGGGCGGCGCCCGGACGTCGCGGCGGCGCGGCTGGACGACTGGCGCCGCACGGCCGAGACCGTGATCGAGATCGTGAACCACTACGGCAGGGGCGACGGGCCGCGGGCCGCCCGGATGCTCGCGCTCGCCCGCGAGGCCGGGGTGCCCGCCGTGCTCGGCAACGCCGTCCGCTACCTGGACCCGGCCGACCACCCGGTCGCGCAGGTGCTGGACGTGACGCGCAAGCTCGTCCCGCTGGACCGGCGGCACCTCGAGGACCAGACCGGGCACGCCTACCTGAAGCCCGTCCCGGAGATGCGCCGGGCGGCGGAGCTCGCCTGCGGCCCCGACGAGGCGGACGCCCTGCTCGCGGCGACCCGGAGGCTCTCCGAGCGCTGCGTCCTGGAACCGGGCCGCGACCTCGGCATGGACGACGTCCACCTGCCGGCCGTCGAGGGCGACCCGTACGCGCTGCTCGTCGCCCGGTGCGCCGACGGGACGGCCCGGCGCGGGCTCGCGGGGTCGCGCCGGGCCGCCGCCCGGCTCGACGCGGAACTCGGCGTCATCGCCCGGAAGGGCCTCGCGCCGTACTTCCTCACGGTCGCGGACGCCGCCGCGCTGATCCGCGAGCGCGGCATCCGCTGCGCGATCCGCGGGTCGGGCGCGGGCAGCCTGGTCAACTACCTGCTCGGCATCGGCGACCTCGACCCGCTGCGGCACGACCTGCTCATGGAGCGGTTCCTCGCCGACAGCCGCGAGGGCCTGCCCGACATCGACCTGGACGTCGAGTCGGCGCGGCGGCTGGAGGCGTACGAGGCGCTGTTCGACCGGTTCGGCGCCGAGAGCACCGCGTGCGTGTCGATGATGGAGACCTACCGGGCGCGCAGCGCGCTCCGCGACGTCGGCAACGCGATGGGCCTCCCGCCGGCGGAGATCGACGCGATCGCCAAGGCGTTCCCGCGGATCCGGGCGAGCCAGATCCGCACGGCGCTGGGCGACCTGCCCGAGCTGCGGCAGAGCAACCTGGCGGCGGGCCGCCTGGAGGTGCTGTTCCGCGTCGCCGAGCGGCTGGACGGCCTGCCCCGCCACATCGCGATGCACCCGTGCGGCGTCCTGCTGTCGAACCCGTCCCTGCGGGACCGGACGCCGATCGAGCGGGCCGCCGCCGGGTTCCCGATGAGCCAGTTCGACAAGGACGACGTCGAGGCGATGGGCCTGCTCAAGCTCGACGTCCTCGGCGTCCGGATGCAGTCGGCGATGGCGCACGCGGTGGCGGAGGTCGCGCGGACGTCGGGGGAGGAGATCGTCCTGGAGGACGTCCCGCGCGACGATCCCGCGACGTTCGCGCTGATCCGCACGTCCCGGACGCTCGGCTGCTTCCAGATCGAGTCGCCCGGCCAGCGGGACCTGATCGGCCGGCTCCAGCCGCGCGACCTGGACGACCTGGTCATCGACATCTCGCTGTTCCGGCCCGGCCCGGTCAACTCCGACATGGTGTCGCCGTTCCTTGAGTCGCGCGCCGGGACGCGGGAGCCCGACTACCCGCACCCCGACCTCGAACCGGCGCTGCGGGAGAGCCTCGGCGTGGTCGTGTTCCACGAGCAGGTGCTCCGCGTCATCGACGTGATGACCGGCTGCGGCCTGTCACGGGCGGAGGCGGCGCGGCGGAGCCTCGGCCACGAGCGCGGCCAGGCCGTGGTCGGCGCCTGGTTCCGGGAGCGGGCGCTGGCGCGCGGCTACGGCGAGCCGGTCGTCGACCGCGTCTGGCGGACGCTGACCGCGTTCGGCGCGTTCGGCTTCTGCAAGGCGCACGCGGCGTCGTTCGCGCTGCCCACCTACCAGTCGGCGTGGCTGAAACGGCACCATCCGGCCGCCTTCTACGCGGGCGTCCTCACCCACGACCCCGGCATGTACCCGAAGCGCGTCATCCTGGACGACGCGCGCCACTTCGGCGTCCCGATCCTGCCGCTGGACGTCAACCGGTCGGCCGCCGAGTGGCACGCCGAACCCGTCTCGGCGGGCGGCCCGACCGGGATCCGGGTCGCGCTGAGCGAGGTCAAGGGCATCTCCGACGCCGAGGTCGGCACGATCGTGGACGAGCGGCCCTACGCGTCGCTGGCCGACTTCTGGCGCCGCGCCCGGGTGTCGCGCCCGACCGCCGAGCGGCTCGTGCTGGCGGGGGCGTTCGACTCCGTCCACGACGCGGTCCCGCGCCGCGACCTGCTCTGCCGCGTCGGCGCCCTGGACCGCGCCACCGCCCGCACGGCCCCGGTCGAGGGCCAGCTCCCGCTCGCCGACGACACCGGTCTGGAGATCGAGATCGCCGACGCGGTCCCGGCGGGGGAGCTGCCGCCGATGACGCCGGCCGAGATCGTCGAGGCGGAGCTGGACATCCTCGGCATGGACGTGAGCCGGCACGTCCTCACCTTCTACGACGCGCTGCTCGCCGGGCTCGGCGTCGTCCGCGCCGCCGACCTGCCGGGACGTCCCGCCGGGAGCGAGGTCCTGGTCGCCGGCGTCAAGGTCGCGACGCAGACCCCGGCGGTCCGGTCCGGGCAGCGGGTCATCTTCGCCACGCTGGACGACGCGACCGGCCCCGTCGACCTCACGTTCTTCGAGTCGGTGCAGGACCGGTGCGCCGCGACCGTGTTCGGCTCCTGGCTGCTCGTCGCCCGCGGCCGCGTCCGCCACGCCGGGGACCGCGCCGTCTCGATCACCGCGAACGCCTGCTGGGACCTGAACGTGCTGCACGAGGAGTGGCGCCGCGGCGGCCCGGACGCCGTCCGCGCCGCCATGGCGGGACGGACGCCCCTCGGCCGCCCGGTCGGCGACCGCATCGTCCACGCGACGGGCTTCGCGATGTCCCCCTACTCCGACATAGGCCACGCGGGCCCCGCCATCAAACGCCCCCCGAGAGCCGCCCTCTGGCACACCAGCCCGGGCTCGAGCGGTTGAACCCGAAAATCACTCCCTCACCAACTGGAGGCGGGTTATCTGGAAGACGGTGGCCATGCAGAGGGCGGCGGCGAGGGCCTGGAAGGCGGCCGCGGCGACGCCGAGGTGGACGTCGAAGCGGGCCTCGGCGAGGGTGTCGACGCTGCCGTGCGCGAAGGCGCGGCCGAGGAGCAGGCCGAGGAGGGCGCAGATCCACCAGCCGGCCACGACGGCCCCGGCGGCCTGCCGTTCGGCCGTCCGGTACCGGCCACTGTTGACCCAGACCTCGTAGACCATGCGGGGCGGCAGCCACAGGTTGACGACGGGGGTGAACCAGCCGAGCAGCACCCAGGCGCGGTGGTGCCGGTGCGGCCCGGGGGACTGCCGGAACGCCCGCCACAGCCAGACCAGGTACAGCAGCCCGGTGACCGCGGCCATCATCGCGCCGATCGTGAACACGTCCCCGTAGGGGGCGAGGGCCTTGCCCGTGGCCACCGCGTCATAGCTGTCGTGCGTCGCCCCGCGCAGCGGATGCGCGAACCTGAGCAGGCTGATCCCCGAGCCGAGCGCGACGAACGCGTTGAAGCCGAGCAGCATGAACACGGCCACGCCGACCGCGCGGAAGTCGCGGCGCCGCGCCCACGCGCCGCACGCGGGGCACCGGTCGACCTCGGTCGGGATGATGTCGCCGCACAACGCGCACGGCATGACCCACCTCCCTTGGCCTTTGCGTTCGGTTGCTTTGGATACTACGTACGTTTGACATGCCGGGCCCAACGCGGGTTCGCGCGACATGCCGACGGAAACGTCACAGGTGGAACACGAACCACTGGGCGGCGCAGGCCGCGGCGGCGGTGCCGGCCGCCCAGGCGGCGAGCCGGCCGGGACCGCCCGTGGCCACGAGCCGCTCGGGGCGGAACCCGGTCACGGCGAGCAGCGCCCACCATTCCGCGGTGAGCGCGATCGTCGCATGCAGCGACCCGAACCCGACGAGGGAGAAGAGCAGGACGGTCCCGGCGGGGGTCGCCGCGTGCGCGAACAGCGCGGCCCCGCGCGACCGGCCGCGCAGCCCGGTGCGCAGCCCGGCGAGGACGGCGCCCCAGCCGACGGCGCCGAGCGCCCAGATGACCAGGACGGCCACGGGCAGCCCGTTCAGCGACTCCGGTGCCAGTGCCGTCTTCCTTCCCCGAACGTCCTCCCCGGGCCCGCGTCACTCGCGGGTCAGGTCATGAGGCCCGACTCCCACGCCCAGGCGGCCGTCTCCACCCGGTTCCGCGTGCCCAGCTTGCGGTGCACGCTCCCGAGGTGCGTCTTGACCGTGGACAGCGACACGAACAGCTGCCCGGCGATCTCCTCGTTCGTCCGGCCGCGGGCGACGAGCCTGACCACCTCCAGCTCCCGGTCGGTGAGCGGCTCGCGCGGCGGGGCGGCCGCCGGCCGCGGCCTCGCCAGCCGTTCCAGCAGCCGGACGGTGATGGACGGCGACACCAGCGACCCGCCGTTCGCCGCCGCGCGGACCGCCTCCACCAGCAGCGCGGGCCCGCTGTCCTTCAGCAGGAACCCGGCCGCGCCGCCGCGCAGCGCCCCGTACACGTACTCGTCCATGTCGAACGTGGTGACGATCACGATGCGGAGGGGGTCGGGGACGCCCGGCCCGGCCAGTTCGCGGGTCGCCTCCAGGCCGTCCATCTCCGGCATCCGGATGTCGAACAGGCACACGTCGGGACGGAGGCGGCGGGCCAGCGCGACGGCCTCGGCGCCGTCGGCGGCCTCCCCGACCACCTCCATGTCGGGCTGCGAGTCGACGATCATCCGGAACCCGGTCCGGACCATCTCCTGATCGTCGGCGACGAGTACGCGGATGGCCACACGGGCGATTCTGTCAGCATTCGCGGATCACTGCTCCCCGCCGGGCAGCACCGCGACGACCTCCCAGCCGCCCTCCGGGCGCGGCCCGGCGCGCAGCCGCCCGCCCGCCGCGCCGACCCGCTCCGCCAGCCCGGTGAGCCCGAACCCGCCGGACGGCAGCATCCGGCCGCGGCCCCGCCCGTCGTCCCGCACCGCGACCTCGACGTCGGGGCCCGCCCGGCCGAGGGTGACCCGCACGGTGGCGGCGTCGGCGGCGTGCTTGCGGATGTTGGTCAGCGCCTCCTGCACCACGCGGTGCGCCGCCGACGCCACCTCGGGCCGCAGCGCGCCGAGGCCGGGCGCGAGCGTCAACGTCGCCGGAGGGTGGGCGAACCCGGCGACGAGGTCGCGGAGCTGCGCGAGGTCCCCGACGGGACGGGTGGCCGCGCCGCCGTCGGGGACGGCCTCCCCGTCCGGGGCGTTGACGTTCTGCGCGTCCCGCAGCAGGCCGACCATGCGCCGCATCGAGGTGAGCGCCTCGGTGCCGGCCTTCTCGATCCCGCCGAACATGCGGTCCAGGTCGTCCGGCGACTGCCCCGCCCCCGCCCGCGCGGCGAACCGCGCCGCCTGCGCCTGGACGACGATGCCCGTCACGTGGTGGGCGACGAAGTCGTGCAGGTCGCGGGCCAGCTCCAGCCGCTCGTCCCGGCGCGCCGCGGCCAGCGTCCGGGACCGCCGCGCGTCCAGCGCCCGCAGGTAGAGGCCGGCGCCGAGGGCGATCGACACGGTGATGCCGAGCGGCGCGGTGAACAGCGCGGCGGCGAGCGC
Source organism: Actinomadura monticuli (assembly GCF_041463655.1). NCBI lineage: Bacteria > Bacillati > Actinomycetota > Actinomycetes > Streptosporangiales > Thermomonosporaceae > Actinomadura > Actinomadura monticuli. The sequence goes on from NZ_JAXCEI010000014.1 coordinate 37,024, forward strand.
GGACCAGCGCAGCGGCGTCGCGAGGACGGCCGCGCCGAGCAGGAACGCGATCGGCACGAGCCGCTCGCGGCGCGCCTTCCACACGATCCGCGCGAGGACGATCAGCAGCCCGCCGATCTCCGCGAACAGGCTGGGCGCGCCGAAGTCGGGCCGGACCGCCGTGCCGAGGTAGAGGGTGCTGAACGCCGACAGCGCCCCGGCGGCGATCGCCCATGGGACGAGCCGCCCGGAGCCGACGAGCGCCGCGAGGTTGGCGGTCGCCGCGACGACCACCATCCACAGGGTGGGCGCGTCGTGGAGGGCGACGGCCGTGCAGGCCAGGAGGTACAGCGCCGTGAACGCCGCGTACGCGAGGCGCACGACGCAGCCGCCCACCGAGTGGATGCGGTCCAGCCGTGCCCCGACGTCGCTCACGTTCATGCAGGGTACGGCCCTTCGCGGGCCGCCGGATCGGCCGTTCGGACGATCCGGCGCCCGTCACCCCTCGTCCGGCCCGGCCGGCACGTGCAGCAGCGCGAGGAGCCGGCGCCGCAGCGCGCCGAAGCCCGGCGAGTCGACGGCCCGCGGGCGTTCGAGGCCGACGTCGATCGCCTCGGCGATCCGGCCGCCGTCCAGGACGAGCAGCCGGTCGGCGAGCAGGATCGCCTCCTCGACGTCATGGGTCACCAGCAGCGCCGCGAAGCCGTGCGCGGCCTGCAGCCGGTCGAACAGGGCCTGCATCTTCAGCCGGTTCAGGGCGTCGAGGGCGCCGAAGGGCTCGTCCAGCAGCAGCAGCTCGGGCTCGCGGATGAGGGCGCGGGCGATCGCCACCCGCTGCGACTGGCCGCCGGACAGCTCGGCGGGCCACGCGCGCCCCCGGTCGGCCAGGCCGACCTCGGCGAGCGCCCGCGCCGTGCGTTCCCCGGCGTCCTCGGCCCGGACGCCGAGCGCCACGTTGCCCGCGACCCGCTTCCACGGCAGCAGCCGGTGCTCCTGGAAGACCACGGCCTGCGAGGACGTGGTGGTGAACGTGCCGGTGGCCTCGTCGTCCAGCCCGGCCAGGATGCGCAGCAGGGTGCTCTTGCCCGAGCCGCTCGCGCCGAGCAGGGCGATCACCTGCCCGCGCTCGATGGTCAGGTCGATGCCGTCCAGCACGACCGTGCCGCCGAAGGACCGGCGCACGCCGGCCGCCTCCGCTACGTGGCCCGCAGTCCGCGCCGCCATGCCAGCAGCCTCCTTTCCAGGACCCGCAGGACGAGGTCGGACAGCAGGCCCAGCGTCGCGTACACGAGCAGGCCGAGCACGACGACGTCGGTCTGGCTGAACTCGCGGGCCTCCATCATCATGAAGCCGAGCCCGCCGTCGCCGTTGACCTGCTCGCCGACGACGAGGCTCAGCCAGCCGGCCGCGAACGCCAGCCGCAGGCCGATGAACACCGCGGGCAGCGCGCCGGGCAGGACCACGTGCCGGATCCGTTCCAGCGCCGACAGCCCGCAGGTCTTCGCCGCCTCGACCAGCCGCTCGTCGATGTCGCGGATGCCCGCGTAGGTGTTGAGGTAGACGGGGAAGAACGCGCCGAGCGCGACCAATGTGATCTTCGTTGACTCGCCGATGCCGAGCCAGATGATGAGCAGCGGGACGAGCCCGAGGTGGGGCAGCATCCTCGCCATCTGGACGGTCGGGTCGACCAGGTCGTCCCCGATGCGCAGCAGCCCGGCGAGCGCGCCGAGGGCGAGCGCGAGCAGCCCGCCGATGAGCAGGCCCGCGGCGGCGCGCTGCACCGAGTCGGCGAGGTAGCCGCCGAGGGTGCCGTCGGCGGCGAGCCGCCGGCCCGCCGCCAGCACGTCGGTGGGCGGCGGGAGCTTGGCCGGGTCGAGGACGCCCGCCTGCGCCGTGGCCTGCCACAGCACCAGCAGCGCGAGGGGGGTGATCAGCCGCCTCGTGCGGAAGCCCGCGCGCCTTCCGGCGGGCTTCCCGGCGGGCGCCTCCCGGGTGGCCGGTATCGCCGCGTCCGTCTCCGCGACGCTCATGTGAGGACGTCCGTGAAGCGGTCGTCGATCCTGCCCTTCATGTCGACCTTCCCGGGGATCAGCTTCAGCTCGGCGAAACCGTCGGCGATCTCCTGGATCTCGTCGCCGATCGCCGCGTCCACCGGCTGGATGGGCTGCGCGCTGCGGGCCTGGGCGCGCACCGTGGTGTCCAGCGGGATCTTCAGCTCGGGGGACAGGAGCTTCCCGCGCTCGTCCGGGTTCGCGATGCCCCAGGCGGTGGTCTCGCGGAGCGTCTGGAGGAACTTCCTGACCTGCTCGGGCTTCTTCTTCAGCGCCTCCGGCGACACCAGCACGTACTCGCGGTTGTTGGCGAGCCCGGTGGCGTCCGCGAGGACCTTGACGCCGGGCGTCTCGGCGAGCGCGAAGTAGGGGTCCCAGATGATCCACGCGTCGATCTGGTCGTTGTCGAAGGCAGGGCGGGCCTCGGCGGGCTTGAGGTACTTGACGTCGATGTCGTCGATCGTCATCCCGTTGGCCTCCAGCAGCTTGACCAGCAGCCAGTTGACGTTGGAGCCCTTGTTGAGGCCGACCTTCTTGCCCTTGAGGTCCTTGAAGGACCGGAACCCGCTCTTCTCCTTGACCAGGACCGCCTCGCCCTTGGGGACGGGCGCGGAGGTCGCGATGATCTTGAAGTCGATCTTCCCGGCGGCGGCGAAGATCGGCGGTGCCTCGCCGACCTCGCCGATGTCGATCGCGCCCGCCTTGATGCCCTCGGTCAGGGCCGGGCCGCTCTCGAAGAGCGACCAGGTCGTCCCGGGCGCCTCGGAGTGCCGGGCCTTGACGAGGCTGAGCGCGGCGAACCGCTGGTAGCCGACCCGCAGTTCCCTGCTCTCGGAGGCGCCCGCCTCGCCGCCGTCGCCGCAGCCGGCCGTGAGGGCGGACGCGGACAGGGCGAGGGCGCAGGCGAGCGCGACTGCGTAACGGCGCTTCATGGGGGTCACTGCTCCAGTCGGGGGTAGGTGGTGCCGTCACTATAGGACTAAATCGACTGATTAAGTAGGGAATATGAAGCAGATCACGCGGGACGCGAGGCGAGGGGCGTGCGGGACGGCGTGACGGCCCCGCTCGCCCCTCCCGGCACCCGCTCGCCGGAGCCGAATAAACGTTCGAAAATGTCAGAGGCCCCCCGTAGCGTTGACCACGTGACTTAGGCGACACCTGGGAACAGACGTCGAACCGAGTGGCTTGTAACGACGTACTTAGGGGTATGTGACACCCGGTGGTTCCGCACTGGCGCGGCCCCACCGGGGTTCAAGGAAGGGGTGTTGGCATGAGCGCAGCGACCGGCACGTTCCATCTCTCCCGCCCGCGGCTTGACGGGCCCGCCGAGCGGACCGTCGTCGAGCCGTGGCTCACCGAGCTTCCGCACGTGTCGCTGAACGCCTACGCCGAGCCCGCGCCCGCGCTGGCCCCCGTCGAGGCGCTGCCCATGAGGCCGCGGCCCGTGCCCGCCCGCCGCGTCGCCGTGGCGGCCTGACAGGCGCGAGAAGGGGATCGAGACGGGATCTCGATCCCCTTTTCCATGCCCGATCGTCTCATACTCTGATACACTGTTCTCAAAGTATGAGAAGAGGTCGTAGGGTCGGAGCATGCCCGCATACACGCACGGACACCACGAGACCGTTCTGAGCGCGCACCAGTGGCGCACCGTCGAGAACTCCGCCGCCTACCTGATCGAGCACCTGCGCCCGGGGCAGGCCCTCCTGGACGTCGGCTGCGGCCCCGGCACGATCACCGCCGGCCTGGCCCGGCGCGTCGCACCGGGCCGGGTCGTCGCCTCCGACTCCGCCGCGGCCGTCCTGGACGAGGCCCGCAAGAACACCGCCGGCCTGGACAACGTCGAGTTCGCCGTCGCCGACGTCCACGCCCTGGACCACCCGGACGGCACGTTCGACGTCGTCCACGCCCACCAGGTCCTGCAGCACGTCGCCGACCCCGTCCGGGCGCTGCGCGAGATGCGCCGCGTCACCAGGCCCGGCGGGACCGTCGCCGTCCGCGACGCCGACTTCGGCACCATGATCTGGTACCCGGACCCGCCCGGCATGGACTCCTGGCTGCCGATCTACTACAAGGTCGCCCGCGGCAACGGCGGCGAGCCCGACGCCGGGCGCCGGCTGGTCTCCTGGGCGCGCGCCGCCGGCTTCACCGACGTGACCGCGTCCGCCTCCGCCTGGTGCTACGCCACCCCCGAGGAACGCGAATGGTGGAGCGAGTCCTGGGGCGGGCGCCTGCTCAACTCCGCCATCGCCGACCAGGCCGTCGCGGGCGGCCACGCGACGCGCGAGGAGCTCCGCCGCGTCTACCAGGGCTGGAAGGACTGGGCCGCGGCCGAGGACGGCTGGTACTCGGTAACCCACGCCGAGATCCTCTGCCGGGGATAGGGTGGTCTCCCCGGTCGCAATGGAGCCTCCATGTCACCGAACTTAGACGTCGGCGTCCCCAACATCGCGCGCATCTATGACGCGATGCTCGGCGGCAAGGACAATTTCGCCGTCGACCGGGAGGCCGCCGACCGGCTGCTCGAGGTCGAGCCGATGTCGGCGATGTACGCGCGGCAGCACCGCGCGTACATCGGCCGGGCGGTGCGGATGCTGGCCGAACGCGGGGTCCGCCAGTTCCTCGATGTCGGCACCGGCCTGCCCACCATGGACAACGTCCACCAGATCGCGCACCGGCACGCCCCCGGTTCGCACGTGGTGTACGTCGACAACGACCCGGCCGTCTGCGCCCACGCCCGCGCGCTGCTGGCCGACGACCCCGGCACGGTCGCGGTCATCCAGGAGGACCTCCGGAACCCCGAGCGGATCCTGGACCACCGCGACACCCGCCGGCTCATCGACTTCGCCGAGCCGGTCGGCATCCTGGCCACCGGCGTCCTGCACTTCATCCCCGACGCCGACGACCCGCACCGGGCGATCTCGGTGCTCACCGAGGCGATGTGCTCCGGCGGCCACCTGGTCGTCTCCCACATCACCGACGAGGAGGCGCGCCGGACGCGCCCGGCCGACAACAAGTCCGGGCTCGAGGTGTTCGCGAGGAGCAACGCGCCGATGCGGCCGCGCAACCGCGTCGACATCGAGCGGTTCCTGGACGGCCTGGAGCCGCAGGACCCCGGCCTCGTCTGCATCACGCGCTGGGGAGAGGACGACCCCCCGGCGATCTCCGACGATCTGCGCGACGTCTGGCTCGCGGCGGTGGCGCGCAAACCCTGACCGGCGCGACGCCGGTCAGCGCGGTGTCGCCGTCATCGGAAGGGACGCGAAGCCGCGCACGTACGCCGAATACGGCCGCCGCCCCGCCGCCGGGTCGAGGTCGAAATCGGCCAGCCGCCCCACCATCTCCTCCAGGACGATCCGCGATTCCAGCCTGGCCAGCGAGGCGCCCAGGCAGTAGTGGGGGCCGCTGCCGAAGGTGGCCATCCGGCCGGTGTCCCGGTCGATGTCGAACTCCTCGGGCCGCTCGAAGGCGCGGGGGTCGCGGTTGGCCGCCCCGGGGAGCAGCACGATGCGCGCGCCCTGGGGGAGCGGGACGCCGTGCAGCTCGACGTCCTTGGTGAGGGTCCGCAGCTGCAGCGGCGCGGCGGTGTCGTAGCGCAGCGTCTCCTCGATCCAGTCGGGGACCCGGCCCGCGAACGCCTTGGCGCGCTGCCCGGGATGGCGCCACGCCCAGTACCAGGCGTTGCCGATGAGGTTGGTCGTGGTCTCGTTGCCCGCCCCGACCAGCAGGTGCACGAACGCGATGATCTCGTCGTCGGTCAGCGGCTCCTCGTCCACGGCCGCGTCCAGCAGCGCGGAGGCGAGGTCGTCCCGCCTGCGGCGGCGCCGGTCGGCCACGATCGCGGCGAAGTGCCCGACCAGTTCGAGCAGGGCCGCGACGCCGTCCGGGCCGATCTCCCGCGTGCCCGGCTCGCGGTGCAGCGCCGTGTCCGCCAGCCGGCGCACGTCGGCGCGGTCGGCCTCGGGAACGCCGACCAGCTCGGAGATGACGTCGGTGGGCAGCGGCGCGGCGATGTCGGCGACGAGGTCGAACGAGCCGCGCTCCAGCGCCGCCGCGACGTGCTGCCGGGCGATCTCGCGGATGCGCGGCTCCAGGTCCGCGATCCGCCGCGGCGTGAACGCGCGGGACACGAGCCGGCGCATGCGGGTGTGCCGGGGCGGGTCCATCGCGATGAACGACATCGCCTCCTGCGCCTGCGGCCCCCAGGCACGCCGTTCCAGCAGCGGCCCGTTGGCGCTGGAGAACCGGCCCGGGTCGCGGAACGCGCCCACCACGTCGGCGTGGCGGGACAGCGCCCAGAAGTCCAGCTCCTCGTTGCGGTAGACCGGCGCCTCCTCGCGCAGCCGCGCGTACACGGGGTACGGGTCGGCGTCGACCTCGTGGAAACCGTACGGATCGAAGGCAACGCCCACGTCTGCTCTCCCGCCATCTCCGCGATCTCCCAGTCTCGCCCGGACGGTCCGGCCGTGCCAGTCCAAGATCACTAAGGGCCGGATGCGGCCACCGCCGCGCCGCGGCGCGGCGGTGCGGGCCGCTAGAAGGGGTCGGTCAGGTCGCCCAGCTTGTCGGTCAGCCGGAGGTTGTGGGAGTAGTCGACGGGGACGGTGACGACGGAGACCGCGTCCTCGGCGAGGGCCTTGCGGAGGGTGGGGAGCAGCTCGCCGGCCGAGTCCACGCTGTGGCCGCGGGCGCCGAAGCTCTCCGCGTACTTCACGAAGTCCGGGTTGCCGAACTTGATGTGGGAGCTGGTGCCGAGATCGAGGTCCATCTTCCACTCGATCAGCCCGTAGGCGGAGTCGTCCCAGATCAGGACGGTGATCGGGACGTTCTCCCGGACCGCCGTCTCCAGTTCCTGCGAGTTCATCAGGAAGGCGCCGTCGCCCGTCGCGGCGAGAATGCCGCGGTCCGGGTGGGCGAGCTTCGCGGCGATCGCGCCCGGCACGGAGAAGCCCATCGACGACAGCCCGTTGGAGACGATCAGGGTGTTCGGCTCGTAGGTCGGATACATCCGCGCCATCCACATCTTCACCGCACCGGTGTCGGCGAGGACGATGTCGCCGCGTCCCATGGCGGCGCGGACGTCCGCGACGATGCGGCGCGGCGAGAGCGGGAACCCGTCCTCGGTGGCGCCCTCCGCGAGCTCCTCGCGGAGCAACTCCCGGATCCTGTGGTGGGTGGAGGCCGGCGGGGTTGAAGGGACTGGAGGACGGGAGGTTCCGTCGGTGTCGAAGCGGCGGTGGACGGAGTCGGCGAGCGCGTGCAGCGACCTGGAGATGTCGCCCTGGATGCCGACCTCCACCGGATAGTGGTCGTCGACCTCGGCGGGGAACTGGTGAATGTGGATGATCTTCTTGCCGGCGTCCGGGTTGACCTTGACGGGGTCGAACTCCTGCAGCTCGTAGCCGACGGCGATCAGGACGTCCGCCTCGTCGAAGCCGAAGTTGACGTGGTCGTGGCGCATGAAGCCGACGGCGCCGAGGGCGTTGCGGTGGTCGTCGGGGAAGACGCCCTTGCCGTTGAACGTGGTCGCGACCGGCAGGCCGAGGCGCTCGGAGAAGTAGATCAGCGCGTCGCTCGCGCGGGCCCGGGCGGCACCGTGGCCGGCGAGGACGATCGGCCGCCGGGCGAGGGCGAGCAGGTCGGCGGCGCGCGCGATCTGGGACGGCGACGGCTCCTGCGTCCGGACGATGTTCAGCGGCAGCGGCGCCAGGTCGGCGGAGACCTTCGCGGCCTCGACGTCCTCCGGAATCGCCAGGTAGACGGCGCCCGGACGTTCGGTCTGCGCCGTCTTGAACGCCTTGCGGACCATCTCGGGCAGCGCCTCGGCCCGCGGGACCAGCTCCGACCACTTGGTGATCGGGCGGAACAGCGAGACCAGGTCGATGATCTGGTGCGACTCCTTGTAGATGCGGTCGAGGCCGACCTGCGCGGAGATCGCCACGACGGGGGTGCTGTTGGTGGTCGCGTCGGCGACGCCGAGCTGCAGGTTGATGGCGCCGGGCCCGAGCGTCGCGGACGCGACGCCGGCGCGGCCGGTGAGGCGGCCGTAGATCTCGGCCATGAACGCCGCGCCCTGCTCGTGCCGGACGAGGATGTAGCGGATGGACGAGTCGTTCAGCGCGTGGACGAAGTGGATGTTCTCCTCGCCCGGGATGCCGAAGACGTACTCGACGCCCTCCGCCTCAAGTGTCCTGACGAGCAGGCGGGCGGCGTCTTCCTGCGTGGACATCGTGTGTCCCATCTCCAGTTCGCGGATCGCGGGTGGTGTCCGGTACAGCACCCGGATACCTACCTCCATTCCGCGCCGCGATGTGGAGTCGATCTCTCCGAAAGTCGGCCGCGTTCCCGCCGGCGCGGCCGTCCGCCGCCGCTTCGGTCGGGCCGGCGGGTCGCCCGGCCGCCCGGGGCGGCCGGGCCTCCGTCAGGAGTCGGCGATGTCCTTGATGGCGCGCAGCGTGGGCTCGTCCTTCACGCCGGCGATCAGCAGGGTGGTGACGGGGCTGTCGCGCCAGAGCTGGAGCCGCTCCTTGATCCGGTCGAGCGGGCCGAGCAGCGAGATCGCGTCGGCCAGCTCGTCCGGGACGGCCTTGATCGCCTCGTCGCGGCGGCCGCCGAGGAACAGCTCCTGGACGCGCTCGGCCTCCTCGGCGAAGCCGAGCCGGCCGATCAGGTCGAGGTGGAAGTTGCGGTCCTTGGCGCCCATCCCGCCGATGTAGAACGCGAGCGGGACCTTGGCGAACTCCAGGGCGGAGGCGAGGTCGTCGGTGACGATCGTGGTGACGGTCGCGGCGATCTCGAAGCCGTCCGGCCGGTCCGCCAGGGACGCGCCGAAGACGGCGTCGATCTGCTGCGGGTCGACGAACAGCGGCAGCCACCCCTGCGCGATCTCGGCGGACATGGCGACGTTCTTCGGCCCCTCGGCGCCGAGGTAGACGGGGATCTCCGCGCGGACGGGATGGGCGATCGACTTCAGCGGCTTGCCGAGGCCCGTTCCGCCCGGGTAGGGCAGCGGATAGTGCGGGCCCTCGCTGGTGACCGGGGCCTCGCGGCGCCACACCTGCCGGACGATGTCGAGGTACTCGCGGGTGCGGGCGAGCGGCTTCGGGAACGGCTGCCCGTACCAGCCCTCCACGACCTGGGGGCCGGACGCGCCGAGGCCGAGGATCACCCGTCCGCCGGACAGCGCGTCCAGGGTGAGCGCGTGCATCGCGGTGGCCGCCGGGGTCCGCGCCGAGATCTGGACGACGGCGGTGCCCAGCTTGATCCGGGACGTGCGGGCGGCGTACCAGGCCAGCGGGGTGAACGCGTCCGACCCGTACGCCTCGGCGGTGAACACCGAGTCGTAGCCGCAGCGCTCGGCGGCCAGCACCGTCTCGGTCTGGTCGTCGGGGTCGCGCTGCCAGTAGCCGACGTTGATGCCGAGCTTGAGTTCCGCGGTCACGTTGCACCCTCCGGTTGTCGACGCACCCGCGATACTAGAACACGTTCTAGTTTCTCGGGAAGGGGGCGGCGGGGTGCGGGCACCGGCAGGGGCCGCGGCGGGCTCCGCCGCGGCCCCCGGCCGTACTCGCTGACGTGCCGACTCGCTAACTCTCCTTGATCGCGTCCAGCAGGCCCCGCCAGGCGGACGGCGTCAGCACCAGGGCGGGGCCGGAGGGGTCCTTCGAGTCGCGCACCGCGCGAAGGTCGCGGGACAGGGGCGCCACCTCGACGCACTGGTCGCCGCTTCCGCTGCGGGACGACGTGCGCCAGACGGCACCGGTGAGTTCGCGCTGCAGGTTGGTCACGGGCTGCTCCTTGCTGCCTCGGCGATGAGGTGCGCGGAATCCTCGGGGGACAGGGCGGCCGCCTCGATCCGATCGAAGCGGTCCCTATGCTTCGCTATTTCCTCGGCGCTCTCAAGGTAAACGTCGCCCATAGTGCCCTCGACGTAGGCGATATCGGGGTCCGCGGGGTCTGGATACGACAATATGGTGAAACGTCCGTCAAGGCCCGCATGTGCCGCTGCTGAGTACGGAAGTACCTGAATCGTCACGGTTGGGCGGTTTCGCGCGGCGGTCGCGAGGGCGGTCAGCTGCGCGCGCATCACCTCCTCGCCGCCGATCGGGCGGCGCAGCACCGCCTCGTCGAAGATGACCTGGAGGCGCGGCGCGTCGGCGCGGTCGAGCAGCGCCTGCCTGATCTTCCGGGCGGCGATGCGGCGCTCGATGTCCTCCTGGGCGGGCAGCAGCCGGCCCGCCGTGATCACGGCGCGCGAGTACGGCTCGGTCTGCAGCAGCCCGTGGACGAGCTGCGGGTCCCAGGTGCGGATGTGGGACGCCTCGTCCTCCAGCGCGACGTAGCTGCCGGCGAAGACGTCCTGGTAGGCCGTCCACCAGCCGCGCTGGCCGGCCTGCCGGGCGAGGGTGATGAGCGCGTCGCGATCCGGGCTCGGGACGCCGTAGAGGTCGAGGATGTCGGCGATGTCGCCGGGCTTCGGGCGGGTCTGGCTGGTTTCGAGGCGGGAGACGGTGGCTCGCGACCAGTCGAGCCGGTCCGCCACCTCCTGCAGGGTCAGGCCCTGCTCCTCGCGCAGCTTGCGGAGCTCTCGCGCGAGGCGGCGGCCACGGACGGTGGGGCGGTAGGTCATGGGAGTGAAGTCTCGCGACTCTTGACGCGCGTCACAACGCGATTGACGAACCCGGCGGTAAGGACGGGGGAATTCCAGGAAGACGCTTGCGATCGTGAGAATCTCACGAGACTCTTGGTTGCGTGACCGTCCGGAGACCGACAGTGACGGTCGGACGTCGCGCACCGGGCACGTAGACCGCGGGAGGACCCGTGAAGACCACGCCGGCCGAACTTACGGCGGACACCATGACCGACGGCATGCCCGGGTGGGCGTGGGCGCTGCCGGGCGGTCCGGGAAGCGCCGGCCACGCCCGGCGCGTCCTGCGCGACGCGCTCGCCTCGCTCGGCGCGCCGCCGGACGTCATCGCCGACGCCCAGCTCATGGTGAGTGAGCTGGCGACGAACGCCCACCAGCACGCGGGCGAGCACGGCCCGCACGAGCTGTGGCTCTACCGCGGCGAGGGGCGGGCCGGGGACGAGGTGCGCTGCGCGGTCTTCGACGCGTTCGCCGACGCCGCGCTGCCCGGCTACTCGTGGACGTCCGGCGACTGCGGGCGCGGGCTGGGCATCGTCCGGGAGCTGTCCGGCGGGCGCTGGGGGCTGCGGCGCGCGCTCTCCCGGCTCGGCCCGCCCGTCCGCGGCAAGGCCGTGTGGTTCGCGCTCCCGGGCTGCACCGGCGCGCTGCCGAGCTGACCCTCGCGCGGCGGCCCTCCCGCCCGCGTCAGTTCTTCTCCAGGGCGGGGCCGGTCTTCTCCAGCGCGGGGCCGATATCGCTGACCAGCGCCAGCAGTGACCGCGCGAGCAGCGTGTGCACCTGCTCGCGGTCGAGCGTCTTCTCCTGCAGCCACTGCCGCGTCGCCGCGTCCACCAGCCCGGAGTAGATCCGCAGGACGGCCCGCAGCGTCTCGGTCGGCTCAGGGACCCGCAGCACGGCCAGCATGTGCTTGACGGCGTCGTCCTTGAACCGGTTGACGATCCGCAGGAGCTCGGGGTCCTGCCCGAAGCCCTCCGCGTCCAGCGCCGCGAACCAGGTCGTCGCGTTCTGCTCCGCGGTGTCCAGGAACAGGTTCACCAGCAGCTCGACGGACTCGGGCAGCGTCAGCCGGTCGTCCGGCGGCGGGGCCTGCATCGCGGCGGACGCCGTCAGCCCCTGGACCACCTTGAGGAACAGCTCGCGCTTCGTCCCGAAGTAGTAGTGGATCAGCCCGCGCTGCACGCCGGTCTCCCGGGCGATCGCGGCCGTCGACACCTCGGCGTACGGCAGCTCGGTGAACATCCGCCGGGCGACGTCCAGGATCTGCGCACGCCGTTCGTCCGGGGACAGGCGCTGGTAGCTCACCGGCGACAGCCTATTCTGTGCGGGCGGCCCGCGCTGTGCGGGCGGCGTGAGGGGAACGCGCGTGAACGCCTTCGAGGGGACCGTGCGCCTGGTGGGCGAGCGGCTCGTCCTGCGTCCGTTCTGCCTGGACGACGCGGCCGGGCTGATCGAGGTGATCCGCGCCGGGGAGGACTTCCTGCCGCCCAACTTCCCGACCGCGCTGGAGGCCGAGCCCATCGCCTGGTTCCTCCAGGAGGGCGTGCACAAGGTTCAGCATTTCGGCCTGGGCATCCATCTCGCGGTGACAGAGCGCTACACGGGCGACCTTATCGGCACCATCGGGTTGTTCAAGGTGGATTGGACCCATCTGACGTCCGAGGTCGGTTATGGGATGCGGCCGGGCGTGCGCGGGCGCGGCCACGCCACCGAGGCGCTCGGCCTGGTCTCCGACTGGGCGCTGCGCGATCGCGGGCTGTTCCGGGTGGAACTCCGCGCGATGGTCACGAACCGCGCCTCGATCCGGGTCGCCGAGAAGGCCGGCTACGTGCGCGAGGGCGTGGCGCGCGGCGCCGAGCGCGACGCGGACGGGATCAGCCGCGACATGATCGTCTTCAGCCGGATCGCGACGGATCCGCCGGTCCCCGGCGCGCCGCGCCCGCATCCGGGCGGCGCCTCCGCGAGGCTCGTCGCCGGCGACGAGGAGGGACGGTACCAGTGACCGCAACGGACCAGACGCTCGTGATGTACGGGGAGGGCGCCCGCGAGGCCGCCCGCCGGATGCTGCCCGAGCTGCCGGACGCGTGCTTCGTCCCGCTCGGCGCGGCGCCGGTCCGCGAGGTGGTCGCGGGCGCGGTCAAGGACGGCCTCGCGCAGATCGTGCTGGTCGCGGGCATGGCCGAGCAGGTCGCGGTGCTGGGCGGCGGGGCGGGGCTGCTGGAGTCGATCACCCTCGACATGGACTGCGGGGTCGCGCTCGCCGGGGAGGTGTCGCGGGCCGCGACGGTCCAGGACGCCTACGCGCTGTGGGAGGCCGCGGGCAGGCTCGGCCCGTGCGGGCGGGAGCTGTGCCGCCGGACGGCCGGCGAGCTGGAGCGCCTCGCCGCCGAAGCCGCGGCCGGCGGGTCCGCGGCGGCCGCCGGCGCGCCGCGCCGCCCGCTCGCGGCCCAGGTCGTCCTGCTGGACGCGGCCGCCGAGCGCATGCTCGGCATGTACGGCCGCATGGCCCGGTGAGCGGTCCGGCCGGTCCGGCGGGCGGGCGGCTCGCCGGAATGGCTCGCTAGACGATTGGCAGGGCAGGACGATGCTGACGGTCGTCGGCCGCGATGGTTCGCCGCTCCCCGCGGCGGCCGTCGCGGCCCTGGAAAGCGCCGCACTGGTCGTGGGAGAGCCGGCGCTGCTGGAGGGCCTCCCGTTGGCGCCAGGCGTCCGCCAGGTCGCCACTGAGAACTGTGCAGAGTCCCTGCACGGGGTCGATGTCACCGAGCAGGACGTCGTGCTCGTCGTGAACGGGGATCCGGGCTACTTCGGCATCGTGCGCGAACTGCTCGAACAGGGGCACGCGCCAGAGGCGTTCCCTGCTACGCCGCTGGTGGCGCGGGCTTTCGCTCAGGCGGGGCTGCCCTGGGAGGACGCCCTCGTCGTCTCCGCCAGGGACGGGCATCTGCGGCAGGCCGTGAACGCGTGCCGCGCCCATGCGAAGGTGGCCGTGCTGACCGGGCCCGGGGCCGGTCCGGCGGAACTGGCGCGCGCGCTGTTCCCCGTCACCCCGCGTTCCTTCGTGGTCTGCGAAGACCTGGGCGGGCCCAAAGAGAGGGTCGTCTACGTCCGTCCGGCGGAGGCGACCACTCGGCCCTGGAACGAGCCTGTTGTGGTGCTCGTCCTCGACAATCGTCACGCCCTGGGCGAAACCAGCTGGATATCGGGGCCCGTGCGGCCTTCGGGCGGATGGGCGCCGCCTGCGGACGCCTTCGGCGACGGGCCCGGCCCGCGTCCGGACGTGCGGGCGTTCGTCCTGGCCAAGCTCGGTCCCGGGATCGGCGACATGGTGTGGGACGTGGAGTCCGGCGACGGCTCGGTGGGCATCGAGTGCGCGCGCTTCGGCGCCGCCGTCGTCGCCGTCGACCGCGACTACGCGGCCTGCGAGCGCATCAGGCAGAACGTGCGCCTGCACGGGGTCAAGGTGGCGATGGCGTCCGGGGACGTCCGGTCCACCGCGGGCCATCTGCCCAGGCCGGACGCCGTGTTCCTCGGGCGGGGCGAGCCGGAGGCCGTCCGGGTCTGCGCCGCGCTCGAACCGGCCCGCATCGTCGCCGTCGCGACGCCCGCCGACGCTCAGGCCATACTGGACATCCTGGATGAGCAGGGCTTCACCCCCGACGCCGTCCAGCTCCAGGCGGCCCGGCTGAACCCACCGGAGCGGCCCGGAGACCCGGTGATCGTCGTCTGGGGGGAGCGGGACGCCCGGCCCCCCGTGCCGCGGCCGTCCCGGACGAACCGCCCCGTCGAGACGATCCCCGCGCCGCCCGGCGATCCGGACGTACCTCACCGTCCGGACGTACCGCTCGGCAAGGCGTGAAACCCTGGTAACCCGTCCGGAGGCAAGCATCCGGAGCACTGAGGAGCCCAGTTGACCGTCCGTCAGCCCCACCCGATCGAGGTCCGGTCGTACGAGATCCTGCGGTCCCGCGTCGACCTGTCGCCGATGCCGCCGCTGTGGCGGGCCGTCACCGAGCGGGTGATCCACGCCACCGCCGACCTGGAGTACGCGGTGGACCTGGTGACCAGGGAGGACTTCCTCAAGCACGGCTGGGCCGCGCTGCGCGGCGGGGCGCCGATCGTCACCGACGAGGGGATGGTCGCGGCCGGGATCACCGCCCGCGACACCGTCTGCCACGCCGCCGACCCGGCCGCCGCCCGGCTGGCGCGCGCCGCCGGCATCACCCGGTCCGCCGCCGCCGTCCGGCTGGCGTACTCCGAGGTCGGGCCCGGCGCGGTCTGGGTCGTCGGCTCCGCCCCCGAGGCGATCTTCGAGATCATCGACCGCCGGGTGAGCCCGGCGCTGGTCGTCGGCATGCCGGTCGGGTTCGTCGGCGCCTGCGAGGCCAAGGAGGCGCTGCGCGCCAGCGGGCTCCCGCAGCTCAGCAACGTCTCGGAGAAGGGCGGGTCCGCGGTCGCGGCGGCGGCCGTCAACGCGCTCCTGTACTTCGAGGCCGAGCAGTACGAGGCGGGCCGCTCCGAGGCGGGCCGCCCATGAACGTCGACCTGCGCCACCACGGGGACGCCGAGGTCGGCGGCGGGCTCGCCGACTTCGCCGTGAACGTCCGGACGGGCACGCCCCCGGAGTGGCTCGCCGCGCGGATCCGGGCGTCCGTCGCCGACCTCGCCGCCTACCCCGACCCGCGCCCGGCCCGCCGGGCGGTCGCGCGGCGGCACGGCCGGTCCGTTGGGGAGGTGCTGCTGACCGCCGGCGCCGCGGAGGCGTTCGTCCTGCTCGCGCGGGTCCTCGCGCCGCGCCGGGCGGTCGTGGTGCACCCGCAGTTCACCGAGCCCGAGGCCGCGCTGCGGGCCGCCGGGCACGAGGTGGAGCGGGTGATCCTCAGCAAGGACTTCACCCTCGACCCCGCGCTCGTCCCGGAGGACGCCGACCTCGTCGTGGTCGGCAACCCCACCAATCCGACCTCGGTGCTGCATCCGGCCGACGCCGTCGCGGCCCTGGCCGGGCCCGGCCGGACGGTCGTCGTGGACGAGGCCTTCATGGACGTCGTCCCAGGCGAACCGGAGTCCCTCGCGAGCCGGCTGCCCGCGGGCATCGTGGTCATCCGGTCCCTGACCAAGACGTGGGGCCTCGCCGGGCTCCGCGCCGGCTACATCCTGGCCGACCCCCGCCTGGTGGGACGGCTCGCGGAAGCGCAGCCGCTCTGGGCGGTGTCCACCCCCGCGCTCGTCGCCGTCGAAGCCTGCTCCGCCCCGGAGGCCGTCGCGGAAGCCGAGGGATGGGCCGTCGAACTCGGCGTCGAACGCGACCGGCTCGCCGTGGAGCTGAGCGGACGCGGCCTCTACGTCGTGCCCGAAGCGCGGGCGTCCTTCCTGTGCCTGTGCGTGCCGGACGCCCTCGGCATCAGGGCCCTGCTAAGGCAGCGCGGCTACGCGGTCAGGCGCGGCGACACGTTCCCAGGGCTCGGCTCCGACTGGCTGCGCATCGCCGTGCGCGACCGTCCGTCCAACGACCGGCTGCTGGAAGAGCTCCGCGAGCTCGGTATCTGACCATGGAGAGGAACGGGAAGGACGCCGTGAACCTGATCGACGCGACCATCGCCGCCATCCGCCCGCTGGACGGCGCGGCCATGCGGGACGCCCGCGACCACCAGGCCCGGCTCACCAAGCCGCCCGGGTCCCTCGGCGTCCTGGAGGAGGTGTCGGTCCGGCTCGCCGGGCTGGCCGGGCAGTGCCCGCCGCCGCTGCCCGAGCCCGCCGCCGTCGCGGTGTTCGCCGCCGACCACGGCGTCCACGCCCAGGGCGTCACCCCGTGGCCGCAAGAGGTCACCGCGCAGATGGTGGCCAACTTCCTGGCCGGCGGCGCCGTGGTCAACGCGTTCGCCGCCCAGGTCGGCGCCCGGGTCAGCGTGGTCGACATCGGCGTCGCCGCCGAGCTGGACGCCGCGCCCGGCCTGCTCCGCCGCAAGATCGCGCCCGGCACCGCGGACATGACCGCCGGACCCGCGATGACCGCCGGCGAGGCCCGCCGCGCCGTCGAGACGGGCATCGAGGTGGCGCGCGAGCTGGTCGCGGACGGCGCGCGGTGCCTGATCACCGGGGACATGGGCATCGCCAACACCACCGCGTCCGCCGCGCTGATCGCCGCGTTCACCGGGCAGCCGCCGGAGCGGGTCACCGGCCGCGGCACCGGCATCGACGACGCCACCCACGCGCGCAAGGTCGAGGTCGTCCGCGCGGCCCTGGCCCGGCACGGGCTCGCGGCGGGCGCGGAGAAGGAGCCGATGGACGTGCTCGCCGCGGTCGGCGGGCTGGAGCACGCCGCGATCGCCGGATTCGTCCTCGGCGCCGCCGCGCTGCGCGTCCCGGTCGTCCTCGACGGAGTCATCGCCGGCGCCGCCGCCCTGGCCGCCGCCGCGCTGTGCCCGGACGCCCTCGGCGGGTGCGTCGCCGGGCACCGCTCGGCCGAGCCCGGTCACGCCGCCGCCCTCGCCGCCCTCGGCCTGCGCCCCCTCGTCGACCTGGAGCTCCGGCTCGGCGAGGGAACCGGCGCGCTGCTGGCGTTGCCGCTGGTCCAGGGCGCGGTGCGGGTCCTGCACGAGGTCGCCACGTTCGACTCGGCCGGCGTTAGCGAGAAGCCCGGCGCAGCCGGAGCGGACAGCCTCGGGACCGGCCCCGGGACGGCCGTAACAACGTGATCACGGGTTGAGTCCGCTCGGCTATCGACTGGCCGGAGCCCCTCTCCATGGACTCCATATCCCGAGTACCTTTGTTCCACAAAGACACTGCCGGTCACCGACGTCCACAAGGTCCAGTCCGCCACCGATCCGCACGGAGAGAACCGCCCACGTGCCCCCGTACCTGCTAGGCCTGCGACTCGGCGGGCGACGCGTCCTCGTCGTCGGCGGGGGCCGGGTCGCCCAGCGCCGGGTGCCCGCGCTGCTGGACGCGGGAGCCGAGGTGGTCCTCGTCTCGCCGTCGGTCACGGCCACGCTGGAGGGCCTCGCCGACCGCGGCCGGATCACCTGGCACCAGCGGCCCTACAAGCGCGGCGACTGCCGGGGCGCCTGGCTCGTCCAGGCCGTCACCGACGACGCCGCGGTCAACGGGGACGTGGTCGCCGAGGCCGACGCCGCGCGGATCTGGTCCGTCCGCGCCGACGACGCCGAGTCGTCCCCCGCCTGGACGCCCGCCAGCGGGCACGCGGGCGACGCGACCGTCGGCGTCCTGCTCGGCGGCGACCCCCGCCGCGCCGCGGGCATTCGCGACGCCGTGGTGGAGGGGCTCCGCGACGGCGCCCTCGAATCCCGGCACTCCCGGCGCAAGCCCGCCGGCGTCGCGCTCGTCGGCGGCGGGCCCGGCGACCCCGGCCTGATCACCGTGCGCGGCCGGCAGCTGCTCGCCATGGCCGACGTCGTCGTCACCGACCGGCTCGCGCCCGGTGGCCTGCTGGACGAGCTGGCCGCCGACGTCGAGGTGATCGACGCCGCCAAGATCCCCTACGGGCGGACGGTCACCCAGGACCGCATCAACGCCTACCTGGTCGAGCACGCGCAGGCGGGCCGTTTCGTCGTCCGGCTCAAGGGCGGCGACCCGTTCGTCTTCGGGCGCGGCGGCGAGGAGGCCCTGTACTGCGCCCGCCACGGCGTCCCGGTCACGGTCGTCCCCGGCATCACCAGCGCGGTCGCCGTGCCGTCCGCCGCGGGCATCCCGGTCACCCATCGCGGCGTCTCGCAGGAGTTCCACGTCGTCTCCGCGCACGTCCCGCCGGGCCACCCCGACTCGACCGTCGACTGGGCGGCGCTGGGCCGCGCGAACGGCACGATCGTCCTGCTCATGGCGGTGGAGCGGATGGAACCCATCGCGGGGGCCCTCATGCGCTATGGTCGGTCGTCCGACACGCCGGTGGCCGTGGTACAGGACGGCACTCTGCCCGGCCAGCGGGCGCTGACGGCGACGCTGGGCACGGTGGCCGGCGCGATGGCCGCCGGCGAGGTCCGCCCCCCGGCGATCGTGGTCGTCGGCGACGTGGTCAACGTGGCACGAGAGATCGACATGATTCGAGCGGACATGGGACGGGATCCGTGACACCCCCCGCAGAGCGAAGCGCGGTCCACGACGAGGCCGCCGGCCGGGAGCGCGGGATCGATGACTCCGCCGCGCCCGGCCAGGACACCATGCCCGAGAAGGCCAGGCCCGAGAGGGACGCCGTGCCTGACAAGGACACCCCCGACGCCCCCGACGTGTCCGAGAAGGACGCTCCTGAGAAGGGCACGCCTGAGAAGGACGCGCCCGAGAAGAGTGCCTCGTCCGGCAAGGCCAGGCCGGGCAGGCGGCGCGCCCCCCGCGGCGGCTCATCCGGCGGCTCCTCCGGCGGCGCGACGAGCGGCGCCACGGTGCGGCAGGGCGAGCTGGTCCGGGCGCTGACCGCGCTGCGCGAGCAGCTCGGGGCCTTCGACCTGCTGCTGGACGTCCCCGGCGTCGAGGAGGCCCGCGAGGCCCGCGACGAGCTGCGCGGCCAGCTGGAGGACTACGTCCTCCCGCGCATCCAGGCCGCCGGCGCCCCCCTGCTCGTGGTGCTCGGCGGATCGACGGGCGCCGGCAAGTCCACGCTGGTCAACACGCTCGTCGGGGCCCGGGTGAGCGCCACCGGCGTGCTGCGCCCCACCACCAGCAGCCCCATCCTGGTCTGCCACCCCGACCACACCGAGTGGTTCATGGAGGGGCCGATGCTGCCCGGCATGGGACGGGTCCGCGGCCCCGCGCCCGACGCCATCGCCGGCGACCAGCTGGTCATCATCGGCAGCGACGTCCTCCCGCCCGGCCTCGCCCTCCTCGACAGCCCCGACTTCGACTCCGTCTTCGAAGACCACTACGAGTTCGCCACCAAGCTGATGGCCGCCGCCGACCTCTGGCTGTGCGTCACCACCGCCGCACGGTACGCCGACGCCCAGGTGTGGCAGATGCTCCAGCGCGCCAAGGAGAACGGCGCCACCATCGGCGTCGTCCTGTCCCGCGTCCCCGACGGCGCCGGCGAGGAGGTCGTCGAGCACTTCGGCGAGATGCTGGACGAGCACGAGGTCGGCGACGCGCAGCGCTTCACCATCCCCGAGACCCGCATCGAGAACAGCCGGCTCCCCGAGGAGACCGTCGAGTACATCCGCGAATGGCTGACCGGCGTCGCCGAGGACGCCGAGGACCGCGAGATCGTCATCAGCGACACCCTCGCCTCCGTCCTGGACAGCCTCCGCACCCGCGTCCCCGAGGTCGCCCGGCAGGTCGAGGCGCAGGTCGAGCAGCGCACCGAGCTGGCCCGCGAGGTCGAGGCCGGCTACGGCACCGCCCTCGCCGAACTGGACGAGGCCACCCGCAACGGCTCGCTGCTGCGCGGCGAGGTCCTCGCCCGCTGGCAGGACTTCGCCGGCACCGGCGACCTGCTGAAGGCCCTGCACGTCCAGCGGTCCCGGCGCGGCCGGGCCGCCGGCCGGCGCGCGGGCCGGCGCAGCCCCGCCCGCGTCCGCGCGCTCAAGGCCGCGCTGCGCAGCGGGCTCGAATCGCTGATCATGGCGTCCGCCGAGCACGGCGCCGAGGACGTCATCGCGCGGTGGCGCGCCCACCCGGCCGGACGCCAGGTCCTCGCCGGCACGGACGCCGACCTCGCGCACGTCTCCCCGGAGCTGTCGCGCCGCGTGACCCGGGCCGTCAGCTCCTGGCAGGACCACGTCCAGGAGCTGATCCGCACCGAGGGCGTCACCAAGCGCTCGGTCGCGAAGCTGGTCTCGTTCGACACCGAGGCGGTCTCCCTCGTCCTGATGATCGGGCTGCTCGGCTACGGCACGTCCGACGTCGCCGTCGAGGGGGGCACCAGCGCCGTTCCGCAGCGGCTGCTGAAGGCGCTGTTCGGCGCCGAGTCGCTGCGCGGCATGGGCGCCAAGGCCCGCGCCGACCTGCGCAGCCGCATCGGGATGCTGTTCGACGAGGAGGCCATCCGGTTCGGGCAGGTGCTCGACTCGGCCGGCATCCCGGACGAGACCGTCCCCGTACAGCTCTACCAGGCCACCTACAACCTCGAGGTCGCCCGATGACCACCTCGGCCATCCCCGCCAACTCGCCGACGGGAACCGGCGGGTTCCCGGCCTTCGGCGAGCCCGCGCCCGCCGCCGCGCCCGCCGGCCCGCCCGCGCTGGTCGACCGGCTCAACGCCCTCGACCGCCTCGTCCAGACCGGCTTCGGACGGCTCGACCAGCCCGTCCTGGACGACGCCGGGGCGCTGCTCGACCGGGCCGGCCAGCGGCTGCGGCTGTCGGGCGACCACACCGTCGTCACCCTCGCCGGCGGCACCGGCAGCGGCAAGTCCTCCCTGTTCAACGCCATCTGCGGGCTCGAACTGTCGCCCACCGGGATGCGCCGCCCGATGACGTCCAAGGCCCACTCCTGCGTCTGGGGGCTGGACGGCGCCGGGCCCCTGCTCGACTGGCTCGACGTCGACAAGCGGCACCGCTACGCCCGCGCCAGCGCCCTCGACCTGGAGCGCGCCGACGCCGGAATGCAGGGCCTCGTCCTGATCGACCTGCCCGACCACGACTCCATCCAGGCCGTCCACCGCGCCGAGGTCGACCGGTTCGTCACCATCGCCGACCTGCTCGTGTGGGTCGTCGACCCGCAGAAGTACGCCGACGCCGCCCTGCACCGCAACTACATCGTCCCGTTCGCCCGGCACACCGGCGTCACCCTCATCGTCCTCAACCAGGTCGACCGGCTCGCCCCCCACGAGATCGAGGACTGCGTCGCCGACCTGCGCCGCCTCCTGGAGGCCGAGGGCCTCGCCGACCCGCGGATCGTGACCACGTCCGCCGTCGCCGAGGACGGCGTGCACGGCTTCCGCGACGTCCTCGTCGACACCGTCGCGGCCCGCCGCGCCCGCACCGAGCGCCTGTCCGCCGACGTCGACCGCGTCGCCGAGCGGTTCACCGCCTACCGCTTCGACGCCGAGCCGCCCACCACCGTCGACGACGGCCACCGCGCCGAGCTGATCCAGGCCCTGACCGACGCCGCCGGCGCGCCCGCCGTCGCCGAGGCCATGGAGAGCGCCTACGAGCTGCGCGCCTGCGACTTCGTCGGCTGGCCCGTCACCGCCATCGTCAACCGGCTGCGCTCCGACCCGCTGCGCCGGATGCGCCTCACCGAGCTGCGCGAGGAACTCCGCAACGCCTTCACCGGACCGATCGGCGCCCAGCAGGGCGACGTCGACAACGCGCTGCAGGGCGTCACCGAGGGCCTGACCCCCGAAC
The DNA here is from genome assembly GCF_041463655.1 of Actinomadura monticuli. Taxonomy (NCBI): domain Bacteria; kingdom Bacillati; phylum Actinomycetota; class Actinomycetes; order Streptosporangiales; family Thermomonosporaceae; genus Actinomadura; species Actinomadura monticuli. The sequence goes on from NZ_JAXCEI010000014.1 coordinate 58,983, forward strand.
TCCCGACCCACTGGGGACGCTCCATCCGGACGGCGGCCCGCTCCCACGCCACCGAGATCCCCGAGGCGCTCGGCGAGTCCCTCAAGGAGGCCCTGCCCACCTTCAACGCGGTGCCGCGCTGGTGGTGGCTGGTCAAGACCTGGCAGTACTTCCTCGTCCTCGTCGCCGTTCTCAGCGTCGTGTGGATCGGCTTCCTCGTCGCCTACGGCGTGCTGGGCGCGGGCGGCGACGACCCGGGCGGCCTGATCGGCCAGGCGGGCCTCATCCCCTACGTGGCCGTCCTGGTCGTCTGCACCCTGGGCATGGGGTGGCTCACCGCCTCCGCCTGCCGCAACCTGGTCGCGCTGTCGTCCGCCAAACACGGCGAGAAGATGGAGCACCACATGCGGCAGGGCATCGAGCGCGTCGCGTTCGAGAAGGTCATCGAGCCCATCGAGGACGACCTGGACGTCTACGCCCGCTTCCGCCAGGACGTCGACGTGGCCCTGGGCTGAGTTATCCACAATTCCGCGACAGCCCGCCGGGCGTGCCGCCGCCGCGCCACCGTTGACTCGTAACCGAGAGCAACGGAGGCACGCATGAACGAGGCGCACGTGACCATCACCGGCTGGGTAGCCGCGGAGCCCCGCTACGCCGTCACCGCCAACGGAACCCCCTTCCTGTCCCTGCGGGTCGGCTGCACGCCCCGCCGCTTCGACCGCCAGACCAGCCAGTGGCAGGACGACGACCCCCTCTACGTGACCGTCAACTGCTGGCGCAACCTCGCTGAGAACGTCAACGCGTCCGAACTCCAGCGCGGCACTCCCGTCCTGCTCACCGGCCGCCTCCGCATCCGCCAGTACGAACGCGACGACCAGTGGCGCTTCTCCGCCGAGGTCGAGGCCACCACCGTGGGCCCCGACCTGAACCGGGGCACCATCGACTTCCGCCCCGCCCAGCGCAGCGGCCCCCTGACCGAAGAAGACCGCCAACTGGCCCGCGAAGCCGCCGACCAGTGGGCTCTGACGCCCCCCACGGAAGAAGAACCCAAAGCCGCCTGACCACAAGCCATCCGCTCCCCTCCCACGCGAAGCAACCCCCGCCCACCACCCCTCGACCGCGAACAGACGCTCTCACGCCGGAGGTCAACGGTGAGCGAGGGGGGCTGGTCGGCGGGCGGGCGGTTTCCTTGTCGTGCTGGGTCTCCGTCGTGTGCTGCGGTGCTGCGACGGCGCCGGTAGACGACGCGGTGGGGGCGCGGGGGAGGGCGGGTGGCCGCACGGGATCGTCGGAGGAGGGGAGCGAGGGCATGGCCGGGTCGGGTGCTGGTCGGCGCCCCCGCACCGTTGGGGTTTGCGGCCCGGTCAGATCCAGGAGATGCCGCGCATGGTGATATCCCCCTCAGGAAGTGCTGAGCACCGCGATTCCGCGGGCTCCGATGCAGGTGACCGGAACGGTCACCTGCATGTGCCTTCCCGAACGTACCTGTTTCACGCCCGTTCCGCACACGTTGCAACTATCGTGTTACACAACGTGATGCGTGTAAGGGGGAAGGATGACGGCAGTGCAGTCGTCCGCCGAGGACCGTGGTGGGGAGCTGGTCGGCAGGTCCGGGCGCCGGGCGCGGCTGGGGCGTCCGTCCTTGCTCGTGGTCTACGTGCCGGTGGTCGTCGCCCTCCATCTGGGGCTCGCCGTCGCGGGGCTGCTGAACACCCCGTTCCGCGGCGACGATCTGATGACGTTCGCGGCCCTGCTGGCGTGCGGCGCGATGTGCATCGAGGCGACCCGGCGGCTCGGTATGCCGGCGGGCGTCGCGCGCGACCTGCTGTCGGCCTGGTGGCTGCCGGTCGCGCTGCTGCTGCCGCCGGTGTACGCGCTGCTGATCCCGGTGCCGGTGCAGGCGCTGCTGCAGTTCCGCGTGCGCCGGACCCTGGTCTACCGGCGGGCGGTGGTGGCCGCGGCACTCGGGATCGCGGGCGCCTCCGCGTCGCTGCTGTTCCATCTGGTGGTGCCCGAGCCGCTGGAGGGGGCGCCGCAATGGGTCGTCGACGCGTACCCGGGGATCCCGGCCGCCGCCGGATGCGCGGCGCTGTTCACGGTGGTGAACGCGGCGATCGTCGCGGTCGCGGCGCACGCGGCGAACCCCGAGAGCCGCTGGCGGGACGTCCTGTGGACCCGCGAGAGCCTCCTGCTGGACGTCGTGGAACTCTGCGTGGGCATGCTCGTGGCGATCACCAGCGCCCTGTCGCTGGGCATGCTCCTCCTGGCGCTGCCCCCCGTGATGCTGCTGCAGCGCAGCCTGATGCACCAGCAGTTGCAGGCCGCCGCGCGGACGGACGCCAAGACGGGCCTGCTGAACGCGGCGGCGTGGCAGCGGGAAGCCGACACCGAGCTGTCCAGAGCGCAGCGCACCCACGACGCCGTCGCCCTGCTCCTGATCGACCTCGACCACTTCAAGCGCGTCAACGACACGCACGGCCACCTGATCGGCGACCAGGTCCTCGTGGGGGTTGCGAGCACCCTCTGCCATCAGCTGCGCGACTACGACGTGGTGGGCAGGTTCGGCGGGGAGGAGTTCGTGGTCCTCCTGCCGGGCGCCGACACCGTGGAGGCGTGCCGCGTCGCCGAACGCCTCCGCGGCCGTGTTCGCAGGCTCGCGGTGCCCGCCGAGGAGGGCACCGTCACGGTCACGGTCTCCGTCGGCGTCGCCCTGTTCCGCACCCACGGCCAAGACCTCCTGGAGCTCCTGGCCGCGGCCGACCTGGCCCTGTACCGCGCCAAGTCGTCCGGCCGCGACCGAGTCTGCCTCCCGGCACTGGAGGGCCCAAGGACGTCCGGCGGCACCTGACCCGCCACCCCGCCCCAGGCCCCGGCCACCACCCCGAACCGACCACCGCCCCAGTCCGTGTGCCGGGCCGATGTGTGCGCCGGGTTGGTGTGTGTGCAGGGCCAGTGTGTGCGCCGGGTTGATGGTGAGTTGGTCCGTGCGCTGAGGTGGTGCCCGACGACGCGTCCGGCACATCCAGGGAGCGTCGGGCGCTGGGTTGGCGTGTACCGGGCGCCGGGCTGGTGTGTGTGGCGAACTGGTGTGTGCGGTGGGTCGGCCGGTCCGTGGTGGGGCGCGTCCAGGCTCGGGCGGGCGTCGGGGCGACGAAGCGGTGGTCGGGACCCTCTAGGCTTGAGGATATGGCCGAGTACATCTACACGATGCAGCGTGTGCGCAAGGCACATGGCGACAAGGTCGTCCTGGACGACGTCACCCTGCATTTCCTCCCGGGCGCGAAGATCGGCGTCCTGGGGCCGAACGGCACCGGTAAGTCGACGCTGCTGCGGATGATGGCCGGTCTGGAGCAGCCGTCCAACGGTGACGCGCGCCTCATGCCGGGCTTCACCGTCGGCATGCTGCAGCAGGAGCCGCCGCTCAACGAGGAGAAGGACGTCCTCGGGAACGTGCAGGAGGGCGTCGCCGAGACCAAGGCGATGGTCGACCGGTTCAACGAGATCGCCGAGAAGATGGCGTCGGACTACTCCGACGAGCTGATGGAGGAGATGGGCAAGCTTCAGGAGCAGCTCGACCACCGCAACGCGTGGGACCTCGACAGCCAGCTCGAGCAGGCGATGGACGCGCTGCGCTGCCCCCCGCCCGACGCCGACGTGACGAAGCTGTCGGGTGGCGAGCGCCGGCGCGTCGCGCTGTGCAAGCTCCTGCTCGAAGCCCCCGACCTCCTGCTGCTGGACGAGCCCACCAACCACCTGGACGCGGAGAGCGTCCAGTGGCTGGAGCAGTTCCTCGCCAAGTACGAGGGCACCGTGCTGGCCGTCACCCACGACCGGTACTTCCTCGACAACGTCGCGACGTGGATCCTGGAGCTCGACCGGGGCCGCTGCTACCCGTACGAGGGCAACTACTCCGTCTACCTGGAGAAGAAGGCGGAGCGTCTCAAGGTCGAGGGCAACAAGGACGCCAAGCGCAAGAAGCGCCTCCAGGACGAACTGGAGTGGGTCCGCTCGAACCCGAAGGCGCGGCAGACCAAGAGCAAGGCCCGCCTGGAGCGCTACGAGGAGATGGCCGCGGAGGCGGCGAAGACCCGCAAGCTGGACTTCGAGGAGATCCAGATCCCGCCGGGTCCCCGCCTCGGTAGCACGGTGATCGTCGCCGACAAGCTCACGAAGGGCTTCGACGACCGCGTCCTGATGGACGACCTGTCGTTCAACCTCCCCCCGAACGGCATCGTCGGCGTCATCGGCCCGAACGGCGTCGGCAAGACCACGCTCTTCCGGATGATCGTCGGTGAGGAGCAGCCGGACGCGGGCGAACTGCGGGTCGGCGAGACCGTCAAGGTGTCCTACGTCGACCAGGGCCGCGGCGGCATCCACCCCAAGAAGACCGTGTGGGAGGTCGTCTCGGACGGTCTCGACCACATCAACGTCGGCCAGGTCGAGATGCCGTCCCGCGCCTACGTCGCCGCGTTCGGTTTCAAGGGCCCCGACCAGCAGAAGCCGTCCGGCGTCCTGTCCGGCGGCGAGCGCAACCGCCTCAACCTGGCGCTGACCCTCAAGCTGGGCGGCAACGTCCTCCTGCTGGACGAGCCCACCAACGACCTGGACACCGAGACCCTGTCCAGCCTGGAGAACGCGCTCCTCGAATTCCCCGGCTGCGCCGTGATCACCTCGCACGACCGCTGGTTCCTGGACCGCATCGCCACGCACATCCTCGCGTGGGAAGAGGGCTCGAACTGGTTCTGGTTCGAGGGCAACTTCGCCGACTACGAGAAGAACAAGATCGAACGCCTCGGCGCGGACGCCGCCCGCCCCCACCGCGTGACCCACCGCAAGCTGACCCGCGACTGACCCGGCTCACGCACAACGGCCGCACGGGCACTCTCACCGGTGCCCTGTGCGGCCGTTCGGCTGTCCTGACGGCCGCGGCGCATGCGGCGCGTCCGGGCGACGACCGTTGTCGCGGGTGGCGGCGGTCAGGCGCCGGGGCGCCGTTTCGATGTCGGCCGACAGGGTCGCCGCCTTGCTGCGGAAATGGTGGTAGATGACGCCGGCGCCGGGGTCAGGTCGGCTCCGCGCTCGATCTGGGCGACGCTGGTCCCTTGCGGCCGGGCTGCGCGAAGAGATCCATCGCCGCGTCCGTCCGGGGACGCGCCCGAACGCGCGGCGGATTGGTCCGGCAGAAGACCCGGATGGCCTGGTTTGCCAATTTTGTTGTGATCTTGACTCGGCGGATTAGGGGTGCTGACCTCGGACTATGGTGACCTGCTGGTCATTTGCGCGAAGCCGATCATGAGGACGGCCGGGTCTTTGCGGTCGATGTTGGGGAATGTGAGCTCTGGTGGCGCTTATATGCGTAAGACTGGAGTGAACGTTGTTCCCGCATCTCCAAGGAGCTATTGGTGGTCTCTCGTGTGCCGGGCGCTGCGGTGAGCGCCGAGAGGGAGACGCTGACGTCCTTCCCCGCGTTCTACCGGCACTGGATGCCGCGGCTCACCGGGTACCTGCGGGCCCAGACGGCCGACGGGCGGTGGGTCGAGGACGTCGCGCGGGAGAGCATGCTCGCCGCGCGGGGCAGGTGGGACGAGCTGGTCACCTGCGAGCGGCCGGGCATCTGGCTGTTCCGGGTCGCGACGACGATGCTGCGGCGCTGGCAGGCGAAGGCACGCGAGCAGTGCACCTCGCTGGACGAGATGGTCGACGGCGACGCCGGGACGGGCCTGATGGCGGCGGTCCAGGGCCTGCCGCGCCGCCAGCGGGAGGCCGTCGCGCTGCGCTGCCTGCTGGAGTTCCCGATGACGGACGTCGCGGCGATCCTGGACGTGAGCGAGCCCGTCGCCGCGACCCACGTGGAACGGGCGCGCCGCAGGCTCGCGGGGCTCGTCCGGCAGGTGGAGGCCGAGGCGTGCGGAGAGCGGGCGTCGTGAGCCTGGACGGCGTCCTCGCCGCCGCGGCGTCGGCCATCGCCGGCATGTCCGAGGCGGAGTTCGCCGTCGGGCTCGGCGAGCTGGAGGAGGAGTTCCGGCGGCGGGAGCACGACGACATCGAGCGGGCCCGGCACGCGTCGTTCGTCGAGTCCCTCGAACTGGACCGGGCCGCGTACGAGCTGGGGTGCCGCCACGAGGCGGACGGGAACCTGGCCGAGGCGGCCCGCTGGTACCGGGTCGCCGCCGGCAACGACCACGCGGACGCCGCGCTCCGCCTCGGCCGGACGCTCGACCGTCTCGCCGGCTCCTACGGCCGGGAGGAGCTGCACCTGGTCACCGAGGCCGCGCAGGCGTACGCGGAGGCCTACGCGGCGGGCCATCCGGAGGCCGCCGACCGGATCGACGAGATGCTGGCCGGTTTCGCCCGCGGGCGGGCCCCGCGTCCGGCGTCGCGCGCCGGGGGGTGCACCCACGTCCGCGACCTCGCGCCGGCCGGCGAGGTGCTCAGCGACGAGCAGATCCGGGAGTCGAGCCGGCATGCGGCGCGGTGCATCACGTGTCTGGCGGAGTTCGTCGCGCTGCTCAGGAGCGCGGCGGCCGCGGTCCCGTCGGGGACGGTGACCGACCCCTTCGCGCGCGACGACTGATACCTCGAAGTTCCGCCGTGCGACCGGCCTCCGCACCGGACCAACATGATCGCGATCGACTGGCGCGAGCTGGGCCACACGATCCGGCTCGACGCGGTGGACATCCCGCTCGCCGCGGCACGGGCTGGGCGATCGCGACGACGCGGCGGCCATGCGATACCTGATCCCCGGATGGACCTTCGACCGGAAACGACCCTGCCTCGACCGGGACTGAACCGGCGCCGGGTAGCATCGGGCCGACCCGGTTCCCCAACCCCCAGGCGAGGACATGCAGCGGACGCCTCCGGCCGAATACCGCCACGTCTACGAGTTCAACATCCGGTTCGGCGACATCGACTCCCAGGGCCACGTGAACAACGTCAAGTTCCTCGGCTACCTGGAGGACGCGCGCCTGGAGATGTTCCACGGCGACCCGGTGCGCAAGGGCGAGAAGCCCGTCCGCGGCATGGTGATCTCCCGGCACGAGATCGACTACCGGCTGCCGCTGCTGCCGACCGTCTACCCGATCCGGGTCGAGACCTGGGTGACCGAGGCCCGCGCCGCCTCGTTCAAGCTCGCCTACGAGGTGCGGGACGACGAGAACGTGTACGCGGAGGCGACCTCGACGCTCGTCGCGTTCGACGTGGAGGCGAACCGGCTGCGGCGGTTCTCCACGGAGGAGCGCGAGTTCATCGGGCGCTACCTGCGGCCCGCCGCATGACGGCGCTGGCCGGGGCGCCGTCCGCGCTGGACCGGCGGCAGCCCGCGGTGCGGCTGCGCGTCGCCCGGCCGGCGGACGCGGAGGCACTCGCCGCGCTGGTCCAGGAGAACCGCGCGTACCTGCGTCCCTGGGAGCCGGAGCGGGACGAGTCGTACTTCACCGTCGACGGCCAGCGCGACAACCTGCACGACCTTGCCGAGGCGTACGCGGCGGGGGAGATGTGGCCGGGCGTCATCCTGGTCGACGGCGAGGTCGCCGGACGCATCACGCTCAACAACGTCCTGCGCGGCCCCCTCCAGAGCTGCTTCGTCGGCTACTGGGTGGCGCGCGCGCACGCCGGCCGCGGTGTCGCCACGCGGGCGCTCGGGCAGTCGCTCGACGTGGCGTTCGGCGCGCTGCGCCTGCACCGCGTCGAGGCGTTCACGCGGGTCGACAACCACGCGTCCCAGCGCGTCCTGCGGAACAACGGTTTCACGCTCGTCGGGACGTCTCGCCGCCACATTCACCTGGACGGACGCTGGCACGACGAGCACCTTTTCGAACGCCTCGCCCCGTGGGACGACGGAGTGGCACTGAACCCGCCGGTGTGAGCGGTGTCCACCGGCCCCTTCCGGTGACAACCGGGCCGTCACGGATAGATAACAAGCAACACAGCAATCCGTTTTAGGCCCTCTTCTCCCTCTATTGTCGCGACGCGAATGTGGAGAACCCACGCGAAAGGGGCACAATGCGGCGCGTCTCACGAGGAGCGATGGCACTACTGCTCGCCGCCGGAATGACCGGGGCGGGCGCCACGGCGGCGCAGGCGGCGATCACGACGCGGGCCGGGGCCGCCCAGGCGGGCGCGGCCCAGGCGGGCGACATTCTCGCCCAGCTCAAGGCCATTCCCGGAATGCGGGTGACGGAGAAGACCTCGACGATTTCCGGCTCCCGCTGGTTCTGGCTGGAGTACCGGCAGCCCGTCGACCACCGCAACCCGCGGGGGCAGTGGTTCGAGCAGCGCGTCATGCTGCAGCACAAGGCGGCGGACAAGCCCATGGTGCTCTACACCAGCGGCTACAACACGCCGGAGGTGATGTTCACGTCCGAGCCGACGGCGCTGGTCGACGGCAACCAGATCTCGGTCGAGTACCGCTACTTCACCCCGTCCCGTCCCGAGCCGACGGACTGGAAGAAGGACACGATCTGGCAGGCCGCCACCGACGAGCACCGGCTCATCCGCGCGCTCAAGGGCATCTACACGGGCAAGTGGATCTCGACGGGCGCCAGCAAGGGCGGCATGACGGCCGTTTACCACAAGCGCTTCTACCCCAACGACGTCGACGGCAGCGTCGTGTACGTCGCGCCCAACGACGTGAACAACAACGACGACCGCGCCTACGACGAGTTCTTCACGACCGTCGGCGACGACCCCGAATGCCGCGCCCACGTCAAGGCGCTCGCGCGCGAGTTCCTCAAGCGCCGCCCGGCCATGCTCCAGCGCTTCAAGGCCGCGGCCGACGAGCAGGGCCTCACCTTCGACATCCTGCGCACGCAGGACCGCGCGTTCGAGAACTCCGTCATGGACTACGAGTGGGCGTTCTGGCAGTACAGCCTGCAGTCCGACTGCGCGTCCCTGCCCGCGGTGGACGCCTCCGACGACGAGATCTACACCACGCTCGACACCATCTCCGGGCTGTCGTTCTACAGCGACCAGGGCCTCGCGCCCTACATCCCGTACTACTACCAGGCGGGCACGCAGCTCGGCTGGCCGTCGCCCGAGTTCGAGCACCTGCGGCCGCTGCTGCGCTACGAGAGCAGCTACCAGCCGCGCACCTACGTCCCGCGCGACATCCCGATGCGGTTCGACCGCGGCGTCGCCATGCGCGACATCGACCGCTGGGTGCGCCACAACTCGAACCACATGCTGTTCCTGTACGGCGCCAACGACCCGTGGGGCGCCGAGCCGTTCACGCTCGGCCGCGGTGCCCGCGACTCGGCCGTCTACGTCGCGGCCGGCATGAACCACAGCGGCCGCCTCATCACCAAGCTGCCCGCCGACCAGCAGGCCGAGGCGATCGCGGACGTCAAGCGCTGGGCGGGCGTCGAGGCCGGCGTCCAGACCTTCACGTCGGCCCCGCGCGCCGACGACCCGCTCCAGCTCCAGCGTCCCCCGCTGTAACCGGAGCATCGTTGCACTAGGGCCCGCGGTGTGCCGGGCTGTGCCTTGACCCCTGGCACAGCCCGGCACACCGCGCTCGCCGTCCCACCGTGCTCGCCGTCCCACCGTGCTCGGCCGACCCGCCGCGGCTACTCGGGTGACCGGAGCCAGGCGGCCGAGTTGCCCGGGAGCAGGTCGCCGTAGAGCGGGGTGCTGGTCAGCAGCGGGGTGCCCGCCGGGAGGCGGACGGGGTTCTCGCCGCAGTTGAGCGCGCACGTGAGCGTGCCGCGCCGGAAGACGAGGACCGTGTCGGGGGAGTCGAGCCACTCCACGTCCTCCGGCAGCCCGGCCGCCAGGCGGCGGCGCGCCGCCAGCGCCTCGCGGTACCACGACAGCATCGAGGACGGGTCGGACGCCTGCGCCTCCACGGTCAGGGACGCCCACCGCCGCGGCATCGGCAGCCACGGCCGGACGCCGCCGGGCGAGAACCCGTACGGTTCGGCGTCGCCCGACCAGGGCAGCGGGACGCGGCAGCCGTCCCGTCCGGCGAGCTCCCCGTGCGTGCGCTCGAAGATGGGGTCCTGCCGGGCCTCGTCCGGGAGGTCGGTCACCTCGGGCAGGCCGAGTTCCTCACCCTGGTACAGGTACGCCGACCCGGGGAGCGCCAAGAGCAGCAGCAGGGCCGCCTTGGCCCTGGCGTACTCCATCCCCGGGACGCTCTCAGGACGCTCATAGCGGGTGAGATGGCGGATGGAGTCGTGGCTGGACAGCACCCATGTGGGGGCGGAGCCGGTAGGCGCGACGGCCTTCAACGCGGCGACGATCACGTCACGGAACTTCGTCGCCGACCACGGAGCCAGTTGCAGGTCGAACTGGAACACCTGGTGCAGCTCGTCTGGACGGAGATAGAGCGCGAGGTCTTCGGGACCGTCCGTCCACACCTCGCCTATGGCCATGCGTTCGCCGTCGTAGGCGTCCAATATCTGCCGCCATCTGCGGTACACCTCGTGGACCTCCGGACGGCTGTAGATCGGGCCGTTCGGGACGCGCCGGTCCCGCCCGCCGAGGTCGCCGAACGACTCGTCCTTGAACAGGCCGGCGGCGACGTCGATGCGGAAGCCGTCCACGCCCCGGTCGAGCCAGAAACGCAGGATCTCCTCGAACTCCTGCCGGACCTCCGGGTTGCGCCAGTTGAAGTCGGGCTGCTCGCGCGCGTACAGGTGCAGGTACCACTCGCCGTCGTCCACCCGCGTCCACGCCGGGCCGCCGAACGCGGACGGCCAGTCGTTCGGGGGACGCTCCTCGCCTGGACGTTCCCCCGGCTTTCCGGGACGGAAGATGTAGCGGGACCGCGCAGGCGATCCGGGCGGCGCGGCCAGCGCCTCCTGGAACCAGCGGTGCCGGTCGGACGAGTGGTTCGGGACGATGTCGACGATCAGCCGCAACCCGTGCGCGTGCACGTCCGCGACGAGGGCGTCGAAGTCGTCGAGCGTCCCGAACCTGGGGTCCACGTCGCGGTAGTCGGCCACGTCGTAGCCGCCGTCGGCCAGCGGGGACGTGTAGAACGGCGTCAGCCACAGCGCGTCCACGCCGAGGTCGCGCAGATGGCCGAGCCGGGAGCGGATCCCCTGGAGGTCGCCCTCACCGTCCCCGTCGGAGTCGGCGAAGCTGCGGACGTAGACCTCGTACACGACGGCGTCGCGCCACCACGGGATTCGCGTCATACACGGCGATCTACCCGGTTACACCGCACCGGTCACGTGCGGCGCCCATGTACGGGCCGATTGCGCGGGTGCGATTACGAGGGGGCGTTCACCAGGCTGCGCGCCGCCATCGTGAAGTAGTCCCAGAGCTGCTTCTCCAGCGGCTCGGGCAGCTCCAGCTCCTCGACCGCGACCCGCATGTGCCGCAGCCAGGCGTCCCGCTGCGCCTCGTCGATGACGAACGGCACGTGCCGCATCCGCAGCCGCGGATGGCCGCGCCGCTGGCTGTAGGTGTTCGGGCCGCCCCAGTACTGGATCAGGAACAGCCGCAGCCGCTCCTCGGCGGGGCCGAGATCCTCCTCCGGGTAGAGGGCACGCAGGCCGGGATCGTCCGCGACACCCTCGTAGAAGCGGTGCACCAGCCGATGGAAGGTCTCCTCACCGCCGACCGCCTCGTAGAAAGTCACCTGTTCAGCCATAGCGCTCCCCACCATATGTGAGACGCGTCCCGTTCCTCACCTTGATCGCCTAAGGCGCGGGAGTGGCCACCGTGACGCCCGCCCTGTCGAACGACCGCTTGACCCGTTCGCGCAGCTCGCGGGCGACGTCGCCCTGCTTGCCCGGCGCGGTCTTCAGCACCACCCGGATCACGATGGCGTCGCCCGCGAGGGCCTGCACGCCCCACACCGACGGCTCCTCCAGGATGACGGCCTTCCAGGACTCGTCCGCGGCCATCTCGTCGGCGGTGGTCTGCAGGATCTCCTTGACCTTCTCGGTGTCCTCGTGGATGTCGACGGGGATGTCGAGGACGGCCCGGCCCCAGTTCTGCGACTCGTTCCCCACCTTCTTGATCTCGCCGTTGGGGACGTACCAGACGACGCCGTTGACGTCCCGCATCCGGGTGACGCGCAGCGTGACGGCCTCGACCGTCCCCTTCGCGGAGCCGACGTCGATGACGTCGCCGACGCCGTACTGGTCCTCCAGGAGCATGAACAGCCCGGCGAGGAGGTCCTTGACGATGTTCTGCGCGCCGAAGCCGACCGCGACGCCGATGACGCTCGCGCTGGCCAGGATGGGCGCGAGGTTGAGGCCGAGCGAACCGAGGATGCTGAACAGCGCCGTCCCCATGATCAGGACAGACGCGATGGAGCGCAGCACCGAGCCGAGCGTCTGCGCACGCTGGGCGCGCCGCTTGTTCAGCAGCGCGGGGCTGCCCTCGAAGATCGTCCGGGCCCGCTCGCGGGCCCGCTCCGACATCGTCCCCTCGGCCATCCGCAGCGTGACCTTGGTGATCATCCGGTGCGCGATGTTCTTCACGATCAGCGCGATCACGAAGGTGAGGATGATCAGCAGCAGGGTGGTGAGCGGCCGGTCCAGCCACGTCGCGAAGAACTTGGTGAAGCCGGTGTTGTGCGAGACGTTCCAGACCAGGCGGCACGCCGTGGTCGGCTCCGGGTCGCCGCAGGCCGTCTCCGGAGAGCCCTTGCCGCCCCAGGGCAGCAGCCGCTCGGCCGCCAGCGACACGGTCGACGACGGCGGGATGCCGGACGGCGCGGTGACGGACGAGACGAGCGACGCGGCGAATGACGACGCGGCGAATGACATGGTGCAGACCCTCCCCGGCCATTGTGGCGTCTCGGCACCTCAAGGTGGACCCGAAGCGGGTACGACCCGATCGTAGGGGACGGCTCCGACCGGTACGTCCGACGGGGACGAAGTGCCTCGACCAGGCCGGGGAGGGTCTGTTCTGGCGAACGTGCCCCGCGGGTCCGCGGCTGCCGCGCCGTTCCGGCCACGGCCCGCGGGACACGTTCGGTCTGGGGGGCGGGTGGTCACCGCCGGGGGAGAGGGAGCGGGTCGGATTCCCGGCCGGGTGAGATGCGTCTCAGGGGCCGCCGCCCACCCCGCTGCGGAGCGGCTGCAGGACGTGCGCCAGCTTCAAGGCGGCGCCGCCCACGTCGTCGACCCGGTGCATGCACTCTCCCCACGACCACCAGAAGTAGTGCTCCTTCGTCTCGGGAGCGGGCGCGCAGGTGACGTCCTCGGCGAGGCTCGCGGCCTCCGGGTTCACGACGCGCAGGAAGGCCGGCCCCGAACGGGTCCGGACGACGCGGGCGACGAGCCCCTGCGTGTCGAGTTCGTGCTCCAGCTCCTCGAGGTAGCCGACGCGTCTGTCGCTGACCACCTGACACCCCCTCCATGGGCGAGCACCGGGCATCGACCGGACCGGCCAGATGATCGACACTCTGGATCCGTCCGGTCACTAAGGGCGAGAATTGCAACTCTCACACTGGCGAGTCAAGACACCGCCCGTCCCGCGAAGTACCGGATTACCCCACCTCAGGGGAAGGGGTTCCGTTTCCGGAGGAAGAATCTCTACCCGTGGTGGACGGGATGCCTCCCGCGGGCCGCGTCTTCCCCGAAACCGCTTGGCGGCCCACGTGGCGGAGGTTACGCTGCGTGCGCGAGAGATTATCTCTCGTGGCCATCAAGCGACCGGTCGCCGCGGCAGGGACGATCGCCCTCCCCCCGGGGAGCGGCGTCCCGGCCCGACGGTGAGGAGGCCGGAGTCGATGTCGGATCCCCCTCGGAAAGAGACGGACGTGGCTCGCCGGATCCGCGCGCACGCTCTGGCCCGAGGTCACGGCCCGGTCCAGATCGCGCAGGAGATCCATGAGCAGTGCGGGCCGTTGTTCGGCACCAGCCGGGTCAAGGCGCACCGCCTCGCCCACGGTGTCGCGCTGTCCGACATCGTCGCCCAGGTCAAGGCGCTCTACGAGGTGGACGGCAAGCCGCCGCCCCGGCTCGGGGAGACGCTGCTGTCCGCCTACGAGAGCGGGTACAAGCGGCCGGGTCCCGAGTACCTGCACTACCTCTGCGCCGTGTACCGGGTGGAGCCCGACGCTCTCGACTACCAGAGTCCCTGCATCTGCGGCCGCGGCCACGCGGCCCGAACGGGCGCCTCCGGCGTCCCCCAGCCGCGCGCCCCGGAACGGCGCGCGGCACCGGTCTCCGACGCGCTCGTCGGGGCGATCGTCCCCAGGGCCGACGAACGTCCCTGGTTAACCGTCAACGACTTACGGGGCCCCGACCGCGCCGACGGCCCCCTGAACATTGATGTGGGAGAGGAGGACATCGTGCTTCGTAGGACCCTTCTGCAACTTCTGGCCGGAGCGGGCGTGGCGCTCGACGGACAGTTCCTGGGGGCCGTCGACAACCTGCGCCGCAAGATGGACGACACGCTCGTCGGCGCGACGGTCTCGCCGACGATGCTCGACCAGTGGGAGGAGACGACCTACGGCTACGGCCGGCAGTACCAGGCGACCCCGTCGCTCCGGATGCTCTGCGACGTCCTGCTGGACTTCAGCGAGGTGCGGCGCATGTGCGACAAGCGGCAGCCGGTCGAGCTGCAGGAGCGGCTGTGCCGGATCGCGGCGCAGCTGTCCGGGCTGTCCGGGCTGATCATGATCAATCTCGGCGACCACCGGCTGGCCCGCTCGTTCTTCCGGACGGCGCGCACCGCCGCCGACGAGACCGGCGACCGGCAGCTGCGCGCCTGGGTGACCGTCCGCGAGTCCCTCGTGCCGATGTACTACGGCGACCCGCGCGAGGCGCTGCACCTGGCCCGCAAGGCCCAGGACCTCGCCGGCCGGACCCCCGGCGTCGCCGCCGCGATGGCCCCCGCCGTGGAGGCGCGGGCGCTCGGCATGCTCGCGATGCGCGGCCGGGGCGACGCGGCCCCCAGCGCCCGCCGGGCCCTCGTCCGGGGACGCTCGGTCTTCGACCAGCTGTCCAAGACCGACACCGGCGACCTGGTGTTCGGGTTCACCGACCGGCAGATGGCCTTCTACGAGGGCGACACGTTCACCAACCTCGGCGACCACAAGCACGGCGACGAGGTGCTCAGCCACGCCCTGACCCTCTACGCGCCGACCGACCGCGTCGACCTGACCCTGGTGCGCCTCGACCGCGCGATGTGCAAGCTGCACGCGGGCCACCCCGACGCCGCGCTGACGGCCGGCCGGGAGGCCATCCTCGACCTGCCGCCCGACCACCGGTCCGACATCCTCGTGCACCGCGCCCGCCAGATCGGCGCGGCGGTGTCGTCCAAGCACGGCGAGATCGCCGCCCTGAAGGACTTCTACGAGGCGCTCGCCGGCCCCTCGGTCAAGAGCCCCGTCACCGTCCCCCCGGCCGAGCAGGTCTGACCAGGCATGGGCGGCACCTTCTCGCAGGGCCACCTCGTCCGGCTTCAGGACGAGCCCCCCGTGTGGAGTTTCGAAGA
The DNA here is from genome assembly GCF_041463655.1 of Actinomadura monticuli. Taxonomy (NCBI): domain Bacteria; kingdom Bacillati; phylum Actinomycetota; class Actinomycetes; order Streptosporangiales; family Thermomonosporaceae; genus Actinomadura; species Actinomadura monticuli. Next base: position 74,364 of record NZ_JAXCEI010000014.1, read on the forward strand.
CCTGCGGATCCGCCGCTACCACGCCGCCGACCACGGCACCGTCCTCGCCCTGCACCGCGAGGGCCTCGCCCAGGTCGGCCTGCGGCCCGGCGACGGCGTCTACTACGACCACGACCTCTTCCGGATGGAGGACATCTATCTCCGCAACGACGGCGAGTTCCTCGTCGGTGAGCGCGAGGGCCGCATCGTCGCGATGGGCGGCCTGCGCCGCGCCGACCTCATCCCCGGCGGCCACGCCCGCGCGTTCGGCGGCTACGCCCCCGGGGCCCCGAACCTGGACGCCGTCGAGATGGTCCGGCTGCGGGTCCTGCCGGCCGTCCAGCGCCGCGGCTACGGAGCCGCCGTCGTCCGCGCCCTGGAGGAGCGCGCCGCCGAGTTCGGCTACCGCATCCTCCGCGCCGACACCACCGAGCTCCAGGGCCCGGCCCTGGCCCTCTACCGCAGATTCGGCTGGCGGGAGACACGCCGCGAACGGATCGGCGGCATCGTCAACATCTACCTGGAGAAACCCCTCCACTGACCCTCGGCACGCGTCAAGGCCGCGGCGCCGCCGGCCCGCGGCCCTCACCTCCGCGCTGGACGAGACCGTCCCCACCAGGAGTACCCCCGGACGCCCGGCGGCAAGGGCGCCTGTGCGGTGCGGACCGGCGGTCAGGGTTTCCGGGCTCCGACCAGCTGCATCAGCGGGTAACGGCGGTGGCGGACGCCGGTGAGGCCGCGGGCGTCGAGGGCCCGGGTGACCTCGCGGTCGCCGAAGACGGTGAAGCCGGTGGTGCGGCGGAGCAGTTCGCCGGCGAGCCGGGCGCCGGGCAGCGGGCTCGGGCGCCGGGACGTCAGGATGATCAGGCGCCCGCCGGGCTTGAGGACGCGGGCCATGCCGTCCAGGGCCGTCCACGGGTCGTCGAAGAGGTAGAGGGCGCCGAAGCAGCAGACGGCGTCGAACACGCCGTCGCGGAAGGGCAGGTGGACGGCGTCGCCGCGGACGTAGGCGGTGCCCTCCGCGGGGGCGTCCACGGCCTGGGCGAGCATGGTCTCGGACGCGTCCAGGCCGACGACCAGGCCGCCGCTGGAGACGCCCTCGGCGAGGGCGCGGGTGACGTTGCCGGGGCCGCATGCCACGTCCAGCACCGTCGCGGGCGGACGGCCGGCGAGGCCGAGCCACTCGCGGGCCAGCGCGTGCTCGGCGGCGGTGTCCGGGCCGAAGGGCCAGCCCTTGGCCATATTGAAGCCGATGGGGCGCCAGACCTTCTCGTAGATCCGCGGCAGGAAGGTCGACTCCATGACGGACTGGGCGAGGGACGGCTTCGCCGGCGGCCCGAGCAGGTCGAGGTAGCCGGCCGACAGGTCCGGTGCCTCGGGCGGGTCGCTGAGCAGGTCGAGGACCCGTTCCATGCTGGTCTGCACCGTGACGCTCATCCCGCTATTAGACCACGAGTCAATTCGTCGGGGGAGAAGGCCAGCCCGGTCTGCGCGGCCATGAACGTGAGGGTGTCGGTCATCAGATCGGCCGAGCGGCTCACCGAGCGGGCCGCGTGGCCGACCTCCGCCTCGTTCCGCAGCAGGATCGGGGCATCGGACGCGGTCGCGTGCTGCAGGGCCGCGCACAGCTTGCGCGCGTGCAGCGGATCGACGCGGGTGTCGCTGCCGAACGTCGTGAACAGCACGGCCGGGTACGCGGTGCCCTCGTGGACGTGGTGGTACGGGGAGTAGCCGATCAGCCAGCCGAACTCCTCCGGGTCGTCCGCCGTCCCGTACTCGTCGTTCCAGGTCTGGCCCAGGCCGAATCTCTCATAGCGCACCATGTCGAGGAGCGGCGCCGAGCACACCACCGCCCGGTACAGGTCGGGGCGCTGCGTGAGGGCCGCGCCGACGAGCAGGCCGCCGTTGGAGCCGCCGGAGATCGCGAGCTGCGCGGGCGTCGTCAGGCCGTCCGCGATCAGCTTCTCGGCGGCGGCGTGGAAGTCGTCGAACACGTTCTGCTTGCGTTCCCGCATCCCCGCGCGGTGCCACTCCTCGCCCTCCTCGGACCCGCCGCGCAGGTTCGCGATCGCGTAGACGCCGCCCGCCTCCACCCAGGCCAGGATGCTCGCCGAATAGGACGGCGTCAGCGAGATGTTGAAGCCGCCGTACCCGTACAGGATCGTGGGCCGCGGGCCGGAGAGGTCCGGACGGGACGCGACCAGCATCCGCACCTCCGTCCCGTCCCGCGAGGTGTAGACGACCTGCCGCGTCTCGATCTCGGGGACCGCGACCGTGCCCGGCGCGGACGCCCACAGCGACGTCTCGCCGGTGCGCGCGTCGTAGCGCATGACGGAGGACGGCGTGACGTTGTCGGTGTAGCCGAACCATGCCTCGTGCCCGCCCTCGGGCCGCTCGATGATCCCGCCGATCGAGCCGAGGCCCGGCGTCGGGACCGTCCCGACGCGTTCGCCCGTCTCCAGGTCGTGGACGGTGATCTCGCTGATCGCGTGCCGCGTCCACCCGGCCAGCAGGACGGGCCGGTCCAGGTCGTCCAGGATGGCGAAGTCGGTGAGGACGGCCTCCGGGTCCTCCGGGACGAGGTCGCGCCAAGCCCCGTACGACAGGTCGGACGGGTCGGCGACGCACAGGCGGGAGCGGGGCGCGTCCCGGTCGGTGAAGATGTAGGCGCGGCCGTCGCGCCCCACGTGCAGGCCGGTGCCCGCGTCGACGCCCTCCTGCACGGCGCGCAGCTCGGGCGCCTCGGCCGGGCACGCCGACAGGTCCGCGATCCACAGGTCGTTGCGCGGCGCCGTGCCCTGCGAGGACGACACCGTCAGCCAGCGCCCGTCCCGGCTGACCCCGACCCCGTAGTAGTTGGTCTTGTCCATCCCCTCGCCGAAGATCAGCACGTCGTCGGTGTCGGGCTCGGTGCCGACGCGGTGCAGGTAGACGCGCCGGTGGTACTGCTCCTCGCCCTCCGGGACGTCCCGCGCGGGCAGCCGGCGCGCGTAGTAGTACGCCTCCCCGCCCGGCAGCCAGGCGACCGCGGAGTAGCGCGCCCGGTCGATCGGCCCCTCGACCCGCTCGCCGGTCGCGACGTCCATGACGTACAGCAGGGACTCCTCGTCCCCGCCCGTCGAGACCTTGTAGGCGAGGCGGCGCCCCTCCTTGTCCGGCTGCCACCCGTCGAGCGTGGTCGTCCCGCCCGGGTCGATGGCCATCGGGTCCACGAGGACGCGCTCGGCGCCGTCCGGGCCCGCCGTGTACAGGACGGGATGCTCCTGGTCGGCGGCGCGCCGGGTGAAGAACCGCCGCCCGCCCCGCCACACGGGGGAGCCGACGCTGCCGGCCCCGAGCAGCTCGCCCAGCCGCTCGCGCAGCCCGTCCCGTCCCGGCAGCGCGTCCACCGCCTCGTGGAAGAGCCGGTCCTGCGCGGCGAGCCACCCCTTCGTCTCGGCGCTGTCGGCGTCCTCCAGCCACCGGTACGGATCGGCGACCCGGTGACCGTGAATGTCCTCGACGATGTCCTGGCGCTGCGCGGGCGGATACGGCGTCATGAATGCACTGTATTGGGCCATCCGGGCTGCCCGTCCCGGACGCCCCGGCCCGTCCCGGACACGCCGTCGCGTTCGATCCGGACTCCGAAGGGGGATTATTGGGGTAGCGGACAGCCCTCGTCAGACGCCACACTGATGATGGTCGGTCCGCCCCTGGGGAGGTCCTCATGGCGAGAGCGCAGGAACCGGAGACGATAATCGGGCCTCGGTCCGAGGCGCGGTCGACCGCGCCCGCCGAGGCGAACGAACCGAACCCGGTGGGGGCCGTCTGATGCGGCAGGTCCTCCTCCTGAACGCGACGTACGAACCGCTCACCACGCTGCCGCTGCGCCGGGCGGTCTGCCTCGTGCTCCGGGAGAAGGCCGAGATCGTCCACCACGACACCTCGGGTGCGGTGCTGCACTCGGCCACGATGACGGTCGAGGTGCCGTCCGTCATCCGGCTGCGCCGCTACGTCCGCATCCCGTTCCGCACCCGCGTCCCGCTGACCCGCGCCGCCCTCATGCGCCGCGACAACTTCCGCTGCGTCTACTGCGGGCGCCGCGCCGAGACCATCGACCACGTCCACCCGCGCAGCCGCGGCGGCAAGCACGCCTGGGAGAACTGCGTCGCCTCCTGCATGACCTGCAACCACCGCAAGGCCGACCGCCTCCTCTCCGAACTGGGCTGGACGCTCAGCATCACCCCCGCCGTCCCCCGCGGCGCCCACTGGCGCCTCATCGGCCTCGTCCACGACGGCGACCCGCAATGGGCCGCCTACGTAACCGAACCCGCTGCGTGATCTCCCAGGGGGGCGACCCCCTGGAACCCCCGTCACGACGCAGGCGATCCTCACGCCGCTGTTTCGGTCTTTGTACCCCTTTAGACGTGTGTGGCGTCGCTGCGGTCGCCTGCGTCGGCGGGCATGCCCGCTGCGGTCGCTGGCGCTCCCTCCGCATGCCTGCCCGTGTTGGCCCAGGGCTCCTGGAATCCCGTCGCGACGCACGTGGGCTCGTCCAAGTATTCTTGGGGGGTGCCTCGTTATGACTATCGCTGCCGCGCGTGCGGGTCGACCTTCGAGGTCTCCCGGCCGATGATCAATGCGTCCGATCCGGCGCCGTGCCCGGACGGGCACGACGACACCGTGAAGTTGCTGTCGACGGTCGCCGTCACCGGGACGTCGCGCGACGCGGCGCCTCCGCCGAAGGCGGCGGGCGGAGGCGGGTGCTGCGGCGGGGGCTGCTGCTCCTAGGCGTTCTGGGCGGCGCGCATGGCGCGGCCGGTCGCGGCGGCGTCGTAGTTCGGCGGGACGCCCTGCAGCAGGACGGCCGTGCCCTCCATGTTGTCGGTGCGCATCGGGAGGATCGCCTGGTAGGCGTCCGAGTCGTACCAGGCTTGCGCCTTGTCCATGTCGGGGAACTCGATCAGGACGTAGCCGCCCTCGAACGGGCCCTCGATGACCACCGCGTCGGTCGCGTGGACGAGGAAGCGGCCGCCGAACGGGTCCAGGGTGTCCTGGATGCGCTCGATGTAGGTGAAGACGTCGTCGTGCAGCGGCGGCTGCGGGTGCAGGTGGGCGAGGGCATAGGCGGTCATCGCGGACTCCTTCGGCGGTGGGGCCGGGCGGTTCGCCCGACACCCACCACTCTGCCCTCGGTGGGGAACGGCGGCGATTACCTGACGGGTAATGCCGCAGGTCACCCGTTGAGGCGGTCGAGCTGGGAGACGTCGCGGGCCGCGCCGGTGGACGCCGACGTCGCCATCGCCGCGTAGGCGCGGAGCGCGGCGCTGACCGGGCGGTGCCGGTCGCGGGGGCGGTAGCCGCCGAGGTCGGCGAGCAGCTTCTCGCGGCGGATCTCCAGCTCGTCGGCCGGGACGTCCAGTTCGAGGACGCGGTTCGGGATGTCGATCACGATGCGGTCGCCGTCCTCGACGAGGGCGATGACGCCGCCGCCCGCCGCCTCCGGGGAGGCGTGCCCGATGGACAGGCCCGACGTCCCGCCGGAGAACCGGCCGTCGGTGATCAGCGCGCACGCCTTGCCGAGCCCGCGGCCCTTCAGGAAGCTCGTCGGGTACAGCATCTCCTGCATGCCGGGGCCGCCCCGCGGGCCCTCGTAGCGGATGACGACGACGTCGCCGGGCGTCACCTTGCCGGCGAGGATGCCCTCGACCGCCTGGTCCTGGCTCTCGAACACGACGGCCGGGCCGGTGAACGTCCAGAGCTCCTCCTCGACGCCCGCGGTCTTGACGATCGCGCCGTCGGGGGCGATGTTGCCGCGCAGGACGGCGAGGCCGCCGTCGGCGGTGTAGGCGTGCTCGGCGTCGCGGATGCAGCCCCCGGCGCGGTCGAGGTCGAGGTCCTTCCAGCGGTTGCTCTGGCTGAACGCGGACGTGCTGCGGACGCCGCCGGGCGCCGCGTGGAACAGCTCGACGGCCTCGGGCAGGACGTCGGGGGACCGGACGTCCCACTTCGCGACGAAGTCGGCGATGGACGAGCTGTGGATCGAGTGCGCACCGGAGTTCAGCAGCCCGGCGCGGTGCAGTTCGCCGAGGAGGGCGGGGATGCCGCCGGCGCGGTGGCAGTCCTCGACGTGGTAGGTGGCGAGCGCGGGGGCCAGCTTGCAGATGCAGGGGACGCGGCGGGAGACGGCGTCGATGTCGTCGAGGCCGAACTTCACGCCGGCCTCGGTGGCGGCGGCGAGCAGGTGCAGGATGGTGTTCGTGGAGCCGCCCATGGCGACGTCGAGCACCATCGCGTTCTCGAAGGCGTCCCACGTCGCGATGTTCAGCGGCAGGACGGATTCGTCGTCGCCGTCGTAGTAGCGCTTGGCGATCTCGACGACGGTGCGCCCGGCGTTCTCGTAGAGGTCGCGGCGGGCGGTGTGGGTGGCGAGGACGGTGCCGTTGCCGGGCAGCGCGAGGCCGATCGCCTCGGTGAGGCAGTTCATCGAGTTGGCGGTGAACATGCCGGAGCAGGACCCGCACGTCGGGCAGGCGCTCTCCTCCATCTCGGCGAGCTTGGCGTCGGCGACGGACTCGTCCGCGGAGGCGATCATCGGGTCGATCAGGTCGAGCTTGTTGCCGCCCATGACGCCCTCGACGGGCTTGCCGGCCTCCATCGGGCCGCCGGACACGAAGACCGTCGGGATGTTGAGCCGCAGCGCGGCCAGCAGCATGCCCGGGGTGATCTTGTCGCAGTTGGAGACGCAGACGAGGGCGTCGGCGCAGTGCGCGTTGACCATGTACTCGACGGCGTCGGCGATCAGCTCGCGGGACGGCAGCGAGTACAGCATGCCGCCGTGGCCCATCGCGATGCCGTCGTCCACGGCGATGGTGTTGAACTCGCGGGGCACGCCGCCCGCCTCGCGGACGGCGCCGGCGACGACCTTGCCGACCTCGTCCAGGTGGACGTGGCCGGGCACGAACTGGGTGAAGCTGTTGGCCACCGCGACGATCGGCTTGCCGAAGTCCTCGCGTTCCACCCCGCTGGCCCGCATGAGGGCGCGGGCGCCCGCCATGTTCCTGCCGTGGGTGACCGTGCGTGACCTGAGCGGTGGCATGAGACCTCTCCAACGTGTGACGTGCCGAGCCGTGTGTGTTCTGGGAGCGGTGCCCGCAGCGGCGGATCGCGGCGCTGCCGCCGGCTCAGCGGAGGTCGCGCGCGGGCCGGCCCGTGACCCTCGATGCTACCAACCGGGAGGACGGCATGAGAAAGCCGGGACGCGGCCGTCCCGGTGGGGGCGGGCATCCCGGCAACGCGGCGTCTGCGCGCGGGGCGCCGGCACGCGGCACGGCGCCGTTCCGGCGGGGCTCGCCGTTGAGCCCTCCGGGGCCTCGTGGGCCTCTTCGGGGCGGGCGGCCCGGGGAAGCAGGCCGCCCTCGGCCTCAGTCGGGGTACTTCGGCGGCAGGACCTTCTCGGCCGCCTGGAAGATGCGCCGGACGTCGCCGTCGGTGAGGATCTTCGGACGGCGCCGCAGGTAGGCGCGGGCCCGGTTGCCCGCGTAGACGTCGACGTCCCGCACCCGCATGACCTTCCACGGGATGGACGGGCCGTAGATCGCCACGGAGGGCTGCACCGGCACCTCGAAGCCGACCTGCTCGGCGAGGATGCTGCTGGCCATCTGGGCCTCCCAGCGCGCCTCGTCCAGCCGGTCCTTCTTGTTGAAGGGGCCGTGGAAGAGCTTGAGGTGGGACATGGTGCGCACGGGGAGACGCTTGTCCCACTTCTCGGAGTCGATGGCGTAGACGCCGCTCGGCCCGATCACCAGATGGTCGATCCGCCCGTCGCTGACGCCCTCGTCGTCGCGGGGCACGGCCCGTGCGTGGAGCACGAGGTACCCGTTGCGCTGGAGGGACTTCAGCTGCTTCTCGGTGCGCCGTTCGGCGGCCGAGGACTTCTGCCACGCGGTGACGGACGAGCTCCTGCGCGAGCTCCGGACGAGGTCGCCGACGACCACCAGGACCGCGACGGCGACGCCGAGGCGCCAGCCGAACAGGACCAGGACGGCGACGCCGGCGAGGACGGCCGCGCCGATCCGCCACGCCCAGCGGCGGGTCCGGGGGTCGTCGAGCACCGCCGCGGCGGTGCGCTCCTCGGGCCGCTCCTTCAGCGGAGCCTGGTGATGGTGCTCACTCGTCTCCTCCGACCGTCCTTCCTGCGGCCGCGTGTCCTCGGACTCGGCCGGGGGCTGGCCCCTGGCGCCCTGCGTGTTGCCCCGCTCCATGATCGCCATAAGTGACGCTCCGTATCCCTTTCCCATCGGGGGCATGATCCTCCGTGCGCAGAGTAATCATCCGGCCGGTCGGCGACTAGTCATGCAGGGTTAATAGTTTTGTCGCCCTCAGGTCAGTGAGTAACTTACGCGACGGACGGGTGGGTCGATACTCTTCTCCTTACGTCGTACTTATCGTCCTTGCCCCCTTTGATGCCCGCGCACACGGCGTCTAGCGTTCCGATTCGTGACACAAACACATGACCTCAGCGCTACCCGGATGGCCGCGGCGGTGCGCACCAGGGAAGTATCTCCGGTCGAGCTCGCCGACCACTATCTGGCCCGCATCGAGCGGCTGAACGAGCAGGTCGGCGCCTATGTGACGGTGACCGCCGAACGGGCCCGCGAGGAGGCGCGGCGGGCCGAGAAGGCGGTCCTGGACGCGGCGGACCCGGCGGACCTGCCGCCGCTGCACGGCGTCCCGGTCCCGATCAAGGACCTGAACATGGTGAACGGCGTCCGGATGACCTTCGGCTCGGCCGTCTTCGCCGAGATGACCGGCTTCCTGGACGACAACGTGGTGACCAAGCTGGCGCAAGCGGGGTCTGTGCTGCTGGGCAAGACGACGACGCCCGAGTTCGGGCTGCCCTGCTACACGGAGAGTGACGTCGCGCCGCCGGCCCGGACGCCCTGGGACCTCACCAGGTCGGCGGGCGGTTCCAGCGGCGGCGCGGCGGCCGCGGTCGCGGCCGGGCTGGCGCCGGTCGCGCAGGGCAGCGACGGCGGCGGCTCGATCCGCATCCCGAGCAGCGTGTGCGGGCTGTTCGGCATCAAGCCGACCCGCGGCCGGGTCTCCTCGGGCCCGATCGTCCCCGACCTGTTCGGGCTGGCCACGAACGGGCCGATCGCCCGGACCGTCCGCGACGCGGCCCTGCTGCTGGACGTGATGGCCGGCCACATGCCCGGTGACCTGTACCGGGCGCCGGAGGCGCACGGGCCGTTCCTCGCCCACGCCGACCGGGCGCCGGGCCGGCTGCGCATCGCGCGCAGCAAGAAGTCGCCCGTGCCCGGCGTCGAGGTCCACCCGGACTGCGTCGCCGCCTACGACGACGCCTCCGCGCTGCTGGAGGAACTGGGCCACGAGGTCGTGGAACTGCCGCAGGTGCTCGGCGCCGACCTGCTCCCGCACTTCGCGACGCTCTGGGGGGTGATGGCGACGATGACGCCCGTCCCGGACGAGAGCGAGCACCTGATGCAGCCGCTGACCCGCTGGCTGCGCGCCCAGGGCGAGGCGACCACGGCGCCGCAGCTGTTCCAGGCGCACTCCGCGCTGCAAGGGGCGCTGCGCACGGGGTTCGCGGTGATGGACGAGTTCGACGCGATCCTGCATCCGACGCTCGCGATGCCTCCCGTCCCCGTCGGCCACTTCCACGAGCAGGAGCCGGCGGAGAACTTCTGGCGCCAGACCCAGTTCACCCCGTTCTGCGCGGTCTACAACGTCTCGGGGCAGCCCGCGGTGAACGTCCCCCTGTACTGGAACGGGGACGGCCTGCCGATCGGGGTCATGCTGGCGGGGCGCCTCGGCGGCGAGGGCACGCTGATCTCGCTGTCCGCGCAGCTGGAGGAGGCGCGCCCGTGGATCGGGCGCAAGCCGGAGATCTGGACGGCGTGACGCAGGCCGTTCCGGGCATGGTGCAGGCGTGGGCGACGACGAACTGATCAGGCTGGCGGGACGGCACGGGGTCGCGACGCGGTACACCGACTGGCGCGGCCGGGAGACGGCGGTCTCCCCGGACACGCTCGTCGCCGTCCTGGCGGCGCTCGGGGTCGACGCCTCGACCCCGGCCGCCGCCGCGGCGGAGCTGGAGCGCCGGCGGGAGCGGGAGCGCGCCCTGCCGCCGGCCGTGGTCGTCCGCCGGGGGAGCGGGCCGGTCGCCGACCGGGTCCTCGCGGCGCTCCGCCCCCGTCTCGACCCGGGCGAGGGCGCCGTGGTGGAGATCGAGGTCGGCGCGGAGGAGGTGCTGGCACCGCCCGGCGCCGCCGGACGGCCCGCCGAGCCGCTGTCCGGACGAGCGGACGTGCCCGACGGCTGGCACCGTCTGAACGTCCGGCACGGCGGCCGTCCGGTCCGGGTGCCGCTGCTGGTGGCGCCCGCGTCGCTGCGTCCCCCGCCCCGGACGTGGGGGCTGACGGCGCAGCTGTACTCGGTGCGCTCCCGCGGGTCCTGGGGCCTCGGCGACCTGCGCGACCTGGCCGACCTCGCGGCGTTGAGCGCCCGGGGGGCGGGGGCGGGCTTCCTGCTCGTGAACCCGCTGCACGCGACCGAGCCGGTCCCGCCGGTCGGGCCCTCGCCGTACTCGCCGATGAGCCGCCGCTTCCCCTCGCCGATCTACCTGCGGATCGAGGACATGCCGGAGTTCGCGGCGCTCCCCGCCGCCGACCGGGAGCGTTTCGCCGCCGTCGCGGCGGAGCTCCGCGCCCGGGAGGGCCTCCTCGACCGGGACGCGGTGTGGACGGCGAAGCTGGCGGCGTTCGAGGCGATGCACCGGCTCCGAGCGGACCGGGACGAACCGGACTTCGAGGAGTTCCGCCGCCGGGAGGGCGCGGCGCTCGGCCGCTACGCCCTGTGGTGCGCGATCAGCGAGGAGCAGGGCACGACGGACTGGCGGCGCTGGCCGCCCGGCCTCCGGGACGCCGACGCGGTCGAGGAGTCCCCGCGCCGGGCCCGCGCGGCGTTCCACGCGTGGCTCCAGTGGCGGCTGGACGGCCAGCTCGCGGCGGCGCAGCGGGCGGCGCGCGACGCCGGCATGTCGCTCGGGATCGTCCACGACCTGGCGGTCGGGGTGCCGCACGGCAGCGCCGACACCTGGACGCACCAGGGCCTGTACGCGCCCGGGATGAGCGTCGGCGCGCCCCCGGACGAGTTCAACCAGCGCGGCCAGGACTGGGGCCAGCGGCCGTGGCGCCCCGACGCGCTCGCCGCCGCCGGCTACCGGCCGTTCCGCGAGATGACGGCCGCGGTCCTCCGGCACGCGGGCGGCGTCCGCCTGGACCACGCCATGCAGGTGTCGCGCCTCTGGTGGGTGCCCGAAGGGGCGTCTCCGGCCGACGGCACGTACGTCCGCTGCGACCGCGCGGCGCTGCTCGGCTGCCTCACCTGGGAGGCCGAGCGGTTCGGCGCCGTCGTCGTCGGCGAGGACCTCGGCACTGTCGAACCCGACCTCCGCGATGAGCTGGCCGACCGGGGCGTCCTCGGCACGTCGCTGCTCTGGTTCGAGCGCGACGGCGAGGGGCGTCCCAAACCGCCGGAGAAGTGGCGCGAACTCTCCCTGGCCACGGTCGGCACCCACGACATGCCGCCGATCACGGGCTTCGTCCACGGCGACCACATCGCCCTGCGCGACCGCCTCGGCCTGCTGACCCGTCCCCGCGCCGAGGAGGAGGCCGACCACCGCCGCCAGCTGGCCGACTGGCTGGCGCTCCTCCATGGCGAGGGCCTGCTGCCCGCCCCGCCCGCCGAGATCATGGAGGCGCTGGCCGAGGGCTCGACCGCCTACGACGAGCCGGTGGTGGCCGCCCTCCACGCCTTCCTGGACCGCACCCCCGCCCGCCTCACCGGGATCTCCCTGGCGGACGCCGTCGGCGAACGCCGCACGCAGAACCAGCCGGGCACCGTCGACGAGTACCCCAACTGGCGCGTCCCCCTCGCCGACTCCGAGGGCAGGCCCGTCCTCCTGGAGGACCTCCCGGACGTCGTAGGCCGCCATGCCGTCCTGGGGCAGCGACCCGTCCACAAGTGACGCGACGGTCACCGACCCGGGCGGAGCGGTTCCGCGGTCAGGCGAGCGTCGCGGTGATGCGCTCGGTGACGTCGCGCAGGAGCGTGTCGGGCCGGAGATCGGCGCCGGCGATCGCGGAGAACAACGCGGGCAGGCCGGGCAGCGGGTAGTGGTCGCCGGACGCGCCCGCCAGTGCCTTGTGGCCCAGCGGATTGCGGGAGAGCGACTTGCGGGCCCGCGTCCACGCCGTCTGGACCTCCTCCGGCGACGGGACGCCGAAGCCGTGGCCGACCGGAGCGGCATGGCGCAGCTTGACGAGGGCGCCGTCGGTGAAGTCGGCGGCGAGCCTGCACCGGTCGGTGAGGTCGGCGCGGACCGGGCCGTCCAGGCGGTCCATGACCGTGCACGGCGTCCGGCAGCGGGCGGCGCAGTCGCCGAGGGCGGACGCGACCTGGCTGTGCTGCCGGTCGAGGTACGCGCGCCACCCGGGCCCCGGCTCCTTCGCGACGCGCAGCGTCCGCTCGCAGGCGGACCGCTCCGGGCGCGTGTGGTCGCACATCCGGGCCGACCCCGGCTCGACGGGCACCCCGAACCGGCTGCCCTCGCCGCTTACCGAGGCGCCGATGAGGGCCGGGTCGCCGGCGTGGCCGAGGACGGGCTCCCACGCCAGCATCGGCAGGTACTCGCTCGCGATGTGCACGGCCGCGACCAGCGCCGCCATGTCGCGGCGGTGCCAGCGGATCGCGACGACCTCCAGCAGGAGGGAGTACGCGGGACGCAGGCTGGCGAGGGCGCCGCGCGGACGCTCCCGCGCCGTCTGCGGCATCCGGCTGGCGCGGGCCCGGTCCAGCAGGTCGCGCGGCACCTCGCCGACGGTCTCGGGCATGCCGAAGTCCTCGGCGTCCAGGTCCAGGACGCGCTGCCCGAACGCGCACAGCGCCGCGACCGCCGACGAGCGGCCGTCCGCCGCCAGCGTGCCCTGCGTGATCAGCGCCTCCAGGTCGCCGAACGCGTAGCGCCGCGCGAGCGCCGTGAGCACGTCGCCGGCCGTCTCCATCCCACCGTCCTCCAGCCCCCGCCCGCCGCCATTCAA
>NZ_JAXCEI010000014.1:87545-208999 GCF_041463655.1 Actinomadura monticuli
GGGACGAGCTTCGCTCGGCAACCGTCCTCCAGCCCCCGCCCGCCGCCATTCAAGGGACGAGCTTCGCTCGGCAACCGTCCTCCAGCCCCCGCCCGCCGCCATTCAAGGGACGAGCTTCGCTCGGCAACCGTCCTCCAGCCCCCGCCCGCCGCCATTCAAGGGACGAGCTTCGCTCGCCCGTCCCCCGGGGCGGTCCCTCCCGTGACCGTGCGATCGTCGCACGGTCACGGGGTTCCTGGACAGGGCGTCAGGAGGACGCGGCGTCCTTCGCGCGGGCGCGCAGCGCGCGGGCGACGCCGTCGCGGCCCTCCGACAGCAGCCGGGCGAGCGCGGCCGGCGGCGCATGCTCGGCGATGTAGGCCTCGGTCCGGTCGACCGTGGACTGCTCGATCACCAGGAACGGGTAGGCGACCTCGGCGAACGTCTGCGACATGTCGCTCGTCCACTCCTTCCAGATGCGCCCCACCTCGGCGAAGTACCGGTCGACGTAGGGGACCAGCAGGTCGGCCTGGTCGGGTTCGACGAAGCCGCCCAGCGTCGACCGGTAGACGGCGTTCGGCAGGTCGCCGGACACGATCCGCTCCCACGCGGCCGCCTTGGCGCCGGCGGTCGGGATCGCGGCCTTGCAGGCGGCGGCGTGCCGCTCGCCGGCGGCGGTGCGGTCCCGCTCGTGCTCGGCGTCGATCTCGGCCTCGCCCGCCCGGCCGGTGACGACGAGGCGGCGCAGCAGCGACCAGCGCAGGTCGGTGTCGACGGTGAGCCCGGCGAGCGCCTGCGAGCCGTCCAGCAGGCCCTGGACGAACGACAGGTGCTCGTCGGACACGGCCGACGCGGTGAACGCCTGCGTGTAGGCGAGCTGGAGGTCCGAGCCGGGCTCGGCCTCGCGCGCCAGCTCCGACAGCGTGTCCGCGAGCAGGGCGAGGCCCTCCTTGCGCCAGGCCGGGTCCGCGTACTGCTGGACGGCGGTGCGCGCCTGCCGCAGCAGCGTCTGCGTGACCGAGATGTCGGTGACGCCGCGGATGCCCTTGGCGACCAGCCGGACGTAGTCGCGGGTGGCCATCTCGGCGTCGCGCGTCATGTCCCACGCCGCCGACCAGCACAGCGCGCGCGGCAGGCTGTCCTTGATGTCGCCGATGTGCTCGATGAGCGTCTTCTGGGAGTGCTCGTCGAGCCGGATCTTGGCGTAGGTGAGGTCGTCGTCGTTGACGAGGACGAGGTCGGGCCGCTTCTGGCCGACGAGCTGCGGGACCTCCGTGCGGGCGCCCACGACGTCCAGCTCGACGCGCTCGCGTCGGACGAGCCCGCCCGCCGTCAGGTCGTACAGGCCGATGGCGAGTCGGTGCGACCGCAGCGTCGGGTAGTCGGCCTTGGCCTCCTGCAGGACGGCGAACGAGGTGAAGTTCCCGTCGCCGTCGACCTCGTACGCGGGCCGCATCGTGTTGACGCCGGCCGTCTCCAGCCACTCCTTCGACCAGGACGCCAGGTCGCGGCCGGACCTCTCTTCGAGCGCGCCCAGCAGGTCCGCCAGAACGGTGTTGCCCCACGCGTGCCGGTCGAAGTAGCCCCGGACGCCCTCCAGGAAGTTGTCGAGGCCGACGTAGGCGACGAGCTGCTTCAGGACGGACGCGCCCTTGGCGTAGGTGATCCCGTCGAAGTTGACCTCGACCGCCCGGATGTCGGGGATGTCGGCCGCGATCGGGTGCGTGGACGGCAGCTGGTCCTGCCGGTACGCCCACGCCTTCTCCAGGTTCGCGAACGTCGTCCACGAGCCCTTCCACTTGGTGGCCTCGGCCTGGCACAGGACGCTCATGTACGTGGCGAACGACTCGTTCAGCCACAGGTCGTCCCACCAGCGCATGGTGACGAGGTCGCCGAACCACATGTGCGCCATCTCGTGCAGGATCGTCTCGGCGCGCCGCTCGTAGGCCGCGTCGGTGACCCGCGACCGGAAGACATAGTCCTCCAGGAACGTCACGGCGCCCGCGTTCTCCATCGCGCCCGCGTTGAACTCGGGGACGAACAGCTGGTCGTACTTGGTGAACGGGTAGGGGCGGCCGAAGACCCTCTCGAAGTAGGCGAAGCCCTGGCGGGTCACGTCCACGATGGCGTCGGCGTCGAGGTGCTCGGCCAGCGACGTCCGGCAGTACACGCCGAGCGGGATGACCGTGCCGTCCTCGCGGCGGTACTCGTCCCGGACGACGTGGTACGGCCCGGCGATGAGCGCGGTGATGTAGGTGGAGATCTGCGGCGTCGGCAGGAAGTGCCAGGTCCCGCCCTCGGCGGACTCGGCCGGCTCGTTGGTGACGACCTCCCAGCCCTCCGGCGCCTTCACGGTCAGCTCGAAGGCGGCCTTCAGGTCGGGCTGGTCGAAGCAGGTGAACATGCGGTGCGCGTCCGCGGTCTCGAACTGCGTGTAGAGGTACACGCCGTCGTCCACCGGGTCGACGAACCGGTGCAGGCCCTCGCCCGAGCGCGAGTACTCGCAGTCGGCCACGACCCGGAGCTCGTTCTCGGCCGCCACGCCGGGCAGGGGGACACGGCCCTTCTCCGCGTCATAGGACGAGGGGTCGAGGGCCTTCCCGTTCAGCGTCACCTCCCGCACGACGGCGCCGTGCAGGTCGATGAACGTGTCCGCGCCCGCCTCCGCGCTGCCGAACCTGACCACCGTGGTCGACGCGAACCGCTCCGCGCCGGTCGTGAGGTCCAGCTCCACCGTGTAGGACTCGACGGTGAGCAGCCGGGCCCGTTCCCGCGCCTCGTCGCGCGTGAGGTTGCCTGCCACATGTACTCCTCGGTCGGCTTATTCGCTTGCTGAAGTCATGTCTACCAACCGGACGGGGTCCCGGTCCGTCCGCCACGGCCTAAGGCATGGGCTTCGATCCGCCCGCGCCCTGGGGAATCGGGACGTGCACGTCCCGGTTGTCGCTCTAAGGCAACCCCTTTCACGCTCTTGGAGGCGACGTTGACTGAGAACGCACCCACGCCGGTGGACTTCTGGTTCGACCCCCTGTGCCCGTGGGCGTGGATCACGTCCCGCTGGATCCTGGAAGTGGAGAAGCAGCGTCCGATCCAGGTTCGGTGGCATGTCATGAGCCTGGCCGTCCTCAACGAGGACAAGGACGTCCCGGAGGAGTACCGCAAGGGGCTCGCCGAGGCGTGGGGTCCGGTGCGCGTCTGCATCGCCGCCGAGCAGAAGTACGGCTCGGAGGTGCTCGGGCGGCTCTACACCGAGCTCGGCACGCGCCGCCATCACGACAAGGCGAAGTTCGACCGCGCGTACTTCGAGGAGGCGCTGACCGCCGCCGGCCTCGACCCGGCGCTCGCGGACGCCGCCGACTCCACCTCCTACGACGAGGCGGTGCGGGCGTCCCACAAAAACGGCATCGACCGCGTCGGCCAGGAGGTCGGGACCCCGGTCATCGAGGTCGAGGGCAGCGCCTTCTTCGGCCCGGTCGTCTCCCCGATCCCGCGCGGCGAGGCCGCGGTCAAGCTCTGGGACGGCGTCGTCGCCGTCGCGAGCACGGACGGTTTCTTCGAGCTGAAGCGCACCCGGACCCGGGACCCGATCTTCGACTGAGCCCGGCGCTCCGCAAGTCGCCCGCGAGTCACATGTGGGTTGCTATTGCGAGCATGTTGCAACTACTAGGTATGTGCCGTCAAACTTGCCTTATCGCTCGCGACAGCTAGGACGGTGTGACGTGCACGTACCGGACGGATTCATCGACGCCCCGGTGTCCATCGCGGCCGGCGCGGTCGCGGTGGCCGGGGTCGGGGTCGCGCTGCGCGGGGCCCGGCGGGAGCTGGACGACCGCACCGCCCCGCTCGCCGGGCTGACCGCCGCGTTCGTCTTCGCCGCGCAGATGCTCAACTTCCCGGTCGCGTCCGGGACGAGCGGGCACCTGCTCGGCGGGACGCTCGCGGCCATCCTCGTCGGGCCCTACACGGGCGTCCTGTGCGTGTCGGTCGTCCTGCTCATGCAGGGGCTCCTGTTCGCGGACGGCGGCCTCACCGCGTTGGGCGTGAACATCACCACGATGGCGCTCACCACGGTGGTCGTCGGGTACGGGCTGTTCCGGCTGCTGCTGCGGGTGCTGCCCAAGACGCGGGCGTCGGTGTCCGGGGCGTCGTTCGCGGCCGCCGTCGTCTCCGTGCCCGCCGCGGCCGGCGTGTTCACGCTGGTCTACGCCCTCGGCGGGACGGCGGACGTGTCGATCGGCAAGGTCGCCACCGCGATGGTCGGCGTGCACGTGCTGATCGGGATCGGCGAGGCGCTCATCACCGCCGTGACCGTGTCGAGCGTCCTCGCCGTCCGGCCCGACCTCGTGTACGGGGCGCGCGGGCTGATGGAGCCGCTGACGCTGCGCACCGCCGCCGAGCGGAAGACGGACGGCCCGGTCGAGCCGTCCCGCGCCTGAGAGGAACTCACATGAACACCAAGCGCTTCTTCGCCGGGTTCCTGCTCGTCTCGCTCGTCCTGGCCGGGATCGTCAGCTACTACGCCTCGGGCGACCCGGACGGGCTGGAGAAGGTCGCCGAGGACAAGGGCATCAGCGCCAAGGAGAAGGACCACTCGCTCAAGGACTCCCCCTTCGGCGACTACGGGGTGAAGGGCGTCGAGAACGCCCGGCTGTCCGGCGGGCTGTCCGGAGTGATCGGAGTCGGCGCCGTCCTGCTCGCCGGCGGGGGGCTGTTCTGGGCCGTCCGGCGGCGCGGCCCGGAGCAGGAGCCGGAGCGGGAGCAGGGGCAGGACGCCGGGCGGGGCGAGGAGGCGCCGTCCGGGCCGGCGCGCAAGGGCTGATGGGCGCGGGGCACGCGCACCGGCTCTACCTGCCGGGCTCGTCGCCGGTGCACCGGCTGCCGCCGCAGTGCAAGCTCGTCGCCGTCCTGGCGTTCGTGCTGCTGGTCGTCGCGACGCCGCGCGAGCGGATCTGGGCGTTCGGCGTGTACGCGCTGCTGCTCGCGGCGGTCACCGCCGCCGCCCGGGTCCCCTTCCGGACGGTCGCGCGGCGGATCGTCATCGAGGTGCCGTTCGTCGCGTTCGCGTTCCTCATGCCGTTCGTCGCCGAGGGCGAGAAGGTCGCCGTGCTGGGGCTGCGGCTGAGCGAGAGCGGGCTGTGGGGCGCCTGGAACATCCTCGCCAAGGGCACGCTCGGCGTGGTCGCGTCCATCCTGCTGGCCGCGACCACGGAGCCGCGGCTGCTGCTGCTCGGCATCGAGCGGCTGCGGATGCCGTCGCTCCTCACGCAGATCGCCACGTTCATGCTCCGGTACGGCGACGTCGTCACGGCGGAGCTGGGGCGGATGAGGGTGGCGCGCGCGTCCCGCGGCTTCGAGGCCCGCGACATCCGCGCGACGGGCGTGCTCGCCAAGTCGGTCGGCGCGCTGTTCCTGCGCTCCTACGAGCGGGGGGAGCGCGTTCACCTGGCCATGGTGAGCCGCGGCTACGACGGCCGGATGCCGGTGACGCACGACGTCGGCGCGACCGCCGTCCAGTGGACGGTCGCCGCCGCGCTGCCCTCGGCCGCCGCCCTGGTCGCGCTGGCTGCTTGGATGGCCCCATGACCTCGTCGCCCGGCGTTCCCTCGCTCGACGTGCGGGGCCTCGCGTACGCCTACCCCGACGGCACGCAGGCCCTGTTCGGCGTCGACCTGACGATCGGGCGCGGCGAGCGGGTCGCGCTGCTGGGGCCGAACGGCGCCGGGAAGACCACGCTCGTCCTGCATCTGAACGGCATCCTGCACGGCGGTCTGGGCGATGTCACGGTCGGCGGACTCGCGGTCGACCCGAAGGACAAGAGGGCGCTGAGGGAGATCCGGCGCCGCGTCGGGATCGTCTTCCAGGACCCCGACGACCAGCTGTTCATGCCGACCGTCCGCGAGGACGTGGCGTTCGGCCCCGCCAACCTCGGCCTGCGCGGCGCCGAACTGGACCGCCGGGTCGCGGACGCGCTGGACAGGGTCGGCATGGCCCATGTCGCCGACCGCCCGCCGCAGCACCTCAGCTTCGGGCAGCGCCGCCGCGTCGCCGTCGCCACCGTCCTGGCGATGGAGCCGGAGATCCTCGTGCTGGACGAGCCGTCCTCGAACCTGGACCCGGCGAGCCGCCGCGAGCTGGCGGAGATCCTGCTGAGCCTGGACGTGACGGTCCTGATGGTCACGCACGACCTTCCGTACGCGGCGGAGCTGTGCCCGCGCTCGGTGATCCTCTCCGGCGGCGTCATCGCGGCGGACCGTCCCACCCGCGAGCTGCTCATGGACGCCCGCCTGCTGGCCGAGCACCGCCTGGAGCTCCCGTTCGGCTTCGACCCGGCACTCGCCGGCGGCGCGGGGAGCGTCTCCCCGCGGGAACGCTGACGCCCGGCGCCGATTCGCCGTCCGCGCCGATTCACCGCCTCCGATTCACCGCCTCTTCGGCCGTTCCGCTTGCCTCGCCGTCCGCCCTTCGCAAGACTCGGATGTCCCGACACTGGTAACGGTTTTCATATCCGAAATGAGGCATTCGTGAAGGTTGCGTTCGTCGGCAAGGGCGGCAGCGGCAAGACCACCCTGTCGTCGCTGTTCGTCCGGCACCTGGCCGGGCGGGGGCTGCCGGTGGTGGCCATCGACGCCGACATCAACCAGCACCTCGGCGTGGCGCTCGGCCTGGACGAGGCCCGCGCCGCCAAGCTCCCCGCGCTGGGCGACCGGCTCACCGAGATCAAGGAGCACCTGCGCGGCGACAACCCGCGCATCTCCTCCGCGTCCGCGATGGTCAAGACCACCCCGCCCGGCGCCGGCTCCCGGCTGCTGCGCTTCCGCGGCGACGACCCCTTCCACGAGGCCGGGCAGGAAGTGGACGGCGTCACGCTGCTCGCCACCGGCCCGTTCAACGACGACGACCTCGGCGTCGCGTGCTACCACTCCAAGACCGGTGCCGTGGAGCTCTACCTCAACCACCTCGTGGACGGGCCGGGCGAGTACGTCGTCGTCGACATGACCGCCGGCGCCGACACGTTCGCGTCCGGGCTGTTCACGAGGTTCGACGTGATGTTCCTGGTCGCCGAGCCCACCCGCAAGGGAGTCGGCGTCTACCGGCAGTACACCGACTACGCGCGCGACTACGACGTCGCCATCCGCGTCGTCGGGAACAAGGTCCAGGGTGAGGACGACGTCGCCTACCTGCGCGAGCACGTGGGCGACGACCTGCTGACCTGGCTCGGCCAGTCCGCCGCCGTCCGGGCCCTGGAGCAGGGCAGGCACGGCGTCGCGCTGGAGGAGGGCAACGTCGCGGCCCTCGACCGCATGCGCGCCGAGGTCGACGGCTGCGTCAAGGACTGGGACAAGTTCCAGCGCCAGGCCGTCGAGTTCCACGTGAAGAACGCGCGGAGCTGGGCCAGCCGCGCGGCCGGTGAGGACGTCGAAGCGCAGGTCGACCCCGGCTTCCGCTTCCCGGCCGGCGCCGACGCCGCCTACACCGGGTAGCGCCGGGCCTACCGGCGGGCAGCGATCCCCACTACCCTGCCCGCCATGACGATGCGGCGGATGCTGGTCATGGCGGGCGGCGCGGTGGTTCCCCTCGCCCTCATCTCGATCCTCCTGGGCAACCAGTGGGTCGTCGACGCGATCAACGACACGGGGCTGCACTGGGACGAGGGGATCGCACCGCCGCTGTACTGGCTGCTCTTCCCCGCGTGGCGGCTGAGCCCCGGCCACCTCGCCTGGAAGTACGTCGTGGTGCTGGACATCGGCGTCGTGCTGTTCTTCGTCCTGCTGATCCTGCTCGCGGTGGCGGGCGCCCGCGCCGTCGACCCCCAGCGCGGCGCGATCGGCGCGGTCGTGACCGGCTGGTGGGCCACGGTCGTCGCGGGCGGCATCGCCGGATTCGTGCTGGGCGTCATGATGCGCTGGGCGCTGGACATCACCAGCGACAGCGGCCCGCTCATCTTCAACGCGGCCGCCCGCGGAGCGAGCTTCGGCTTCGCCTACGGCTGGCTCGCGGGGCTCGGCATGCTGCTGGGCTACATCCTGGGGCGTCCGCGCGGCGCGGCGGCGCAGCCCGGCCCGTACGCGCAGCGGCCCGGCATGCCCGTGCAGCAGCCCGCCTACGGGCAGCCGATGCCCCAGCAGCCGATGCCCCAGCAGCCCATGCAGCCCATGCAGCAGCCCGCGCCGTACGTCCCGCAGCCGCAGCAGCCCTGGGGAGGGATGCCGCAGCAGCCCGTGCCGCAGCAGTACCCGCAGCAGCAGGCCGCGCCGCAGCAGTTCGGCGCCGCGCAGCCGGCCCCGCAGCCGCCCGTCCCGCAGCAGCCGCCGGCCCCGCAGGCGCCTGCGGAGACCCCCGAGGCGCCGGCCGAGGCGGGGCAGGACGCGGCCGAGGACGACGCGCGTGAGCCCGACGACCTCGACCTTGGCGACCGGACGGTCGTCGACCGCAAGCGGGACGGCGACACCTGACCCGGCGGCCCCACCCCCGCGCGCGGGGCGCCCGCCGGCCTGCGAGAATCGGGCCATGCGCGTGTTTCTTGGATGCGACCATGCCGGCTTCGAACTGAAGGAGCACCTGGTCTCCTGGCTGAAGGAGAACGGGTACGAGGCCGTCGACTGCGGGGCGTTCGTCTACGACGCCGTGGACGACTACCCGCCGTTCGTCCTGCGGGCCGCCCAGCGGACGGCCGCCGAGCCGGGGTCGCTCGGCGTCGTGATCGGCGGGTCCGGCAACGGCGAGGCGATCGCGGCCAACAAGGTGAAGGGCGTGCGGGCCGCGCTGGTCTGGAACGAGGACACCGCGACGCTCGCCCGCGAGCACAACGACGCCAACGTCATCGCGCTCGGCGCCCGCCAGCACGACCTGGCGACCGCGACCAGGTTCCTCGAACTCTTCGTGGGGACGGCCTACTCCAGGGAACCCCGGCACACGCGCCGGATCAGGATGCTGAGTGCCTACGAGCACACCGGCGAACTCCCGCCGCTCCCGCGCGAAGGCTGACCCGCAGCGGCGTCAGAGGCCGTTCTCCGGGGGTCTGCGGGCCGCGGCGCCGCGCTTGCCCTGGCGGCGCCGCTCGTTCTTGGCGGCCTTCGTCCGCTTGGGCGGCTCCGCCCTGCCCGCGGCGGGGGCGGCGGCCGGCGGGTCCTCGCCGCCGGGCCGGGGGCGGGAGACGTCCCGCGCGCGCATCGCCGCGTCCACCGTGATCCGCATGCCGGGCTGGACCATGCGCCGTCTCCTCTCGCCGCGGACACGCACCGCGCGCTCACCGGGACATCATGTGACCCGTCGGTGACACATACCCATATAAAACGAAGCTGGACCGTTGCAAGGAGTCACGGCTGCCCCGGATACCGACCGGACGGGGTGTTTGCTCGATACAGTGCCGGAGTCATGCTTCAACGACTGGTGCAGCTTCTTCCGCCGCGGGTGCGCGCCGTTCTACGCCGCGTGCCCCTGCTCGTCGCGCTGTACCGGTGGGCCAGGCAGGGGAAGCTGACCCGGGAGCGGTACGTCTTCGCCGCCCTCGCGATCCTGGCGATCGCGATCGGGCTCGCCACCACCAGTGAGTCGCGCGGCCTGGCGCCGTCCGGCGCGCTGGTCCTCATCGTGGTCGGCGGCGGGCTGCTGCTGAAGGTGCGCAGCCTGGTCGCGCTGCTCGGCGTCGTCGTCGCGATGGCGGCCTACAACGCCTCGCAGGACGTGGCGGCCATCGGCCCCGGCATGATCGCCACGCTGACCATCACGGCGGTGCTCGCGCTCACCCTGGCCAAGACGCGCCAGCAGCTCGGCGTGCAGGGGCTGCGCGGCGACTCGATGCTGCTGGAACTGCGCGACCGGCTGCGCCGGCAGGGCGAGATGCCCGAACTGCCGGACGGCTGGGCCTCGCAGGTCGTGATGCTGCAGGCCGGCGGCTCGTCGTTCGGCGGCGACTTCGTGGTGTCGTCCTGCGACGGCGACCGGCTGGAGGTCGCGCTCGTCGACGTCTCCGGCAAGGGCACCGACGCGGGGACCCGGGCGCTGATGCTGTCGGGGGCGTTCGGCGGCCTTCTTGGATCGATCCAGTCCGACCGCTTCCTGCCCGCCTGCAACGGCTACCTGCAGCGCCAGCGGTGGGACGAGGGGTTCGTCACGGCGGTGCACGTCGTCGTCGACCTGAAGACGGGCGAGTTCACCGTCGAGTCGGCCGGGCACCCGCCCGCGGTCCAGTTCGACGCGAGCAGCGGCGAGTGGCGGGTCAGCTCCGCCAAGGGCGTGGTGCTGGGCGTGGTCCCCGACCTGAACTGCGTCCCGGAGCGGGGCACGCTGCGGCCCGGCGACGCGCTGCTCCTGTACACCGACGGGCTGGTGGAGTCTCCCGGCAGCGACCTCGACGCGGGCATCGACCGGCTGCTCGGGGAGGCGGAGCGGCTCGTCCCGCAGGGCTTCGGGCGCGGCGCGCGGGAGCTGGTCGAGACGATGGCGGCGGCCCGCGACGACGACTGCGCGCTCGTGCTGATCTGGCGTATCTGACCGGCGGGCCTAAGCCCGCGGCGTGCTCAGCCGCGCTTGTGCTTCCCCTTCTGCTTGCCGTGCCGGTGCTTCGCCTTGTGCGACTTCACCGGCGACCGCTTGGACGTCCCCGGACGGACGGCGCCCGCCCGTTTCGTCGGCGTCGCCGACACCGTCGGCGACGGGACGGGGACGGACGACGACGGCGGCGTGTCGCTCCTGCCCTGCGTGAGTCCCGCGATGATGGCGCCGACCAGGACGGTCCCGGCGGCGGCGCCGATGCCCGCCAGGAGCCGGGTCCGCCGCGACGACCTGGCGCCGGCCATGCCGAGCGGCGTGAACGCCTTGGTGTCGGCCCCCTCCCCGTCGGTCGGGGCCGGCCTGGCGGGCGGCGCCGGTGCGGGGGTGCGGCGCGGCCGCGGGGCCGGGTCCGCCTCGGGCCAGCCGCCGACGTGCGGCTGCGGCTGCGGCTGCTCGACGAGGGCGAGCAGCAGTTCGGGCGCGGTGGGACGGTCGGCGGGGTCGGCCGCCAGCGCGGACCGGACGGCGGGGACGAGCGAATCCGGCAGCCCGTCCAGGTCGGGGTTACCGGTGCGGAGCGTGGCGGGGTCGCCGCCGATCGGCATCTGGCCCGTCCCGGCGTGCGCGATGAGGCAGCCCCAGGCGAAGATGTCGGCGGCCGGGGTCGCGGGGCCGCCGAAGAGCAGCTCCGGCGCCATCCAGCCGGGCGTGCCGAGGACCTTGCCGGACGCCTCCGGAACGTCCGCGGAGCCCTGGCCGCTGGCGATGCCGAAGTCGATGACGCGGCAGCCGGACAGCGTGAGCATCACGTTGGCGGGTTTGACGTCGCGGTGCACGAGCCCGGCGGCGTGGATCGCCGCGAGCGCCGACGCGACGCCGACCGCGACGCCGTGCAGGTCGGCCGGCGGCAGCGGGCCCTCCACGGCGAGCCGGTTGTGCAGCGAGATGCCGCCGACGTAGTCGGTGACGAGGTAGGGCCGGCCGTCCTCCTCGCCGTGCGCGATCACGCGCGCCGTGCAGAAGGACGCGACCCGGCTCGCGAGGTACGCCTCGTCCTTGAACCGGCGGCGGTAGACGGGGTCGCCGGCCAGGTGCGGATGGATCGTCTTCACCGCGACGCGCCCGCCGGACGCCGGGTCGGCGCCGAGGTAGACCGTCCCCATGCCGCCCGAGCCGAGCCGGCCCAGCAGCGTGTGCCCGGCGACCTGGCGCGGGTCGGCGGGTTCGAGCGGCCTGATGTCTCCGTCCATGCGGCGTTTCCTGGCTCCCTCTGGTATCTCCCGTCCGTCCATCCCCGTTCGGCGGCAGATTATGGCCGGTTCCCGAAGGAAGTGCGGAAACGTGATCGTCACGTCGATGTAGCACCGTGTGCACCGGGGGCGTGCATGCTGGGAACCAGTTCGGCGGTACCGCCCCGATCTCCCGGCGATCCTCCTCGGCGCGTGGAGTGCGGGCGGCCGGCGGCACCGAAGGCGGTGTCCGCGCCGGGCGGCTCCCCATGGGGTGGGAGGTGCCGTCCGGCGCGGGCGCCGGTCCGGTCCGATCCGCCACCGGGTTCCCGCGAGGTTTCGCAGGTCAACGACCCGGTAAGAACTTTCCTGCGTCGACCCCCCCGGTGCACGAGCCGGACGGGGGAGGGGCGCCGGGGTGCGGATCTTCGGGGACCTGCTGTCGCCGTCGTGCTGGACGGTGCGGACCCGGGTGACGGCCGCCGCGACCCTCTTCGTCGGCCTGCTCCTTGTGATCGTGACCATGCTCTTCTACCAGGCCGTCCACCGGACGGTGTTCGAGGGACTGCACGACCAGGGCACCCTCGTCGTCTCGGACCTGGCCACGCTCGTCGACGAGACCGACCCGCGCGGGACGCTGGGCGTCCTGGACCCCGACTACACCCTGCTGCAGGTCGTCGGCGCGGAGGGCGGCGTGCTGGCGTCGAGCGAGTCGCTGCACGGGCGCGGTCCGCTGAAGGTGCCGGAGCCGCGGGTGGTGGGCAGGCCCGAGTACCGGACCGTCTACGTGCCCGGGAAGGGCGAGGTCTACCTCGTCTCGGAGAAGGTGCGGACCGGCGGGGGCATGCGGATCGTGCACGCCGGCGCGCCCATCAACGAGTTCACGCAGTACCGGGCCTCGTTCATCGGGCTGCTGGTGGCGATGGCGCTCATCGCGACCGCCGCGGTCGGGTGGATCGTGTCGCTGTCGGTGCGGCGGGCGCTGCGGCCGGTGCGGGTGATGCGGGGCGAGCTGGCGGAGATCACCGGCGGCGAGACCGACCGCCGGGTCACCGTCCCGAGCCCGAACGACGAGATGTCGGACCTGGCCGAGTCGGTGAACGTGACGCTGGACCGGCTGGCGGACGTCATGTCCCGGCAGCGCGCGTTCGTCGCGGACGTCTCGCACGAGCTGCGCAGCCCGCTGACCGGGTTGCGGGCCCAGCTGGAGGTGGCGCTGGAGCACCCGGAGGACGAGGACTGGCCGGCGGTCGCGCGGGCGGCGCTCGGGGACGCCGACCGGTTGCAGGGCATCGTCAGCGACCTGCTCATCCTGGCGAAGCTGGGCGCGGGGGTGGAGGTCGAGCGGGAGCGCGTCGACCTCGGCGAGCTGGTGCGCGCGGAGGCGCGCCGGCGGGTGCGGCGCGTCCCGGTCGAGGTCGAGGCCGCCGTGGGCGTCACGGCCCGCGTCACCCCGCACCACCTGGTGCGGGTGCTGACGAACCTGCTGGACAACGCCGAGCGGCACGCGAGGTCGCGGGTGTGGGTGACGGTCGAGGCGGAGGGCCGGGAGGCCGTGCTGGAGGTCCGCGACGACGGCTCCGGCATCGCGCCCGAGGACCGCGAGCGCATCTTCTGGCGGTTCCACCGGCTTCCGGAGGGCCGGGCGCGGGACGCCGCCGGCACTGGTCTCGGTCTCACGATCTCCCGCGACATCGCCCGCGCGCACGGCGGGACGCTCGTCGCGGCCGACAGCGACCAGGGCGCCCGGTTCGTCCTGCGCATCCCGCGCGACAAGCCGTAGCCGCGCGTCCGTCAGGCGGCGGGCGGCCGCTAGGGGGCGGGCAGCGGCGGGCGGCGCTCCGCGTGCCGGGTGGCGCGCTCGAACGCGTGCCCGATCTGCAGGACGGCGAGGTCGGCGTGGTGGGGGCCGACGATCTGCAGCCCGACCGGCAGCCCGCCGCGGTCCGCGGAGGTGAACCCGGCGGGCACCGACAGCGCGGGGCACCCGGTCGCCGAGACGAGGAAGCAGGAGCGCATCCACTCCAGGTAGTCGGGCATGGGCTGCCCGGCGACCTCGTCCGGGTACTCGACGCCGGCGTCGAACGGCGGCACCTGGCTGACCGGCAGGAGCAGCGCGTCGTACCGCTCGAAGAACAGCCGGACGCGGTGGAACAGGGCGGTGTGCAGGATCTCGGCCCGTCCGAGGTCGGCGCCGGTGAGGGTGCGCCCGGCGTCGATGTTCTGGGCGAGGGACGGCTTGACATCGTAGCCGGAGGCGCTCCGGGGGGTGTGGGGGGTCGTCCCCCCTCGAAGGGCACGGGCGGCGCGGCGCTCGTCCAGGAGGGGGCGCAGGGCGATGTCCCAGTGCCAGGCGCGCAGCGTGCGGAACACCTCGTCGGCGCCGGACAGGTCGGGGCACGCCTCCTCGACCGCGCAGCCCAGCTCCTCGAAGACCTTGACGGCGGGTTCGAGGACGCCGGTGACGGCCGGGTCGACGGGGACCGTGCCGCCGAGGTCGGGGGACCAGGCGACGCGGAGCCCGGCGAGGTCGCGGTCGAGCGGGACGGCGAACGCCGAGCCGGGCGTGTCCAGCGCGATGGGGCTGCGCGGGTCGGGGCCGGCGAGCACCGACAGCAGCAGCGCCGCGTCCGCGACCTCCCGGGCCATCGGGCCCTGCACGCCCATCGTGGCCCAGCCCGCCGGCACCGGCCAGGACGGCACCCGTCCCGGCGAGGGGCGGAACCCGGCCACGTTGCAGAACGACGCGGGGTTGCGCAGCGAGCCGCCCATGTCGCTGCCGTCCGCGAGCGGATGCATCCCGCAGGCGAGCGCCGCCGCCGCGCCGCCGCTGCTGCCGCCCGCCGACCGGGAGAGGTCGTAGGGGTTGCGGGTCACGCCGAAGACGGGGTTGAACGTGTGCGACCCGGCGGCGAACTCCGGCACGTTCGTCTTGCCGATCGTGATGGCGCCGGCGGCGCGCATCCGCTCGACGACCAGTTCGTCCTCGTCCGGGACGTGGTCGGCGAAGATCGGCGACCCGGACGTGGTGCGGATCCCGGCGGTGGCGTGCGTGTCCTTGTGGGCGACGGGCAGGCCGTGCAGCGGACCCGGCAGCGCCCCGCGGGCGAGCCGCTCGTCGGCACGGCGCGCCTGCTCCAGAGCCTGCTCGGCCACCACCGTGACGACGGCGTTGACCTGCGAGTTCGTGCGCTCGATCTGGTCGAGGTGGGCCTGCACGACCTCGCGTGCCGACAGCTCGCGGGCGCGGATGCGGCGCGCCAGGTCGCGGGCGGACGCGAAGCAGATCTCCTCGGACACGTGCTCCTCCTTCGCCGGGCGTTCTGCCGGGGTCGCTCCCAGTCTCCACCCCCGGGTGCCCGATGGCCCGGCCCAACGGCCATCATGCTGGGAAGACCGGCGGAAGGGGCGGCGTGGCGGAACGGGTCGGGGCGCGCGAACTGCTGCGCCGCGTGCTGGACGACGGCTCCTGGACATCATGGGACGAACCACCCGCGGGGGAGCCTCCTTCCGGCTCGCCCTACGGCAGGGACCTGGCCGCCGCCCGGGAGCGCAGCGGCTGCGACGAGGCCGTCCTCACCGGGGAGGGCCTGCTGCGGGGACGGCGCGTCGCGTTCGTCGTGTCGGAGTTCCGCTTCCTCGCCGGTTCGATCGGCCTGGCGACCGCCGACCGGATCGTCGCGGCCGTCGAGCGCGCCACCGCGGAGAGGCTGCCGCTGCTCGCGGCGCCGTCCTCGGGCGGCACCCGGATGCAGGAGGGGACGGCCGCGTTCGTCCAGATGGCCCGCATCACGGCGGCCGTCACCGCGCACCGCGCCGCCGGGCTGCCGTACCTCGTCCACCTGCGGCATCCGACGACCGGCGGGGTGTTCGCCTCGTGGGGGTCGCTCGGGCACGTGACCGCCGCCGAGCCGGGCGCGCTGATCGGCTTCCTCGGCCCGCGCGTGTACGAGGGGCTGCACGGGGAGCCGTTCCCGCCCGGCGTGCAGGTCGCGGAGAACCTCGCGGCGAAGGGCCTGCTGGACGCCGTGGTCGGCATCGACGATCTCGCCGAGGTCGCGGCCCGCGCGCTGGACGTCCTGTGCGGGCGGCCTCCTTCGGCCCCGGCGGCGCTGCCCGCGGAGAGCGCGCCGGACGGGACGGCATGGGACTCGATCGTGCGGTCCCGGCGCCCCGATCGTCCGGGCGTCCGGGAACTGCTGCGGCACGGCGCGGCCGACGTGACCCCGCTGTCGGGCACCGGGCAGGGGGAGGCCGACCCGGGCCTCACGCTGGCCCTGGCCCGCTTCGGCGCGGCGCCGTGCGTCCTGGTCGGCCAGGACCGCGGCAGCCAGCGGGCCGGGCACCCCCTCGGCCCGGCCGGCCTGCGCGTCGCGCGGCGCGGCATGCGGCTGGCCGCCCAGCTCGGCCTCCCGCTGGTCACCGTGGTCGACACGCCCGGCGCCGTGCTGTCGGCGGAGGCGGAGGAGGGCGGGCTCGCCGGTGAGATCGCCCGCTGCCTCGCCGACCTGATCACGCTGCCCGCGCCGACGCTGTGCCTGCTGCTCGGCGAGGGCGCGGGCGGCGCGGCGCTGGCGCTGCTGCCCGCCGACCGGGTGCTGGTGGCCCGGCACGCCTGGCTGTCCCCGCTCCCGCCGGAGGGCGCGTCGGTGATCGTCCACCGGACGCCGGAGCGGGTGGACGAGATGGCGGCGTCCCAGGGCGTCCGGTCCGCGGACCTGCTCCGCGACGGCATCGCCGACGCCCTGGTCGCCGAGCGCCCGGACGCCGCCGACGAGCCGGAGGCGTTCTGCCGGCGGGCCGCCGCGGCGATCGAGGCCGGGCTGTCCGGCCTCGCGCCGGGCAGGCCGGCGGCGCGCGGAATGCGCGTCCCCCGGCACGCTCGCTAACGTCGGGCCCCATGACCGAGACCGCCACGCGGGACGCCTATGACGCCGTCGCCGCCCTCTACGCCGACACCTTCCGCCACGCCCTGGACGACATGCCGCTCGACCGGGCGCTGCTCACCGCGTTCGCGGACCTCGTCCGGGGCCGGGGCCCGGTCGCCGACCTCGGCTGCGGCCCCGGCCGCCTGACGGCCTTCCTGCACTCCGCCGGACTGGACGCGTCCGGCATCGACCTGTCGCCCGCGATGATCGCCCAAGCGCGCGCGGAGCACCCGCACCTGCGCTTCGCCGAGGGCACGATGACGGCGCTGGACCTCCCGGACGGCGGCCTGGCCGGCGCCCTCGCCTACTACTCGATCATCCACATGGACCCGGCGGACCTCCCGCGCGCCTTCGCCGAGTTCCACCGCGTGCTGGCGCCCGGGGGGCACCTGCTCGTGGCCTTCCTGGCCTCCGACGGGCCCGAGCCGGAGCCGTACGACCACAAGGTGATCGGCGCCCACTCCTGGCCGATCGACCACATCGCCGGCCTCTCCGGCCGGACCGGGCTGACCGAGGTGGCGCGCCTCCTGCGCCGCCCGGACGAGAACGAGCGCCTCCCCGGCGGCTACCTGCTGCTCCGCAAGGGCGGCTAGGAGACGGCTTCCAGGGGCAGGCCGGTGCCGCGCCACGCGGCCGCCAGCTCCTCCAGCGGCAGGCCGAGCGCCTGACCGAGGTGGACGATCGTGCCGAATCCGGGGGAGGGGAGGCGGCCGGTCTCGATCTTGCGGAGGGTCTCCGGCGAGATGCCCGCCGCCTCCGCGACGTCCGCGAGGTCGCGTCCCGCCCGCGCGCGGCGCAGCAGGGCGCCGAGACGCCTGCCGGCTTCGATCTGTTCGGGCGTGAGCGGTTGGCGGACCATGCGCCCAGGGTAGGGCTGGTATTTCTATACCGTCAAGGCGCTAGAGTGTCGGTATAGAAATACCGGCACTCCACGTACGCGAGGTACCCCGTGATCGAACTGAAGACGCCTGCGGAGATCGAGCGCATGCACGTGGCCGGGCGTTTCGTCGCCGAGGTGCTCTCCGAGGTCGGCCGGCTGGCCGACGTGGGCGTCAACCTCCTCGACCTGGAGCACCACGCCCGCGCCATGATCAAGGAGCGCGGCGCGGAGTCGTGCTACTGGGACTACGCGCCCTCCTTCGGCAACGGCCCGTTCCGCAACGTCATCTGCCTGTCGGTCAACGACGCCGTCCTGCACGGCCTGCCGCACGACTACGCGCTGCGCGACGGGGACGTCCTCAGCGCGGACCTGGCGGTCGGCATCGACGGCTGGGTGGCGGACTCGGCGCGCACGGTCGTCGTCGGGACCGCCGCCGAGGAGGACCTGCGGATCATCCGCGCCACCGAGGAGGCGCTGGAGGCGGCCATCGAGATGGCGCGCCCGGGCAACCGCGTGGGCGACATCTCGGCGGCGATCTCGGCGGTGGCAAGTGACTACGGCTACCCGGTGAACGACGAGTTCGGCGGCCACGGCCTCGGCCGGACCATGCACGAGGGGCCCCACGTGTCGAACAAGGGCCGGGCCGGGCGCGGTCTCACGCTCCGGCCCGGCCTGACCATCGCGATCGAGCCCTGGTTCGCCCGGACGACCGACCGCATCGTCTACGACCCCGACGGCTGGACCATCCGGTCGGCCGACGGCTCGCGCACGGCCCACTCCGAGCACACCGTGGCCGTCACCGAGGACGGCCCCCTCGTGCTCACCCGCCGTGAATCGGAGCGCGCCGCGTAGAGGCGCCCGGGGCTACCGCGGAGTACGGTGTCCGCAATCCCCCAGGGTTGGAGGTTCGTGTGGCGTCGTTGATCGAGATGGTGCCGCCCTCGGTGGCGGGACGGATGCTGCGGAGCGTGTTCGCGCTGCCGGAGCCCGTCAAGCGGCTGATCGCCGGTGCGCCGGTGTACCGGGACGGGCAGCGGCTGGCGCTGGACACGCAGCTGCTGCTGCTGATGATGCGCCTGGAAGGCGAGCGGAGGCTCGCCGGCGGCACGGTCGAGGACGCGCGGGAGGGCCTCTCCAGGACGAAGGTGCTCCTCCCGGGGGTCCCGGCGCGTCCGGTGGCGACGCGGAAGGTCGACGCGGGCGGTGTGCCGGCGCGGCTCTACACCCCCAAGGGCCTGGCGGAGGGGTCGCCGCTCCTCGTCTTCTACCACGGCGGTGGATGGGTCGTCGGCGACATCGAGACGCACGACACGGTCTGCCGGTACCTCGCGGTGCACGCCGAGGTGCGGGTGCTGTCGATCGAGTACCGGCTCGCCCCCGAGCACCCGTATCCGGCGGCGCCGGACGACGCGCTCGCCGCCTACGCGTACGCGGTCGAGCACGCCGGGGAGCTGGGCGCCGACCCGTCCGCCATCGCGGTGGGCGGCGACAGCGCGGGCGGCAACCTCGCGGCGGTCGTCGGACTGCTGGCCGAGCGGACGCCCGATTTCGCGCTGCTGTTCTACCCGGCGACCGACTTCACCGTCCGGCGCAGGTCGCGGGAACTGTTCGAGGAGGGCTTCTACCTGACCGACGCCGACATGGTCTGGTTCGCCGACCACTACGTCCCGGAGGAGCGGCGCGCCGAGGTGAAGGCCTCGCCGATGCTGGCGGACGACCTGAGCGGGTTCCCGCCGACGTACCTCGCCACGGCGGGCTTCGACCCGCTGCGGGACGAGGGCGAGGAGTTCGCGAAGCGGCTGGACAAGGCCGGGGTGCGCGTCGCGGTGCGGCGGCAGGAGGACCTCATCCACGGGTTCGCCAACACCTGGTCCCTGGGCGGGCGGTTCCGGGAGGCGCTGTCGGAGGCCGCCGGGGCCCTGCGCACCGGCCTGTACGCAGGGCCTCGCGACCGGGACTAGAGCGGCAGGCCCGTGAAGATCATGACCCTTTCCTCGGTGTAGTCCGCCATGGCCGACCGGAGGCCCTCGCGGCCGACGCCGGAGTCCTTCACGCCGCCGTACGGCATCTGGTCGGCGCGGTAGGACGGGACGTCGCCGATGACGACGCCGCCGACGTCGAGTTCCCGGTGCGCGCGGAACGCGATGTCGAGGTTCCGGGTGAAGATCCCCGCCTGGAGGCCGAACTTGGAGTCGTTGACGAGGTCGAACGCCTCGTCGACGCCGTCCACGGGCTGGACGAACATGACCGGCCCGAAGACCTCCTCGCGGGAGATCTTGGCGTCGGCGGGGACGCCGGCCAGCACGGTGGGCGCGTACGCCGCGCCCTCCCGGGTGCCGCCGGTGAGGACCTTCGCGCCCGCGGCGACGGCCTCGTCCACCCACGCCTCGACGCGCTCGGCCGCCTCCTGGCTGACGAGCGGGCCGACCTGGGTCTTGTCGTCCCACGGGTCGCCGGTGACGAGGGACGCGACCGTGTCGACGAGCTTCGGCACGAACTCCTCGTACACGGACCGGTCGACGTAGACGCGCTGGACGGCGATGCAGCTCTGCCCGGCCTGGTAGTTGGAGAACAGCCCGATGCGCTGGGCGGCCCAGTCGAGGTCGGCGTCCGGCAGGACGACCGCCGCGCCGTTGCCGCCGAGTTCGAGGGTGACGTGCTTGCGCGGCGCCTGGTCGTTGATCGCCCAGCCGACGGGGACCGAGCCGGTGAACGACACGATCGGCAGGCGCGGGTCGTCGACCAGGGCGGACGCCCGGTCGTTCGGCACCGGCAGGATCGAGAACATCCCGGCGGGCAGGCCGGTCTCGGCGAGCAGCTCGCCGAGCAGCAGCGCCGACAGCGGGGTCGCGGGCGCCGGCTTGAGGACGATCGGCGCGCCCGCCGCGATCGCCGGCGCGATCTTGTGCGCGGCGAGGTTCAGCGGGAAGTTGAACGGCGAGATGCCGAGCACCGGGCCCTTCGGCACGCGGGTGATGTAGGCCATCCGGCCCTCGGCGGCCGGGTCGGTGTCGAGCCGCTGGGTGGTGGCGCTGAAGCGGCGGGCCTCCTCGGCGGCGAACCGGAACGTGGAGATCGCGCGGGTCACCTCGCCGCGCGCCCACAGCAGCGGCTTGCCGTTCTCCGCGGTGATCAGCCGGGCGACCTCCTCGGCCCGCTCGGCGAGCCGCGCGGACACGTGCGCGAGCGCCTCGGCCCGCACGTGCAGCGGCAGCGCCGCGGCCTGCTTGCGGAGCGCGTCCGCGGCGGCGATCGCCTCCTCCACCTGCGCGGGCGTCGGGACGGCCGCCGTCCCGACCACGCGGCCGTCGTAGGGATGCGTAACGGTCAGCTCACCGTCACCGGTCTCGGGCCGGCCGGCCAGCCAGAAGGGAGTCACGTTCATACCGTTCACGCTAATGCGGGCGGGCCGGATTGGGAGTCTCCATCGTGTCCAATCCGGCGCCCGTGGTTGGACGTGATGGCGAGTGCGATCCACAGTTCGGCCCGGACGGCGGGGTCGTCCGGGTCGCGTCCCAGAAGCTCGGCCGCCTTCCGCATCCGGGACCGGAGGGTGTGCCGGTGGACGCCCAGCGCGCGCGCCGCCGCCTCCCCCTGCCCGTTGGCCGCGACATAGGCCCGCACCGTATCGACCAGGTCGTCCTCGCGCAGGGGTGCGAGAAGCGCGTCGGCGAAGGGGCGCGCGAGGCCGGGGTCCAGCAGGCCGAGGACACCCTGGCCCGGGAGGTCGGCGTGGTGGAGCACGTCCTGGCCCGCGTGCCTGGCCGCGGCCAGCGCCTCCTCCGCCTGCCGCAGGGCGTCCGCCGGATCGCCGGCCGAGGTCGCGCTGACCCCGATCGGGCCCGTGCCCGACAGCAGCGCCTCGACCGTCCCGGCGGCCTCGTCCGGGACGATCACGGCGCAGTGGCCGTCCAGCGGCAGCGCGAGGCAGTGCTCGCCCGCCGGGTCGGACTCCAGCGCGTCCAGCACGGCGGTCCCGCCCGCGCAGGCCAGCACCCGGACGGGCCCGCGCGGCACGGACGGCCCGTCGCCCGGCCGCCCGAGCAGCAGCGCGGCGAGCGAGGCGCGCAGGTCGCGGCCGGTGCGCGGGGTCTCCGACTGGAGCGTCAGCAGCGCGGCGGCAGCGCCGACGATCGTGTGCGCGGTGGGCGGCAGCGGCGCTGCGGCGCCCACGGCGAGGAAGCCGCGCGAGCGCCCGCCGAGCCCGATCCGCTGCACCGCGACGTGGTCGTCCGGGACGGCCAGCGAGGCGCTCGCGGCGGAGCGGCGGCGCAGCCGGGCCAGCTCGGGCGCCAGCGACTCGGCGCGGCCCCGGGCGCTCGGCGGCTCGGCGTGCTGGACGGCCCCGGACGCGTCCAGCAGCAGCGCCCACCCGCCGAGCAGCCGCGCGAGCCGGGTGACGAGCGCGCCCGGCCCGGTGAGCGCGGCTCGGGTGAGCTCCCGCTGCGCCTGGAACGCGCGCGTGACGTCCTCGTACCACTCGGCGGCGAGCATCCGCGACACCGCCTTGCCGATCGCGATGAACGGGGTGGGGCGCGGCACCTCCAGCAGCGCGAGCCCCTGCTCGCGCGCCGCCGCGAGCAGCTCCGCCGGGACGGTCTCGTGGATGACCCCGACGGCGAAGCCGAGCCCGGCGACGCCCCGCCCGACCAGCCGGGACACGTACGCGGCGGCGTTCGCCGGGGTCAGCCGCATGCCGGTGGTGAGGACGAGTTCGCCGCCTTCGAGGAAGGGGGTCGGGTCCTCCAGTTCGCTGACGGCCACCCACACGACGGTCGCGTCCGGGAGCGGCCCGGTGCGGGACCGGAGGCCGAGCTGGGGGAGGGCGGCCACGGCGGGCAGAGTCGGCGGCATGTCCATCCCTGTGCAAAGTGTCTACCTCGCGGGGCGGATTTCGCCGTCCCGTACGGTTCATCGTAGGCGGTGCCCGGCTTATGTTCAGGCCATGACCAGCCATGACCCCGCCCCTGAGGCGAACGGCGGCCTGCCGCCGCAGGAACGCCGCGTCGTGACCGAGATCCCCGGGCCGCGCTCCCGTGCGCTGCAGGAACGGCGGGTCGCGGCGGTGCCGCCGGGCGTCGGCAGCGTCCTGCCGGTGTACGTGGCCGACGCCGGCGGCGGCGTCGTGGTCGACGTCGACGGCAACTCGCTGATCGACTTCGGCTCCGGCATCGCGGTGACGAGCGTCGGCAACGCGAACCCGCGGGTCGCCGAGCGGGTGAAGGCGCAGGCCGACCGGTTCACCCACACGTGCTTCATGGTCGCGCCGTACGAGTCGTACGTGGCCGTGTGCGAGAACCTGAACCGGATCACGCCGGGCGGCCACGAGAAGCGGTCCCTCCTCGTCAACAGCGGTGCCGAGGCCGTGGAGAACGCCGTGAAGATCGCCCGGTACGCGACCGGGCGGGACGCGGTCGTGGTGTTCGACCACGGCTACCACGGCCGGACGCTGCTGACGATGACGCTGACCGCGAAGAACATGCCGTACAAGAACGGGTTCGGCCCGTTCGCGCCCGAGG
Source organism: Actinomadura monticuli (assembly GCF_041463655.1). NCBI lineage: Bacteria > Bacillati > Actinomycetota > Actinomycetes > Streptosporangiales > Thermomonosporaceae > Actinomadura > Actinomadura monticuli. The sequence goes on from NZ_JAXCEI010000014.1 coordinate 110,575, forward strand.
TGTACCGGATGCCGCTGGCGTACCCGTTCCGCTGGCCGACCGGCCCCGAGAACTGCGGGCCGGAGGCGGCGGAGCAGGCCATCGACCAGATCACCAAGCAGATCGGCGCGACGAACGTCGCCGCGGTGCTGATCGAGCCGATCCAGGGCGAGGGCGGGTTCATCGTCCCCGCGCCGGGGTTCCTGCCCGCGCTGGCCGAGTTCTGCCGCGCGAACGGCATCCTGTTCATCGCGGACGAGGTGCAGACGGGCTTCGCGCGCACCGGCGACATGTTCGCCTGCGAGCACGAGGAGATCGTCCCCGACCTCGTCGCGACCGCGAAGGGCATCGCCGGCGGGCTGCCGCTCGCCGCCGTCACCGGCCGCGCCGACATCATGGACAAGGTGCACGGCGGCGGCCTCGGCGGCACCTACGGCGGCAACCCGCTCGCCTGCGAGGCGGCCCTCGCCGTGCTGGCGGAGATCGAGGACGGCAAGCTCACCGCGCGCGCCCGCCGGATCGGCGAGGTCATGCTGCCCCGGCTGCGCGGCCTCGCCGCCGAGCACCCGGCGATCGGGGACGTCCGCGGCCGCGGCGCGATGGTCGCGATCGAGCTGGTGCGGCCGGGCACCAAGGAGCCCGACCCCGAGCTCACCGCGCTGATCGCGCGCCGCTGCCACGAGCGGGGCCTCCTCGTGCTGACGACCGGGACGTACGGGAACGTGCTGCGCTTCCTGCCGCCGCTCGTCATCCCCGAGGAGCTGCTGGTCGAGGGCCTGGACGTCCTGGCGGAGGCCTTCGCCGGCTGACCCGGCCGGGGGTCAGCCCGCGGTGGCCGCGAAGTCCTCCTTGTACAGGTCGGCCAGGATGTCGTACGAGCGCAGCCGGTCGGCGTGGTCGAACACCTGCGTCATCACCATGACCTCGTCGACCCCGGTCCGCTCGATGAGCGCGTCCATCTGCGCGCGGACGGTCTCCGGCGCGCCCAGCACCTGGTCGCCGAGCCGCGCGTCGATCATCTGCCGCTCCAGCGGCGTGTACGGGTGGGCGGCGGTCTCCTCCGGCGTCGGCAGCGGGCCGGGGCGCCCCTGCCGCAGCCGCAGGAAGCTCAGCGCCTGCGGGGCGGCCAGCTCGCGCGCCCGCTCGTCGGTGGCGGCGGCGGTGACCGACACGCCGATCATCGTGTACGGCTCGTCCAGCGCGCCGGGACGGAACGAGTCGCGGTACAGCGCCAGCGCGGGCTCGGTGTTCTCGGCGCTGAAGTGGTGCGCGAACGCGAACGGCAGCCCGAGCAGCCCGGCGAGGCGGGCGCTGTAGCCGCTGGAGCCGAGCAGCCAGATCGGCGGCTCGTTCCCGGCGGCGGGCGTCACCTTGCTGCCGGCGCCGAAGTAGTCGCGCAGCTCGATGACCTGCTGGGGGAAGTCGTCCACCGACAGCGCGTCGGGGGAGCGGCGCAGCGCCAGCGCGGTGGCCTGGTCGGTGCCGGGGGCGCGGCCGAGTCCGAGGTCGATGCGGCCGGGGTAGAGCGCCTCCAGCGTCCCGAACTGCTCGGCGACGACCATCGGCGCGTGGTTCGGCAGCATGATCCCGCCGGACCCGACCCGCATCGTGCTCGTGGCCGCCGCGACCTGCCCGATCAGCACGGCCGTCGCCGAGCTGGCGATGCCGGGCATCGCGTGGTGCTCGGCGAGCCAGTACCGGTGGTAGCCGAGCCGTTCGGCGTGCCGGGCGAGGTCCAGGGTGTTGCGCAGCGCCTGGCCGGAGGTGGAGCCGCTGACGACGGGGGCGAGATCGAGGACGGAGAAGCGCACGGTCATATCGTGTGCCAACCCGCCGGACGGCGGTCCTCTTCCCCGACGTTCCCCGCGAACCCCGCGTTGTAGACGGTTCCGCCGGGGCTAGACGAGCAGCTGGAGGACGGCGACCACGACCGAGGCGGCGGCCCCCAGCGCGGCCGGGACCCCGACGCAGGCCCACGACCAGTTCACGAGGGTGCGGGCGCGGGCCGGGTCCTCGGCGAACCGGGTCTCGGCGCGGGTGTAGAGCAGCGCGGCGACCACGACCAGCGGCACGAAGACCACCATCGTGAACAGGCCGAGGATGAACGCGGCGATCTGCCCCGGCCGGGTGTAGGTCCCGTCGGGACCGATGCCGAACGCGAGAGCGGGGGCGGAGGCGGCAGCGGGGGCAGGGGCGGTTTCCGTCATCTCAGCGCACCGATCACTAGAAATGTGACCTGGATCATACGCGTCGTGATCCCCGTGCGCGAGGGGCCGGCCGGCACTTTCGGACGGCCGGCCCGATGGGTGTCAGCGCAGGTCCAGCCCCAGCAGGACGGGGTCATGGTCGGACGATCGGAACGCGTCCGGCCGGTAGAAGGCCGGCGGGTTGAACTCGGTGTTGTAGTCGAGGAACACCGGTTCGTCGCTGTTGACGTGCCAGATCGTCGCGCCCGTCACGCGGCCGGAGAGGGACCGTCCGGCCAGCGCGTGGTCCAGCTCGCCGGACTGCCCGTCGAACACGTAGCTGTACCGGTCGGCGGGGCGGACGAACCGCTGCGTCTGCGACACGAGCCCGGCGCCGGTGAGCACCTTCACCGGGTCCTCGGACGTGTAGGCGTTGAGGTCGCCGACGACGAGCGGGTTCTCCGCGCCGTCCGCGATCGCGCGGATCGCGTTCGCCTGCGCGACGCGGCGGGCGTTGTAACAGCCCTGCCCGTCGCCCTGGTCCTCGTCGGCGCCGGTGGCGTCGCCGCAGCCCTTCGATTTGAAGTGGTTCACGATCATCGTGAACGCGGTCCCGCCGGACGCGGGCCGGAACGTCTGGACGAGCGGCGGGCGGTCGAAGACCGGGTCCTCGGACGAGCGCGCCGCGCCGACCGGGGTGACCTTGGCCGGCTTGTAGATGAGCGCGACGTGGATCTCGTCGGTCCCCGGATGGGGATGCCGCACCCAGGCGTACCTGTCGGCCCCGGCGTGCCCGTTCAGCCGGTCGACGAGCGCGCCCACGGCGGTGTCACCGTTGTTCTCGACCTCCATGAGCCCGACGACGTCGGCGTCCAGGCCGGTGAGCGCGGCGGTCAGCTTGGCGAGCTGCCGCTCCTGCTCCTCCGCGGTGTCGGCGCCGCGCCTGTCCAGCGTCGTGAACCAGTTGAGCGTGTTGAAGCTCGCGACGCGCACGTCGCCGCCGACCCGCCGCGGCTTCGCCGGCCGCGGGTTCGTGTTCGCGAAGTGCGCCGTCTTCGTCGGCTCCAGCCGGTACTCGCCGAAACCGTAGTTCAGCACGCCGGTGAGCCCGTGCACCGAGTCGCCGATCCGCAGGACGCGCGGGTCGGTGTACGGGATCGTGTCCGGGTTCTGGACGTTCGACGCGTCGTCGATGAGCAGGTTCCGCGCGTCGTTGCCGGCCTGCGTCGACCCGTGCCCGTCGGTGGGCTGGAAGAGGCGGCCGCCGGCGGAGACGGTGACCTCCCCGTACCGTCCGAGCTGGTAGACCTCGGTGGCGGTGAGCCGCTGCCCGAACCGCAGCAGCATGCCCTCGTACCGCTCCAGCGCGGCGCCGCCGGCCAGGGGCAGCCGGACGGCGGCCGGGGCTATCCGCCCCGTGCCGCACACGTCGACGGCGGAGACGGGTGACAGCTCGGTGAGCCCGTTGTACTCGACGGCCTTGCCGGTCACGAGGACCCGGTCGCCGACCGCGGCCTCGGCGGTGGAGTACACGAAGATCCCGTCGGACGTGCGCGGATCGCGGTCGGGCGTCGGGTCCTGCACGAAGAAGCCCTTGAGCTGGTCGGACCGCTGGTAGTCCGCCGTCACGACCCCCTCGACCCGGACGGTCCGCCCGGCGAGCGGGCTCGCGTCGCCGCCGCCCTGGACGTCGGCGATCTGGTGGTCGGCGGGAGTGGCGCAGGTGGGCGGCTCCGCCGCGGCGGCCGGCTGCACGCCGACGGCGAGGCCGGCGCTCAGGACGGTCGCGAGTGCTGCTGCTGTTCGGCGCATGGCGGGAGAGTAGGGCGCGGCCTCGGCGAGGCGGCGAACCGTTAATGAAGACTCCACCAATTTGCAACGGATTGTCGCAATCTTGGGCGCGGCTCGACCCGCGCATTGCGAAACGCCGCGCGGACCCGAGCGGATTACCGGCTGAGTAGCCCGCGCCGAGCCGTTGAGGAGAGCCGTGACCGGACCGTCCCCGGAGTCGGTGCCGCCAGGAGGGCAATACGCTCGTGGCCGCGACATCGTCGTCGTGTTCGCCGTGCTGCTGATCGTCACGGCGGTGCTGGTGATCGTGCTCGTCCAGGCGTGGCCGGCGGGCCCGCAGACCGGCCCGGACGGGCGCACGGAGGTCACCCCCGCCGCCAAGACCGTCCATTTCCCGGGATGGTCGCCGACGATGTCACGAGAGACGAGCCTGTTCGTGATCGTGATGGCCGCCGGCGCGCTCGGCGGCGTCGCGCACGTCCTGCGGTCGTTCTACTGGTACGCCGGGAACCGGGCGCTGCGCCGAAGCTGGCTGCTCATGTACCTGCTGCTCCCGATCGTCGGCGCCCTCTTCGGCCTCATCGTCTACCTCGTGGTGCGCGGCGGCCTGACCTCGCCGGCAGGCGGCGCGGGTGACATCAACCCGTATGGGATCGCGGCCATCGCGGCGCTCGTCGGCCAGTTCTCGCGCGAAACCGCGGAGAAGTTCCGCGACGTCTTCTCGACTCTGCTGGCACCCGCGCCACAGGGCCGGGACCACGCCCTCACCCCGAGCGTCACCGCGTTCGAGCCTCACAGCGGCCCGCCCGAAACACGGATCACGATCATAGGGACGGGGCTGGGGTCCGCGACGTTCGTCTGGTTCGGTACCGTGCGGGCTCCGGCGACGGACGTGACGGACACGCGCATCCGGGCGATCGTCCCGAACGGAGCCGCATCGGGCCCGCTCATCGTGACCACTCCGGCCGGCGCGGCGGCCAGCTCGGACACGTTCACGGTCGAGCCCGGCGCCGGGTGACCGGCGGCTACTTCCCGTCCCGCCAGTGGGCGTGCCAGGCGTCGTAGGCGGCGCCGGGGAACACGCGCGGCAGCTCGGACGTCGGCAGCCGGCCGAGTTCGGCGCCGGTCCGCGCGACGCCGAACTGCCGGTCGCTCGCGTAGGCGGTGCGGCGCAGGCTCTTCGGCCCGACGACCAGGCAGGTGTAGCGGGGGCCGGGCAGCTCGCCGTCCGGGATGGCGGCGCCGACCGCGAGGCTGTTGGACACCGTCACCCAGGCGCCGAGCTCCGCGACCTGCCGCTCGGCGCCCTGCTCCTCCCACCGGTACTCCAGGATCGGCTTGGCGAAGATCGGGACGAGCAGGTGCGACACCCCGCACGCCTGCAGCTCGCGCTCCCAGCGGATCGACCGGCCGAGGTCCTCGCAGATCAGCACGGCGAGCCGGCCGAGCGAGGAGTCGAGTACGCGGATCTTGCGACCCGGCCGGACGTCCTCGGCGGCGGTGCCGGCGGCGGGCGCGTCCGGCAGCCGCCACAGCCGCATCTGGGTCGCGTCCAGCGTGAAGCCGGACAGCTTGTCCTGGACGAGGAGCTCCTGCCCCGTCCACCGGTCGAGCAGGACGGCGCGGTTCGGCGGCGGGTCCCCGCCGCCGACGGGCCCGGTGCCGAGCAGCAGGAACCGCAGCGGGCGGCGGTCCCGGTCGCGCCCGGCCGTGTCGAACGCGACCTCCTTCCAGTGCTCCAGCAGCGCGTCCGACAGCGACGCCTCCGGCATGACGGCGAGCTGCGCGCCGGACTCGTCCAGCCGCCGGACGATCGCCTTGATGCGGCTGCGCAGCCCGGAGGAGTCCATGGGGCGGAGCCGGTAGACGGAGGTGCCGTCCCGCTCGGCGAACTCGATCTCCACGTCGTCGTAGGTCTCCAGCACCGGCGCGCAGCCGACGGCGACCGGCTCGTCGCGGCTGAAGTGCGGGTCGTTCACGGCGGGCAGGATCGCGTGGTCGACGAGGTCCCACTCGGCCTGCGGGACGCGGTGGACGCCGAAGAACTCCGCCTTCGACCGGAGCCCGCGCGGCCGGCCGGGGTAGGCGCAGCGGGGGAGCAGCGCGCCGGTCGTGCCCGGCCCGTTGAACCTCCCCTCGGTCAGGTAGGTGACCAGCACGCCCGCCAGTGCGGGCGCGCCGTGGTAGGGGGCGTAGGGGCTGGCGTGCGCGAGCGCGAGGTCGAGGCCGAGCAGGATCGTGAAGCGCCCGAGGTCGCCGCGCTCGGCGACGATGCCCGCGGTGGTCTCCGGGTCGAGGACGCCCTTCTCCAGCACGGTCTCGGCGATCTCGTTCGCGTGCCGCCGCACCCGCTCGTCCTCGTACCAGTGCGTGGCCGTCCAGTCCTGGAACACGGCGTCGGGCATCGCGTCGTAGAGCCGGACGAAGAGATCAGCTGGTCCGGCCGGATACACGGCTGCAGCCAACTGATCCTGCATAAGCGCCCCCGGGGGATTGACAAAGGCACGGTTACGGGTGGTGGGTCGATGCTAACTCTCCCGGGCATCGCGCATCGTGTCCTCGGCAACAGAGTGTGTCCGAAAGCAGCGGTCGGTATCACTTGACATTCACTTGGCATCCACGCACTCTGGATGTGTCCGGCGCTGCTCGTCGACCCAGGAGTGAGCCGTGAACGCGATCACCGACACCGCAGACACCGCATCCCCCGACCCCGACCGCCGAACCGAGATCCGGCGCCTCATCGACGCCATGGAGCACGCCAAGGTCATCAGCGACGGCCACTTCTCGGCCCTCGGCATGCTGATCACCGACGCCTCGCTGAGCGCCGACGAGCCGGCCCTCACCGAATGCCAGGACGGCCTGCAATGGCTGCACCGCCACTACCTCGACGTCGACGGCCTCGACGGGCCGCAGCGCGAGCAGCGCGGCCGCATCCTCGGGCTGATCGACGTCGTGCACTGGGCGCTGAAGCGGCTCCCGTCCGGCCTCCAGCTCGCGCTGCAGCCCGACGGGTACGCGGCGCGCTTCCTCGTCGCCGTGTCCCGCCGGCAGGGCATGTCGAACCAGCAGCTCGCCGCCGAACTCGGCACCGACGAGACCGAGATCAGCCGCGTCGGCCGCAGGCTGCTGTCCGCCGGCGTCGTGTGGCGGCGCAAGGAATGGCGGCACAACGCCTGGGACCTCACCCCGCGCGGCCGCCGGTATCTGGAGACGTCCGGCCTCCTGGCGGAGACCCCCGACGAGGAGCGTCCCGCCGCGCGGCCCCGGCGCTCCCCGGACGCCGTCCCGCGCCGCCGGGAGCCGGACCGCCCCGCCCCGTCCCGGGACGACAGGCCCCGTCCGGCCCGCGGCTAGCCGGTCCGCGGCCGCTCAGGAGCGGCGCGCGAGAGGCAGCGCCAGCAGGATCACGGCGGCCGTCATGGCGAAGGCGGCGGGATAGCCCGTGTGGGTGGCGGCGATGCCGAACGCCGCGCCGCCCACGCCCATGCCGCCGTCGTAGCCGACGTTCCAGAGCGCGCTGACCGTCCCGTAGGCGGACGCGGGCGCCCGCTCGTACATCATCGCCAAGCTCGCGTTCTGGGTGACGCCGAAGCCCGCGCCGAACAGGACCATCGAGGCGAACACGGCGGCCGGGTGCGGCACGAGGACCAGCAGCGCGACGCCGGCCGAGGCCGCGGCGACGGCGGGCATCAGCAGCCGCGCCGCCCCGTGCCGGTCGCCGGCGCGCCCCGCCCACCAGCGGGCCGCCGTGGTGGCGGCCGGCTGGACGAACAGCGCCGCCGCCGCGACGCCCCCGGCCGGCACCGCCTCCGGCAGGAACGTGATCAGGATGCCCGCCGCCATCGCCGTCGCGGCGAACGCGACCGCCGGGCGGAGCAGCGCCGGCGACCGCAGGCCCGCGACGATCCCGAGCCGGCGCCGCTCCGGCGACGCCGCGACCCGGCCGGGGATGCCCGCCAGCACCGCGAGCGTGGCGAGCGAGATCACCGCGCTGGCGACGAACACGGGCGGGTAGCCGATCCGGTCGGCGAGCCACACGCCGAGCGGCAGCGCGAGCACCGCGGGCGCCCCGGCGACGACGCCGAACAGGCCGAGCGCCTCGCCGCGCCGGCCCGCCGGGGCGAGCGCCGCCACCAGCGCGTTCGGCACGACCACGGCGACGCCGAAGCCGAGGCCGCGCACCAGGCTCGCCAGGACGATCATCGCCGTGCCGGACGAGAGCGGCAGCGCCAGCGGCGGCAGCGCGAGCAGCAGCGTGCCCGCCGCGAGCACCGTCCGGTACCCGAACCGGGCGAGCAGGCGGGGGAGCGCGAGCTCGGCGAGGACCGTCGTCAGCATCAGCGCGCCGGTGGCGAGCCCGGCGCCGGCGCGGCCCGCCCCGCCGTCGACCGCGTACATCGGGACGACCGACAGCAGCAGGAAGACGCCCGTCAGGCTCGCGACGGTGGCCGCGAACACCAGCGCCAGGGGCCGGGTGACCAGCCGCGGGCGCGGGGAGCCGGCGCGCTCGGCGTCCCGGAGTGACTCGCTCATGAACGCGACATTAGGTGACCCCCCGGACATTCATGTCGGGAGCGGAGGGCGCCTTGCGGAGCTCGTCCGGTGAACGGTGGTGGGCGGGGGCCGGAGGACGGGTTGTTGGGTTCGTTGCTAAGAACGGTGGCCGAGCATGTGAGAAGACTTCATTCCGCGCGCGGAGCGTGATCGGCACAGTCGTCAGGGTTCGGTTCCCACTCCCTCCAAGGAGCGAGAATGCGCCTCCGTTCCCTGTTCACCGCCGCCGCCCTGGGTGCGGCGCTGGCCGTGCCGGTCACCGCGCCGCACGCGCTGGCCGCGCCGCCGGGCTGCGGCGCCGGCGACGCCGAGATCTACGCGGCGCCCCCGGCCGCGGTGACGGGCGACCCGGGCGACCTGCTGGCCTGCCGCCCGGTGAAGCTGACGAACATCCCGGGCGACGTCCCGATGAAGGCGTGGAAGGTCCGGTACGTCTCGACGGACGCCAAGGGCGCGAAGAACGTCGTGACGGGGACGATCGCGATCCCCGACGCGGACTGGACGAAGGGCGGCTCCCGCCCGACCGTCGCGTTCAACCCCGGCACGCTCGGCTCCGGCCCCCAGTGCGCCTTCTCCAAGCAGCTCGCCGGCCAGTACGTCGACATGTACGAGGGCGCGAACCTGACGCTGTTCCTCAAGGCGGGGTTCGCGGTCGCGGCCACCGACGGGGTCGGGTACCTCGACGGGCAGGTCCACACCTACATGATCGGCGCGAACGCGGGGCACGCGCTGCTGGACGTCGTCCGGGCGTCCCGCCAGATCCCCGGAGGCACCCTCGCGGCCGACGGCGAGGTCGGCATCTCCGGCTACTCCGAGGGCGGCGCCGCCGCGCTGTGGGGCGCGCAGCTCGCCGCGTCCTACGCGCCGGAGCTGGACGTGGTCGGCGCGGCGGCGGGCGGCGTGCCCGGCGACCTGAAGCTGACCGCCGAGCAGCTGAACGGCGGCTTCTTCGCGGGCTTCCTCGCCGACGCGCTCGTCGGGCTGAACGCCGCCTACCCGGAGATGCCGTTCACCGAGCTGATGAACGACCAGGGCGCGCAGGCGATCAAGGATGTGCGCGCCAACTGCCTGTTCGGGACGCTCGCGGTGTTCCTCGGCGCCCGCGTCGAGAACTTCTCCAAGGACAAGCTGAGCTTGGAGCAGCTCTACGCGCTCACGGGGCCGGGCGGCGTGACCTGGGGCGAGATCGTCGACCGGCAGAAGCTGGGCGTCGACATCGGCCCGGCGTCCTCCGGCGCCAAGTACGAGATCGGCTTCCCGGTGTTCCAGTACCGCGGCTGGCTCGAAGAGATCATCCCGCACGAGACCGAGGACGGCACCCGGCAGGCGTACTGCGCGGCCGGCGTCAACACGACGTGGAAGAACACCTACCCGACCGAGCATCTGTCGACCGACTGGGGCGCCGCCGGGGACGTGACGAACTTCCTCGGCGACCGCTTCGACGGCAAGCCCGTCCAGGGCGACTGCTGAGTTAAGGAGACTTAGGACATGACAGCGGGCGTCGCCGACGTTGGCAGCCGAACGCCGCAGCCTGACCTCTCGGGCACCGTCCCGTTGCCCGAGCGCATCGCGGTCGTGGTGTTCGTGGTCGCGCCGATCATCGGCGTGGTGGCGGCCGTCCCCTTCCTGTGGGGCTGGGGCCTCGGCTGGACGGACGTGGCCGTCTTCGCCTTCCTGTACCCGCTCAACGCGATCGGGATCACGGTCGGCTACCACCGGCACTTCACGCACGGCGGCTTCAAGGCCAAGCGGTGGCTGCGGATCGCGCTCGCGATCCTCGGCGGGCAGGCCATGCAGGGATCGGTCGTCCGGTGGGTCGCCGACCACCGCCGCCACCACAAGTACTCCGACCAGGAAGGCGACCCCCACTCGCCATGGGCGTACGGGCCGGGCGTGTGGGGCCTCACCAAGGGGCTGTACCACGCGCACATGGGCTGGCTGTTCAGCAAGGACCGCACGTCCCGCAGCAAGTACGCGCCCGACCTGCTTAGGGACAAGGACATCCGGTTCCTGTCGCTCGACCCCGTGTACGCCGTGATCGTGCTCTCCACGTTCCTCGTCCCGATGGGGCTGGGCGCGCTGCTCACGCTCTCCTGGCACGGCGCCCTCACCGCGCTGTTCTGGGCCGGGCTGATGCGGGTGTTCGCCGGCGAGCACATCACGTTCTCGATCAACTCGATCTGCCACGTGTTCGGCAAGGAGGACTTCAAGACCCGCGACAAGGCCCGCAACGTGTGGTGGCTGGCCATCCCGTCGTTCGGGGAGTCCTGGCACAACCTGCACCACGCCGACCCGACCTGCGCGCGGCACGGCGTCCTCAAGGGCCAGATCGACATCAGCGCCCGCGTCATCTGGCTCTTCGAGAAGCTCGGCTGGGTCTGGGACGTCCGCTGGCCCGACCACGAGCGCCTCGCCGCCCGCCGCGTCACCGGCGACACCGCCACCCAGACCGGAGAAGCAGCATGACCGACCTGCCCGCCAACGACCTGCCCGCCCTCGACCGGACGCCGCTGATCGAGCGGCTCGCCCGCTTCGCCAAGGACTTCCCGGGCGACCGCGCCTACACGTTCATGGACTACATGTCCGACCCGGACGGCGTGGCCACGGACGTCACCTGGGGCGAGCTGGACCGGCGCGCCCGCTCCATCGCCGCCGCGATCCGCCGCGCCACCGAGCCCGGCGGCCGCGCCGCGCTGCTCGCCCCGCAGGACCTGCACTACGTCACCGGGTTCCTCGGCGCGATGTACGCCCGCGTCATCGGCGTCCCGCTGTTCTCCCCGGACCTGCCGGGCCACGGCGACCGGCTCCTCGCCGTCTACCAGGACGCCGAGCCCGACGTCGTCATCACCACGAGCGCGTCGCTGCCGGCCGTCGAGGCGTTCCTCAGCGGCGAGTTCGTGCGCCCGCCTTCGGAGGTCATCGTCGCGGACCAGGTCGACCCGGCGCTCGACTGGGCGCCCGAGCCGATCGACCCCGACGACATCGCCTACCTGCAGTACACGTCCGGCTCGACCCGGACCCCGGCCGGCGTCATCATCACGCACGGCAACTTCGCCACGAACGCCGAGCAGCTGTGGCGGACGTTCGAGGGCATCCCGCGCGAGTCGTCCGGCGTGAACTGGCTGCCGGTGTTCCACGACATGGGCCTCGTCACCACGGTCGCGCTGCCGCTCGTGTACGGCAACCCCGGAGTGATCATGGACCCGGTGGCGTTCATCATGCGCCCCGTCCGCTGGCTGGAGCTGCTCAGCGCGCAGGAGCACGCGTTCACCGGCGGCCCCAACTTCGCCTACGAGTACCTCACCGCGCAGGTCACCGAGGAGGAGAAGGCGAAGCTCGACCTGAGCGGCGTGCAGGTCTTCATGAACGGCGCGGAGCCGATCCGGGAGAGCACGCTCACCGGCTTCTACGAGGCGTTCAAGGACTGCGGGCTGCGGCCCGAGGCGCAGGTGTGCGCCTACGGGCTGGCCGAGGCGACGGTGTACGTGTCGGCGTCGTCCCGGTTCCGGACGCCGACGCGGGTCGCGTTCGACCACGAGGCGCTGCGCCGCGGCGCCGCCGAGCCGTGCGCCGCGGACGCGCCCGGAGCGATCCAGCTGATCGCGTGCGGGACGTCCTACGGCCAGCACACCGCCATCGTCGACCCGGAGACCGGGGTCCGGCTCGCGGACGGGAGGGTCGGCGAGATCTGGGTGCACGGCCCCAACGTCGCCGCCGGCTACTGGGGACGCCCGGAGGCGACCAGGGAGACGTTCGAGGCGACGCTGGCCGGCACCATCGGCGGCCTGCCGCGCGGGCCGTGGCTGCGCACCGGCGACCTCGGCGTCCTGCACGGCGGCGAGCTGTTCGTCACCGGCCGGATCAAGGACCTGGTCATCGTGGACGGCCGCAACCACTACCCGCAGGACATCGAGTTCACCGTGTCCGGCGCGCACAAGGGCATCCGCAGCGAGTACACGTGCGCGGTGTCGGTCGAGGCGTCCTCCGGCATGGGCGACACCGAGGGCCTCGTCGTGATCGCCGAGCGGAACCGGCGGGTGCCGATCGCACTGCTCGACCTGGCGGAGGTCGCGCAGGCCGTGCGGACCGCGGTGAAGCAGCAGCACGACCTCCGCGTCCACGACTTCGTGCTGATCGAGCCGGGCGGCCTGCTCCGCACCAGCAGCGGGAAGATCGCCCGCTCCGCCTGCCGGCGGGCCTACCTGGACGGGAGCCTGCCGGTCACGGAGGTCGCCGCCCGGGACGAGTGACGCTCACGGCTGCTCCCCGCCGGCGTTGTCCCGCAGCCAGACGGGGAGCAGCAGCATGAGCTCCAGCCGGATCGCCGGATCCTCGATGTCGTAGTCGAAGATCTGGTGGAGCTGCGCGAGCCGGTACCGGACGGTCTGCGGGTGCACGCACAGCGCCTCGGCCGCGTCGGTCGCGTTGAAGCCGTGCTTGAGGCACTCCAGCAGCGTCGCCGCGAGCCGGGAGCCGCGGTGCGGGCCGAGCCGGGTGAGCGGGGCGAGCCGGCGCCGCGCCGCCGCCTCCGCGAGCGTCCACCCCTCCTGCAGGAGCAGGTCGGGCAGATGCCGGTCGGCGTGGACCAGGCCGGGCCCGCCCGGTGCGAGCCGCCCGGCCGCCATGAGGTCGAGCGTGCGGTGCGCCCAGTGCAGCGAGACCCCGGCCTGGTCCGCCGGCACCGACGGCCCGACCGCGCCCGTCCAGCCGCCGAGCGGTGCGGTGAGCCGGTCCGTCCCGCCGGGGCGGTCCGGGTCCGGCATCACCAGGCACGGCCGGCCCCGGTCGAGGCCGCTCAGCAGGAAGGGCGGCAGCCCGGCCGGGCCCTCGCCGCCGCTGCCGGGGCGCGGGCGCAGCACGATCACGGCCAGCCGGTCGGGCAGCGTCCAGCCGGCCAGGTTCGCCTGCTCGACGACGACGTCCTTCGGCGCGGCCGGCTCCGACAGCAGCAGGCTGAGCAGCCGGCTGCGCCGCTGCTCCCGCTCGCCCGCCGTCTTCTCGCGCGCCCGCGCGTAGCCCTGCGCGGCGGCCGAGGCCAGCAGGTCCAGGTAGGCGAAGTTCACCTCGGTCAGCGAGATCGCCAGCTCGCGGGGCTTCTGCAGCCGCTCGGCCTCGCGCGACAGGTACCGCCACGCCGTCCGCGACGCGACCCGCAGCGCGTTCTGCAGGTGCTCCAGCGAGCGTCCCTCCATCGCCTCGCCGTACCCGATGTCGAAGAAGACCTGGTGCACCTCCCGCCAGGGCGCGTCCGGGTCGGCGATCATCTGCACGAAATGCCCCATGCCCTGGGTGATCGCGACCCGGATCACCTCGGTGTAGACGGGGTCGTCGGGCCTGGCGTACTCGGGGACGTGCCGCAGCACGCCCTCGACCATGGTGTCCGTCAGGGCCGGAAGGTGCGGGCGGATCCACTGCGCCTCCTCGCGCGGGACGTCCCGCCAGGGCTCCCCCGCCAGGCCGTCGCTCTCCGCGGACCTTTCGTATAGTTCCGTCAAAGCGTTACCTCCAGCGCCGGACACCCGGGGCAGCCAGGCTAAGTAACACGCTTCACGCACGACACTCACATCGATGACAAGGCGCGCCCGGTTTCCTTGTGAGGCACGGCGAATAAGTCCACCGGAGTCAGACGAAAGCGCACTTCCGTTTGGCGCTCTCCCCACGAGTCGCCGCCCGCCGCCGGACGGGCGCCGCGCGTCCGTGCCGCCCCGCCGTTTCGGTGCGATGCTGACGGGTAATGCCGGTCGTCGGAGGTCGCCTCATGGATCGTGGAGCCGTGCCCGTCGCGGGGGAGGACGGGCGGCGGCGGATCGCCCGCACCGACGTGCTGCTCGCCGATCCGAGGCTCGCCGAGGCGGCGGGGCGGCTCGGGCGCGGGGTGGTGAAGGCGGCCGTCGTCGCGGCGCAGCGGAGGGCCAGGGCGGGGGAGATCCCGCCGGAGTCGGTCGCCGACGCCGCGGCCGGCTCGCTGCCGGAGACGGCGGCCGGGCTGCGGCCCGTGATCAACGCGACCGGGGTGCTGCTGCACACGAACCTCGGGCGGGCGCCGCTGTCGGACGCCGCGCGGGAGGCCGTCGCGGTGGCGTCGGGCGCGACGGACGTCGAGCTGGACCTCGCGACCGGGCGGCGCGCCGGGCGCGGCCGGTCGGTGCTGGAGGCGCTGCTGGAGCGGGTGCCGCAGGCGGAGGCGGCGCACGTCGTCAACAACGGCGCGGCGGCGCTCGTGCTGGCCGCGACCGCGCTCGCCCCCGGCCGGGAGATCGTCATCAGCCGGGGCGAGATGGTGGAGATCGGGGACGGCTTCCGGATCCCCGAGCTGCTCGCGGCGACCGGGGCGCGGCTGCGCGAGGTCGGCACCACCAACCGCACCACGCCGGACGACTACGCGGCGGCGGTCGGCGACGAGACCGGGTTCATCCTGAAGGTGCACCCGTCGAACTTCCGGATCACCGGGTTCACGCGGGGCGCCGGCGCGGCGGAGCTGGCCGGGCTCGGGGTCCCGGTCGTCGCCGACATCGGCTCCGGGCTCCTCGCGCCCGAGCCGCTGCTGCCGGACGAGCCCGACGCCGCGTCCATGCTCAAGGCGGGCGCGCATCTCGTCACCGCCAGCGGCGACAAGCTGCTCGGCGGGCCGCAGTGCGGGCTCGTCCTCGGCCGGGAGGACCTGGTGCGGCGCCTGGCCCGGCACCCGCTCGCACGGGCGCTGCGGGTCGGCAAGATGACGCTCGCCGCGCTGGAGGCGACCCTGCGGGGGCCGCGCACCCCGACCGAGCGGGCGCTGCACGCCGACGCCGGGTCGCTGCGGGAGCGCGCCGAGCGGCTCGCCGCCCGGCTGGCGGACGGCGGGCTGGACGCGACGGCCGTGCCGAGCGAGGCGGCGGTCGGGGGCGGCGGCGCGCCCGGCGTCGTCCTGCCGAGCTGGGCCGTGTCGGTGCCCGAGTCCTGCGCGGCCCGGCTGCGGCAGGGCGTCCCGGCCGTGATGGGACGGGTCGAGGACGGCCGGTGCCTGCTCGACCTGCGGTCGGTGCCGCCCGAACGGGACGGCGACCTGGCCGAGGCGGTCCGGGCGGCGGCGCGATGACGCACGTCGTCGCCACGGCGGGGCATGTCGACCACGGCAAGTCGACGCTCGTGCGCGCCCTGACCGGGATGGAACCCGACCGGCTGGAGGAGGAGCGGCGGCGCGGCCTGACGATCGAGCTGGGCTTCGCGTGGACGACGCTGCCCGGCGGCGACCGCCTCGCGTTCGTGGACGTCCCCGGGCACGAGCGGCTCGTCGCCACGATGCTCGCCGGAGTCGGGCCCGTCCCCGCCGTCATGTTCGCGGTGGCCGCCGACCAGGGCTGGCAGCGGCAGTCGGAGGAGCACCTGGCGGTCCTGGACGCGCTCGGCGTCCGGCACGGCCTCCTCGTCGTGACGCGCCGCGACCTGGCCGACGCACGCACGGCCGGCCTGGCGCGGGAGGAGGCGCTGGCCCGCATCGCCGCCACCTCCCTCGGCGAAGTCGATTCGGTCATGGTCAGCGGCACGACCGGGGAGGGCCTGGACGGGCTGCGCGCCGCGCTGGAACGGCTCACCGCGTCCCTCCCCGCCCCCGACGCCGGCGCCGACGTGCGGCTGTGGATCGACCGCGTCTTCACGGTCCGCGGCAGGGGCACGGTCGTCACCGGGACGCTCGGCGCCGGGACCGTCGCCGTCGGCGACCGGCTCGCCGCCGGCGGCGACCTCGTGCGCGTGCGCGGCCTGCAGAGCCTCAAGGAGGACCACGACCGGGTGAGCGCCGTCGCGCGCGTCGCCGTCAACCTGCACGGGAGCGCGAGCGAGGCGAGGCGGGGCGGCGCCCTGCTCACCCCCGGGCGCTGGCTCGCCACCGAGCTCGTCGACGTGCGGCTGCGCGGTGAGCCGGCGGGCGGCCTGCCCCGCGAGCTGACCCTGCACGCCGGATCGGCGGCGGTCCCGGTGCACGTCCGGCCGCTCGGCGACGACACGGCGCGGCTCGCGCTGCGGCGGGCGCTGCCGCTGCGGGTCGGCGACGTCGCGCTGCTCCGCGACCCCGGCGCCCATCGCGTCCCGGCCGGGGTGACGGTCCTCGACGTCCGCCCGGAGCCGTTCGGGCGGCGCGGCGCGGCGGCGGCGCGGGCCCGCGAGCTCGCCCGCGTCGACGGACGCCCCGACGGCGCCGGCGAGCTCCGCCGCCGCGGGCTGATCACGCGGACCGAGCTGGTCGCGATGGGCGTCCCCGTCCCGTCCGAGCCGGTGGCGGGCGACTGGCTCGCCGACCCCGGCCACTGGGAGGACCTGCGCGGGCGGCTCGCCGCCGCCGTCGAGGAGCACGCCGCCGCCCACCCGACCGACCCCGGCCTGCCCTCCGACGCCGCCCGCCGCGCCCTCGGCCTGCCCGACCGGGCGCTCGTCGAGGCCCTCGCCGAGGGCCTGCACCGCCGCGACGGCCGGATCTACGGCCGGACGACCGCGCCCGAACTGCCGCCGCCCGTGCGGGCGGCCGTCGACGCCGTCCGGCGCGACCTGGCCGGCGCGCCGTTCCAGGCGCCGGACGCGGGCCGGCTCGCCGACCTCGGCCTCACCCCGAGGATGCTCGCCGCCGCCGCGGCGGCCGGCGCGCTCCTCAAGGTCGGCGACGGCATCGTCCTGCTGCCCGGCGACGACGCCCGCGCCGCCGCGCTGCTCGCGACCCTCGGCGGCCCGTTCACGCTGAGCGAGGCGCGCCGCGCGCTCGGCACCACCCGCCGGGTCGCCGTCCCGCTCCTGGAGCACCTGGACGAGAAGGGCTACACGACCAGGGTGGACGACCTCCGCCGCCGCTGCACCGAGGAGAGGCCATGACCGAGTCGGCGAAGAGCGAGACCGCGAAGAGCGAGACCGTGAAGAGGCTGACGCAGTACGCACACGGCGGAGGCTGCGCCTGCAAGATCCCGCCCGGCGAGCTGGAGGACGTCGTCGCCGGACTGACCACCACCATGCCCGCGCCCAACACCGAGCTGATCGTCGGCCTGGAGACCGGGGACGACGCGGCCGTCTTCCGGCTGCCGGGCTCGCGGGGCGGGCTCGCCGCCGTCGTCACCGCCGACTTCTTCACCCCGGTCGTCGACGACCCCTACGACTGGGGCCGGATCGCCGCCGCGAACGCCCTCTCCGACGTGTACGCCGTCGGCGGCCGCCCGCTCGTCGCGGTGAACCTGCTCGCGTGGCCCCGCGAGGTCCTGCCGTTCGACCTCGCCCGCGAGGTGCTGCGCGGCGGCCTGGACGTCGCCGCCGAGGCGGGCTGCCATGTCGGCGGCGGCCACAGCGTGGACGACCCCGAACCCAAGTACGGGATGGCCGTCACCGGGGTCGCCGACCCCGCCGCCCTGCTCCGCAACGACACCGGCAAGCCGGGCGTGCCGCTCACCCTGACCAAGCCGCTCGGCCTCGGAGTCCTGAACAACCGGCACAAGGCGACCGGCGAGGTGTTCGAGCACGCCGTCGCGACCATGGTGAAGCTGAACCGCGACGCGTCCGCCGCCGCGCTCGACGCGGGCGCCGTCTGCGCCACCGACGTCACCGGCTTCGGTCTCCTCGGGCACCTCTACAAGCTGGCCCGCGCGTCCGGCGTCACCGCCGTGATCGACGCCGCCGCCGTCCCCTACCTGGACGGCGCCCGCGCGTCCCTCCGCGAGGGGTACGTCAGCGGCGGCACCCGCCGCAACCTCGACTGGGTGGCCCCGCACACCGACTTCGGCGGCGCCTCCGAGGAGGACCGCCTCCTCCTCGCCGACGCGCAGACGTCCGGCGGGCTGCTCGTCGCGGGCGAGATCTCCGGCGACCCGGTCATCGGCGAGCTCGTCCCCGCCGGGGAGTACCCGCTGGTCGTCCGCTAGCCCCGGCGGTCAGACCTCGGTGCCGGTGTCCTCGGACACGCCCGCCCGCTCCCGGTAGCGGCGGACCAGCGCGTCCGCGGCGGCGCCGCGCGGGCGGCGCCCCGGACGGATGTCGCACGTGATCGCCTTCGCCTCCTGGATGTGGGTGTTCGGGTCCAGCGACATGTGCAGCAGCTCGTTCGCGGCGTCGCCGGTGCTGTAGCCGTTCGGCCCCCAGTGGTACGGCAGGCCGATCTGGTGCATCGTCCGTCCGTCCACGACGAGGGGCTGCATCCGCTCGGTGACGAGGACGCGGGCCTCGACGACCGCGCGCGGGCTGACGATCGTCGCCCAGCCGCCGTGCTCCAGCCCCCGCTCGGCCGCCAGCTCCGGCGACACTTCGCAGAAGAACTCCGGCTGCAGCTCGGCCAGGTACGGCTGCCAGCGCGACATGCCGCCCGCCGTATGGTGCTCGGTGAGCCGGTACGTCGTCGCCACGAACGGGTACACGTCCGCGCCCGGCGCCGCGCCGCTCGGCGCGTACCGGTTGTCGGGATGCGGCGGCAGCAGGTGCCGGACGGGGTTGCGCTGCTGCCCGTACAGCGGGTTCGTGAACGGGGACTCCTGCGGCTCGTAGTGCGTCGGCAGCGGGCCGTCCGTCAGCCCGGCCGGGACGAACAGCCACGCCTTCCCGTCCGCCTGCATGATGAACGGGTCGTCCCCGGCCAGCGCGTCCGGGCCCGTCGCGTCGCGTGGCGGCTTGTAGCCGGGCGGGCGGTCGGCGATGAAGTCGGGCACGTCGTGGCCCGTCCACTTGCCCTCGCCGGCGTCCCACCAGACGTACGCCTTGCGCTCGCTCCACGGCTTGCCGTCCTTGTCGGCGGACGCCCGGTTGTAGATGATGCGCCGGTTCATCGGCCATGCCCAGCCCCACTCGGGCGCCACCCAGTTCTGGTCCTTGCCGGGCTTGCGGCGGGCGGTCTGGTTGACGCCGTCGGCGTAGCAGCCGCAGTAGATCCAGCAGCCGCACCTCGTGGAACCGTCGTCCTTCAGGTGCGTGTAGGACGACAGCGGGTTCCCGTCGGCGTCGAAGCCGTTGACCTCGGCGAGCACCGCCTCCGCGTCCGGCTCGTCCAGCGGGCCGTGCGTCGGGTAGTCCCAGGTCAGGTCGAGGACCGGCCGGTTCATCTCGTCGTCCGACCCGGCGAGCTTCTCCCGGATGATCCGGCCCAGGTGGTACATGAACCACAGGTCGCTGCGCGCGTCCCCGGGAGGCTCCACCGCCTGGTGGTGCCACTGGAGCATCCGCTGCGTGTTGGTGAAGCTGCCGCTCTTCTCGGTGTGCGCGGCGGCGGGCAGGAAGAACACCTCGGTGCCGATGTCCTCGGTGCGCATCTCGCCGGACTCGATCTCCGGGCCGTCCTTCCACCACGTCGCCGACTCGATCAGCGAGAAGTCGCGGACGACGAGCCAGTCGAGGTTCGCCATCCCGAGCCGCTGGACCTTGGCGTTGGCGGACCCGACGGCCGGGTTCTCGCCCATCAGGAAGTAGCCCTCGCACACGCCGTCGATCTGCGCCATCGCCGTCTCGTACGTGCTGTGCGAGCCGGTCAGCCGCGGCAGGTAGTCGAAGCAGTAGTCGTTGTCCTCGGTCGCCGCGTCGCCCCAGTACGACTTCAGCAGGCTCACGGTGTAGGCCCGCATGTTGCCCCAGAAGCCCTTCTTCGCCGACTCGCCCCGCACGAACGCGTCCAGGTCCTCGTTGGTGTGGGCGTGCGGCATCGGGATGTAGCCGGGCAGCAGGTTGAACAGCGTCGGGATGTCCGTCGAGCCCTGGATGGACGCGTGGCCGCGCAGCGCCAGGATGCCGCCACCGGGCCGCCCGATGTTGCCGAGCAGGCTCTGCAGGATCGCCGCCGTCCGGATGTACTGGACGCCGACCGTGTGCTGCGTCCAGCCCACCGCGTACACGAACGCGGACGTCCGGTCCCGGCCCGAGTTCTCGGTGAGCATCTCGCACACCTGGAGGAACTGGTCCTGCGGGACGCCGCAGATCCGCTCGACCATCTCCGGCGTGTACCGCGCGTAGTGCCGCTTCAGCACCTGGAACACGCAGCGCGGGTGCTCCAGCGTCGGGTCCCGCTCGGGGTCGCCCACGCCGATCGCCGCGCCGCCCGAGCCGTGCGCCTCCCCGCGTCCCGCCTCGGCGACGGACGCGTTCTGCTCGTCGTACTCCATGTCGCGCTGGCCGGCCGCCGACTGGACGTCCATGCCCTCGTACTGCCACGTCGTGTGGTCGTAGGTGCGGTTCTCCGGGTCCAGGCCGGAGAACACGCCGTCGAGGTCCTCGGTGTCGCGGAAGTCCTCGGTGAGGATCACCGGCGCGTTGGTGTAGGCCACCACGTAGTCGCGGAAGTACCTGTCGTTCTGCAGGACGTAGTTGACGATCCCGCCGAGGAACGCGATGTCACTGCCCGCGCGGAGCGGGACGTGCGCGTCCGCGAGCGCGCTGGTCCGGGTGAACCGCGGGTCCACGTGGATCAGCTTCGCGCCGCGCGCCTTCGCCTCCATCACCCACTGGAACCCGACCGGATGGCACTCGGCCATGTTCGAGCCCTGGATGACGATGCAGTCCGAGTTCTGCAGGTCCTGCTGGAAGGTGGTCGCGCCGCCGCGTCCGAACGAGGTTCCCAGACTGGGAACGGTGGAGGAGTGTCAAACGCGGGCCTGATTCTCGATCTGCACCGCGCCGAGCGCGGTGAACAGCTTCTTGATCAGGTAGTTCTCCTCGTTGTCGAGCGTGGCGCCGCCGAGGCTCGCGAAGCCGAGCGTGCGCCGCACCCGCAGGCCGTCCTGCTCCCACTGCCAGCCGCGCCGGCGCGCCTCGACGACCCGGTCGGCGATCATGTCCATCGCCGTGCCGAGGTCGAGGTGCTCCCAGTCGGTGCCGCCCGGCCGCCGGTAGAGGACCCGGTGCTCGCGGGCGGACCCGGTGGTCAGCTGGAGGCTGGCCGAGCCCTTCGGGCAGAGCCGCCCCCGGCTGACCGGCGAGTCGGGGTCGCCCTCGATCTGGATGACCTGGCCGTCCTTGACGTACACGTCCTGCCCGCAGCCGACCGCGCAGTACGGGCAGACGGACTTCACGACCTGGTCGGCGGTGCTCACCCGCGCCTCGATGCGCTCGGTCCCCGCGCTCTTCGCCGCCGCTCCGCGGCCGAGGGGGTCGTCGCCGGTGAACTGGCGGTAGACGGGCCACGACTCGATCCATGTACGGACGCCCATGTCACACCACCTCTCGCCCTCGGCGCGCCGTCCACCTACCCGCCGCCCGACCCGTGAAACAAGGCCGTCCGCGGCTTGCCGGGGCGGCGGGCAGGTGGACGGCGGGCAGGTGGACCGCGGGCAGGTGGACGGCGGGCACGGCGTCACCGGGTGGCGAAGGCCGCCAGGTTCGCCGAGACCGGCTCCGGCCCGCCGCCGTTCTGGACGGCGGACGCGGTCAGCACGTCGATGTGCTGGTAGCCGGGCGCGATGACGTCGCCGGGCTGCGGGTCGCTGGAACCGAGGCCGTCGCCGGCCTCCAGGTTGAGGATCGGGTTCGCCTCGATCCCGCCCTCGTGGACGGCGTCGTCCGCGATGCCGGGCGAGCTCGCCAGCGCGATGTCGGTGACCATCCTGGTGGGGAAGTAGTGCTCGGTGAAGTCGAGCGGGTGCTCCGACAGGCTGCGGGCCAGCTCGGCGATGTCGGTGACCTCCTTGCCCGCGGACGTGAACGGCGTGCCGTCCTTGGACGTGTGGACCGGGTCGTCGGGCGCGCCGACGCGGTCGTAGTTCCGCCACGTGTAGAGGGGGCCGCCCGGCTCGTCCGGGATCGCCTTCTTGTCCTTGCCGAGCAGCCTCGACAGGCCGCCGAGCCCGAGCTCGTCGAGGTCGTTCGGGGCCGGGAACTCCTTGTCGACGATCTTGCCGCCGTCCCAGAAGCCGACGCTGGCCTGCATGAACGCGAGCGGCTGGGAGTTGTCGTCCAGCAGGCCGCCCAGCGCGGCGGCGTTGGTGAAGCGGAAGTCCTTCACCGTCGGGGAGCCCTTGAGGAAGGTCGGGTAGTCCTTCGAGAACAGCAGCCGGTACGTCATGTCCTGGTTGAACCCGGACGGGACGTAGGCCGCGAGGTCGGACAGGCCGCCCGGGTCGAGGTTGGCAGCGAGGCCCGCGATGCCGAGGAGGTTCATCGTCTCGGTGTTGACCACGGCCGGGGCCGACAGCGCCCGCGGGACGATCCCCGTCTCCAGCCCCGCCTGGACGGCGCCCGCGCCGAACTGGACGAGCGGCACCCATTCCTCCGGGATCTGGCCGTCCATACCCGGCAGCCCCGTCGCGATGCGGGTGTCGAGCGCGAAGTAGCCGGAGCACTGGTTGTAGCCGGCGTCGCCCGTCGTGGCGGGGTCCCCGTCGAAGTCCCATTTCGCGAAGAACCCGGTCAGGACGCCGCCGAGCGAATGGCCGCCGCACAGCGTCTTCCGCTTGCGCGCCGCCTGGTCGGGGAGCTCGCGGACCATCAGGTCGTACTGGTCGCGGACGGTCTGCTCCAGCCCGACGGTCTGCAGCCATCTGACTTGGTCGTTGCTCTGGTAGCCGGCGAACTTCCGGCCGTCCACCTCCTTCTGCCGGTAGTAGTAGTCGACGGCGAGACGGGTGTCCTTCGCCTTCAGGCCGGCCTGGAGCCCGGTGGGGTCCTCAAGGCAGTTGGACCGCCGGTCGAGCGCCCAGAACTCGATGTGCTTCCCGCTCTTCGCCGCCGCCGACACCGTGTTCCGCGCGACGCTGTCGAAGGCGCCGGCGCCCTCCAGGATGCCGGGCTGCGCGATGAGGATCCGGTCGGCCCGCGCCGGGTCGGCGGGCCCGTCCTTGTGCCGGAACCGCAGGTAGGAGAGCCAGTCGCAGGCTTGCGGGTGCGGGCCGGCGGAGGCGGGCAGCGGCACCCTGACCCGCACCGCCGACTCGCTGACATCGGTGACCGGCGAACCGGACGGGACGGGCGTCTCGGACCGGTCGGCCTCGCGCGCGCTCACCGGCCCGGCCACGGTGCCGAGGACCAGCGCGGATGCCGCGAGAACCGTCAAGGGGAGTGGGGGGCGCCCCATCACGTGCTCCTCTCGGAGGTGATCGGTGATGGGGCAACAATGAACCCGTCGTTCTCCCGACGACAGTCGTCCCTTCGCATAATTTCCGCGCGGCTTCTGTCCCCGGCCGACAAACGGGTCAGGAGAGGACGGCCGATCCCGCCTTCCCCACCAGGTCGGCGAACTCGGCGCGCTCGGACGGGGTCAGGGCGCGCTCGTACACCGCGGCGGCGAGGCGGTCGGTGATCTCCTCGGCCTCCAGCCGGCGCGGCGTCAGCGCCGCGGGGTCCGGGAAGTCGCCCCGCCAGGCGAGGAACTTCGCCCTGCCCTCGCCGCCGTGCGCGAGGGCGGCCTCCAGCGGGCTGAGGCCGACCGCGGTCGTCGCGATGAGATGCAGCCCGCCGCGCAGTTCCCGCAGCACGTGCAGCACCTGCAGCAGGCGGGCGGGGCCGCCGTCCGGCAGGGGCTCGGCGCGCCAGCCGCCGAACAGCGGCAGCCCCGATCCCTCGGCCGCCCCCAGGACCCGCTCGGCCAGTTCGAGGAGGCGCGGGTCGTCCGGGAGGTGCTTCTCGCCCCAGGACGCGAACGCCACCGCGTACCGCCGCGCCCCCTCCCGGGCTCCGGCGACCGCGACGCCCTCGTCCCACATGGCCCGCACGAAACCGGGCTCGAACCAGCCGAACGCCGCCGACACGACCTCGGCGTCCACGTCCCCCAGCACGCCGCCGCGCCCGGCGAAGTAGAACGCGAACGGGTTGGCGTACCCCAGTTCCTTGCCGTGGAGGGAGAGCGCCGGGTCGAGCATCCACTTTCCCCCGATGTCGTGGATGACCTTGTCCGCGGCCCGCACGGTCTCGGCGGCGCTCAGTTCCGGCATGGGGGTCTCCTCAGCTCGCAGGGCCCGGCAGGGCCCGGTAAGCGGGAGGTTACCTCCCGGTAGAGGGGCCGTGCCAGTCGAGGCACACCACGACGGCGTCGTCGGCGAGCCCGCCGCCGTCGTGGTACTCGATCAGCTCGTCGATGATGGCCGGGGGCACCTCCGCCGCGTCCTGCAGCCGGGTGCGGCGGGTCGCCTGCTCCAGCGCGAGCGTCCCGAACTCGCCGCGCGGGGTCCGCGCGGCGAAGACCCCGTCGCTGACGACGACCAGCCGGTCGCCGGGGTCGAGGCGGAACCGCTGCGGACGGTACTCGGTGTCGGGGAACATGCCGAGCGGAAGCTGCTGCTCCAGCGGCACCCCGGTCACCTCGGTGCCGCGCAGCCGCAGGATGCGGGGGGAGCCCGCGTCGATGACGTGCACCATCCCGTCCGCCTTGTCGATCCGCATGACGAGGGTCTCGGTGAACTCCCGGCCGCCGTACCGGACGTGCACCATGTCGTTCGCCAGGCTGGCCTGCTCGCCGAGGTCGGCGCCGGAGCGGCGCGCGTTGCGCAGCGCGCCGACGGTCAGCGAGGTGAGCAGGGCCGCGCCGATCCCGGTGCCCGCCCCGTTCGTCACGGTCAGCGCCAGATGGTCGCGCTCGGCCGACCAGTCGAAGTTGTCGCCGCCGATCGAGTACGCGGGCTCCAGGTGCCCGGCGAGGCTGAAACCGTCGTCCGAGCACGCGTGCCCGGGGAGCAGTTGCCACTGCAGTTCGGCGGCGAGCGTGAGGCGCTGGCGGCGCCTGGCCCGCTCGTACCGGTCGGTGTGGTTCCACCCCACTTTGAGGGCGGTGCCGAGCAGTTCGCCGATCTCCGCCTGCGCGTCCGGGTCGCCCCAGGACCCTGCCGAGACCACCTCCAGGACGCCGAACCGCTCGCCCCGCGCCGTCACCGGTATATAGGTCGCCGTCTCGTGGGGGCCGTCGTCGTCCTCGGGCATGGCGAGCAGCACCTTGCGGGAGACGTACGCCCGGCCGGCGGTGCTCTGCCGGATGGCGAGCACGTCGCCGTCGCCCGCACCGTCCGCACCCGGGACCTGCTCGACCGGCAGCAGGACCCGCGCGTGGTAGTCGCTCACCAGCAGGCGGACCCCCGAGACCGGCGGGTACGCGCGCTGGAGCGCGGCGGCCAGCGCCTCGGGCAGCGCGTGCGCGGGCGCGGCCCGCAGCGCCCGCTCGATCCCGGCCGGGCCGTGCCCGTCCCCCACGGGGCCGCCCCGCCCGGCTCCGGCCGGGCGGGGCCGCTCGTCCACGGCCGGGCGGCCCTGCTCGTCCATGGCCGGGCGGCCCTGCGTGCTCATCGCGACCCCATCTCGTTGCTGCCTGCCGACACCGGACGCGGCCGCGCCCCCGTCTCCGGCCGCGCCCCGTCTCCGGCCGTTCCCCGGGCCGGCCCCCTCGTCCGGCCCCGTCGTCCGGCCGGTCGTGCGGCAGGCGCGCGACTCCCGTGCTCCGGTCCGCCCACCCCTTGTCGCGGAGGCGGACGGAGGACTGCAGGGGAAGACTGCCAAAGAGTTTGCCTCATGGCAAATACTTGATGTCGAGTCGTGGGCGGGGACCCGCGGACCGCGCGGGACCCGGAGGCGCCGGCCGTTCAGGCCGACTGGGAATCGACCGCCCGCGCCCCGTTCGGCGCCCGCCGCCCGGCCGCCCGTCCGAAGTCCGTCAGCGCGTCGATCAGCCGGGCCCGGGACCCGGGCGACATCAGCGCCAGCACGTCCCGCACGGCCGCCCGCCGCCGCCGGACGAGCTGCGCGTGCAACTGCTCGCCCTGGTCGCTCAGCCGGACGATGATCTCCCGCCGGTCCGTGCGGGCGTGCTCGCGCACGATCAGCCCCGCCGCCTCCAGCCGGTCGCACAGCCGGCTGGTGGACGAGGGGATGGCGCCGAGCTCCTCGGCCAACCCGCCGAGGTTCAGCCGCCCGGAGCGCGAGATGGCCTCCACCGCGCGCAGCTGGATCGGCGATATGGCGGGTTCGAGGCCCTGCTCGGCGCGGCTCCACAGCTGCGCCGTCGTGCTCAGCACCCGCTCCACGGCGGCCGCGACGTCGTCCGGGACGCCGCCCGCCCCATCGCCCGCCGGCTCGTCACCCGGCGGCCGCGGTCGTCGCTGACTCACACCATGGCCTTTCGCACGCGGTCCCCTCTGCCGGCCGGCGCCCGGAGCGCCCGCCTCGCCCGCGGAGGCATCGCCGCGGCTGGTCCCGGCGGTGACGGGGGGCGGTGCGGTCGCACGGGCGAGACCCCACGATAGAGGCTCCGGACGTCACGGCGCGACGGTGCGCGGCGGCCCGCTGCGCAGCCGGGGTCTCGACCGCCGTGGACGAACGGCGAGACCGTCGGCGGCGCGGTCGCGGGCGGGACGTTCGAGACGCTGCTCGCCGCGCCGGCTGGGCTCCGACGACCCGGCCGGGGGAGGCCGCCTGGCCGTCCGGCTGGTCAGCGCCGCCTTCGCGCTGCCGGCGGCCGTCCCCGCGCTCGCCGCGCGGCGCCGCGAGACGGCCCGACGCCGGGGCCGGGCGCCCGGCCGGAGGGCGGGGCGCGGGCGGGCGTCCGGCTGTTGACATTCTCGGGAGTTAGCGCAAACATTCGGGGCGTAGTGACGACTCGGCTCGGGGAGGCGATGTGGCCGCCGAATCACCGGAGGCGCCCGACGGCCGGCGGCTGGCGGTGATGGAGGACGTGGCCGCGATGGCCGGCGTCTCGGCGATGACCGTGTCGCGCGTGCTGAACACGCCGGAGAAGGTGCGGCCGCAGACGCGCGCCCGGGTGATGGCGGCGGTGCAGGCCCTCGACTACCGGCCCAACTCGGCGGCCCGGGTGCTCGCCACCGGACGCTCCGGGGTGCTCGGCGTGGTCAGCTTCGACACCACCCTGTACGGGCCCGCGTCCACGGTGTTCAGCATCGAGCAGGCCGCCCGCGAGCACGGCTACAACGTCAGCATCGTCAGCCTCAGCTCGCTGAACCGGCGCTCGATCGGCGAGGGCGTGGAGCGGCTGCGCGCCCAGTCCGCGGACGGGATCATGGTCGTCGCGCCGCACCAGTCGGCGGCCGACGGGCTGAAGGAGCTGCCGTCCGACACCCCGCTGGTCGCGGTCGGCGCGGGCGGCGACGTGCCGTTCCCCGCCGTCGCGGTCGACCACCGGGCCGGCGCCGAGCGCGCCGTCCGGCACCTGCTCAGCCTCGGGCACGAGACCGTCGTGCACCTCGCCGGCCCCGCCGACTGGGTGGACGCGAGCGGCCGCGTCGACGGCTGGCGCGCCGCGCTGGAGGCCGCGGGGCGCGACGTGCCCCGCATGCCGGCGGGCGACTGGAGCGCCCGGTCCGGCTACGAGCACGGTCGGCAGATCGCCGCGGACCCCGAGGTCACCGCCGTGTTCGCGGCCAACGACGCGATGGCGCTCGGGCTGCTGCGCGCGCTGCGCGAGGCCGGCCGCGACGTGCCCGGCGAGGTGAGCGTCGTCGGCTTCGACGACGTCCCCGAGGCGGCCTACTTCCCGCCGCCGCTGACCACCGTCCGGCAGAACTTCGGCGAGGTGGGGCGGCGCGCGTTCGCCCTGCTGCTGGACCGGATCGAGGGAGCCTCCCGGCCGGCTCCCGAGCCGGCCGGCGCCCGCCGCGTCGTCGAACCCGAGCTCGTCGTCCGGGAGAGCACCGGGGTGCGCCGCCGCACCTGACCCAGTCCGGCATCGGAGAGCCCCTGGAGGCCCTTTGGAGCCCTTCGTCGCCCCGTTGATGTTAGCGCTAACAAAGGAGCGGACATGACAGCGCAGGAGACCACCGCGCTCCGCACGGAACTCGCCGTCCTGCATCGGATGCTCGTCGAGGCCGGGCTGGTCGTGTGGACGGCCGGGAACGTGTCCGCCCGGGTGGGCGGCGACGCCTTCCTCATCAAGCCGAGCGGCGTCCCCTACGCCGACCTCGACCCCGGGTCGATGGTGCTGTGCGACTTGGAGGGCAGGGCGATCGGCGAGTCGCCGCTCAAACCGTCCAGCGACGTGTTCGCGCACGCCTACGTGTACCGGCACCGCCCGGACGTCGGCGGCGTGGTGCACACCCATTCCACGTACGCGACCGCGTGGGCGGCGCGCGACGAGCCGATCCCGTGCGTGCTCACGGCGATGGCGGACGAGTTCGGCGGCGAGATCCCCGTCGGCCCGTTCGCGCTCATCGGCGGCGACGACATCGGCCGCGGCATCGTCGAGACGCTCGACGGGCACCGCAGCCCGGCCGTCCTCATGCGCAACCACGGCGTGTTCACGATCGGCGCCGACGCCCGCGCCGCGGTGAAGGCGGCCGTGATGTGCGAGGACGTGGCCCGCACCGTCCACCTGTCCCGCCAGCTCGGCGACCCGCTGCCGATGGACGCGGGCGACATCGACCGGCTGTACGACCGCTACCAGAACGTCTACGGCCAGAGGGGCTGACCATGAGCTTTCCGAACCGCGAGATCTGGTTCCTCACCGGCAGCCAGGGCCTGTACGGCGAGGACACCCTCCGCCAGGTCGCCGAGCAGTCCGGGGCGATCGCCGCGCGCCTCGGCGAGGCGCTGCCGGTCGCGCTCAGGTGGATGCCCGTCCTGACCGGCGCGGACGCGATCCGCCGGATCTGCCTGGACGCGAGCGCCGACGACACCTGCGTCGGCGTCATCGCGTGGATGCACACCTTCTCCCCGGCGAAGATGTGGATCGCCGGCCTGGACGCGCTGGCCAAGCCGCTCCTGCACCTGCACACGCAGGCGAACGTCGAGCTGCCCTGGCACTCGATCGACATGGACTTCATGAACCTCAACCAGGCCGCGCACGGCGACCGGGAGTTCGGCTACATCCAGTCGCGGCTCGGCGTCGCCCGCAAGACCGTCGCCGGGCACGTCACCGACCCGTCCGTCGGCGCGCGCGTCTCCGGATGGGCGCGCGCGGCGGCCGGGAACCACGAGCTGCGCACGCTGAAGCTGGCCCGGTTCGGCGACAACATGCGGGACGTCGCGGTCACCGAGGGCGACAAGGTCGAGGCGCAGCTCCGGTTCGGCGTCTCCGTCAACACCTACGGCGTGAACGACCTGGTGGACGTGGTGGACGCGATCCCGGACGTCGACGTCACCGAGCTGGTCAAGGAGTACGAGGACGCCTACGACGTCGTCCCGGCCCTGCGCGCGAGCGGCGAGCGGCACGAGTCGCTCCGCTACGGCGCCCGCATCGAGCTGGGGCTGCGGACGTTCCTCGACGACGGCGGCTTCAAGGCGTTCACGACGAACTTCGAGGACCTCGGCGGGCTGCGGCAGCTCCCCGGCCTCGCCGTGCAGCGGCTGATGGCGGACGGCTACGGCTTCGGCGGCGAGGGCGACTGGAAGACGGCCACGCTGCTGCGCACCCTCAAGGCGGCGTCCGCCGGGCTGCCCGGCGGCACCTCGTTCATGGAGGACTACACCTACCACCTGGAGCCGGGCAACGAGCTGATCCTCGGCGCGCACATGCTGGAGGTCTGCCCGTCCATCGCGGCGGGGCGGCCCTCGCTGGAGATCCATCCGCTCGGCATCGGCGGGCGGGAGGACCCGGTGCGGCTCGTGTTCGACGCCGCGCCGGGCCCCGCCGTCGTGGCCGGGCTGGCCGACATGGGCGACCGGTTCCGCCTCGTCGCCAACGAGATCGAGGTCGTCGCGCCGCCGGAGCCGCTGCCGATGCTGCCGGTCGCCCGCGCGGTGTGGCGCCCGCTGCCCGACCTGCGCACGTCCACCGAGGCGTGGCTGACCGCCGGGGCGCCGCACCACACCGTCCTGTCCGCCGCGCTGGGCGCGGACGAACTGGACGACCTCGCCGAGATGGCCGGGGTCGAGCTGCTCACCATCGACGCCGGCACCACGCTGCGGCAGTTCACCAAGGAGATCCGCTGGAACCAGGCGTACCATCGCCTGGCCCAGGGGCTGTGAGAGCAGGGGCCGTGGGAGCGGGGCCCGGAGGAGGGCGCATGAGCGGGGACGAGCGGTACGTCGTCGGGGTCGACTTCGGCACGCTGTCGGGGCGGGCGGTGGTCGTCCGCGTCCGGGACGGCGCCGAACTCGGCGACGGCGTGCACGAGTACGGCCACGGGGTGATCGACGAGGCGCTGCCGTCCGGCGCCGGCCTCGCCCCCGACTGGGCCCTCCAGGCGCCGGAGGACTGGGTGGACGTGCTGCGCAACGCCGTCCCGAAGGCCCTCTCCGTCGCGGGCGTCCCGGCGTCTCAGGTCATCGGCGTCGGCACCGACTTCACCGCCTGCACGATCCTGCCCGCGACGGCCGACGGCACGCCGCTCTGCGAGCGCTACCCCGACCGTCCGCACGCGTGGCCGAAACTGTGGAAGCACCACGCCGCGCAGCCGCAGGCCGACCGGATCAACGCCCTCGCCGCCGAGCGCGGCGAGCCGTGGCTGCGCCGCTACGGCGGCAAGATCTCCTCGGAGTGGGAGTTCGCGAAGGGCCTGCAGCTCCTCGAAGAGGACCCCGGGCTGTACGCGGAGGCCGACCGGTGGATCGAGGCCGCAGACTGGATCGTCTGGCGGCTCACCGGCACCGAGTCCCGCAACATCTGCACGGCCGGCTACAAGGGCGTCTACCAGGACGGCCGGTACCCGTCCCGCGCGTTCCTCGCCGGGCTCCACCCCGGCTTCGCCGACTTCCCGGACAAGCTGGGCCACGACCTGGCGCCCCTCGGCGGCCTCGCCGGGACCCTGACCGCGGAGGCGGCCGCCTGGACGGGCCTCCCCGAGGGCATCGCCGTCGCGGTCGGCAACGTCGACGCGCACGTCACCGCGGCCGCGGCCGACGCCGTCCGGCCCGGCCAGATGGTCGCGATCATGGGGACGTCCACCTGCCACGTCATGTCGTCGGACCTGCTCGCCGAGGTCCCGGGCATGTGCGGCGTCGTCGCCGACGGCATCGTGCCCGGCCTGTGGGGCTACGAGGCCGGGCAGTCCGGCGTCGGCGACATCTTCGCCTGGTTCGTCGACAACTGCGTGCCCGCCTACTACAACCAGGTCGCCGCCGCCGAGGGGCGGACCGTGCACGAGCACCTCACCGAACTCGCCGCCGCCCAGCCGGTCGGACGGCACGGGCTCGTCGCACTCGACTGGCACAACGGGAACCGCTCGGTCCTCGTCGACCACGACCTGTCCGGCCTGATCGTCGGCCAGACGCTCGCCACGAGGCCCGAGGACGTCTACCGGGCGCTCATCGAGGCCACCGCGTTCGGCGCCCGGATGATCGTGGAGACGTTCGAGGCGTCCGGCGTCCCCGTCGAGGAGTTCGTCGTCGCGGGCGGCCTGCTGAAGAACGCCTTCCTGATGCAGGTGTACGCCGACGTCCTGCGCCGCCCGCTGTCGGTGATCGGGTCGTCCCAGGGCCCGGCCCTCGGCTCCGCGATCCACGCCGCCGTCGCCGCCGGCGCCCACCCCGACATCACCTCGGCCGCCGCTTCGATGGGGCGCCGGGTGCCGTCCGCCTACGTCCCCGACCGGGCTCGCGCCGACGCCTACGACTCCCTCTACGCGATCTACCGCTCCCTGCACGACCACTTCGCCGACGGCGAGATCATGCACCGCCTCCGCGCCCTCCGCCTCACTGCGGGGACGTAGGGCCGGGCAGGGTGTAGCTGGTGGTGGTGGTGCTGCGGCCGGACGTCCGGCCGACGGCACCGACCTCGACCGTTCCGGGCGGCGAGGCGCGCAGCGGCTGGTGCTCGAAGCTCCCGTCGCCCGCGGCGGTGACCTGGTACCGCCCTGGTGCAGGTGCTGACGGAGCCGCCGCGCTGATCGTCAGCGGGCGGGGGCGGTGCTGCGGCGGACGATCAGGCGGCTGGGGACCAGTTTCGGCGCGTCCGCCTCGCCCCCGGTCAGCTGCGCGATGAGCAGTTCCACGCAGTGCCGGCCGAGGGCGGTGAAGTCCTGCCGGACGGTGGTGAGCGGCGGCGTCAGGAACGCCGCCTCCGGGATGTCGTCGAACCCGATCACGCTGACGTCGTCGGGCACCCGGCGGCCGCTCTCGTGGATCGCCCACAGCAGCCCGAGCGCGATCTGGTCGTTGGCCGCGAACACGGCCGTGACGTCGCCGTCGGCGGCGAGCTCCCGGCCGCGCTCGTAGCCGGACCGGGCGCTCCAGTCGCCGGGCGCGCGGTCGGGGACGTCCGCGCCGGCCTCGACGAGCGCGTCCCGCCAGCCGCGGGTGCGCTCGTTGGCCTCCGACCAGTCGGCCGGGCCCGGCAGGTGGTGGACGGTCCGGTGCCCGAGCTCCAGCAGGTACCGGGTCGCCTCCCGCGGCGCCAGGTAGTGGTCGGCGCTGACGGTCGGGACGGCGGCCTCCGGCCCGAGCAGGACGGTCGGCAGGTCGCCGGGCAGGTGCCGGAGCGCCTCGTCCGGCGGGACGTGCCCGGGGATCATGATGATGCCGTCCACGCCCTGGTCGCGGAACCGGTCGACCGCCCCGGCGACGGCGCCGTGCCCCGGCGACTCCAGGCTCGCGACGCTGGTGAAGAAGTCGGCCGCGCGGGCGGTCCGCTCGATCGCCGCGATGATCGACGCCGGGCCGAACAGGGCCGTGTCGAAGCTGACGACGCCGAGCGTCCGGGACCGTCCGGTGGCGAGGGCGCGGGCCGCCGCGTTGGGCCGGAAGTCCAGCTGCGCGGCGGCGGCCAGCACCCGGTCCCGGGTCTTCGGGCTGACCATCGGATGGTTCTTGAACACCCGCGACACGGTCTGGTGGGACACCCCGGCGAGCCGGGCGACGTCGCGGAGCCCGGGCCGGGCCGGTGGTGGCGTGGCGGTCATGTCACCTCGGAACCTACCGCGTCCCCCGTCCCCGGCGGCCCGCTCAGCGCGACGTCCCGGCGCGCCGCTTCGCCCAGATGTCGAACGCGACCGCCGCCAGCAGCACCAGCCCCTTGATCAGCATGACCCGCTCGCTCGGTGCGCCGAGCAGCGACATGCCGTTGTTGATCACGCCCATGATCAGGCCGCCGGTGATCGCGCCGATCACCTTGCCGACGCCGCCCTGCACGGCCGCGCCGCCGATGAACGCCGCCGCGATCGCGTCCAGCTCGAACATGTTCCCGGCCGTCGGGCCCGCCTGGTTGAGCCGCCCGGCGAACACGATCCCGGCGATGGCCGACAGGACGCCCATGTTCACGAACAGCCAGAACGACACCGACTTGACCTTGATGCCGGACAGCCGCGCCGCGAGCGGGTTGCCGCCGAGCGCGTAGACGTGCCGTCCGAACACGGCCCGGTTCATCACCAGCGTGGAGCCGAGGACGAGCACGCCCAGCAGCACGAGGACCCACGGCATGTTCTTGAACCGGGCGAGCTGCACGGCCATGAACATGACGACCACCACGGCGAGGGCGTTCTTCAGCGCGAAGACGGTGAGCGGCTCGACCTTCTGCCCGTAGCCGATGCGGCCCTGCCGGTTCCGCCAGCCGAAGGCGACGTAACCGCCGACCAGGGCCAGCGCGACCAGCAGCGTGAACAGGTCGGCGCCGCCGAGCGGCCCGAGCCCGATGTTGCCGAGGTAGCCGGACAGGAAGCCGTTCGCGATCGTCCGCACCTCGTCGGGGAACGGGCCGATGCCCTGGTTGCCGAGGACGGTCAGCGTCAGCGCCCGGAACACCAGCATCCCGGCCAGCGTCACGATGAACGCCGGGATCTCGAAGTAGGCGATCCAGTACCCCTGCCAGGCGCCGATCGCGGCGCCGGCGAGGATCGTCAGCAGCACCGCGAGCGGCCACGGCACGTTGTGCTCGACCATCAGCACGGCCGCGATCGCGCCCGTCACCGCCACCACCGACCCCACCGACAGGTCGATGTGCCCGCCGATGATGATCAGGATCATCCCGATGGACAGGATCAGGATGTAGGAGTTCTGGACGATGATGTTGGAGATGTTCTGCGGGGACAGCAGCTGCCCGCCGGTGAGCACCGCGAACAGCGCCACGATCAGCCCGAACGCGATGTAGATCCCGCTCTGCCGCAGGTTGACCGGCAGTGCCCGGCCCTGCGCCGGCTTCTCCGCCGGCGGCGGTGACACGGCCTTGTCGGCCGACGCGACGCTGCTCATGCTCTGGTCTCCTCGGTCTGGGTCATGTGCTGCATGAGGCGCTCCGGGGTCGCGTCCGCGCGGCTCACCTCGCCGGTGATCCGGCCGCCGGCCATCGCGTACAGGCGGTCGCAGATCCCGATCAGCTCCGGCAGCTCGGACGAGATCACCAGCACCGCCCGGCCCTGGTCGGCCATCCGGTTGATGATCGAATAGATCTCGTACTTGGCGCCCACGTCGATGCCGCGGGTCGGCTCGTCCAGGATCAGCACGTCCGCGTCCGTGAAGATCCACTTCGACAGGACGACCTTCTGCTGGTTGCCGCCGCTCAGCTGCCCCGTCACCGACAGGACGCTCGGCGCCTTGATGTTCATCTCCCTGCGGAACCGCTCCGCGACCTCGTACTCGCGGTTGTCGTCCACCCAGCCCGCCCTCGCCAGGCCGCGCAGCCCGGCGGCGGAGACGTTCCGCTTGACGTCCTCGATGAGGTTCAGCCCGTAGGTCTTGCGGTCCTCGGTCGCGTAGGCGATCCCGTGCCGGATCGCGTCGGTGACGGTGCGGACCGAGATCTCCTTGCCGTCCTTGTAGATCCGGCCGCTGATCCCGGTGCCGTAGCTGCGGCCGAACACGCTCATCGCCAGCTCCGTCCGGCCCGCGCCCATCAGGCCCGCGAGCCCGACGATCTCGCCGCGGCGCAGGGTGAGCGCGGCGCGGTCCACCACGACCCGGCCGTGCTGGGTGGGGGAGTGGACGGTCCAGTCCTCGATCCGCAGCACCTCCTCGCCGATGTCGGGGACGCGGTCGGGGAACCGGTGCTCGAGGTCGCGGCCGACCATCCCGGAGATGATGCGGTCCTCGGACACGCCGCCGGCCATGTCGAGCGTCTCGATCGTCCGGCCGTCCCGCAGGATGGTGGTGGAGTCGGCGATCGCGCGGATCTCGTTCAGCTTGTGCGAGATGATCACGCAGGTGATGCCCTCGTCGCGCAGGCCGCGCAGCAGGTCGAGCAGGTGCGCGGAGTCGGCGTCGTTGAGCGCCGCGGTCGGCTCGTCCAGGATGAGCAGCTTCACCCGCTTCGACAGCGCCTTCGCGATCTCCACGAGCTGCTGCTTGCCGACGCCGAGGTCCATCGCCGGCGTCACCGGGTTCTCGTCCAGCCCGACCCGCTTCAGCAGCCGGGCCGCGTCGGCGTTGGTCCTGTTCCAGTCGATGAGCCCGAACCGTCCCCGGCGCTCGTTGCCGAGGTAGATGTTCTCCGCGATCGACAGGTACGGGCTGAGCGCCAGCTCCTGGTGGATGATGACGATCCCGCGCTGCTCGCTGTCGCGGATGCCGGAGAACCGGCACGGCTCGCCCTCGAACTCGATGTCGCCGCTGTAGTCGCCGTGCGGGTACACCCCGGACAGCACCTTCATCAGCGTCGACTTGCCGGCCCCGTTCTCGCCGCAGATCGCGTGGATCTCGCCCCGCCGCACCTCCAGGTTCACGTCCTGGAGGGCCTTGACCGCGGGGAAGGTCTTGGTGATGCCGCGCATCCGCAGGATCGCGTCGGTCATGGTCCTCCTCCGGGCCGGGCGGGCGCCCGCCGCGTGGGGCGGGCGCCCGCCCGTCCGTGCGCTACTTCAGCTGGGCGTCGGTGTAGTAGCCGGTGTCGACGAGTTCCTTCTTGTAGTTGTCCTTGTTCACGATCACGGGGTTGAGCAGGTAGGACGGCACGACCTTCTCGCCGTTGTCGTAGTCCTTGGTGTTGTTGACCTCGGGCTTTCCGCCCTTCAGCACCGCGTCCGCCATCTTCACCGTGACCGAGGCGAGCTGCCGCGTGTCCTTGTAGATGGTCGAGTACTGCTCGCCCGCGATGATCGACTTGACCGACGCGACCTCCGCGTCCTGGCCGGTCACGATCGGGTACGGCTGGCCGGGCGTCCCGTAGCCGCTGGACTTCAGCGCCGACAGGATCCCGATGGACAGGCCGTCGTAGGGGGACAGGACGCCCTGCACCTTCGTCCCGCCGCCGTAGGAGCGGGTGAGGAGGTCCTCCATGCGCTTCTGCGCGCGCTCCGGGTCCCAGCGCAGCGTCGCGATGGTCTTGAAGTCCCTCTGGCCGCTCTTGACGACCAGGGTCTTGTTGTCGAGGTAGGGCTTCAGGGTGTCCATCGCGCCGTTGTAGAAGAACGTCGCGTTGTTGTCGTCGGGCGAGCCGGCGAACACCTCGATGTTGAACGGGCCCTTCGCCGTGCCCTCCGACCCGTCCTCCTTCTTCAGCCCGAGGCCGACGAGGAGGGACGTCGCCTGCTGCACGCCGACCTTGTAGTTGTCGAAGGTGGCGTAGTAGTCGACGTTCGGGGAGTTGCGGATCAGCCGGTCGTAGGAGATGACCGGGACGTCCTTGTCGGCCGCCTTCTGCAGCTGCGTGGTGAGCGCGGTCCCGTCGATGGACGCGATGATCAGCAGCCGGGCGCCCTTGGTGATCTGGTTGTCGATCTGGTTGGCCTGGGTGGGGATGTCGTTCTCGGCGTACTGGAGGTCGACCTTGTAGCCGAGCTGCTCCAGCTGCTTCTTCAGGTTGTCGCCGTCGTGGATCCAGCGCTCGGACGAGCGGGTCGGCATCGTGACGCCGATGAGGGCGCCGGCCGCCGGCTTCTTCTCGGCCTTCTCCTTGTCGACGGTCTTCTGCGTCGAGCCGCACGCGGTCATGCCGAACGCGAGGCCGAGGCCCAGCGCCAGGCTGACGATCTTCTTGCGCTTCACGTCTCACCTCGGGGGTGGTGCCGGTGTTCCGGGACACACTGTTACCGGTCACACTGCCATGTCAAGAGTCCGCCGCCCGCCGCGCCACAACCGTGACCCCGCGCCCGGGAGGACCCGTTCACCGATTGTTAGCGTTACCAACCTGCTCGTCAACCGTCTCCGGCCCCGCAATGCGGTTGGCCCGGAAAGTCGTACAAACGCACAGCAAACCCGGGTGCTCGCCCGCGCACCACTTGACAGTGGCCGTGGTTAACGCAAACATTCGGAGGGCAAGGCCCGCCGTGCCGCGCGGACCTGTTCAGGCGCGGCACGACGCCAGCCCGCGGCCTGCGCGGCCGGGGCTTCGCGTCGCGCGGGCGGGAGCCGCTGGAACGGTCCCGCGCGGGTTCAGGACTCGCTGAAGTCGTCCCGCGACAGCCCCTTCTCGGCCATCTTGTCCGCGAGTTCGGCGCCGAGCTCCGTGCGGTCGCCCTCGCGCCGCTGGGCCTCCCGGTCCGGGCCGCCGTCCGGTTCCACCGCGTCCCGGTCGGTGTCGTCGGTCTTCGGCGCGTTCTCCTCGGGCCTGCTCATCTCCGCCCCCGATGTCGATTGGCTCGCCGGCACGTCCGGCCGTCGCGCTACGGGCTACCCGGCGGCGCCCGCCTCTAACTGCGCCCGCCCGGCCGCGCCGGAACCGAACCCGGCGAGGTCAGCGTGCGTATGTGGAGGCGGGACCCGAGACTTCGGGACGTGCCGAGACTTGGGGACGTGCATGGACGGCGACGCGTGAGACCGGCGCAGGGTGGCGAGGGTGGGTGATGCGGCCGGTGGCGGCGACCGGTGGGCGCGGCTGCCGGCGGCACTGGAGGACGACTGCGGGACGTGCGGGGGGACGGGCCGGACGCCGAACCCGCGCTGGCAGGCGTGGCACCGCCGGGCGGGCGAGCTGGTCGCGGTCGCCCAGGCGGCGCGCCGGGCCCACGAGCTGCGCGCGGTCGCACCAGGCGCGGCCGGCGGCGCCCCCGGCGGCGCGCCGGGCGCGCCCGGTGAGCCCGGTGAGCCCGCGATCGTGGCCGCGGTGGACCGGGCCATCGACGACCACATGCGCGCGCGCCCCGCCGAGCCCGAAGAGGAGACCTGCGCGGCATGCAAGGGCATGGGCAGGGAGCTGACCAGCGCCGGCCGGCTGCTCGCCGACCTGCTGGTCAGGCACGGCTTCGTCCGGAACGCCTGAGGCGAGCCGCCGGACGCCCGGCCTACCGGACGGGGCGGGAGCGGCCGCGGCGGCCCAGCCGTATCCCGGTCAGCACGAGGTTGATCACCAGCAGCACGATGCCGATGACGAGCAGGTAGAACAGGCCCTTCACGACGACGCCGACGATGCCGAGCGCCACCGCGACGAGCAGGATGAACAGGAACAGTGCCACGGCGGGATCCCTTCCGGCCCGAGGCCGGCGCTCAGCGGCGCGCGAGCCGGCGCTCGTCGGGCGCGGCCTCGTAGGCCAGGTCGTAGTGGGCGAACACGGCGCCCTCGTCGCCGGCGAAGAGCTCCCCGTCCAGGTCGATCGCGGGCGCGTTCTTGATCTGCTTCTTCGGACGCGCGATGCGCAGGTACTCGGGCCCGACCGTCGCGCCGTCGAGCGGCGCGAACACCAGCCGCTGCCGCATCGGCATACCGGTCTTGACGGTGGCGAAGGCGGGCAGATCGGTGAGGGTGTCGACGTAGACCGCCTCCAGCTCGCCGACCTTGCTACCCGAGGCGTCGATCACCGTCCGGCCGCGCCAGTCGCGGATGTCCTCGATCTCGAACATGTTCTTACATCTACCCAGCTCACGGCGGTTATGTCGGCCGTGCGGGCTCTTATGCGGGCGCTTTGGCGCCGTGCGCGGCGAGTTCGTCCTGATACGGGAAGGAGCCGGGCGCGTAGGAGCACCAGGGCTCCTCCGCGTACGGGTCGCCGGACGTCGCGAGGGCCCGCGAGCGGGAGCCGCCGCAGATCGTCCGGAACTCGCAGGCGCCGCATTTCCCGGTGAGGTTGGCGGGGTCGCGCAGGCCGGTGAACAGCGGCGAGGTCCGGTAGATGTCGGTCAGCCGCTCGCGGCGGACGTCGCCCGCGGGGACGGGCAGGAACCCGCTGGGGTGGACGGTTCCGCGGTGCGAGACGAACACGAACCCGCGCGCCGAGCCGACGTCCATGGGCGGGCGCCGGGCGCGCCGCACCGGCAGGTCCAGCTCGGCGAGCCGGTCCCGCAGCCGCGCGTAGAGCGGGCCCAGGCCGAGCGCGGCCACGTGGTCGTCGCCGTGCCGGCGCAGGATCTCCCGCTGGACGGCGATCCGGCGGAAGTGGTGGGCCTCCGTCGTCCGGGCGGGGATGTGCGCGCCCGCGTCGTACACGAAGTTGAGGACGTCCTCGACCTGGTGCGGGTCGAGGCCGGGCAGCAGCCTGCCGCGCCCGGTCGGGACGAGCAGGAACGCGCTCCACGTCAGCGCCCCCATCGCGTGGACGACCCGCACGATCTCCGGCAGGTCGGTCAGGTTGTGCCCGGTGACGGTGGTGTTGATCTGCACCTTCAGGCCGAGGTCGCGGGCGGTGCGCCAGGCGTCCAGCGTCCAGCCGTACACCCCGGGCGTGGCGCGGAAGTCGTCGTGGACGCGCGCGCCGGACCCGTCCAGGCTCAGCGAGATCGCCCGCGCGCCCGCGTCCCGCAGCCCGGTGAGGCCGGCCTCGGTGAGCGTCGGCGTGCCCGACGGGGACACCGCGACGGGCAGGCCGATCCGGGTGCCGTGCCGGACGAGGTCGAACAGGTCCGGCCGCTGGAACGGGTCGCCGCCGGTGATGACGAACATCGGCGGCGGGCTCCCGAACGCGGCCACCTGCTCCATGAGGCCGAACGCCTCGGCCGTGCCCAGCTCGCCCGGGTCCCGGTCGGGCCGGGCCTCGGCGCGGCAGTGCCGGCACGCCAGCGGGCACGCCTGCGTGGCCTCCCAGATCACGATGAACGGCCGGTCGGCGGTGTCGTGGCGCGGGACGCGTATCTGCTTCATGGCTCCGGGGGCTCTCATGTCCGCAGCAGGTAGTCGACGGCGTCGGCGGCGGAGTAGTCGCCGCCGGTCGTCCGGACGAGGTCGGGCAGGAACCCGAGGTCCTGGCCGAGGGTGAGCAGCGGCGGCTCGACGTAGCCGTCCGGACGGTGCTGGCCGTGGCCGATGTTCGCGACGAGCGCGTTGCACAGGCAGCGGCGCCCCTCCGTCTCCTCGGCCGTCCCGCCCTTGCGGACGTAGGCGTCGACGGGTTCGGCGGGGCAGCGGTAGCCGACCGTCCCGTTCTCCTTCAGGTAGGGGGTCCGCAGGTAGCTCAGGTCGCACAGCCTGGGCCGCCGCGCGTACACGTCCGGTTCGGAGAGCGTGCCGGGCAGCGCGGCCACCTTGAACGGGAACCCGGTCGGGGAGGCGCGGGGGTCGTTGCGGACGCGGAGCGTGCCGTCCAGCGCCCGCTCGACGAGCTCCTTCCGCAGCGCCGGGTCGAGGCCGGACTCCCGGCACAGCGCGAAGACGCTGCCGGCCTGGATGCCGGCCGCGCCCGCCGCGCGCGCCTCGGCCAGCGTCCCGGGCCGCGCGTAGCCGCCCGCCACCCAGAACGGCAGGCCGAGCGCGGCGACCTTCGCCGGGTCGATCCGGTCGCGCTGCCCGTAGACCGGCTCGCCGGCCTCGTCCAGGCGCAGCCGCCCGCGCGGCGGCGCGCTGTGCCCGCCCGCGACCGCCGACTCCAGCACGAACCCGTCCGGGCGGGTGATCGGCGACCGGTGCAGGTACATGGCGAGGACGGACGACGACACGATCGCCAGGAACCGCGGCCGGGCCGCCTCGGCCCCGGACCC
This sequence comes from Actinomadura monticuli, assembly GCF_041463655.1. NCBI lineage: Bacteria > Bacillati > Actinomycetota > Actinomycetes > Streptosporangiales > Thermomonosporaceae > Actinomadura > Actinomadura monticuli. The sequence goes on from NZ_JAXCEI010000014.1 coordinate 151,644, forward strand.
GCCCAGCGACGCCGGGTCGAACGAGAACCGGCGGCCCTCCTCGGCGCCCGCGACCGTCACCGTGACCCGGCCGGGCCATCCGGCGGCCAGCGCGTCCAGCAGCGCGGGGATCTCGCTGGGGATGCCCGCGCCCATCAGGACGTAGTCCGCTTCGGCGAGCATCGCCCCGTAGGCGGCGGCCGGGGTGGCGAGCTGGATCTTCTCCAGGTAGTTGATCCCGACCGGGCCGCCGTGCCCCCGCTTGGCGAGCCACACCTCGGCGAAGTTCCCGGCGACGGTCAGCTCGTCCCGCGTCCGGTTGGGCCGCAGGCCGAGCTTCGGCACCGGCCGGAACCGCTGTCCGGGTTCGATCCCGCCGGGCACGAAGTAGCGGTCCAGGATGCGCTCGGCCACCCCCGGCAGCGGCAGGTGCGCGAGCGCGCGGCGCAGGTGGCCGCCCTCGTCCCCGGCCTGCAGGCCGCGGGCGAGCAGGGCGTCCAGCGCGACCCCGGAGACGACGCCGAGCTGCCCCGTCCGCGCGACGGCGCTCGCCAGCCGCCACCCCGAGACGCCCGCGCCCATGCCGCCCTGGACGATGCGCGGCGTCTCCGGCTCAGACATCCCGCTCCCGCGCGGTCGCCGCCCACGTCAGCAGGCCCAGGCCGGCGGCGCGCGCGTGGCGCCGGGTCGTCAGGATGGTGTCGACCGTGTCCTCCGGGAGGGTCTCCACCATGATGGAGAGCCCGTCGCAGTCGCTCACGTGCGGGAGGATCGCCCGGGTCAGCTCGATCCCGGTCTCGGCCTGCCGGGGCGTCAGCCGGTCGTGCTCGGCGAGCTCGTAGAGCCGCCGGACGTTGCGGATCGCGCCGTCGTGGTCGGCGAGCAGCTTGGCCACGTACTCGGCGCCGAAGATGGCGACGAGCCGCGGGTACATCGACTCCTCCTCGTAGCGGAAGTGCGGGCCGGTGGCGGCGTCGACGGCCGCGACCAGCTCCCGCACCCGCTCGGTGTCGCGGAGCCGGAACGCCTCCACCAGGTCGAGCAGGAGGTCGCGGACACCTCGGTGCTCCGTGCGGAACACGTCGGTGAACTCTTGGACGAGTGTGGGCATCGTTCGCCTTTCCATGTGCGGGTTCGTTCTCGCGGGTTCGTAGTCGCGGGTTCGTAGTCGAGTCGCGGGGTCAGACGCGTTCCAGGACTTCGGGGAACGGGCGGCGGGGCGTGCCGGGCACGAGCGGCCCGTAGCCGAACCGGATGACCGACTGGATGTGGCCGTGCGGCCGGGGATCGGTCGTCGCGTCGCCGCGCGCGTCCAGGAGCTGGGTCATCGGCGAGGCCGACACGCCGCGCCGCGCGGCGGTGAGCAGCACCCGCTGCAGGGCCTGCCCGGCGCGCAGCCAGTCCTGCGGGCCGTCGCCGCGGGTGAGCAGGACGCCGAGCTGCGGGTGGGCGGCGAAGTCGTCGGCCTCGCGGCCCGCGAGCGGCCCGGCCAGGCCGAAGTCGCGCACCGGGAGTCCCCGCCCGGTCGGCCGCGGGCCGAACGCGTACCAGGGGATGCCGTCGCCGCGGGCGCGGTCCGGCGTCCAGCGGGCCAGCTCGTCGAGGTAGGCGGGGTCGGCGGCGAGGTTCGCGTCCGCCGCCGCGATGATGCCGAGCAGGTACGCGGTGGTCTGCGGGCCGGGGAGGCTCAGCGCGACCCCCTCCTCGCGGGCGGCGGCCATCAGCTCGTCCCGGACGACCTGCGGCACCCGCCTCTTCCCGAACGGCTGCCGGTTGGTGCGCCGGTGCGGGATCGTCGCGTACAGCTCGGACTGGACCGGCGACGGCATCGTCGCGTCGACGGCCCGGACGGACGCCAGCAGCGCCGGCTCGCGCGCGGCGTCCGGGAACGGCTCGACCACCGGCCGGTGCCCGGTCACCCGGATCGCGACCCGCAGGTTGAACAGGGCGGCGCCGCAGCTCAGGTGCAGGGCCCGGCCGCGCGGGTCGATGACCGGCAGCCTGCGGTCCAGGTCCGCGTGCAGCTCCAGGACGGACGCGTCCTCGTCGAGCCTGAAGAGCCACGGCTGGGTGTTGTGGACGGACGGCGCGGCGATGGCCGCCGTCACCAGGCGCCGGACCCCGACGCGCGTCGCGAACGGATGGAGCATGGCGCACCTCCTTGTGCTGCCGCTGTGCCACCACAGGCTCCCGTCCGCCGGTGCCGGCGACCCAGGGTCGAAGGTCCCGCGCGGCGGGGACCAAGGACGGGACCTTGGGCCCTCCTGGCGCCGCGCGACCGGCCGGAACTCTGGGTGCGTGATCGTCAATCGTCCGCGCGGGTCCTGGCATGCCGCCGCGAACGCGGTCGTGCTCGGCTGGCTCGTGCTGACCGCGCTGGCCGTGGTCGCCCGCGACCATCTGCCCGCTCCGCAGTGGCTGCTGATCCACGTGTTCCTGCTCGGCGCGGCGACCAACGCCATCGTCACCTGGACGGACCACTACGCCACCGCGCTGCTGCGGCTGCCCGCCCCGCCCGCGTGGTGGCGGGCGGCGCGGCTCGCCGCCCTGAACGCCGGGGTCGCCGCCGTCCTGCGCGGCGCGACGAACGGCCACCCGGGGCTGGCGACGGCCGGCGCCGTGCTCGTCGTCGGGACCGTGGGCGCGCACGTCGCCGTGCTGATCGTCCGGTCGCGGGGGGCGCTGCCCGGCCGGTTCCGCCACCTGGTGCCCTGGTACGCCTGCTCGGGACTCGCGCTCGTCGCGGGCGGGACGCTGGGCGGCTGGATGGCGTCGGGCCGCGCCCCCGCCATGTGGCATCTGCGCCTGGAGGCCGCGCACATCCACGCGAACCTCTTCGGCTGGGTCGGCCTGGCCGCGCTCGGCACGCTGTTCACCCTCTGGCCCGCCGTGCTGCGCACCCGGATCACCGACGGCACCGCCGCGATCGCCCGGGTCTCCCTGCGCCTGGCCGTGCCGGGACTCGCCGTGGCGGTGGGCGGCCTCGTCGCGAACGCCCGCTGGGCCGCGCTCGCCGGCCTGCTGCTCTACGCGGCGGGGGCGGCGCTGTCACTCGTCCCGTTCGCCCGCGCCTGCCGGCGGCGGCGCCCGCGCACCCCCGCCGCCTGGACGCTCGCCGCCGGGACCGGCTGGTTCCTCGTCGCTCTGGCCGCCGACCTGGCCGTCGTCGCCACCCGCCCGCCGGCCGAGGTCGCGCAGGGCGTCGAGCCGCTGATGCCGTTCATCCTCGCCGGGTTCGTCGGCCAGACCCTCCTCGGCGCGCTCACCTTCCTGCTCCCCGCGATGCCGGACCGGGGCTGGACGCTCCGCCTCGGCATGACCAACGTCGCGGTGCCGCTGCTCGCCCTGCCCGTCCCCGGATGGCTGACGCGCACCGGCTGGGTCCTGCTGCTCCTCGCGCTGGCGGCCTTCGTGGCGCCCGCCGCCTTCGCCGTCGTCCGGCCGCTGGGCCTGCGCTTCTCCCCGCCGGTCGCCGGCGCGGCCGCCGGCTGCCTGCTGACCGCCCTCGCGGTGGTGTTCGCGGCAAGCGGCCAGGCCGAGGCACCCGTACGGACGGTTTCGGCGTCGGGGACGCGTGTGGTGGAGGTGAGTTTGGTGGACATGCGTATCCGTCCGGGGACGATCGAGGCCGAGCCCGGCACGCGGCTGGTGCTGCGGGTGACCAACAAGGACGCGATGCGGCACGATCTGCGGCTGGAGTCCGGGCAGGCCACCCCGATGCTGGGTCGGGGGGAGTCGGCGACGCTGACCCTCCCGGAGGTGAAGGACACGATCGACGGCTGGTGCACGGTCCCCGGCCACCGTGCGGCCGGGATGACGATGCAGATCAAGGCTTCCGGCGCGCATGCGGCGCATTCAGCGTCCGCCGCGCCGCCGATGGACCACCAGGCGATGGGCACCGGGCAACTCGACCTGTCGGCGCACCCGTCGGCGGGCTGGAAGCCCTACGACGCCGCCCTCAAGCCCGCCCCGGGCGCGAAGGAGCACCGGCTCGAACTGCGCGCCACCGACCGGCAGCTCGAAGTCGCTCCCGGTGTCCGGCAGACGATGTGGACGTTCGGCGGAAGCGTCCCGGGCCCTGTCCTGCGCGGCAAGGTCGGCGACGTGTTCGTCATCACCCTGGTCAACGACACCGCCATGGGGCACGGCATCGACTTCCACGCCGGCAGCCTGGCCCCGGACGTGCCCATGCGCACCATCCAGCCGGGGGAGCGGCTGACCTACCGGTTCACCGCAGAGCACGCCGGGGCGTGGCTGTATCACTGCTCGACGATGCCGATGTTGCAGCACATCGCCAACGGCATGTACGGGGCGGTGGTCATCGACCCGCCGAACCTGCCCCGCGTCGACCGCGAGTACGTCCTGGTGCAGGGCGAGTTGTACCTGGGGCAGCCCGGGTCGGAGGCTCAGGTGGCCAAGATGCGGGAGGGCCGCCCGGACGGGTGGATGTTCAACGGGACGGCGGCCGGTTACGACCATGCTCCGCTGACCGCCCGCACGGGTGAGCGGGTGCGGGTGTGGGTGGTGGACGCCGGCCCTTCCTCCGGTAGCGCGTTCCATATCGTGGGGGCGCAGTTCGACACCGTCTACAAGGAGGGCGCCTACCTGCTGGGCAAGGGCGACCCGGGCGGCGCGCAGATCCTGGATCTGGCACCCGGTCAGGGCGGTTTCGTGGAGACCGTCGTCCCCGAAGCGGGCCACTATCCCTTCGTCGACCACGACATGCGCCACGGCGAATCCGGCGCCCACGGAATCCTGAAGGTGACGCGATGACCTGGTGGTCCGTCGTCCGCTTCCTCCACGTCTCGGGGGCCGCGCTGTGGGTGGGCGGGCAGCTCACCATCTCCCTGGTCCTGCTGCCGCTCGCCCGCAAGAAGCTCGCCGCGGAGCAGTACACCGGGATGGCGCGCGAGGTCGGCCGCCGGTTCGGCATCTTCACCGGGGCGGTCTTCCTGCCGGTGCAGATCACCACGGGCGTCGCCATGGCCTGGCACAAGGGCGTCACCTGGGAGTCGCTCGTCCAGCCCGGCTACGGCCGCATCCTCGCCGCCAAGCTGCTGCTGTTCGGCGCCGTCCTCGCCGTCGCCGGCGTGCACGGCTGGGCCAGCTCCCGGCACCCGTCGTTCGCGCGGGCCATGGCCATCGCCTCGCTCGCCGGATCCGTCGGCATCGTCCTCATCGCCACCGCCCTGCCCAGTACCTGAGGGGGAACCCATGACAGACCGCCGCGAACTCCCGCTCGTCTACTCGTGTTCCGGCTGCTCCAGCGCCGCCCAGATGACCAACTGGCTGGCGATCCAGCTGGACCGCCGCGGTGTCGCCGAGATGTCCTGCATCGCGGGCGTGGGCGGCGACGTGCGGAGCCTGGTCCGCAAGGCCACCGGCGGACGCCCGATCATCGCGATCGACGGCTGCGCCCTGGAATGCGCCCGCAGCTGCCTCGCCCGGCACGACGTGACGCCCGACGTCCACCACCGGCTCAGCGACGACGGCGTCCGCAAGCGCCTGGGCGAGGACTTCGACCCCGCCCAGGCCGAAGAGGTCCTCGGCGTGCTCCTCCGGCGCGTCGCGGCGGAGCTCCGCCCGGCGGACGCGTCCGCCGCCGAGACCGGTACGTGAGGAACGACCCGGTTCAGCGGAGGCGCTGGACGAACTTCAGCGCCTCCACCACGACGTAGGACGCGACGGCGATGACCGCGATGCGGGCCCAGGCGGCGGCGTCCAGCGGCGCCGAGTTGAACAGGTCGTTCATGAAGGGCGTGTAGGTGTAGAGCGCCTGCAGCGCGAGCAGGGCGAGGGCGCTGGCGGCGACCCACGGGTTGCGGCGGACGCCGCCCCACAGCAGCGGACGGTCCAGGGACAGGCAGTTGAACATGTAGGTCAGCAGCGTCAGCGCGAACACGTTGACGACGATCGTCTGCGCGAGTTCCGGGGACGCGCCGTGCCCCCGCTCCCAGTGCTGGAGGCCGAAGGAGCCGGCGAGCAGGATCCCCGAGACCACCAGGATCCGGGCGGTCATCGCGCGGGTGAGCAGCGGCAGCGCCGGGTCGCGCGGCGGGCGCCGCATGATGTGCTCGTCCTTCGGCTCCACCGCGAACGGCAGGCCGAGGACGAGCACCGCCGTCATGTTCAGCCACAGCACCTGGAGCGGCAGGATCGGCAGCGCGGTCCCGGCGACGATCGCCGCGACGAGGACGAGGCCGAGCCCGATGTTGGACGGCAGCGCCCACACGATGAACTTCACCAGGTTGTCGAAGACGCCGCGCCCCTCCTCCACCGCCCGCTCGATGGAGGTGAAGTCGTCGGCGGTGAGCACCATGTCGGCCGACTCCTTGGCGGCGTCGGTGCCGGTGCGGCCCATCGCGACGCCGATGTCGGCCTGCTTGAGCGCGGGCGCGTCGTTGACGCCGTCCCCGGTCATGGCGATGACGTGCCCGGAGCTCTGCAGCGCCTGGACCAGGCGGAGCTTCTGCTCGGGGGACACGCGGGCGAAGACGGTGGTCGCGTGGAGGCGTTCGGGGGACAGCTCGCCGGTGAGCTCGGCGCCCGTCATGACCTCGCCCTCCAGCCCGACGCGGGCGCCGATCGCGGCGGCGGTCGCGGCATGGTCACCGGTGATCATCTTGACCTGGATGCCGGCGTCGTGGCAGGTCCGGACGGCGTCCGCGGCGTCCGGGCGGGGCGGGTCCAGCATGGCCTGCAGGCCGAGGAACGTGAGCCGGGGAAGCTCGTCCAGCGAGCCGGCCCGCCCGCGCGCGAAGCCCAGCACGCGCAGGGCGTCCGCGCCGTAGGCCTCGGCGCGGGCGGTGACGGCGGCCCGGTCGAGGGCGACCGGTGCGCCGTCCGGGCCGGCGGCGTCGTCGCACAGTTCGAGGATCCGCTCGACCGGGCCCTTGACGTAGACGGCGCCGTCCTCGTGCAGGGTCGCCATGTAGCGGCGCTCGGCGCTGAACGGCTGCGTGGCGGTGCGCGGCGCGACCCGGTCGACCCCCGCCTTGGCCGCGCTGGTGACCAGGGCGCCCTCGGTCGGGTCGCCGGTGATCAGCCAGCGGCCGTCCTTCTCGGCGATCCGCGCGTCGTTGCAGCCGAGCCCCGTCAGCAGCGTCTCCCGCAGGACGGGGTGCTCGGCGAGGTCGACGGCGCGGCCGTCCCGCTCGATCGCGCCGTCCGGGGCGTAGCCGGTGCCGGTGACGGTGTAGTCGCGTCCGCCCGCGGTGATCGCGGTGACCGTCATCTGGTTCTGGGTGAGCGTGCCGGTCTTGTCGCTGCAGATGACGGTGGTGCCGCCGAGCGTCTCCACGGCGGGCAGGTGCCGGACGATGGCGCCGCGCCGCACCATCCGGGCGACGCCGAGCGCGAGCGTGATCGTCACGACGGCGGGCAGCCCCTCGGGGATCGCGCCGACCGCGAGCGCGACGGCGGCGGTCAGCATCTCCGTCGCGTCCCGGCCGCGCAGGATCCCGATCACGAAGGTGAGCGCGGCCAGCGCCAGGATCGCGACCGTCACGACCTTGCTGAACTGGGCGATCTTGCGGGTGAGCGGCGTCCGCACCGTCGTCGTGGTCTGCACCAGCCGGTCGATGCCGCCGAGTTCGGTGTCCGCGCCGGTCGCGACGACCAGGCCCGCGCCCGCGCCGGCGGTCACGAGCGTCCCGGAGAACGCCATGCCGGTGCGGTCGGCGAGCGCCACCTCGGGCAGCGCCGCCGGGTCCTTCGCGACGGGCACCGACTCGCCGGTCAGCGCCGACTCGTCCACGGCCAGCTCGTCGGTGCGCAGCAGCCGCAGGTCGGCGGGGACCTTGTCGCCGGCCTCCAGCACGACCAGGTCGCCGCGCACCAGGTCCGCCGCCGGGACGCGGACCGGCGCCCCGTCCCGGACCGCCACCGCCGTCGTTCGCGCCATCGCCGCCAGCGCGGTCAGCGCCTTCTCCGCGCGCGACTCCTGGACGAACCCGACGACCGCGTTCACGATCACCACGCCGAGGATCACCAGCGCGTCCACGTGCTCGCCGAGCAGCCCCGTGACCAGCGCCGCCGCCAGCAGCACGTAGATGAGCGGGCTGTTGAACTGCAGCACGAACCGCAGCACCGGGCCGCGCCCCCGCGCGGCGGGCAGCGTGTTGGGCCCGTCCCGCTCCAGCCGGGCGGCCGCCTCCGCCGAGGCCAGCCCCCGGGACGCGTCGCCGCCGAGGTCGCGGACGACGTCCTCGGCGGGCCTGCGGTAGGGCGCGAGAGCCGTCGTCATCGCCTGCCTCCTGTCGACTTCACCCGCGCCGCGACCGGCGGGCCTCTCACGGCCGAGGGTCTCGTGATCTTCATCCATGCCCCGCGGAGACGCCACGACTCCTGGAGCGGCCGGGGAGCGGAGCGCGCGCCGCCCGGCCCGGCCGGACGGTCCTAGCCCCGGGAGTCCTTGCGGTCGGCCTTGAGCTGGGCGGCGAGGGCGGCGGCCTGGGTGCGGCGGCTCATGCCGAGCTTGGCGAAGATGTTGGAGATGTAGTTCTTCACGGTCTTCTCGGCCAGGAAGAGGCGCTCGCCGATCTGCCGGTTCGTCAGGCCCTCGCCGATGAGGTCGAAGATGTGGCGCTCCTGCTCGGTGAGGCCCTTGAGCGGGTCCTGCTTCTCCTGCCGGTCGCGCAGGCGCTGCAGCATCCGGGCCGTGGAGCGGGGGTCGAGCAGGGACTGGCCGGTGGCCACGGTGCGGACGGCGCCGACCAGGTCCGAGCCGTGGATCTGCTTGAGGACGTATCCGGACGCGCCCGCCATGACCGCTTCGAACAGGGCGTCCTCGTCGTCGAAGGAGGTCAGCATCAGGCAGGCCAGGTCGGGCATCTGGGAGCGGATCTCGCGGCAGACGCTGACGCCGTCGCCGTCGGGGAGCCGGACGTCCAGCACGGCCACGTCGGGACGGGCGGCGGGGATGCGCGCCAGCGCGTGCTCGGCGGTGCCGGCCTCGCCGACGATCTCGATGTCGTCCTCGGCGGACAGCAGCGCGGCCACCCCGCGGCGGACGACCTCGTGGTCGTCCAGCAGGAACACCCGGATCGTCTGCACTGCGTCGCCGCCCATGACCTCGTCCCTCACACCCTCGTCGCTGACGGATTGCACGTTACCCGCAACCCGGCCGCGTCCACACGCATCGGACGTCCCGTCGTCCAAGGGACCAAGGTCCCGAATTCGCGCCGGGCGGAGCCGGGCGGCGGGCGGAGGTCCCGCCGCGAAAGGCCCTTCGGCCCTGTGTCGCCGGTCACGCGGAGGGTGGGATGGAGGGTGCGTGAAACTTCGACCACGATCGGGGGCGGACCGGTGCACACCATCACCGCGGAGGACCTGGCGCGCGAGGCGTTCCTGCACGGGATGCGCGGCGCCGACCTGGCGAGGCTGGCGACCGGCGCCCGCGCCGCCGAGTTCCCGGCCGGCCGGCGGATCATCGCCGAGTCCGAGCCGGCGGAGCGGTTCTGGCTCGTCCGGGACGGATCGGTGGCCCTCGATCTGCGCGTGCCCGAGCGCGGGCCGGTCGTCGTCGACACGCTCGGGCCCGGCGCCGCCCTCGGCTGGTCCTGGCTGTTCCGCCCGTACCGGTGGCGTTTCGGCGCGACGGCGCTGACGGACGTCCGGGCGATCGAGTTCGACGGCCGGCTGATCCGCACCCTCTGCGCGGTCGACCCCTCGCTCGGCTACGAGCTGACCCGCCGGTTCACCGAGCTCATCGCCGACCGGCTCCAGGCCGCCCAGCTGCGGCTCCTGGACAATCCCGAGCCCGCACCCCAGCCGTGACCGGTCAGCCGGGCACGATCACGGCGCGGCCGGTGAGCCGCCCGGCCCGCATGTCCCGACGGCGGCGACCCCTCTTTTAGTACAATTCCGATTGACTAAGTAGGTAATACTCGGCATGCTGGAGGCATGAACCCGGGGCCCTCTCTGTGGACGCGACCGCACGTCGACCTGGGACGGCTGGCGAGCGGCCTGTGTCGCCCCGCCCCGTCCGAGTGACGCACACGGCAGCATCCGGCGAACCAGGAGAGGGAACAGATGACGACGAGCACGATCGCCCCGACCGGCAGCACGCTGGCCGCCGCCGCGGCGGATCTGGCCGAGCGCTCCGGCGAGTGGCTGCCGCGCGTCCGGCTCAGCCCGGAGGGGCGCTGGTACGAGCGCCTGCACCGCGACGGCGACCGGGAGATCTGGCTGATCAGCTGGCTGCCCGGCCAGAGCACCGGCCTGCACGACCACGGCGGCTCGCGCGGCGCGTTCGCGGTGGCGCTCGGCGCCCTGGAGGAGGCCGACCTGAGCGCGGTCCGGACGGTGACGGCCGGCGGCACGCGCGCCTTCGGGGCCGACTACGTCCACGAGGTGCGCAACGTCTCCTCCGCCCCGGCGGTCAGCGTCCACGTGTACTCGCCGCCGCTCGCCTTCATGAACCGCTACGACCTCGTGGACGGACGTCCCGTGCGGCGCATCACCGAGGAGGCCGGCCAATGGTGATCCGGCAGGCGGCCGCCGGACCGGCCGCCCGCCGACCTCGGCCGTGGTCCTGCCGCTGCTGGTCCTGAAGCGATCCGCGGCACGCGCTCGCCGTCGAGGTGCACCTGCGTCCGTCGCGTAGCGCGCACGCACCGCCCGCCTCGTGGCCCGCACCGCGCTGCTACAACTGTAGTCTTGCGCGGTACAGACGACGGGGGAGTCCGTGAGCGCAGAAGGAAGCACCAGGGCCGTCCTCACCGCGCTCGGCGCGAACCTGGGGATCGCGGTCACCAAGTTCGTCGCGTTCGCGCTGACGGGGTCGTCCTCGATGCTGGCCGAGGCGATCCACTCGGTGGCCGACTCCAGCAACCAGGCGCTGCTGCTCATCGGCGGCAAGCGCGCCGAGCGGCGCGCGACCGAGGAGCACCCCTTCGGGTACGGGCGCGAACGCTACATCTACGCCTTCCTCGTCGCGATCGTGCTGTTCAGCCTGGGCGGGCTGTTCGCGCTGTACGAGGCCTGGCACAAGATCCGCGACCCGCATCCGATCGACGAGTGGCAGTGGGTGCCGATCGCCGTGCTGCTGGTCGCGCTCGCCCTGGAGGCGACCGCGCTGCGCACCGCCGTCAAGGAGTCCAACCGGGTCCGGGGGCGGTCGAACTGGGTGCAGTTCGTCCGGCGGTCCAAGTCGCCGGAGCTGCCGGTGATCCTCCTGGAGGACACCGGGGCGCTGGCGGGCCTGGTCTTCGCGCTGGCCGGCGTCGGCCTCACCCTCATCACCGGCGACGGCGTCTGGGACGGCGTCGGCACCGCGGCCATCGGCGTGCTGCTCACCGCCATCGCGATCGTGCTGGCCACCGAGGTCAAGAGCCTGCTCGTCGGCGAGTCGGCGGGCCCCGAGCAGGTGCGCCTGATCAGGCAGGCCATCGTGGAGAGCCGCGACGTCCCCTCGGTGATCCACATGCGCACCATGCACCTCGGCCCGGACGAGCTGCTCGTCGCCGCCAAGATCGCCGTCGACCTCCAGGACGACGCCCGCGAGGTCGCCGACGCCATCAACGACGCCGAGGCCCGCATCCGCGCGGCGGTCCCCATCGCCCGCCTCATCTACCTCGAACCCGACGTCCTCCGCAAGCGGGGCTGAGGGGCGTGGCGCGCAGACCGCTGGGCCAGCTGGAGGCCGAGGTGCTCGCCGCACTGGCCGGGCTCGGCGGGACCGCCAGCACCGCCGAGCTGGTGGCCCGGCTGGACGGCGACCCGGCGTACACCACGGTGAACACGATCCTCCACCGGCTCCACGAGAAGAAGCTGGTCACCCGCGTCCGGACGGGCCGGTACTACCGCTACCGGCTCGCCGTCGACGAGTCGGAGCTGGTGGCGGGCCGCATGCACGACCATCTGCGGCACGCCAGCGACCCGGCCGGCGTGCTGAGCCGGTTCGCGCGGTCGCTCGGCGCGGAGGAGGCCCGCAAGCTGCGCGAGTTCCTCGACCCGCCGAAGGACGGCGGCGGGTGAACTGGCTCACCTTCCTGCCCCTGGCGATCGTGCTGGCGCTGAGCACGGCGCTCGGCCGCCGCCCGCTGCCGCTGCACCCGTCCTGGTCGGCGCGGCTGCTCGCCACCACCGGCGCGATGACCGCCGTGGCCGCCCTCGGCACCGGCGTCTTCGTCGTGATCAACTACGCGGCGACGCTCGCGCCGTCCGCCGCGGCGCACGTCCCCGAATGGGCGCTGTTCGGCGACGACAGCCCGGTCCCGCACGCGGTCGGGATCGCGGCGGCCGTCCTCACCGCCGCCGGCCTCCTGATCACCGGCCGGACCGTCGCCCGCTGGATCGGTGAACTCCGCGCCGCGCGGGCCGAGGCGGGGGAGCCGCTCGACACCGACGCCCCGATCGCCGTGGCGGTCCCGGGCCGGCACGGCGGCGTCCTGCTCTCCCGGGGGCTCCTGCGCGACCTGTCGTCCGCGGAACTCCACGCCGTGTTCCAGCACGAGGCGTCGCACCTCAGGCACCGCCACCACCGCTACCTGGCCGCGGGCACCCTGGCGGCGGCGCTCCTGTCGCCGCTGCGCCCCCTGGACGACCGGCTGCGGCTCGCGGTCGAGCGCTGGGCGGACGAGGACGCCGCGGAGGCGACCGGCGACCGCGCCCTCCTCGCCCGCACCCTCGCCAAGGTGGCCCTGGCCCAGCCGCGGACCCCGCCGTCCACCGCGTTCGCCGAGTCCGGAGTGGTCGAACGCGTCGAGGCGCTGCTGGGCACGCCACCGGCCAAGAACCCGGTCACCGGCCCCCTGCTGTTCATGGGCAACGGCGTGGTCACCGGCTCGCTCACCGCCGCGACCCTCCAGCTCGACCACGTCATCGCGTCGGCCCTGCTGTCGCTGCTCGCGTTCGGCTGACTCAGAGCTCGAACTCGGCGGGATCGAGGCCCAGCGCGAAGCACGCCTCCCGGACGACGGCCTTTTCCCGGTCGTCGAAGTCGCCGTCCGCCCCGCCGATCACGATGCCGATCTGGACGACGGCACGCGCCTCGGCGGGCTTCTTCTTCGCCTTGCCGATGTCCTGCAGGACCGACACCTTCCCGAAGTCGAAGTCGGCCGTCAGCTTCGAGACGTAGTCGTTGAAGCGCCGCTGGAGATCGTCCGCCGCGAAGTTCCGCAGCACCTCGTTCGACGCGATCAGCGACGCGGTGCGCTGCCGCTCGGCCGGGTCCACGCTCCCGTCCGCGGCGGCGACCAGCGCGCACATCGCCATGCTCGCGTCCCGGAACGCCCCGCTCTTGAGTTCGTTCTTCTTACTGAGGAGCTGCGTCTGCATGGTCTGCGTCGACTCGCGCAGCCTGTCCCAGAAAGGCACTGAATCCTCCGCTCGCCGTTCTCGTTGCTACAACTGTAGTAGCAATTCGGACCGGCGGCACCGCCTCCGGTCGCCGGAACGTCCTCGGCGCGGGCGGTATCCGTGCCGGGGGAGGGCGTCGTATCATTCTGTGGTGATGTCAGTTGAGAGTGATGTGTTGAGGCTGCTGGCCGACCCGCTGCGTGCGCGGATCGTGTCGTTGCTGGCCGGCGAAGCGCTGTGCACCTGCCACCTCGTGGAGGAGACCGGCGCCAGGCAGACCAACATCTCCAACCATCTGCGGGTCCTGCGTGAGGCCGGGCTGGTGGACACCGAGCCGTGCGGGCGGTTCACCTACTACCGGCTGCGCCCCGAGGCGCTGGAGCAGTTGGCCGCGGAACTCGGCGAGCTGGCCGCCGCGGCCCGCGAGGCGCAGGCCCATCAGCGGAAGAGGCCCTGCACGTGACCGGCACGCGAGACTCCGGCGCCGCCACTCGCCCGCCTGAGGCGCGGGTGGTCGCCGGGCTGTCGACCCTCGACCGGTTCCTGCCGCTGTGGATCGTCGCCGCGATGGTGCTCGGCCTCGGGCTGGGACGCGCCGTCCCCGGCCTGGACGACGCGCTGGCCGAGGTCGAGGCCGGCGGGATCTCGCTGCCGATCGCGCTCGGCCTGCTGGTGATGATGTACCCGGTGCTGGCCAAGGTCCGCTACGACCGGCTCGACACCGTCACCGGCGACCGCCGCCTCATGGTGACCTCGCTGCTGTTGAACTGGGTGATCGGTCCGGCGGTGATGTTCGCGCTGGCCTGGATCTTCCTGCCCGACCTGCCCGAGTACCGCACCGGCCTGATCATCGTCGGGCTGGCCCGCTGCATCGCCATGGTCATCATCTGGAACGACCTGGCCTGCGGCGACCGCGAGGCCGCCGCCGTCCTGGTCGCGTTGAACTCGCTCTTCCAGGTCGTCGCGTTCGGCGCGCTCGGCTGGTTCTACCTCCAGGTGCTGCCCGGGTGGCTGGGGCTGGCGACCGACGAGGCGGACTTCTCGGTCGGCAAGATCGTGGTGAACGTACTGGTGTTCCTGGGCGTCCCGCTGGCGGCCGGGTACCTCACCCGCCGCTTGGGCGAACGCGCCCGCGGCCGTGCCTGGTACGAGGAGCGGTTCCTGCCCCGGATCGGCCCCGTCGCCCTGTACGGGCTGCTGTTCACCATCGTCATCCTGTTCGCCCTGCAAGGCGACACCATCACCGGCCGGCCCGCCGACGTCGCCCGCATCGCCCTGCCCCTGCTGGCCTACTTCGCGGTCATGTGGGGCGGCTCCTTCGCGCTCGGCCACGCCGCCGGGCTGCCCTACCCGCGCACGGCGACGCTGGCGTTCACCGCCGCCGGGAACAACTTCGAACTGGCCATCGCCGTCGCCATCGGCACCTTCGGCGTCACCTCCGGGCAGGCCCTGTCGGGCGTGGTCGGCCCGCTGATCGAGGTCCCGGTCCTGGTCGGCCTGGTGTACGTGTCGCTGTGGCTGCGCCGCCGGTTCCAGGCCGCCGGGCGGTGACACATCGCCGGCGCGCCTCGTCCTCTCGACCATCTCGGCCTTGAACAAAGGGACACCGATGACTGATCAGTCTCCATCCGCCAAGCCCAGCGTCCTGTTCGTCTGCGTGCACAACGCCGGACGCTCCCAGATGGCCGCCGCCTACCTCACCCACCTGGCCGGTGACCGGATCGAAGTGCGTTCCGCCGGATCCGCCCCCGCCGACCAGGTCAACCCCGCGGTGGTTGAGGCGATGGCCGAGGAGGGCATCGACATCTCCGCCGAGACCCCCAAAGTGCTCACGGTCGACGCCGTCCAGGCGTCCGACGTGGTCATCACCATGGGCTGCGGCGACACCTGCCCGGTCTTCCCCGGCAAGCGCTACCTGGACTGGACCCTCGACGACCCCGCCGGACAGGGCGTCGACGCCGTCCGTCCGATCCGCGACGAGATCCGCAAGCGCGTCGAGAACCTTGTGAGCGAGTTGCGGCCGCAGGAGTGAGAACGCGGGGGCCGCAGCCGACGGTGCGGTGTCCTCGAACTTGCGCGCCGGTGTGCGGCACCGTCCTCGCCCTCCGGCTCCTGTCTTGCCTCGGTCGCTCCGCGGCCGTTTGCCGGGCACGGCGAAGGCGGGCCAGGGCGGCGGGTTCAGTCCGCGGGCGGGCAGCAGGTGTGCAGGTAGTCGCGCAGCTCGGTGAGCGACCGGTCGATCGCGGCGGAATCGATGCGGTAGAGGACCTGCTTGCCGTCCCTGCGTGAGGTGAGGAGACCGCCCCGGCGCAGCAGCGCGAGTTGCTGCGAGGCGTTGGACTGGCCGACGCCCAGGCGCCCGGCGACGGCGCCGACGCTGAGTTCGATGCCGCCGGCGAACAGTTCGAGCATCTGCTGCCGCTGCTCGCTGGCCAGCGCCTTGAGGAACTCATGTGCTCCGGCGCCGAGCGGAGCAGCCGGCGTTGCCCCGCAGCCTCCCCCGACCGACCTTGTGGCCGTCCCCTCAACCGGGCCTTCCATCGAGATCGACTGGCTGGTCACCGGCTCGGCCATCGCTGCCTGCTCCTCCATGGGACGGGCTTCCATCCTACGTCACATATCAACACTTGGACATTTTATGAAATGTTGATACGTTCGCTTCATGCTCACCACCGCACCGCTGGTCATCATCGGCGGTGGGCAGGCCGGTCTGGCCACCGCCCACACCGCTCGTTCCCTCGGCTTGGCGCCCATCGTCCTGGAGGCGGCCAAGCAGCCGGCCGGGTCCTGGCCGCACTACTACGACAGCCTCACCCTGTTCTCCCCGGCCCGGCGCAGCGCCCTGCCCGGAGCGGAATTCCCCGGCGATCCGGACGGCTACCCCACACGGGACGAGGTCGTGGCCTACCTGACCGACTACGCCGCCCATCTGGACGCCGACATCCGCACCGGTCACCGGGTCAAAGAGGTCGTAGCCGTGGAGGACGGCGCGCGAGCCGGTTTCGAGCTGGTCACCGCAGGCGGGGAGGTCTTCGCGACGCCGCTGGTGGTCTCGGCGACGGGCGGCTTCAGTCGTCCCCACCGTCCGGACCTGCCGGGCCTGGACGGCTTCACCGGCACGGTGCTGCACTCGTCCGACTACCGGCGTCCCGAACCGTTCGCGGGCCGGCGCGTCGTGGTCGTGGGAGGCGGGAACTCGGCCGTGCAGATCGCGATCGAACTGGCCGCCGTCGCCGACGTCACGCTGGCGACCCGGCATCCGCTCCGCTTCGTGGCCCAGCGCGTCCTGGGCGTCGACATGCACATCTGGCTCCAGCGCACCGGACTGGACGCCGCAGGCTGGGCGCGCCCGCTGCTGACCGGCGGCAAGGGCACTCCGGTGTTCGACACCGGCACCTACCGGGGCGCCATCGCCGCCGGCGACCCCGACCGCCGCCCGATGTTCACCCGCCTGGACGGCGACGAGGTCGTCTGGAGCGACGGCACCCGCGAACACGTCGACGTGCTGCTGCTGGCCACCGGCTACCGGCCGGGCGCGGACTACCTCGCCGGACTCGGCGCCCTGGACGAGGACGGGCAGCCCCGCCACCGCGCCGGAGTCTCGACCACTCATCCCGGCCTGGGATACGTGGGCCTGGAATGGCAGCGCTCGTTCGCCTCGGCCACTTTGCGCGGGGTCGCCGCCGATGCACGGCACGTCCTCACCCGGCTGCGCAAGCAGATACGCATCGCCGGCAGTGCATTGACGCCGTCCAGATGATGACGGCGTAGGGCCCGCTGGAGACACCGCCGCCCGCCCGGAGGACCTGGCGGGCGCGCTACCTCCGAGCGATCAGGACGGCGTCGCGGGCGGTGGGGTCGCGACAACGCTGCCCTGCACCTCGCAGGTGGCGGCGAGGGTGTTGTAGACGGTGCCGTAGCGGCGCAGGTTGCGGTGCAGCAGATCGACCCGGTGTTCGGGTTCGTCGGTGTCCAGCCGCAGTTCATAGGTGAAGCGGGTGAAGGTCGGTGGGGAGTCTTGACGGTGGGCGGTCACCACGGCCTCAGCATGCCGGTACCGGAAGGGCAGGATCTGCCCGCATCGCTCGACGTTCTTGAGCAGGCAGGCGGCGAGTGCCGCGGCGAGCAGCTCGGCGGGGCCGGGCAGCCCGGACGGTGCGCTCGCCCAGGCGGTGTCGAGGGTGATCGCCTCGCTGCCGACGCCGACCTGGGCTCGGCCGGCCGAGGTGGTGGAAGCGGTGACCTGGTAGCTGGTGGGTGCCGGCTGGGTGATGGTGTCGTTCATCGCGGGCTCCGGGTGGATTGCGGCGCTGCGAGAGCACAGCGACCGCGGGTAGGCCGTGCGTGCATCGAAAGGACCGTCATTTCGATGCTTCACCGGGGACTCGCCCGTAACGCAGGGGCCAAGGTCCCAAGGCGTCCGCCGGTCGGCCCGAGGCGGCGATTCCGGACGGCAGGCCGTCCGGCCGGGACGCGGGGGATACGGCGCGGGTCAGGCCGAGGTCAGGGCGGGCAGGGCGAACAGGCCGGACAGGCGGGTCAGCTTGTCCGGGATCACCTGGTAGTACACCCATGTGCCGCGCCGCTCGCCCTCGATGAGCCCGGCCTGGCGCAGCACCTTCAGGTGATGGGAGATGGTCGGCGCGGTGAGGTCGAACGCACCGGTCAGATCGCACACGCACGCCTCGCCCCCCTCCACCGAGGCGATCATGTTCAGCAGGCGCAACCGCACCGGGTCCGACAGCGCCTTGAACACCTTGGCCAGCTCGGCCGCCTCGGCCTCGCCCAGCGCCGGGCCGCTCAGCGGTGCGCAGCAGGCGGCGCCGGTCACGTCTTCGAGTTCCAGCGGCTTCGACATGCCTCTAATTTGACATCTATCTATCCAGTGATGCAAACTGGCGCCTGCTTAGACGGATATCTAAACAAGGAGCCGGGATGGGAACGCTGCTCGCGCGGATCACCGCCCGCCGCGTCAAGGGCGTCGCCTTCTGCGACACCTGCGGCCAGGTCCGCACCCCCGCATGTCGCTCGGCCGCGCACCTCGGCCGGGTCACCACCGCCGCCTACCGCGCCCGCCTCTGACCGGCCGGTCCCGCGCGCGCCATCCAGCACCGAACAGACAGGGAGTGATCGTGAACGACGAGACCGGACGGCCGGAGCCCGCCGCGTCCCCGGACGCCTCCGCGACCGCGGGCGGCTGCTGCGGTGTCAGCGCCTGCTGCACCGACGCCGAACAGGCCGTGGACCCCGGCGTCACCGTCCACCAGGCCAAGACCGACGCCGGCTGCGGCTGCGTGGAGAACGCGGCGCTCGACGGGCTGCCGGTCGTGGTGATCGGCGCCGGACCGGTCGGGCTGGCCGCCGCCGCGCATCTGGCCGAACGCGACCAGGACTTCCTCGTCCTGGAAGCCGGAGACCAGGTGGGCGCCGCGATCACCGAGTGGGGGCACGTCCGGCTCTTCTCGCCCTGGCGGTACGACACCGACGCCGCCGCACGGCGGCTGCTGGAGCCGACCGGATGGCGCCTGCCCGACCCCGAGGCGCTGCCGACCGGCCACGAACTCGTCCGCGACTACCTGGCACCGCTCGCGAAGGTCCCCGCGCTGGCCGGACGGATCCGCACCGGCACCCGCGTGGTCGCCGTGACCCGCCAGGGCGCGGACGTGACCCGCACGGTCGGACGCGAGGAGCATCCGCTGCTGGTCCGCGCCATCGGGCGGGACGGCGCCGTGGCCGACATCGCCGCCCGCGCGGTCATCGACGCGTCCGGCACCTGGGGCCGCGGCAACCCGCTCGGCCACTCCGGCCTGCCCGCCCCCGGCGAGGACGAGGCCGCCGCCCACATCACCGGCCCGCTGCCGGACGTGCTCGGCCGCGACCGCGCCCGCTTCGCCGGCCGCCACACCCTGGTCGTCGGAATGGGGCACTCGGCCGCCAACACCCTCCTCGCCCTGGCCGAACTCGCCAAGAACGAACCCGGCACCCGCATCACGTGGACCGTGCGCGGCGCATCGGTCGCGCGGCTCTACGGCGGCGGCGACGCCGACGGCCTCCCCGCACGCGGCGCGCTCGGCACCCGCCTGAAGGCGGCCGTGGACAACGGCGAGATCGACCTGATCCGCAACTTCACCGTCACCGGCCTCGCCGCCCCGGACGACGAAGCCGGAACCGTCCAGGTCACCGGCCAGACCCCGGACGGCCCGCGCGTCCTGCCGGCCGACGCCGTGGTCGCCGCCACCGGATTCCGGCCCGACCTGGACATGCTGCGCGAGGTGAGGGTCGACCTCGACCCCGCCACCGAGGCCCCGGTCAAGCTCGCCCCGATGATCGACCCCAACTTCCACAGCTGCGGAACCGTCCCGCCGCACGGCGAACGCGACCTCGCCCACCCCGAGCCCGGCTTCTACCTCGCCGGGATGAAGAGCTACGGACGCGCCCCCACCTTCCTGATGGCCACCGGATACGAGCAGGTCCGCTCTATCGCCGCCGCACTCGCGGGCGACCGCGAAGCCGCCGACTCCGTCCAGCTCGACCTGCCCGAAACCGGCGTCTGCTCCACCGGCCTGGTCACCGACGACCTGCTGCCGGGCGCCGCCGACCAGGACGCCGGCTGCGGGACGTCGTGCTCCACAGAGGCGACCAGCGCCCCTGCCGTCCAGTCGGAACCCGTCGGCGGTTCGTGCTGATCCACCTGTACGCGACTAAGCCGATCTGAAAGCGTGGCCCCGCCTCCCTGCTCTGGGGGTTGAGCGGAGAGGCGGGGCGGGCGGGGACGAGCGACGGCCCGAACTCCCCAGCAAGGGCCGTGCATCACCGCCGGGAACGAGGGACGACCCTGAGCCCGTCCCATGGGTCGTCCCTCTTGCGGCCTACCAGGTGCTGGGGAACATGCGATGCTTGAGCAGGTCTTCGACTTGTCCGGCGGCGGCTTTGGCATCACCGCAGGGAGCCAGGTAGCCGCGTCGCCCGCGCTGGGCGTCGTGGTATCCCCATGCACCACCCGGAACGGCCAGCACGACGACCCCGAGCCCGACGTGATCGTCGGGGCCGCCGGCATAGACCCACAGCAGGGGCACCGGGAAACCCTGCGGGCGATAGAGCCGGACCGGACGCCACCCCCGAGGTTCCAGAGCCACCGCCAGCAGGCTCAGGAATCTTTCCGCCGTAGCGCCGCCCCGGTACGTCCGCCACCGCAGGACGCACTGCTCAACCTGGGCGTTCACAGGGCGCACTTGGCCCATACGATCTTTCCGCCTTCCGCGATCGGTCGTGTTCCCCAGTCGTCCACGACTTGTGACAGCAACAGCAGGCCGCGCCCCGAGGTCGCCTCGAAGTCCTCCGGGCCGACCACCGGCAGTCCGTCCCCCTGGTCCCACACCTCGATCACCGCGAGGTCCGCGCGGACGTCCCGGAAGACGCGAAGGATGATCTGACCCTCTCCGTGCCGCCACGCGTTGGTCACCAGCTCGCACACCACCAGACGCGCCATGAAGTCGTCCGCAGAACCCCACTCCCGGAACCGCGCCGCGACGAAATCTCTCGCCAACGCCGGCGCGTTTTCGTTTGGGTTGAGAAGAAGAGTCGGGATTTCTGGGGCAGGTACGGACATATCGCTTCGACCTTCGGAACGTTGCCGGTTACTTCGGGTGTAAGCGTGCTCGCTCTGAGCTACGCTCGCTACGTTCCGGAAGCATTTGCAACAAACTGGAGAGGCCATGCCTGCGCGGGAGTCACTCGATCCATCAAGATCGATGCGGCACTTCATAGCGTTCCACCTGCGCCGCTACCGCAAAGCACAAGGGATGTCGGGCCAGGCTCTCGGTGACCTGCTTGGGTGTGACCGTTCGACTGTTTCCCGGTACGAGTCCAACACGCTCAAGCTCAAGAGGGAGCACGCGGAGATCATCGACCGTGTGTGGAACACGGACGACATGTTCACGGCCCTGGTCGGGTTCGCCGAGCGCGCCGACGAGGGCAACTGGCTGCTGGAACTCGCCGAGTTGGAAGCTCGCTCATCAAGGCTCAGGATGTGGGAGTCATCGGTCATCCCCGGGCTGTTCCAGACACCGGACTACGCGCGTGCCGCACTGAGCGCAGGAACAGCGGAGGATCTTCCAGCGACCCTTGAGCGGCGGCTGTCACGGCAGGCCACCGTATTCGGCAAGACGAAGCCACCACGATTGACGGCCCTCCTCGGCTGGGCGGCAGTGTCGCAGCTCGTGGGCGGTCCGGAGGTCATGCGCGGCCAACTCACCCGGCTGATCGAACTGACCGAACTTCCCTTCGTCAGTATTCGGATAGTGGAGAACAACGCGGGCGCACATCCGGGCCTCGACGGCCCTTTCGTACTCCTCACGGTCGGGGACCGGGACCTCGCATACACCGAAGCCGCAACGCGCGGCTGCTTCCTCATGGACCCGTTCGATGTGCAAGAAGTGGCAGTAAGGTACGACTTGATGAGCGACATAGCCGCCCCGGTCGGCCCAAGTCGGGCCTACCTGGAGGCTGAACTGGAGAAATACACATGACCCAGTGGCGCAAGTCGAGCCGCAGCGGCACGGGCGGCCAGTCCAACTGCGTGGAGGTTGCGAATCTCTCTGGTGACGTCAGCGTGCGAGACAGCAAGGACCCGGGCGGCCCCCGCATCACCCTCCCGGTCGAGCGCTTCCGCCGACTCGCCGCCGACATCAAGCGCGGAACACACGACCTGCCCTGACGACAGGACCGCGGACGTCACGCGCATCACCACGAAGCCCCGAACGCTCGCGATCCGCGTCTGGTCTCCCATTCACCGCCCGGAACCGCCGGCAGACCATCCCGAGTTCGACGTGATCGCCGGGGACGTTGCCGAACCTCTTGATGCCGCCCCGCCCCGCCCCGCCCCGGACCGGGTCGCCGGGTCGCGTCGTGGTCGTAGCAGTTGTGCGGCCCGACCCGCCAGGCGCCCTGCCGTACTTGCGGAACGGCTCCACGATGAGGGCTTCCACGTGGATGCCGCCAAGGATCGTTGCGGGCACCCGCTCGGTCCTGAGCCGGAGCGGACACTCCTGAACCGCTGACCCGGGGCCGGCGCGTGCGGCCCCGGGTCAGCGGACTGCCGCCGATCGCTACGGAGGAGATGATCGGGCGTTGTCACAGGCGGGCGGCGACGTGGTCGATCAGGTCGGCGAGGCGGCAGGTGTAGCCCCATTCGTTGTCGTACCAGCCGAACACCTTCACCAGGTCGCCGCTGGACTGGGTGAGCGGGGCGTCGAACACGCAGGACGACGGGTCGCCGATCACGTCGCGGGACACGATCGGGTGCGTGTTGTACCGGATGATCCCGGCGAGCGGGCCGTCGGCGGCCCGCGCGAACGCCTCGTTGATCTCCTCGGCGGTCGCCGGCCGGTCGAGCAGGCAGGCCAGGTCGACCAGGGAGCCGTCCTCGACGGGCACGCGCAGGGCCATGCCGTCGAACCGTCCCGCCAGATCGGGGATCACCGCGCCGACGGAGCGCGCGGCGCCCGTGCTGGTCGGGATCATGTTCACGGCGGCGGAACGCGCGCGGTGCAGATCCTTGTGCGGTGAGTCGAGGAGGTTCTGGTCGTTGGTATAGCCGTGGACGGTGGTCATGTAGCCCTTGGCCACCCCGAACGTGTCGTGCAGCACTTTGGCCATGGGGGCGACGCAGTTGGTCGTGCAGGAGGCGTTGGAGACGACGGTGTGCCGGTCGGGGTCGTAGACATGCTCGTTGACGCCCATCACGATCGTGGCGTCCACGTCCTTGCCGGGGGCAGAGAGGATCACCTTGCGGGCACCGGACTTCAGATGCGCGGCGGCATCCTCGCGGCGCCGGAACTTCCCGGTGGACTCGATCACGATCTCGGCGCCGACGGCGCTCCAGTCGAGGTCGGCGGGGTCGCGGTGGGCCGTGACCGGGATGCGGCGGCCATCGACGATCAGGGCCCCGTCGTCGTGCTCGACCGTGCGGCCGAGCCGGCCGTAGGTGGAGTCGTACATGAGCAGGTGCGCGAGTGTGGCGGTGTCGGTGACGTCGTTGATGGCGGCGACCTGCTGGTCGCGCTCCAGCGCCAGGCGCAGGTAGTTGCGTCCGATGCGTCCGAATCCGTTGATTCCTACCGGGGTGGTCATCTCGTCTCCTGCGTGGTTGCACGGGGCGGTTGGGGGACTCCCTGGCCGACTTGGCCGACCCCTCCAGGCTCTGCGCCGCCACGTGGGCGACGCCAGGGACCTTCGTCGCAGTGTGGGTCCGCGGTGCCGCATCGGAAGAAGGACCTACGGCTCTAGGCGTGCAGAGCGCCGCGGATGCCCCCTTTCGGTGGGTGGGGAGAAAGCCAGATCGACCGCACGACCTATGGCACCCAGAGAAAGGGGTGACCTAAGTCCTGAAGGGATATGGACATAGCTCCCTACAGTCCGCTGGCCGTGGCGATGACGGTGGGAGTAGGTGGTGCCCCGGCCGCCATCGGGTGGCCGGGATGCCCGACCCAGGGAGGCCGACGTGCACGGTCAACAGATGCCGGTCCGGGTGGACGGCCGGTTGGACGAACCGCTGTCGCGGTGGCTGTGGCTGGTGAAATGGCTGCTGCTGATCCCGCACTACATCGTGCTGTTCTTCCTCGGGATCGCGTTCACGGTGCTCACGGTGGTCGCGTTCTTCGCGATCCTGTTCACGGGCCGCTACCCGCGGTCGATCTTCGAGTTCAACGTCGGGGTGCTGCGCTGGGCGTGGCGGGTGGCCTTCTACGGCTACGGCGCCCTCGCGACGGACCGGTACCCGCCCTTCACGTTGAAGGACGCGCCCGAGTATCCCGCCCGGCTGCGCATCGAGTACCCGGAGCAGTTGTCGCGGGGCCTGGTCCTGGTGAAGTGGTGGCTGCTGGCGATTCCGCACTACCTGGTGGTCGCCCTGTTCGTCGGCGTCGGCGCCGGAGGAGACGATGCGGGCCGGAGCGCCGCCGGCCTGGTCGGGGTGCTGGTCCTCATCGCCGCCGTCGCGCTGCTGTTCACCACCCGTTACCTGCCCGGTGTCTTCAACTTCCTCATGGGCATGCACCGGTGGACGCTGCGGGTCGCCGCCTACGCCTTCCTGATGACCGACCGGTATCCACCATTCCGGCTGGACATGGGCGGCGCGGAGCCGGTGCCCGAGCCGGCGAGCACCGGGGTGGTGACCGGGCCGGGACGTTAGCGCCCGCGCACCGAGGACAGGAAGTCCCAACGGCGCATTGCCGAACTTGACTCTGCAACTACAGCCGAAGCGATGAAGGAGGCGTGTCATGCGAGCGCTGGTGTACCACGGCCCCGGAAGCAAGGCGTGGGAGGAGGTGCCCGACCCGCAGATCGTCGAGGACGGCGACGCGGTCGTGCGGGTCGACGCGGTGACGATCTGCGGGACGGACCTGCACATCCTCAAGGGCGACGTCCCGGCCGTGACCGACGGCCGGATCCTCGGGCACGAGGCGGTCGGAACGGTCGAGGCGGTCGGCCCGGCCGTGCGGACGGTCAAGCCCGGCGACAAGGTGCTGGTCTCGTGCATCACCGCGTGCGGGACGTGCCGGTTCTGCCGCGAGGGCCGCTACGGGCAGTGCCTGGGCGGCGGCGGGTGGATCCTCGGCCACAAGATCGACGGGACGCAGGCCGAGTACGTGCGGGTGCCGTTCGCCGACACCTCGGTGTACAAGGTGCCGGGCGGTGTGCCGGCGGAGAACGTGCTGATGCTGGCCGACATCTTGCCGACGGGCTACGAGGTCGGCATCCTGAACGGCGCCGTCCGTCCGGGTGACGTGGTCGCGGTGGTGGGCGCCGGCCCGATCGGGTTGTCGGCGATCATGGGGGCGCGGCTGTTCAGCCCCAGCCGGATCATCGCGATCGACCTCGCGGAGACCCGGCTGGAGGCGGCTAAGCGGTTCGGCGCCGACATCCTGGTCAACAACTCGCGTGAGGATCCGCTCGCGGTCGTCCGCGAGCTGACCGGCGGGCTCGGCGCGGACGTGGCCATCGAGGCGGTCGGTGTCCCGGAGGCCTTCGAGGCGGCGGTCGCGCTGGCCCGGCCAGGCGGCCGCATCGCCAACATCGGCGTGCACGGCGCACCGGCCACCCTGCACCTGGAAGAGCAGTGGATCCGCGACATCACCATCACCACGGGCCTGGTCGACACCTTCTCCACGCCGACCCTGCTGCGCCTGGTCGCCGGCGGCCAGCTCGACGCCGGGCGGTTCATCACCCACCACTTCCCGATGGAGGAGTTCCTCAACGCCTACGACGTCTTCGCCGATGCCGCCGGAACCGGCGCGCTGAAGGTCGTCCTGACCCGCTGACACCGCGACGGAACCGCGGCCGTCCCGTGATGGCCGCAGTTCCCCGCCCCGCCCCCGCCCCAGCGGACGAGGACGGTCGATGGACCGGGAGGGAATGCTGTCGTCAGGCGCCGAGGGCCGGTGCGAGTCGATGACCGCCGTCCCCTGGGGCGTGACCTTCGCTTCGTCCCGCTGCGGGCAGACATGATGATGATCGCCGGGAATACTGGGGCATATGGGCGACGAACCTCGGGCCGGCGACGATCGGGCCAGGCTCATCCTTCCGCAGTTGCAGTTGGATGATCTTCTGTCGGAGTTGCAGGCGCGGTTGGAGGCGGCGCGGGCGACGCGTGATCGTGTGCACGCGCTGCTGGAGGCCGTGGTCTCGATCGGGGGTGAGTTGGATCTGGAGTCGGTGCTGCGGCGTATCACCGAGGCGGCGACCACCCTGGTCGACGCCCGCTACGGCGCGCTGGGCGTGATCGGGGAGGAGGGGGAGCGGCTTGTCCAGTTCATCACCGTCGGGGTGGGGGACGGGGAGATCGAGGCGATCGGGCATTGGCCGCATGGGCACGGCATCCTGGGGTTGCTGATCCGTGAGCCGCGCGGGATCCGGCTTCCCGACCTCGGAGAGCATCCCGACTCGGTGGGTTTTCCGGCGAATCATCCGCCGATGCGTACGTTCCTCGGGGTGCCGATCCGGGTGCGCGATGAGGTGTTCGGGAACCTGTATTTGACCGAGAAGGCCGGTGGGGGGGAGTTCGAGGACGACGATGAGGTGGTGGTGACCGCGCTGGCCACGGCGGCGGGCGTGGCGATCGAGAACGCGCGGCTGTATGAGGAGACGCGGCGTCGTGAGCGTTGGTTGCAGGCGTCAACGGAGATTTCCACGGCGTTGTTGTCGGGTACTGATCCGCAGGTGGTGACGGCGCTGGTGGCGCAGCGGGCCGGTGAGATCACCGATGCGGGGTTGGCGACGGTGGCGCTGCTCGACGAGGGCGGCGCGGAGTTCGTGGTGGAGGCCGCGCACGGCGAGGGCGCCGAGCGGGTGGCGGGGCTGCGCGTGCCGCGAGACCATCCGGTGGCCGGGAAGGTGTTCCACGAGGGCGTCGCGCAGCGGCTGGCCGACGGGAGCGAGGCGGCCGGGGCGGCTGTGGTTTCGACGCAGGTGCCGGTCGGGCCGTTGCTGATGGTGCCGTTGGGGCTCGGTTCTTCGGCGCAGGGCGTGCTGGCGGTGATCAACCCGCCGGGCGGGTCTGTTTTCTCGGAGGCTTCGCAGCGGTTGCTGGAGGCGTTTTCGGGGCAGGCGGCGGTGGCGTTGGAGTTGGCTCGTCGGCGTCGTGATACTGAGCGGTTGGCGCTGTTGGAGGATCGTGACCGTATCGCCAAGGATCTGCATGACACCGTCATCCAGCGGTTGTTTGCGACGGCGATGACGTTGATGGCCGCGATCAAGATCACGCAGAAGCGGGAGGTGGCGGTCCGGATCCAGCGGGCGGTGGATGATCTGGACGACACCATGCGGCAGATCCGTTCGACGATTTTCGCGTTGCAGGCGCCGGTGGACGCCGAATCGCTGCGTAGCCGGGTGCATGCGCTGGTGGACGCCGCCGCCGAGCAGTTGGGGTTTGCTCCGTCGGTGCGGTTGGACGGGTTGCTGGACACCGCCGTCGACGACGACATCGGCGAGCATCTGCAGGCGGTTGTCCGCGAGGCTTTGTCGAATGTGGCCCGCCATGCCCGCGCATCTCAGGTCATGGTGGCCATCGATGTCGACGACGAACTGCTGCTGCGCGTCGAGGACGACGGTGTCGGCATCACCGAAGGGGGCCGCCGCAGCGGCCTGCGCAACATGGGTGAGCGGGCCGAGAAACTCGGTGGTTCTTTCGCTGCCCGACCGCGTCCAGAGCGCGGGACGGTCCTCACCTGGCAGGTCCCCCTCAACGAGGCCTGAGCAGCGTCACAGACCCGTGAACCGCCTGTCCGCTGGGTGCCGGCCGGCTCAATCCATGCCACGGCGAAGGGACGTTGCGGCCCCGCATAGGCCCGCCGCCAGGGACCTTGGTCCCTTCGATCTTGCGCCGAACGGATCTACGGCGCCGGTGGCGGGTGGCGTTGAGTTGGGGGTGGAAGAACCGGCGATGTGATGGAGGGTGAGACGGCGATGGCAGTCTCCGAGCACAAGACGAGTGTGGGGCGGGGCTCTTTGGTCCGGGTGGTGAAGCCTGAGCCGCTGACCGAGTCGCCCGCCGCGCGTTATGTGTGGGCCGTGGCGCGGCTGGCGCTGGGCTGGGTGTTCGCGTGGGCGTTCGTGGACAAGCTGTTCGGGCTGGGCCACGCGACCCCGTCGGGTAAGGGCTGGCTGGACGGCGGGAGCCCGACCGAGGGCTTCCTGGCGCACGCCCCCAAGGGCCCGCTGGCGGGGTTCTACAACGACATGGCCGGTGCGGCGTGGGCCGACTGGCTGTTCATGATCGGGCTGGCGGGGGTCGGTGCGGCGCTGATCCTGGGCATCGGGATGCGGATCGCGGCGGTCGGCGGCGCGGCGCTGCTGGTCATGATGTGGTCGGCGGTGCTGCCTCCGGAGAACAACGTCTTCATGGACGACCACCTGATCTACGCGCTGCTGATCGTCGGGCTGGCTCTGGTCAGCGCCGGCGACACCCTGGGCCTTGGCCGCTGGTGGGGCAAGACCCCGCTGGTCGAACGGCTCCCCTTCCTGAAGTAGCCGATGACGATCACCAAGGACGCCCGCCCCCGCGGCGGGCGTCCTGCCAGCGCTTGTGGCTCAGGACGTCGGAGACGGCCGGGGCGGCGGTGGTGTGGCCGGCGCAGATCACGATCCGACAGCGTGCGCGCTCGCGCACGACCGGCACGGTGTCCCCGCCGAGCGGGTTGCCGGGGGTGCCGCCGCAGGTCGGCGTACACGCCGAAACCGAAATCAGCCCCCTGAACCGGCGGCGGAAGTCCCGGCGAAAGGGGCCGTTCGGCTCTGTGGCCGTGGTCCGTTCGGCGGTGGGATGGAGTTCGGATGCTACGAGGAGGGACGTTATGAGCAACGTGGTCGTGGGCTACGACGGAACAGGCGACAGTGAGCGGGCGCTGCGGTGGGCGGTCGAGGAGGCCCGGGTGCGGCGGCTGCCGCTGACGGTGTGCCACGCCTGGCGCTGGCCCTACCCGATCAGCCACATCGACTACGAGGGCGTGGCCATCGTCCGCAGGATGGGCGAGCACATCCTCGACCACGGTGTGGCGCTCGCACGGGAGCTGGCGCCGAGCGTGACGGTGCGCAAGCGGCTGAAGGACGGCAGCGTGACCCCGGCATTGCTGCACGAGGCCGGCGACGCGGACCTGATCGTGATCGGGTCGCATGAACCGGACGAGATACCGGTGGGTTCGACTGCCCTGCAGGTGCCGGCCCGCGCGGATCGGCCGGTCGTGGTCGTACGGTCGGACGGTTCGCGTGACGGCCTGATCGTGGTCGGCGTGGACGGTTCCGCCGGTGCGGACGGGGCGCTGGCGTTCGGGTTCGAGGAGGCGGCGCTGCGCGGCTGGCGGCTGCGCGCGGTGTACGGATGCTGGGAGCCGGGCGCGGCGCCCGGCGGCGACCTCTCGCTGTTCGGTGACGAGGACGCGCTGCGCCGCGTGACCGGCGCCGTGCTGGAACGCGCCGTGGCGCCCTGGCGCGTGAAGTACCCGCAGGTACGGGCAACGACGTCGCTGGTGCTGAAGCCGCCGCGGGAGGCGCTGCTGGAGGCGGCGGAGGACGCCACCCTCGCGGTGATGGGCGCCCGTGGCACGGGCGTGGTCGGGGCGTTGACTCTGGGTGCCACGAGTGACGCGCTGCTCAAGCACGCCCCCTGCACGGTCGCCGTCGTGCCGAATTACACCCGGTGACGGCATGGCCCTCCGCGACGTTCGGACACGAGCTGTGTCGGTAGCCCCGGCCGTGCACCGTGTCAGTGATCCAAGGTCCGACGGCGAATGGCGAAGCGGGTGGTTCAGGTGAGTGCCGTGACCGGTGCGGATCTCGCGCGTGAACCGTTCCTGAAGGACATGAGGACCGCCGATCTGCGCAGGCTGGCGACGGCGGCCCGGTTCACCGACATCCCCGCGGGACGGCGTATCTTCAGCCAGTCCGATCCGGCGGAACGCTTCTGGCTCGTCCGGGACGGGACTGTGATCGTCGACCTGCACATGCCCGGCCGTGGCTCCGTCATCATCGACACCTTCGGCCCGGGTTCCGTGCTGGGGTGGTCGTGGCTGTTCCGTCCGTACCGATGGCATTTCGGGGGCGTCGCGACCACCCCGGTACGGGCCGTCGAGTTCGACGGACGCCTCGTCAGAACGCTCTGCGCCGTGGACCCTGCCATGGGCTACGAACTCACACGCCGCTTCGCCGAACTCATCGTCGAGCGGCTGGAGACAAGCCAGTCGCGGCTGACGGAACTCTCCGAGGCACTTGCAGAGTGCGATGTCCCATCGCCCTTCGCACCTGGAATCGATGGCGAGGCGGCTTTCCCGTCCCGCAGACGCCTGCGCTGATCGGTCTGTCTCCAGCAGCATCACAGGCCGTCCGAGGAGGCGGTCCTCCGCAACCCATCGCCGCAGTGGCAGCTCACCCCCATCGTCACTTCCTACAGGTCTGTCAGCAGTCCACCGGCCAAGAGACTCGATCCTCACGCTTCGAGTGGGCTTCCCTCCGCCCCGTCCTCGGGGGCTCCACAGTGCCCACGGAGGGACCTTTGTCTCCAAGTCACAGTCCTCCGGCCCTGGGATCACCCGGTGTGGGAATCAAGCATGGAGCTGAACGACTTCGGGAGGAGCAGTGCCCACCACCATTCGCGACTTTCTAGAGCGGTTCCGTCCCGCCGGGGCGCCCGGGGCCGCGGCCGTAGCCGTGCCCTCCGATCGGCGAAGCGCGCTGGCCGCCGAACTCGAACCGGTCTTCGCCCTGCTCGCCGACGCGGAGGTGGAACAGCGGCGGATGGTGGAGGAGGCGCGACGACGGGCGTGTGCGGTCCGGGACGCGGCACGGGAACAGGCCACAGGCCTGGTGAACGAGGCCAGGGGCAGGGCTGCCGCGGAGCGAGCGGCGGTCTCGGCCGCCGTCCAGCGGACCGGGACCCAAGAGCGGCAGGCCCTCATGGCCGCCGCGAGCGAGGAGGCCGCGCGTATCGAGGCCGGGGTGTCCGAGCGGACGCCGCTGCTGGTCGAGAAGGCATTGCGATCCATCGAGGTCATGCTGGGCGACGACATGCTGGGCGATGAGGCGACGCCCACTGGCGGAGGAGGGACGTCGTGAGCGCCGCATGGGTCGCCGGCCGGGTCCGGGCGCAGGCGCTCGCCCAGCGGCGGCTCGGCCCCGGACGCACCAGGATGCTCGCGGGATCGGCTTCGCTCGCGGACGCCGTCTCGATCCTGGCAGCGACGCCGTACGGGCACGCGGTGACCAAGGACCAGGACCTGGCATCGGCTCAGCACGCGGTCGCCGAAACGCTCCTCTGGCACCTGCGGGTGCTGGCGGGCTGGCTGCCCAGGGGCGGTGCGACGGCCCTGCGTGCGGTCGCCGCATGGTTCGAGCTCGCCAACATCGACGCGTTGCTGCAGCGGCTGGAGGGCCGGCCCGCGGAGAAGCCGTACGTCCTCGGCGCGCTGGGGACCGCCTGGCCTCGCCTGGAGGACGCACCGGACATCGGGGGGCTGCGGGAGCGCCTGACCGCCAGTTCCTGGGGTGATCCGGGAGACGCCGATCCCTGGACGATCCGTGTGGTCCTGCGGTTGTCGTGGGCGTCCCGCGTCCATGCCCTCGGCGGGCGTGCCGCCGCGTGGGCGGCCGGCGCCGCCGGCGTCCTGGTGGCCGGTGAGCGTTTCGGCGCCGGGCGGGACCTTCCGCAGGCCGCTCAGGAGCGAGCGGACCGGATGCTCGGGGCTCTGCCAGTCGGGGCGCCCGCCCTCGGGGCCATGGTCGCGCACCTCGGCCGGGACGCGCGCTGGGCGCTCGCGGGCATCGACGACCCGGCCGACCTGTGGCGGGCCGAGGCCCGCTGCTGGAAACGCCTGGAGCAGGACGGCTCCCTGCTGCTGCGCGGCTCGGAGTTCGGTGTGGGGCCGGTCCTCGGCGCCGCGACCGTGCTGGCGGTCGACGCCTGGCGGATCCGGGCCGCCCTGGAGATCGCCGCGCGCGGCGGCGGACCGATGGGAGCCTACGATGCGCTGGCCTGAGAACCTGCAGCCGATGCGGATGGCGCGGATCGCCGTGGTCGCCCCGCTGGACTCGCTGCGCGACGCGCTGGCCCGGACCGCCGATGCCGGAGTGGTCGAGTTCGACCTTCCGCCCGAGCCCGCCGCGCAGGGCGAGGCGGCGCGGATGCTGCGGGGAGCCGGAGGCGGTGGTCCCGAGCCGGCCGTGCTCTCCGCCGCCCCCGATCTGGAACGGCTCGCCGACAGGCACCGCTTCGACCTGCTGGCCGGGGAGGCGGAGCTGGAGGAGCATGCGGCGGCGGCCTTCCGCCAGGGCGGCGTCGCCGCGCTGGCGGGCTGGACTCCGGCGGCGGCCCGGGCCGGACTGGCCGCCCGGCTCGCCGAGACCGGGGCCGCCGCGGTGCCGCTCCCGCATCCGCGCGGCGCCGAGGCGCCGTCCCTGCTGCCGGGAGCGCGCCGCGCGGAGAACGGGCGCGGTTCGCTCGCGCCGCTGGTCGAGACCTACGGGACCGTCCCGTACGCCGACCTCGATCCGACACCGCTCGCGTGGGCGGCCTACGTGCTGATGTTCGGGATGATGTTCGGCGACGCCGGCCACGGGCTGCTGCTCCTCGCGGGCGCCGCCGCGCTGCTGGCCGGGTATCCGCGCAGGTGGCCGCGGCTGCGGCGGGTCTGGCCGTTCGTGCTGGGCGCCGGTGTGACCAGCACGTTTTTCGGGGTGCTGTACGGGGAGTTCTTCGGGCCGACGCACCTCATCCCGCAGGTGTGGCTCGCACCTCTCGACGAACCGGTCGAGTTGCTGGTCGCGGCGATCGGTGTCGGCGCCGTCCTGCTGGCCGGCGCGTACGCGATCGGCATCGCGAACCGGTGGCGGGAGGGCGGCTGGCCGGTCGCCCTGTACGAGCCGTCCGGAATCGCCGGCGCCTCGGCGTTCCTCGGGCTCGGCGCCCTCGCCGCCGGCTTCTACCTCGGCCTGTCCTGGCTGACCGTGGCGGGCGGCGCGTTCGCGGCGCTCGGCCTTGGGCTGGCCTTCGCCGGCTTCCTGGCGGCCGGCGGTGGCGGCGGCACGGGGCTCGTGGAGGCCCTCGTCGAGGTGTTCGATCTCATCGTCAGGCTGGGCGCGAACGTGGTGTCGTTCGCACGGCTCGCCGCCTTCGGGCTGACCCATGCCGCGCTAGCCGGGATCGTCTGGTCCGGGACGGCCGCGCTCTGGCAGCGGGGAGGCGCGCTCGCCGTCCTGGCGTTGGTCGTGTTCGCCGCCGGGACCGCCGTGACGTTCGCGCTGGAGGCGCTCGTCGCCGGCGTCCAGGCGCTCCGGCTGGAGTACTACGAGCTGTTCTCGCGGCTCTTCCGCAGCCAGGGCCGTCCGTTCCGGCCCTGGCACATACCCATGATCGCAGAGGAGGCGGACGGCACATGTCCGCAGAAATGATCGCGACGGCCCAGGCCGCCGCGTCGAACTGGGCGCCCTATCTCGGTACCGGGATCGCCGTCGCCGGCGCCGCCATCGGCGCGGGCATCGCGGTGGCCTACGTCGGCGCCGCGGCGCTGGCGGCGATGAGCGAGCGGCCCGAGCTGTTCGGGCGCGCGATGGTGATCGTCGGTCTCGCCGAGGGCATCGCCATCTACGGGCTGATCATCGGCATCATCCTGATCGGGAAGGCGTGAGGGCCATGGCGCACATCGCCGTGATCGGAGAGCGCGCCCGCGTGGAGGGATGGGCGCTCGGCGGCGCGCGGGCCGTCCCGGCGGACGATCCGGACGAGGTCCGGGCGGCCTGGGAAGAGCTCGACGACCGGGTGGCGGTCGTCGTGCTGACCCCCGAGGCCGCCCGGTGCATCGAGGGCGAGCGGGTACGGCACCCGGGCGCCGTCCTGATCGTGGTGATGCCGCCATGACCGCCGCACCGGACGCCGGGACCGCGATCGAGCCGGTGCGCGACGCGCTCCTCGGCCGTGCCCGCGAGCAGGCCGCGGCCGTCGTGGCGGACGCCGAGCGGGAGGCGGCCGCGATCGTGGCGGCCGCCCGCGGCGAGGCCGCCCGGATCCTGGACGAGGCACGCGCGGCCGGACGCGCCGACGGGCGGGCCGCCGCCGCGGCCGAGCGCTCCCGGGCGCGGAGCCGGGCCAGCGGGATCGTCCTCGCGGCCCGCAGGCGGGCCTATGACGAGCTGTGCCGCCGGGTCCGCGCCGGCGTGGGCGAGATGTGCACGGGCGCGCGCGGCCCCGAAACCGTCAAGCGGCTGGAAGTGATGGCAAGGCGGCGGCTCGGGGCCGCGGCACGGATCGAGGAGGCGCCCGGCGGCGGCGTGATCGCCCGCACGTCCCGCGCCGAATTGGACCTGTCCGCGGACGTCCTCGCCGAGCGGGCGGTGGCGGCGCTGGGAGCGGAGGTGGCAGGGCTGTGGCAAGAGAAGTGACACGGGTCAGCGGGCCGCTGGTGGAAGTGTCGGGCCTCCAGAGCGCGGCCATGGGCGACGTCGTCGAGGTGGGTGCGCGACGCCTGCCCGGCGAGATCGTCGCTCTGGACGGTGACATCACCACCGTCCAGGCATACGAGTACACCGGGGGACTGGCACCGGGAGCACCCGCCCGCACCACGGGGCGCGCCCTGTCCGCGCCGCTCGGCCCGCACCTGCTCGGCGGCGTGTACGACGGGTTGCTGCGGCCGCTGACGGTTGCGGGCATCTGGCTCGATCCAGCCCGGCACGTCGCCGCCGGCCCGGGCCGGGCCGGAGGTGACGGCGGGGCCGTCGAGTTCTGGCCCGTCCGCAGGCCCCGGCCCTACGCCGAGCGGCTGGACATCGGCGTGCCACTGCACACCGGTCAGCGCGTCGTCGACCTGCTCTTCCCCGTGCCTCGCGGCGGGACGGTCGCGGTCCCCGGCGGCTTCGGAACGGGCAAGACCATGCTGCTGCAGCAGATCGCCAAATGGTGCGACGCCGACGTCATCGTCTACGTCGGCTGCGGCGAGCGCGGCAACGAGATGGCCGACGTGCTCGCCGAGCTGGCCGCGCTCGAGGACCCGCGGACCGGCGGGCGGCTGGCCGACCGCACCGTCGTGATCGCCAACACCTCCAACATGCCGATGATGGCGCGCGAGGCGGGCGTCTACAGCGGCGTCACCGTCGCCGAGTACTTCCGCGACCAGGGCAAGGACGCCGTCGTCATCGCCGACTCGACGTCCCGCTGGGCCGAGGCGCTGCGCGAGTTCGCCTCCCGCGGCGGCGAGCTGCCGGGGGAGGAGGGGTATCCGGCCGCGCTCCCGTCGGCGCTCGCCGCCTTCTATGAGCGGGCCGGCCGGGTCCGCACGCTCGGCGGCGCGCAGGGATCGGTCACGATCATCGGTGCGGTGTCCCCGCCCGGAGGGGACATGACCGAACCCGTCACCGCCTACACCGAGCGCTTCGTGCGCGCCCGGTGGAGCCTGGACAAGGACCTCGCCTACTCGCGCCACTACCCGGCGGTGTCGTGGTCCGGGTCGTTCGCCCGCGACGCCGCCGCCCTCGCCCGCCACCACACCGACGCCGGAGACCCCGGCTGGGCGGGTCGGCGCGCGCGGACGGTGAGCCTCCTGGCCGAAGCCGACCGCCTGGCCGCGCTGGCCGAGCTCGTCGGGTCGAGCACGCTGCCGGGCCACGAGCGCATGGTGCTTCTGGCGGGACGCCTCCTCCGCGAAGGAGTACTCCAGCAGAGCGCGCTGAGCCCGCACGACGCCTCCTGCACCCCCGAACGCGGTGCCGCGCTGACCGAGGCCGTGCTCGCGGTCGTGGACCGCTGCCGGGACCTGGTCGCGGCGGGCGTCCCCGCCGGCGCCGTCGAGGAGCAGGACTTCTCCCCGATCGTCCGCGCCCGCGAGGACGCCACCACCGTGGCCGCCGTCCACACCGCGCGCGATGCGATGCTGAACCGGCTGGGAGAGCTGTCATGACCAGGCGGAGCGGTGCGGTGGAGCATGCACCCGGAGGACCGCGGAACCACCGTGACCGGTGGGCCAGACCGGCGTACACGCGCGTTTCGCGGCTTCAGGGGCCGCTCCTGGTCGTTCCCGACGCCGAGGAGGTCGGCTGGGACGAGTTCGCCGACATCCGGCTCGCCTCGGGGGAGGAGCGGCACGGGCTCGTACTCGACACCGCCCGCGATCGAGTGCTCGTCCAGGTTCTGGAGGGGACCGCAGGGATCCCCTTCGAAGGAACCCGTGTCGCCTTCAGCGGCACGCCGCTGCGCGTCCCGGTCGGGACGGCCTGGCTCGGGCGGGTGTGCGACGGACTGGGCAACCCGCTGGACGGCGGCCCGCCCGTCCTCGGCGGCACCGACGCGCCGGCCGCGGGCGTCCCCCTCAACCCCGTTCATCGTGAACCGCCGTCGGATCCGATCCTGACCGGGGTCTCGGCCATCGACGCTCTCACGACGCTCGCGCGCGGGCAGAAGCTTCCGATCTTCTCCCGGGCCGGACTCCCGCACCTGGAGCTGGCCGCGCAGATCGCCGCCCAGGCGTCGGCCGGGGACGAGCCGTTCTGCGTGGTCTTCGCCGCCATGGGGCTGACCCACGCCGATGCGGCGGCCGTCCGCGACACCCTGGAAGACCGCTCGGCCGCCGGCGACCTCGTGCTGCTGCTCAACCTCGCCGACGCGCCCGTCATCGAGCGGATCCTGACGCCCCGCATCGCACTGACCGTCGCCGAGCACCTCGCGTTCGAGGAGGGGCGGCACGTCCTGGTCGTCATGGGCGACATGACCGCCTATTGCGAGGCGCTGCGCGAGGTGTCGGCCGCGCGCGGGGAGATCCCGGCACGGCGGGCCTACCCCGGTTATCTCTACAGTGACCTCGCCTCGCTGTACGAGCGCTGCGGGCGGGTCCGCGGCAGGCCCGGTTCGGTCACCCTCGTGCCGGTGCTGACGATGCCCGGCGGCGACATCACACACCCTGTGCCAGACCTGACCGGGTACATCACCGAAGGGCAGATCGTCC
Source organism: Actinomadura monticuli (assembly GCF_041463655.1). Lineage (NCBI taxonomy): Bacteria > Bacillati > Actinomycetota > Actinomycetes > Streptosporangiales > Thermomonosporaceae > Actinomadura > Actinomadura monticuli. Next base: position 188,399 of record NZ_JAXCEI010000014.1, read on the forward strand.
TCTCCGAGGATTTGCACTCGGCCGGCGTGTATCCGCCCGTCGACGCCCTGGAATCGCTGTCGCGCCTGATGCGCAAGGCCGCCGGCCCCACCCGCACCCGCGAGGACCACTTGGACGTGTCCGCCCAGGTCCTCGCGGCGCTGTCCAGGGCGCGCCGGGCCCACGAACTCGGTGAGCTGGTAGGCCCCGGTGCGCTCAGTGAGACCGACCGCAGCTACCTCGAATTCGAACGGGTCTACCGGGAGGTTCTCGTCTCCCAGGGCGCCGCGGAACGGCGCCGGCTGGAGGAGACGCTGGATCGGGCCTGGCGAGCGCTCGCGGTCCTGCCCCGGCGCGAGCTCACCATGCTGTCGCGCGCGCTGATCGACGCCCACCTGATGGAGGACCGATGAGCGGTGTGCCCCATGGACGTGCCGGACGGCTGTGGCTGCGGCAGCGAATCGAGATCGCAGAAGGCGCCGTCGAACTCCTGCAGCGGAAGCTCAACATCCTGCGGGACGAGCGGGACAGGATGAAGCTGCTCGCCACCCGCACGGAGGAGGCATGGCACCGCCGCTGCGCGGAGGCGGACGAGGCCCTGCTCCGGGCCACGCTGCTCGGCGGACGCCGGGTGCTGCCGCCGGCGTCCGGCGGGCTCCTCGCGGACGTCACCGTGGAACATGCCGAGTCCATGGGGGTGAGCCACCCCGCGCGCATCGTCTTCACGCCGCCCGGCGCCGCCGCGCCCGCACCGGGCGGCACGGCCCTGACGCCCGCCCGCCGGGCCTGCCGGGCGGCGTTGGAGGCCGCCTGCGCCCATGCCGCCGCCTGCGCCGCGGTCGCCACCCTCGATGCCGAGGTCGAGGCGACCGGGCAGCGGGTCCGTGCGATCGAGCGCCGCCGGCTGCCGCGGCTGCGCAAGGCGCTCGCGAGCATCGAGTTCGCCTTGGAGGAGCGCGAACGCGAAGACGGCGCCCGCCTCCGCCGCCTCACCACCCGGGAGTCGTCATGACCGCATGCCTGCTGCTCGTCGCCGAGGACTCGCCGTCGACGCTGGCCGCCGCCCGCTACGCCGTGGATCTGGCCCACCGCCTCGGCGCACGGATCACCGCGGTGAACGTCATCGCCGACGGCATCCTCACCGACACCGTGACAAGGGTGTCCGGGCAGCCGGACGTCGGCGCGCGCCGCGACCTGGCCGGACGGTCGGTACTGGCGCACGTCGAGCAGCTCGCCCGGTTGGCGGAGGTCGAGATGGAGACCGTCCGGCTCTTCGGGGACATCGCCGAACGCGTCCTGGACGAGGCCCGCCGCATCCGGCCCGACCTGATCGTCCTCGGCCGGGACGACGCCCCCCGGCCCGGCGGCCGGGCCCTCGCCCCATGGGCCGACCGCATCCTGGAGTTCGCCGAGCGGCCCGTCCTGGTGGTGCCCGGCAGCCGAAACCCTCGCCGTCCCGCGACGCCCTAGCATTCCGGCCGCCGGTCGCACGCCCACCATGAGGACCGGTCATGCCTCCGGGCCGCGCAGGCGGGATGCCAGTGGTACCCGTTGCCTCCCCAGGCCGCTAAATCGGGGCAAATAGGGGTGATCCTGGCGCGGTGTGGGTAGGGCGGGTCGAAGAAGACGATCTAGGACCGATCCCGGAGGGGCAGCGGACGATGCCTGGACGACCGCGACCGCGAGAGGTCGCCTTCGACCCGTTCGAGCCCGAACGTGACGCCGAAAGCGCCGACGTAGCCCAGCAGATGAGTGTCGACCCACGGCGCGTTGCCCACGACCTGACCGACCGGCTCAGCCACCGCCTTTTCGGCGCCGGACTGCAACTGCATGGCGCGCTGGCCCGGATCCAAGACCCGCACGCCGCCCAGCATGTCCAAGCAGCCCTCAGTGACCTGGACCTCGCCATTACCGAACTGCGCCGCGCCATCTTCGACTTGCACACCACGTCCGACACCCCGCCGTCCCTCGACCCGGCCTACACGGCATGAGCCGAGCACTTGAGCGAGCTGACGGCTCTCCATGCGGTAAGCGCGGTGGAAGCGTCGCCGGCGGAGGTCCCGACGTCTCGCGTTGATCGCCGGGCCTGCGTCAGCTGGGATCGTCCGACGGGGGCGTCGGGGGCTCGCGGCGCCAGTGCTCGAACGCGGCGACCGCCGTCGGCAGCGTGGGGAACAGCCGATCGGCGCCGATCGCGTCGGCGAGCCCGAAAGCTCGCAGATCGTCGAGCAGGTCCTGCTTGACCCGGGCCAGCGCGAAGACGATCCCTCTGCCGCTGAGTTCGGCCCGCAGCTCTTCCAGCGCCTTGAGCCCGGTGTAGTCGACCTCGACGTTCGCCTCGACGTTGAGGACGAACCAGCGCACGCCGTCCCCGCCGTCCTCGGCGGCGGCCAGGGCGCGGCGCTTGAAGTCGGCGGCGTTGGCGAAGAACAGCGGCGAGTCGTACCGGTACACGACCAGCCCCGGGATCGTCCGTGCGGTCGGGAAGTCGTCGACGTCGTGCATGCCCGCCATCCCCGGGACGCGCCCGAGGATCGCGTCGTGCGGCCTCGCGACCCTGGCCGTCATCACCATGACCGACAGGCCCACCGCGACCAGGATGCCGTACAGGATGCCGAACGCGAGCACGCCGACCAGTGCCGCGACGGCCAGCAGCAGTTCGCTGCGGCGGAACGCGGCGAGCCTGCGGAACCCGTCGACGTCCACCAGGCGGGTCGCCGCGTAGATCACGATCGCCCCCAGCGCCGCCGACGGGAACCGGGCCAGCAGGGGATGCAGGAACAGCAGCACGCATACCAGCAGGCCGAGCAGGAACAGGGAGTAGACCTGGGTGCGTGCCCCAGAGGCGGCCGCGAGGGCGGTGCGGCTGCCGCTGCTGCTGACCGGGAAGCCGTGGAAGAACCCCGCCCCGATGTTCGACGCGCCCAGCGCCAGGAGTTCCCGGTTCCCGTCGACCTCCCGCTCTCCCCGTGCGGTGAAGGCCCGTGCGGTGAGGACATTGTCGGTGTAGCCCACCAGAAGGACGCCCAGGGCGGGCAGGATCAGCCCGGTGACGTCGGCGGGATCGGGCACGGCGGGACGCGGCAGCCCCGCGGGCACGTCGCCGACCACGCCGATGCCCCGCCGGTCCAGATCGAAGATCATCACCGCGGCGGTGGCGATCAGCACGACCAGCAGCGGGCCGGGTGCACGGGGGAATCTGTGGTTGAGGGCGAAGAGGAAAACCAGGCTCGTGAACGTGAGCAGCAGTGTTCCGAGGTGAGCCTCGTCCAGGCTCGCGGTGAACGACGCCAGCTCGCGCAGGGCGCCGTCCCCGTGCGTGGCGACACCGGTCGTGCCCGGCAACTGCCCAATGATCATGACGGCCGCGACGCCCGCCATATAGCCCACCAGGAGGGGCTGGGACAGCAGGTCGTTGACGAAGCCCAGCCGCAGGCACCAGGCCACCAGCGCCAGGACCCCGACGACGATGGCGAGCGCGGCGGCCAGCGCGGCGTACTCGCCCGTGTCACCGGCGGCCAGCGGCCCCACGACCGTGGCCGTCATCAGCGCGGTCGTCGACTCCGGCCCCACCGACAGCCGCCGTGACGACCCCAGGAGGGCGTACAGCACGATGGCGGGCGCCATCGCCCACAGCCCGGCGACCGGCGGCAGGCCGGCGAGGCCCGCGTAAGCCATCACCTGGGGCACCAGGTAGGCGGCGACCGTGATGCCGGCCAGCGCGTCCCCTGCCAGCCAGGAACGGCGATATCCGCGCAGGATGCGGATCTGCGGAAACGACCTGCTGAACACCCGCGACCCCATGCCTTCGTCCGTGCCATCGGCTGAGAGCGGGGACGTTGGTCCCTGCCCCCCACTCGCGTTCCGGCTTACGTTCGGTTCGACCATCAAGGTGGCACGGCCCTTGGAGGCGCACCATGCGCAGCTTACGAAGGTACGGTCTGGCGAGTGCGACCGCGGTGAGCATCGGCGCCGCCCTGCTCAGCGCGCCGGCGGCGAAGGCCGCCACCGCCGTCCCGCAGGGCGGGGCGTACCGCGTCATCGACCTGGGGACCCTGAACGGGAGCGACTGGTCCGAGGCGTTCGCGGTGAACGAGCACGGTCATGCGGCCGGACAGAGCGACGGTCACGCCACACTCTGGCGCAACGGCCGGATCATCGACCTCGGCGTGCTCCCGGGCGGCCTGTGGAGCGTGGCGACCGACCTGAACGACCGCGACGAGGTCGTGGGGTACGGCTCGGCCTCCGGCGGCACTCATGCGTTCCTCTGGAAGAACGGGCGGATGCGCGATCTGGGCGCGCTGCCCGGCGGCACCGACAGCTACGCCGAGGGCATCAACAACGCCGGTGACGTGGTCGGTAACAGCACAGCCCCGGGCGAGTACACCCGGCACGCGGTCCGCTGGCGTGCCGGTCGCTTGACCGACCTGGATCCGGAGGGCCAGGCCTCGTTCGCCAAGGACATCACCGACCACGGCTGGATCGTGGGCCACCGCTTCCTTCCCGAAGACCCGATGAACGCGCGCGCGACGGCGTGGCGGCACGACGTTCCGACCACGCTCATCCCGGACGCCCCGTCCTACCCGGCGGCGGCCAACGAGCGGCATCAGGTCGCTCTGAACGACAGCGGCGGGCGCGCCTCGATCTGGTATCGCGGCGGCAGGACCCCGCTGGCGTCCGAGCCGGCCCTGTTCGCCCAGGTCCACGACATCAACGATGCCGGGCAGGTCGCGGGATTCGTCGACATCGACGCCGTGGTGTGGCGGGACGGGCGGGCGGTCCCGCTGCCCAGGCTGCCCGCCGGAGGTTCGGCCGCGGCCTACGGCATCAACGACCGCGGACAACTCGCCGGATCCTCCGCGACCACCCCCGACGGAACCCACCAACACGCGGTGCTTTGGACCCGGTGAACCCCCGACCCGCCGTCTGTACTGGAAGCACGTGAGACTTCCTGAAGATCACCCGCGGAAGGGGTGCTGAACCGTGAAGGCTGCGATCTCGGTGTCCGGCCTTGCCAAGGAATTCGGCGCGACCAGAGCCCTGGACGGGCTGGATCTGACCGTCCGGCACGGGGACGTCCACGGCTTCCTCGGGCCGAATGGCGCCGGAAAGACCACCGCCATCAGGATCCTGCTGGGTCTGCTGCGCGCCGACGCCGGCGCGGTCAGCGTGCTCGGCGCCGATCCGTGGCGGGACGTTGTCACGCTGCACCGCCGGCTCGCGTACGTACCGGGCGAGGTCAACCTGTGGCCCAACCTCACCGGCGGGGAGATCATCGACCTGCTGGGCACCCTGCGAGGCGGACTGGACCGGACGCGCCGGGCCGCCCTGCTGGAGCGTTTCCAGCTCGACCCGACCAAGAAGTGCCGCGCCTACTCCAAGGGCAACCGGCAGAAGGTGGCGCTCGTCGCGGCGCTGGCGTCCAAGGTGGAGCTCTACCTGCTGGACGAGCCGACGTCCGGGCTCGATCCGCTGATGGAGGCGGTCTTCCAGCAGGTCGTCCTGGAGCTGCGGGACGCTGGGAAGACCGTCCTGCTGTCGAGCCACATCCTGTCCGAGGTCGAGGCGCTGTGCGACCGCGTCACCATCATCCGTGCGGGCCGGGCGGCCGAGTCCGGGACGTTCGACGAGCTGCGTCACCTGACCCGCACCGGCGTCGTCGTCCAGGCCGCCGAACCGGCGGGCCTGCTGGGCGCCAGGCTCGGCGGGCTGCCCGGCGTCCATGATGTGAGCGCCGACGGTGCCCGCGTGCGGTTCGAGGTCGACCCCGGTGCGCTCAACCGGGTACTGCGGCGGCTGGAGGAGTTCGACGTGCAAACGTTGACGAGCTCCCGGCCGACGCTCGAAGAGCTGTTCCTGCGCCACTACGGGGACGACGTCTCAGTGCCCGCCGAGGCCGGGGCGGTGGAGTCATGATCAGCGCGCTGACCGGCATGGTGCCGCTGACCCGGCTCGCGTTCCGCCGCGACCGGATCGTGTTGCCCGCCTGGGTGCTCGCGATGGGCGCGCTGCTCGCCTCGTTCACGGCCATGTTCGCGACTGGCATGCCGACGCACCAGGACGTGGTCCAAGAGGCGGAGATGATGGCCGGCAACCCGGGCATGCGCATGATCGGCATGGCGTCCGGCGCCACCATCGGCGGCATCACGCTGATCCGAGGCTACGCCGCCCTCGCGGTCATGGCGGCGCTGATGAGCACGCTAGCCGTCGTCCGGCATACCCGGCAGAACGAGGAGACCGGCCGTGCCGAACTGGTCGGCGCGGCCGTGGTGGGCCGGTACGCGGGCCTGGCCTCGGCGGTCATGGTCACGGTCATCGCGAACGTCGCGCTGATGGTCGCGATGGCGCTCGCGATGGCCGGCAACGGGCAGCCGGTGGCGGGCTCGGTAACGGCAGGCGTCTCGTTCGGCGCGGTGGGGATCGTCTTCGCCGGCGTGGCAGCGGTCACCGCGCAGCTGTCCTCGACCACCCGTGGGGCCAACGGGCTCGCGGCGGCGGCCGTGGGCGCCGCGTTCCTGCTCGCCGGTGCGGGGAACATGCTCGGCCACGTCGATGCCACTGGTGTACGGGTGGTCAGCGCCTGGCCGGCATGGCTCTCCCCACTCGGTTGGGGGCAGCAGATGCGGCCGTTTGATCACGGTCCGTGGTGGCCGCTGCTGCTTTTCGGCGCGCTGTTCGCCCTCCTGCTCAGCGTGGCGGGCATGCTCGCCGGGCGGCGCGACATGAGCCGCGGCATCCTGCCGGAACGGCGCGGGAACGCCGTGGCCGCGCGTCGGCTCCTCAGCCCCTTTGGCCTGGCCTGGCGGCTCCAGCGCGGGCTGCTGCTCGGCTGGACGGCGGGCATGCTCGGCTTCGGCCTGATCTTCGGGTCCATCAGCGACCAGGCCCGGCACGCGGAGGGCGCGGCGCTGGACTGGTACCGGCAGTTGGGCGCCCACGCCCCGGACCAGCTCACCGCCGCGTTCCAGGCATCGATGATAGAGATGGCGGCCCTGGGCGCCGCCGTCTACATCGTCCAGGTCCTGCTGCGGATGCGCGCCGAAGAGGTCGGCGGCACGCTGGAATCCGTCCTCACGACTCCCGTCAGCAGGCCGCGGTGGGTGGTAAGCCATGTGGCGAACGCCTGCCTCGGCACGACCGTGCTCCTGCTCGTCTTCGGCACGAGCATGGCGCTGACCGCCGGCGCCGTGCTCGGCGGCACGTCCGCTCAGCTGCGTGATCTGGTCGCGGGGGGGCTCGTCCAACTACCGGCGGTGCTGCTCATCGGAGGCGTGGTGGTCGCCGCGGTGGGGCTGCTGCCGCGGGCGGCCGGGGCGGTCTCCTGGACGGTGCTGATACTGGCGACCCTGCTCGGGCCTGTCTTCGGCCCAAGTCTCAACCTGCCGGACCGGATGCTGGACCTGTCCCCGTTCACCCACATCCCCAAGGTGCCGCTGGCCGGGGTCACCCCCGTCTCCGCCGTCGTCCTCCTCGCCCTCTCCGCAGCTCTCGCCACGACGGGCATCATCTCGACCCGCCGCCGGGACATCGCCCTGCCCGCCTGACCCATCCGGGGTTCAAGCCGGCATCGGCCACACTTGGGCGAAAGCAGCTGATGGTGCTGCAAGACAGTGGTACTTCCAGCGGTATGGATGTCGGTCAGCGACGCCGAGCAGGAACGCCGCTTCCGCAGCCGCCTCGACGATCCGATGCGGAGATGGATGCCCGCGTCAACATGCTCTCCCACCTCCTGTCGACCATTCCCTACCGGGTGTGGAGCGCCCGCCGCTCCGGTTGCCGGACCGTCCTCCTCCCAAGGAGTACGAGCTCCCAAGGAATACGGGCGGCGTCCGCCTGCGCGCCTTCGTCGTGGACTCGGGACCAACGCCCCTCCGAATTCCGCTCTGTCTCTGTCCATCATCAAGTTGCGGACACGACAGGCGGGGAGGCAGCGGTGAACGGCAGGACGCAATGGACGGTGCAGGTGTATCTCAGCGAGGATGACGGCGGTGTCGTCAGGGCATGGGCGGTGCTGTCCCCTGGCGACGACACGGCGCTGGTAGGCACGGGGCAGAGCGGCGACAACACTTCCGCGGACTCCGCGGACTCCGCGGCGTGGGCGAGCGGGTCCGAAGAGGCCGCCGGGGTCGCGCTGTGCGATCTCGGCCGTCGCCTGGCCGGCGTGGCCGAACTCGCGGCTGGCGCCCCTTGACCGCCTTGTCCTGTGGTGCGGCCCCGGAGTCCTGAAAAAGTCCGGCATCGAGGAGTTCGGCGCCCGCGTGCCCTGGAAGGAGCCGGGCGGCTCATTGCTCTGTAGGCGGCAGGCCGGCACCGCTGTGGCCTGCGCGCCCGAGCCGCCGGCGATCGGGGCGCCGACGATCGGGGCGCCGACGAACTCGGCGGCCTGGTTGCCGCTCTTGAGGGGCGGGAGGGGCGTGGCCCGCCGCCGGAGGACCGGTCCTTCCCGGGGCGTTGTGGGACCTTCGCCCCGTGGATCCGCGGGGCGCCTCAGGCACAGTCGAACTCGGAGTGCCGATCTCGCCGTGATCGGCGACGACGAGAGGAGACGTCCGGTGCCGAAGCTTGTCTACGACTTCGCCGAAGGCGGTAAGGACCTGAACGACCTGCTGGGCGGGAAGGGCGCGAACCTCGCCGAGATGGTCAGCCTCGGCCTGCCGGTCCCTCCGGGCTTCACGATCACGACCGAGGCGTGCCGGGCGTTCCTCGCCGCACGTCGGGAACCCCCGGGGCTGCGGGACGCCGTGGGCACGCACCTGGCCGCTCTGGAAGAGAAGGCGGGAAGGATGCTGGGGGAGCCCGGCGATCCGCTGCTGGTGTCGGTGCGCTCCGGTGCGAAGTTCTCCATGCCGGGAATGATGGACACCGTCCTGAACATCGGGCTGAACGACGCGACGCTGGCAGGGCTGGCCGCGCGGACGGCAGACGCCCGGTTCGCCTGGGACTCCTACCGGCGGCTCATCCAGATGTTCGGCAAGACCGTGCTCGGTGTCGCGGGGGAGCGGTTCGAGGAAGCGCTGGACAAGGCCAAGCTGCACAACGGCGCCGCCGCTGACGTTGACCTCGGCGTCAAGGAGCTGAAGGTCCTGGTCGAGGAGTTCAAGGGCATCGTCCTCACCGCCACCGGACGTCCCTTCCCGCAGGATCCGCGCACCCAGCTCGACATGGCGATCCGCGCGGTCTTCGATTCCTGGAACGGGGAGCGGGCCAGGCTGTACCGCAGGCGCGAGCACATCCCGGAGGAACTCGGCACAGCGGTCAACGTCATGGCGATGGTGTTTGGAAATCTGGGCGCGGACTCGGGAACGGGTGTGGCCTTCACCCGCGACCCGGGCACGGGGCACGCCGGCGTCTACGGTGACTATCTGCGCAACGCGCAGGGCGAGGATGTCGTCTCCGGGACGCGCAACACGGTGCCGCTGCAGGAGTTGGAGCACATCGACAAGTGCTCCTACGACGAGCTACTCCAGAACATGCGGAAGCTGGAGAACCACTACCGCGACCTGTGCGACATCGAGTTCACCATCGAGCGCGGCAAGCTGTGGATGCTGCAGACCCGCGTCGGCAAGCGCACGGCCGAGGCCGCGTTCCGGATCGCCGTCCAGCTCGCCGACGAGGGACTCATCGACATCGACGAGGCCGTCGCCCGGGTCGGCGGCGACCAGCTCGGCCGGCTGGCCTTTCCGCGCTTCGCGGCGGGCTCGGACACCCCGCCGATCGCCATCGGGATCGCGGCCTCGCCCGGCGCCGCGGTCGGCCGGGCGGTGTTCGACTCGAAGACGGCCGTGGAACGGGCACGCGCCGGTGACCGGGTCGTGCTGGTGCGCCGCGAGACCAACCCCGACGACCTGGGCGGCATGATCGCCGCCGCGGGCATCGTGACCAGCCGCGGCGGCAAGACCTCGCACGCGGCCGTCGTTGCTCGGGGCATGGGCACCACCTGCGTGTGCGGGGTGGAGAGCCTCGACGTCGACACCGAGCGCCGCCGGTTCACCGCGCCCGGAGGAGTGGTCGTGACCGAGGGCGACGTGATCTCCGTGGATGGTTCCAACGGTGCCGTGTACCTGGGGGAGTTGCCGGTCGTGCAGTCCCCGGTCGTCCGGTACTTCGAAGGAGAACTCGACCCGCGAGGTCCGGAGGCGGACGAACTGGTGGCGGCGGTGCACCGGATCCTGTCCCGCGCCGACGCCGTCCGGCGGCTGCAGGTCCGGGCCAACGCCGACACGCCGCAGGACGCCGCGCGCGCACGGCGCTTCGGCGCACAGGGCATCGGGCTGTGCCGCACCGAGCACATGTTCCTGGGGGAGCGCCGCGAGCTCGTCGAGCGGCTGATCCTGGCCGGCGCCGATGCCGAACGGGACGAGGCCCTGGACGCGCTGCTGCCGCTGCAGCGCGCGGACTTCGCCGCGATTCTGGCCGAGATGGACGGACTGCCGGTCACGGTGCGGCTGCTCGACCCGCCCCTGCACGAGTTCCTGCCCGACCTGACCGATCTGTCGGTGCGCGTGGCGCTGGCCGGCGCTCGGGGCGAGCCCGTCGAGCATGATCGGCGGCTGCTGGCCGCCGTGCGGCGCCTGCACGAGCAGAATCCGATGTTGGGCCTGCGCGGCGTCCGGCTCGGCCTGGTCGTCCCCGGCTTGTTCACCATGCAGGTACGGGCCTTCGCCGAGGCCGCCGCCGAACGCGCCCGGGCGGGCGGCGACCCGCGCGGGCAGATCATGATCCCGCTGGTCGGTGCGGCGCGGGAGCTGGAGATCGTCCGCGCGGACGCCGAACGAGTGCTCGCCGATGTGGCCGCACGGACCGGCATCGCGCTCGACATGCCGGTCGGCACCATGATCGAACTGCCCCGGGCCGCGCTTACCGCCGGGCGGATCGCCGAGGTCGCGCAGTTCTTCTCCTTCGGTACCAACGACCTCACGCAGACCACTTGGGGCTTCTCACGGGACGACGTCGAAGGCGAGTTCTTCACCGTCTACCTGGACAAGGGCGTCTTCGGCGTCTCGCCCTTCGAGGCCCTGGACCGCGACGGCGTCGGCCGCCTGATCGAGATCGCCGCGGCCGAGGGCCGGGCCCGGCGGCCGGATCTGGAACTGGGCGTCTGCGGTGAGCACGCCGGGGACCCGGCCTCCGTCCGGTACTTCCACCGGGTGGGACTGGACTACGTTTCCTGCTCGCCGTTCCGGGTGCCGATCGCCCGACTGGAGGCTGGCCGGGCCGCCGTCCGGGACGCGGCCGAGCACGCCGTGGAAAGCGACACCCGCTGATCAGACAGGCCGAAGGTCCTGGCGGAGGGGACTTTGGACACGGTGCCGCCTCGGCGCCGGCCCGGCATTCTGTAAGTGCCGGACACTCGCGGTGGGAGGTCATCGAGATGGTCAGCGTCCCAGGACTTGCCGCGGAGCGTTGGAACAAGCTCGCGAATCCTCTCGGCTCCGAACGGACCGATCTGGCGGCGCGCTTCGTCGTCCGTGCGGCGATCCTGGCGCCGTCCATCCACGACACCCAGCCGTGGCGCTTCGTCGAACGCCCCGACGGGCTGGAGTTGTGGGCGGACCGGACGCGCCTGCTGCCGGTCAGCGACCCGGGCGGACGCGAGATGCTGATCAGCTGTGGTGCGGCCCTGTTCAACGCGCAGCTGGCCGTCCGGTGCCTCGGCTTCACCCCGCGGGTGCGTCTGCTGCCCGACCCGGCGAACCCCGACCTGCTGGCCCGCGTCACCTGGGGCAGCAGGTCAACCCCGCGGCCCTACGAGGAACTGCTGTACCGCACGATCCCGCGCCGCCACACCCATCGCGGGCGCTTCCTGACGACTCCGCTGCCGCCCATGCTGCCGGCCGTGCTGGCCGGCATCGGCCGGGAGGAGGGGGCCGGCCTCCGCGTCCTCAAGTACGAGGCGCAGCGCCGGCGACTGGCCGAGCATGTCCGGGCCGCCGAAGCGGTTCAGGCCCGTGACCCCCGCATCGCCGGTGAACTGTTGGCGTTGACGGTCCCGCCGGACGGCAAACGCCCCGACGGCTTCGCTTCCGGCGTCGACCCGGTCACGGCCTACGGTGCGGAGTTCCCCTGGCGGGACATCGCCGCCGACGCGCCGGGAGCGTTCCTGCAGCGCGGAGGCGGCCAGGAGATCGATCACGAGACGGCTCCCGCCGCCGTGGGGACGGTGGCGCTGCTGACCACCCGGGAGGACAGGCGGGTGGACTGGCTGCTCGCCGGCCAAGCTCTGCAGCATGTGCTCCTGCATGCGGCCACCCAGGACGTCAGCGCGGCCTTCCACACCCAACCGCTGGAACTGCCCGATCTGCGGGCGGCGATCCGCCGCGATCTGGTGTGCGGCCATCCGCAGATGCTGCTACGCCTCGGCCACGTCGCACGCCGCCAGTACAGCCGCTGGCGCCCGGTCACCGACGTCCTCAGCACGAAATGACGGCCCTGCCCGCCTGGGCAGGGCGAAGGCGTCCTTGCAGGACCCGGATGACCGTTGGCAATTCATGATCCTTTTGAGCATGAATTGCGGGCCCTTCGTCCCTTGAGTCGGGACCTCCATCCCTAATCGGTTGCGCGAGCATCACCGGCGCTGCCTGCCGACGTTGAGCAGGCTCAGGCTCGTGGCGAAGGACGGCCGGGAGACCGACATCGATGTGCGGGCGGCCACCGCCGAGGTCATGGCCGAGTTGGGCGCCGCCGAGTCGATTCTGCTCGACGCCCTGTCGGGAAGCGTTCGCCGCGAGGCGCTCGCGCATTTTCTCGCCTGCCGGGTCAACCGGCTCGCGATCGTCGCCGAACATGCCGCTGCGACGGCGGACGCCGGTGATCTTCCCGTGCTGCGTCGCCTGCTGTATCAGTTCCACGCTCTGGCCGAGGCGATGTGGAAAGTGCAGCTGGGACTGCGAACGCATAAGTCGCGTCCCATGATCGAAATCGGGGCGGCTCGCACACCGCTGGCACGTGTGGCGCGGCGCTACCCGCATCGGACGGCCGGCAACGACACCTGATCTCTTGCATCGCGCCGATGCAGCGGCAGCCGCCCATGGCGTCCCGCGCTGCAGGCAGCGCGGCGCGAGCCGCAGCCTGGCGAAGACCTGCCGCACGAGATCCGCGTAGTCGGGCGCCGGGCCTTCGACCACGGTCACCGTCCCGATCTGCAGCGGCCTCGTGTCGTTCTCGGCGAAGAACATCCCGGCGTCCAGCACGTTCATCCGTTGCATCCTGCACCGCCCTATGAAATCTCCTCCGAGCGAATCCCGGGGCGGGCCGCCGTCCCGTCACCGGCGTTCGTCCCCCCGCCGCAGGCCGAAGGTCCCTGCCACGGATGCCGGGGCGCGGCGAACACTGGGAGTGGGCCGCGACGGAGCGGAAGAGGTGGTTGCGATGCCGGGATCCTCAGTCCTGTTCGGGGTGACGGTGATCATTATTGTCATGGTCGGTGTCGGTTTCCTGCTCGGGCTCTTCTACCTCGGCGACCGTCGCACCGGACGGTACGACGACTCCGACGGCAGGTTCCGGCGCAGGTACTGACCCGGGCGGCTTCAGCTCACCCGCGATCTTCGCCGCCCAGGCGTCGATCTCCGGCCAGTCTCGATAGTCGCCGTACTGGAGGCCGAGCAGCCTGCAGATCAGGTGCCCGGCGAGGGGGATGTGCTCGCGCCGGAATGCCCCGGAGAAGAGCCGGTGTTCGCGGGCGTCGAACGTCCCCTGCACATCGTCCACGCGCTGGAGAGCTGGCCCTACAGGGCGCCGCTGTTCAAGCCGGCAGGGAGCACCGAACGGATGACCCGCGTCGGTCACCGGCTGCTGACGGCCGCCCGCGAACGCGTCCAGGAGCGGTGGCCCGGCCTGGAGATCACGACGGCTCTGGTCGCCGAAGAGACCGCGCAGGCGCTGCGCGACCAGCCGGACAAGGCGTTCGAGCTGGTGCTGGGCAGCCGCGGCCGCGGCGGGTTCGCCGGCATGCTGCTGGGCTCCACGAGCCTGCGCATGGCCGCGCGCCCCGCGGTCCCTCTCGTGATCGTGCGCGGGGACGCCGCCGACCGCGGCGAGATCGTCGTCGGCATCGACCTGCTGCGCGACGCCGGCGCCGTCCTGGAGTACGCCTTCGAGTCCGCCGCGCTGCGCGACGCCCGGCTGCGCGTCGTGCACGCCTGGCAGACGTTCGGCACCCTCGTCGAGGCCGGCTACGCCGTCGACGCCGACCAGATCGAACTGGACCTGCGCGCCCAGACCATCGAGGCATACAAGCCGCTGCGCACCGAATACCCCAGCGTGGACGCCATGGACGAGATCATCATGGAACACCCGGTGACCGCGCTGTCCAACGCCTCCCGCAACGCGCGCCTGCTCGTGGTCGGCGCCCACCAACGCCACTGGGCCGCACCCCGGCTCGGCTCGATCGCCCACGGCGTCATCCACCACGCCCGCTGCCCGGTCGCCGTCATCCCGTCCGCCTGATCCGGGCAGACCACGGACCCACGGTCGACCCGCTCGGATCGCGGGCGTATCCCTCACGTGTGGGATAGGTCGTGGTGAGGTGCGGGGTACGGACCGGCGACGGGCGGCGGACGCCGTGCTTGCGTTCGAGTGCGCTCGAACTCCTAGCGTCGCCGGCATGACATCTCAACCAGGAACTCAGCGGACATGGATCATCACCGGCGCGTCGGCGGGCTTCGGCCGTGCCATCGCCGAGTGCGCGGTCGGGCGGGGCGACAACGTGGTGCTGGCCGTGCGGCGGCCCGGGGCGGTGGCCGACCTCGCGGACGCCCACCACGCCCAGGTGCTGGTTGCCGAGCTCGACGTGCGTGACACCGGGCGCGCCGGGGAGGTCGTACGGGCGGCGGTCGACCGGTTCGGTCGGGTGGACGTGCTGGTGAACAACGCCGGCCGCGGGGTCGTCGGCGCGGCCGAGGAGGTCGGCGAACAGGAGCTTCGCGCGTCGTTGGAACTGCACCTGCTGGGTCCGGCGGCGCTCGTGCGGGCCGTCCTGCCGTACTTCCGCGAGCAGGGGTCGGGCACGATCGTGCAGATGAGCAGCCAGGGCGGGCGCATCTCCTTCCCCGGTGTCGGCGCGTACTCGGCCGGCAAGTTCGCGCTCGAAGGCTGGTCGGAGGCGCTGGCCGGCGAGGTCGCGCCGTTCGGGGTCCGGGTGATGATCGTCGAGCCGAGCCGGTTCCGCACCTCGTTCAACGCGCCCGACGTGCTCGGGGTCGCCGACGCCAGCGCCGCGTACACCGGACTGCTGGGGGCCGTCCGCAACGACATGGTGAGCGCCGACGGGATTCAGGAGGGCGATCCGGTCCGGGCCGCGGAGATCATCGTTGACCTGGTCGCCGGTGACGAGCTGCCGCTGCGCCTTCCGCTCGGGCGGGAGGCGATCGAGCGCATCGGAAGGTCCTACCGGCAGAACCTGGAGGAGCTCGAACGCTGGGCCCCTACCGCGCGTGCCGCCGACTTCCCCGGCGCCCCCGCGTCCGCCCGGCCGATCTAGAGTGTCGCCATGGCCACCGACGATCTGATGTCGAGGGCGCTCGCCGCTCTCGACGAGGTCGACGGCCCGATGTCGGTCGAGGTGATCCACCGCCTCGTCGACGTCGGCGCCGCCACCGACCCCATGACCATCACGGAGGTCGCCGACCTGCTCGACATGTCGCCGCACACGCTGCGCTACTACGAGCGGATCGGGCTGGTCGAGGTGGCCCGCGACGCCAGCGGCCACCGCAGCTACGACGCGCAGGCGGTACGGAGACTGGTGTTCCTGACTCGCATGCGCCTGTCCGGGATGGCCATGCGCGACCTTCAGCACTACATGCGGCTGGCCGACGAGGGCGACGACACCGTCCCCGAGCGCCTTGACCTGCTGCTAGAACACCGCGACACGATCCGCCGCCAGCTCAAGGAACTGACCCTGTCGCTGGCGGCGACCGAATACAAGATCGCCACCTACGGCGGCCACACTGGCCCGTCGTCAGCGGGGCAGGCCTGACCAACCGAACCGTGCCGAATGGGTCCACCGCACCCAGTCGGCACGGTCCCTCTCGTCCGGGCGAAGAAGAACCAGAACCACGGCTCACCGCCGAAGATCGCGCGCAGGTCGCATGGCACCAACACCAGGGAGGAGAAGGCGGCAGGAATCGCAAGCAAGGGCCCAGACTCGGCCACCTCTATCGCATAGCCGTGGGACTTGAGCGTCTGGGCGAGCGCCCAGACGCGCAACCGGCGCGCCTCCAGCGCTTTCGGTGTATCCGTTGACATTACGAGCCCTCTTACCTAGAGGCGTGAATAGTGATCTTCGGTTAGCTTTCTTAACGCTATGGCGTTGATTGATGCCGATGAACTGACGGCGAGTACGAGTACGGACGGCGGTAGTGGGCTCATGGCGCCAGGTGAACGAGAAACCCTGACTGGCAGTCGGGGTTTCAACGGCGGCCCCCGCGAAGGTCGTATTTCGGGCTACCTTCTCAAGGTCATCCGCGAGTCGATCGGATTCACTCAGGACGGACTGGCCGAAGACCTTGGAGTCGATCTCACGACTGTGCAGGGCTGGGAGTCTGGGCGTCGGCCTCTCATCGCCGTGCCCACGGGGAGTTTTCTGGCGATTCGTGCACGATTGCTGCGACTCGGGGCGCAGCCGAACTTGCTCGCTCAACTCGAGCCGGCGCTTGAGGTTGATCACTTCCTCGCGCAGGTCTTGAGTACCGCACCAGCGAAGGTTCCACCGGATGAGCATCCGCTCTCCGCGTGGGTGATCACGCGGCCGTTCACTGACATGACCTCATGGGCGGTGTCCGGTCAGCGGCCGTCCTTCTTGGACGATGTTCCGCGTAAATCTTCCCGTCGCGGTCCGGTTTCCAGAGGGCCACGCTTGGCGGTAGACGAGCGGGCTCACTTCTTCGAGCATCTTAAGAGCGCCGCAGAGAGAGCCGATGTCGGCACTGTCGACGGGATGCTGCTTCATAGGCAAGCACATTACGTCGCGAGCTTCGATGATTCCGTAGAGACGGCGGAATGGCTGGCGGGAATGCAGCGCCAGGAGGAGCGCAGGTCTCAACGATTCGCTGACTGGTCGCTGTCGTGGGCTGTTGTGCGCTCCGGAGCGCACTCCCTTGCTCGCAAGTGAGACCCCGAGGCGCTCCAAGCGTTCATCGGCCAGGCGATGAAGACCGACAGGTGTGAGACGGCCAACCTCAACTACTGGGCGTACTGGCTGGGGAGATCACCGAGCCGCAGACAGCCGACACGTTCATGGTCGAGTTGCCCACTCGGACCTGGAGAGGCACGAAGCTGCTTGCTCATCTGGTGCGCAAGCTGGAGCCGAAGAACGTCTACATCGATGTCGTCGCTCATACGGTCTGGGCGCTTCTTCAGCACCGCCCCGCTATCGTCCACGACGAGCCCGGCACGCTCGGTCGGCTGCAGGAACGGGCGGCGCGGGTCCTGGACGAAGCTGCGGTCTCCGTCCAGTCGCGACGGGAGTTGGAATAGGTCCTCTACGGTCTACGTATCGCGGACGGGCGTTGAGAGAAGGGCGAGCATGGCGAACGAGACGGAGCGGCTGACGGGGTTCCTGTACGAGATCGGGCTTCTGAAGCGCTACAAGCGCACCGGGTGGCTTGTAGCGGGCGTGAACGATCCCGAGAGCATCGCCGATCACTCGCTCCGTACGGCGATCATCGCGAGCGTCCTGGCGGCAATGGAGGGCGCCAACCCAGAGCGTGCCGCGTTGCTCAGCCTTTTCCATGACAGCCAGGAGACGCGCCTCACCGACATCCCCTATGTGGCCAAGCCGTATGTGAAGAAGGCGTCCAACGAGCAGGTCACCGAGCGCCAGACGCGAGGCCTGCCGAAGGCGGTCACCGCGATGATCACGGGTGTCGTCGCGGAGTACGAAGGCAAGGCCAGCGCCGAGGCGATGTGCGCCCGTGACGCGGACAAGCTCGAGTGCCTCATTCAGGCCATCGAGTACCGAGAGCACGGCAATCAGAACACCCAACCGTGGGTAGACAGCTCACTCGCCCAACTCCAGACTGCGTCCGCCAAGCGTCTCGCCGAGGAGGCGCAGAGGACCGGCTCTCTCGACTGGTTCATGCGAGCGTTGAACGGCGACGAGGACGCGTAACAGCCTTCGTGAAGTGACGCATAAGCAGGTCAATGCGGGATCCAAGATAGCTGGTAGAACGCTCCCTGTTGTGGATGACTTCCGCTCGGAAGATCACACTGGCCAGGTGGGGACCCCGTGCGGTCCTTGGAGCCAGGAGCGGAGGCATATGACGACAGACAAGCGAGGCAACGACAGGTTGGAGCCGTTGGAGCGTCGAGCGAGCTCGTCGGTGGGCGGCGGCGAGAGCGGGAACTGAGAATCCGCGTCAGCGACGCAGAGTACGAAGAGATCCACGATGCGGCGACGCGAGCCGGGCACGCCTGTAGCGCCTTCGCCGTAAAGACGGTTCGCACGCGATTCGAGAGCACCGGCCTGTGGACGGGGGCGTTCGACCCGGACGCACCGAAGGCCCAGCTACCTGGCGGCTCGGGCCGCGTCCGGGGAGCGGACGGCGGTGTTGAAGACGCAAGATGCGTCACCGTGCTGATCTCCGTCGTGGAAGATCAGACCATGATCACCAAGGGTTGCAGTTGAACCAGGATGCCGTTCAGGTGCCAGATCCCAGTGACACATGGGTGACAAATGATCTTCGGGAGGGTGGTCAAGATCGCCCTATAGGGCTCTGACCTGGAGAGATGGGAGAGCGGGCGACGGGAATCGAACCCGCGTAGCCAGTTTGGAAGATATCGGTTCCCGATCTTGAAACCAGCATCGATGCAGCTCAACGACCACACCCCATGATCCGCAAGCGACCGTAGCACCCCGCTACCGACCACCCCAACGGGCACGATCAGGGCACGCCCACCCGCTGGGGGATCACACTCTCACTCCGCAGGGTGGAGTGACCAAGAAGACGACTGACCCCTACCTGACCGGTTCCGCGCACCCACAACAGGCTTTGGTCGGGTAACCGGGGGTCTACCGCTTCTGGGCCCGATAGTGCCTGAGCAGTGCGGTGATCTTCGCGTAGTCGCGGTTTCCGTTCAGTTCGGCCAGGAGATCGTCGGGGCACAGCTCGTAGTGGTCTCCCCACCACTTGTGCGCCTTGGTGTCCCAGATGCGGTAGCCGCCGGGAACCCCACGGGCTACGTAACGCCTCTTCGCCACACGTCACTCCATCGCCAACCAGACAGCCGCTCGACTGCACCAACGAGCCTACGAACGGGCCTCAGCCCAAAGCGATCCATTAACCGGACTTAAGCGTCGGTCCGCGCATGTTCCGTACCTTGAGTCCTGAGCTTCTATGGGCCGGGCAGTGGTCGCTACCCTGCGACAGGTGACGCAAAGCAACATGCTTGACCGCATGGGGGATCTTCCAGGCCGTTGGGTGCGAATCGTTGATGACGCTGAGCGGCGTAGGTTGGAAGATGAGTTGACGAGGGAGTGCGGGAGCACGAAACATCCGTTGTACGGCGTCGAAGCCCAGGCCGTTGCCCGCTGCGGCGTTTGTGACGACGTTCTGTACGGGTTGCCTGGCGCTGACCGGTGGGCGGCCGTTCACCTGACGTGGGCACGTTCACCTGAGACTGACCCACACTGGCCTTGGTGCACTTTGCTCGATGACTGGATGGCCGTAACTAATGAACTCCTCGACAGGGGCCACTGACTGAGGGGTTCGGACCCCGCGCGACGCGCACGCTGCCTGAGCTTCCCGTCTGCCGTCGTCCCGCGCTCCGCACAGACGAACGGACCAGTCCGGAGGGTGCTCCCGCGCGAACGGCGCGAACCCCGAGACAGACCGAACCGCGCGGGAGTGCCCTCCGGCTCCAGGAGGGGTCTGGGGAACCACGGGGTTCCCCAGACGCACACGCTCAACTGATCTTCCGGCAAACTCCCCTGACGACTCCAACGGCGCTCGGCCACAGTCACGCCCTGGTGCACGTCGCCGAATGGCCTTTGATGCTCCGGCATTGGTTGGTCAGGGCGGTGGCGCGCCCCTGCGGCGAGCGCTCTGGGCGGGGCCGGCTGGCGTGGCTCGGCGCGCGGCCCGGCGCGGCCGTCCGGTGACCGGCGTCCACACCGCACGCTCCGGGCGGCCTGGCGCGGGGCCGCCCAGCGGCCTGAGCGCCGCCGCCCCTTGATCCAAAACAGCCCAATTCGGCAGCCTGCTGCCTATACATGGCCCGCTCTGAAGAGCGGAGAACTGGGCGCCGTGCAATAAACGCCAATTTAGCGCTTGACGCGTCCCCTGATTGAAATGACCATCAATGCAATAAGTATTGGACCAAAAATTCGAACGAAAGAATGATAAACTCTTCCCGGGCGCGTCAAATTTCCTTCTGATGGCTTAAATATTGCAGTGAGGTGATCTCAGCGAATCACCGGACGTAGCCGTGTTCGAAATGGGTGAGGACGAGTGCGGCTTTGGCGATGTCACCGATTCGGCTGGGGCTGGCGGTGATGTGCTGCACGATGCGCCAGCGTTGGGTGAGCAGGGCGAAACCGCGTTCGGCCAGGCATCGCAGGCCGCGCAGCAGCGCGTTGTAGGTGCGGGTATCGGCGTCCAGGGCCTGACCGCCGGAGGGGTGCTTGAC